>DASVZK010000039.1:0-63956 GCA_036391685.1 Ktedonobacterales bacterium
CTACCATTCGCCCAAGCGCCAGCGGCAGGCCGGCGCGACGCGGCGGCGCATCCTCGCGGCCGCAGTGCGCCTTTTTGCCGCGCAGGGTTATATGACGGTTACGATGGAGATGATCGCGCGCGAGGCCAAGGTCGCGCTGGCGACGGTCTATCTGCATTTCGCCGGCCGGGCGGCGATGGTCGGCGCGCTGGCCGAAGAGATCGCCGCGGCGCCTGAGCTGAGCGTGGAGCAGGTGGAGCAGGTGGACGAAGACGCCGACCCGGTGGAGCAGGTGCGCCTCGGCGCGCGCATCATATGTCTGGTGAATGAGCGCGCCTGGCTCATCGCGGACCTTCTGCGCAGCCAGCAGGGGAATGATCCGGAACTGGCGCGACTCTGGATGCTCTGGCGCCAGCGCCACCTGGACGCGATGCGTCGCGCTGTGTCGGGCCTTGCCTCCCGCGGCGGACTGCGGCCGGGGTTGACGGTTGAGGCAGCGGCGGATGCGCTGTACGCGCTTGCAGGGACCGAGGTCTACCGCGCGCTGGTGCTGGAGCGCGGCTGGTCTCCCACAGTTTACGAGCGCTGGCTCTTCGAGACGGCGTGCCGAGAGCTGCTCCCGTATCCCGAGTGAGTCTCATCCTCGCTCACGTCTAGC
This sequence comes from Ktedonobacterales bacterium, assembly GCA_036391685.1. Lineage (GTDB taxonomy): Bacteria > Chloroflexota > Ktedonobacteria > Ktedonobacterales > JADMIN01 > JAKAIY01. The sequence continues at coordinate 638 of DASVZK010000039.1, forward strand.
AGTCAGCACGTAGCTCGCCTAGTCCTCAGTCCAGAAGGGGATTGGCAGCAGGGGTATGCTCACAAGCAACGAAGGAGGCGCTCATGACGATGGCTGCTACTTCTCCCGAGAAATCCCCCCAGACGGTCACCGTACTGGCCGCCGACACCGTGACGTTGTCCGAGACCGATCGCTCCCGCTTGCACACCTTCGTCCACTTGGGCCTCGAGAGCGCCCGTGCGCGCACCCGCGCCCAGGTCCTGCTCAAACTGGGCGACGGCTGGAGCATAGCCGAGATCGGTCGCGCGTTCGACGTCTGCCGCAACACCGTGCTCAACGTCCGTGCCCGCTTCGAGGAAGGCGGCGTGGATGCGGTGGTACGCCACAAGCGGCAGGTCCGCTATCGCCAATCGCTGACCGGCTCGCAGCAAGCTCACCTCGTCGCCATCGCCTGCAGTCCCGTCCCGGATGGGCACGATCATTGGACGCTGCGCATGTTGGCCGGCAAGGCGGTCGAGTTGGGCTTCGTCGAGAAGATCTCCCCCGAAACCATCCGGGCGCTTATGAAAAAAACGAACTGAAGCCCTGGCGGCACCGGCAGTGGTGTATCCCCGAGGTGAGCGGCGAGTTCGTGGCGGCGATGGAAGACGTCTTGGCGCTCTACGCCATGCCCTACGACGCGCGCTACCCCACCGTCTGCCTCGACGAGAAGCCGGTGGTGCTGCATGCCGACGTGCGTCCGGGCTTGCCGATGGCGCCCGGGCATGTCGAGTGTCGGGACTACGAGTACGAGCGGCAGGGCACCGCCAACCTCTTCGTCATGGTCGAGCCACTGGCCGGCTGGCGCCACGTAGCGGTGAAGGACCACCGCACCAAGCGCGATTACGCCGAGGTGCTGCGCTATCTGGTCGAAGAGTGCTACCCCGACACCGAGCGAATCTGCGTAGTGCAGGACAACCTCAACACCCACACCGCCGGCGCGCTCTACGAGACCTTCCCGCCCCAGCAGGCCTGGCGCATCCTGACCCGCCTCGAGTTCCATTACACCCCCAAGCATGGCAGCTGGCTCAACCAAGCTGAGATCGAGATCAGCGTCTTCGAGCGCGGCTGCCTCTCGCGGCCGGTAGGCGACCGGGTGACCTTAGAGCGGCGGGTGAGCGCGCTGGAGGAAGAGCGCAACGCCGGTCGGACCACGATCGACTGGCAGTTCACCAGCCGGCAAGCACGTGTCAAACTAAAGAAACTCTACCCGGTTGTCAAAAGCCGACTGGACTGAGTACTAGTGCCACGCTCGGAGCGAACATGGCTGGCGCCTGGCTGCGCCGACTTGTGGCGCCCCCCGACTTGGGGCGGGCGCGAGCTTCAACGACCCACGGGTTGACCAGATGCGGCCGTTATTAACAGGACTGATAACGGCGTCGATGGGACGCGACCCCGGATGGTGTGCTACGGTATGAAGCGCGTCTGGCGACAATGGCCTGAGTCGGCGCTGTTACCCACTGTTGTTCAAAGCGATTCGATATGCCGCAGAAGCCACCTAAACCTGGATCAACCCGACACTCACGTGTCAGCAGGGCACATGACGCCGCGCCTGTGTCCCGAAAACGCCTCCTGCTGCTTGTCACTCCCGGCACGTACCGGGCCGAGGCGTTCATCGAGGCTGCGCGCGCGCTGGACGTCGAGGTCGTGCGCGCGCTCGATTTGCCGCCCCAATTAGCTGACGAGTGGGATGTGCCGCTGAAGACGGATTTCTCCGATGTCGAAGCGGCAACCCGGGCCATTATCTCCTATGCGCGGGTCCGCCCGCTGGATGCCATCGTCGCGGTGGATGACAGCGCCACGCTCCTTGCGGCGCGAGCGTCGGCGGCGCTCGGGTTGCCGCACAATCCACCTGAGGCGGCGGAGGCGGCCCGCGACAAAGGCATCATGCGCCGGCTAATGGCGGCCGGGGGCGCCCCGTGCCCTGTATTCCGCCGTTTCCGTCTGACCGACGACCCAGATACCATCGCCCAGCAGATCACGTTCCCGTGTGTGGTCAAGCCCATGCGCCTCTCCGGCAGCCGTGGCGTAATTCGGGCCGACACACCTGAAGAACTGGCCGCGGCGCTCGCGCGTCTGACCCGGATCCTGCTCGCCGACGGATTTCCTGAAGACTCGACAGAGATATTGGTTGAGGACTTTATACCGGGCGTCGAAGTCGCGCTGGAGGGGTTACTGACGAACGGTGAACTGCATACACTCGCGCTTTTCGACAAGCCTGATCCGCTGGATGGGCCATTCTTCGAAGAGACGATCTATGTTACCCCGTCGCGCCTGAGCGAAGTGACACAGACGGAGATATCGGCGGCGGTGGCGACCGCCGCGCGCAGCATCGGACTACGCGATGGTCCCGTACATGCTGAGCTGCGGGTCAATGAGCGCGGGCCCTGGATGCTGGAGATCGCGGGGCGATCCATCGGCGGACTGTGTTCGACCGTACTCGAGTTTGGCGCGGGTATGCGGCTTGAAGAGATTCTCTTGCGCCATGCGCTCGGGTTAGATCTGGACTCGCTTGACCGAACCGGCGTTGCTGCAGGTGTGATGATGATTCCTATTCCCCGCGCAGGACTCCTGCACAGCGTCGAGGGTATCGAGCGCGCCTGCGCGACACCCCTGGTAACAGGCGTGGAAATCACCGCGCGCCTGCGCGCGCCCATCATTCCACTCCCGGAGGGCGCAAGCTATCTGGGTTTCATCTTTGCGCGGGCGGACGATCCCGCGACGGCGGAGGCGGCATTGCGTACGGCGCACGCCCACCTACGGTTTGACATCCGACCGATGCTGACCATTGTGCGCTAACGTGGCACGGAGAGAAGAGTGAGGGGAGAGCGATGAAGGCCGAAGAACTGCGCGCGATTCAAGCGCCGCTGAAGCAAAGGTATCGTGAAGATCCCGAGACAGCCTGTATCATCCTCAAGGCGCAAGGCCGCCTGGGCGAGGGAGTTACGTGCAATGTGCAGACAGGAAAGGCGCTGGCGCGGGCTGGCTTGCATCCCCTGTCAGGTGGAGATGGCCTTGCGCTCTGCTCAGGTGACATGCTCCTCGAAGCGCTGGTGGCCTGCGCGGGTGTGACACTGCAATCCGTCGCGACCGCGATGGGGATTGAGATTCGCGAGGGTACCGTGCGCGCGGAGGGAACGCTGGACTTTCGCGGCACGATGGGCGTGGATCGGGAAACGCCGGTAGGCTTCCAGCGCATCGCGCTTTCATTCGAACTCGACACAGACGAAGACGATAAACGGCTGGCTGCGTTGCTGGAGAAGACCGAGCGTTATTGCGTCGTTTTCCAGACTCTGCGACATTCGCCCGAAATGCAGGTCGTCGCCCGCAGGGAGGCCGACCCAACCAGGTAGCCGTTACACTCCGGCAGCAAGGAATATTTCGGACCGCAATATGGCCCCTGTACCCGATAGATACCAGGACCCGCGCGTCATTGCTGAGGTCATCAACACCGCGAAGACGATTGCTGTGGTCGGCCTCTCGCCTCAGCGCGACAGGCCCAGCCATGAAGTCGCTGCTTATATGCAGGCGCAAGGATATCGCATTGCGCCCGTCAATCCAAACCTCGATGAGGCGCTCGGTGAGAAATGCTATCCGTCGCTGGTCGACATCCCATTTCCTGTGGATATTGTGGATGTCTTCCGCCAGCCGCACGCCGTACCAGCCATCGCCGAGGAAGCGGCGATGATCGGCGCGAAAGCGCTGTGGCTGCAGCTTGGCGTCATTAGCGAGGAAGGTGCGGAGATCGCCGAGCGCGCAGGCCTATGGGTGGTGATGGACCGCTGCCTAATGGTTGACCATCGTGCCCTGAATCGCAGCCGTAGTTGAGGCGCCCGCCCGTCTGCGCGCAAAGACCTTGCGAACGCGCGGTGTGAGCAAGAAGGCGAGCATGCCGCCGGAAATCAGAATCGTTAGGAGCGACGCGGGAATCGCCGCGCCAGTGAAAAGTCCAAGCAGCGCGGTAACAAGGCTGAACGACTGAATGATAACGCCAGCGACCCATGCCCACACGCTGAGGCGCCACATGCCAATGCCAAAAATGATCTGGAACACGCCAACGATCATGACTGACAGACCCGCGACGATCAGCGCAATCCCCCCTGCCGCCTCGAGGGCATCTTTCGAAGGCTGAGCGAACACATCGAGCGCTGTACCGGTAACCGCGACCAGACCGCCGACGACGAGGCCGATGACACCCGACACGATCGCGATGAGCGCGACCGCCAGCACGCCGTATCGCAAGAACATAGTACGCCTTTCCTCACATCATGGCGCTCGCTGCCAGTCAGGTTCTCAACCGGTGGACTAGGCGCTGTCGCTCACCTGCAAGTGTACAGGAGGGTCGGCCGCATGTCTATCTCGCGTGGACGGGGGGGGCTGACTTCAATTGGAGCGCGATTGCCCAGTGAAGCGCGCCATGGTACACTGAAAATTGGGGCGTTACGCCACCTGACCGCGTATGTACCGAGATGTGCCGCAACGTCGCGCTCGATAGTTCTCATTGACTCAAATACATGTGAAGAAGGAGACGCCGGTGGCGGAATTTACCACGGTGCGCAAGATTCGATTCGGCTCGAATGTCCTGACGAATGAGGGTGAGCGTGGAACGCTGGCCGAGGTAGTTATCGATGCGCAGAGCGGCGCGGCGGTAGCTGTTGGGGTCCGGTTCGGCGTGTTTGGCCGGTTGGCGTACACCGAGGTAGGACGCCTCATAGAAGCGAGCGACCGCGAAGCGCGCGTCGATGTCGCGCGGTCTGAAATGCCGTCGACGCCACCAGCGGGCGCGCGTGTGACTTCGTCCAGTCAGGTGACGCTCGATGGCAAGCGTGCGGGACGGCTCACTCATATAACATTCGACGGCCACTCGTACTCTCCACTCAGTCTCGTGGTGAGCCGCGCCGGTGGCGAATATGCCATTTCCGCGTCCTCAGTCAAGAGCGCTGCCGGCGGCGTCGTGGTCACCAGTCGCGGTGGCGGGACGTTTACCGCCTATCACACGGATGGTGAGCTACGCGAAGATGTGCGGCGTGAGATCGAGCGCTACGCCAGGATCCGTGTGGACATGGGCGGTGTGGACATCCAGGCGGTCGACGGCGTTATTTGGCTACGCGGATACGTCTCCGGCGAGCTTAACCGGCAGTTGGTGGGCAACGTCGTGGGCGGAGTCGGCGGCGTGTCGACCGTACATAACGAGCTGATCACGGACCCAGAGCTGGCGGCAAGTATTTCCGCGGCGCTTGCGCGCGATCCCGCCACCGCGGAGGAGCGCATTGGCGTGTACTCGGCGCTCGGGCGAGTCAGTCTGCGAGGCGCGGTGCGCAGCGCAGGAGCGCGCGAGGCGGCTGCGCGGATCGCCGCGGGTGGCTTTGTCACGCGCGAGATATCTAACGATTTGAGGGTGGACCCACGAGCGTCGGTACTGCCGGTGCTGGCCGGTGTCACAAACAACGAGGATGATGTGCCGGGGGGACGGTAAGCGCCGCTCAACTTCAACCCTGGTCTACGCGCACGGAGTCTCCTGGGGCGCGGACGACGCTTGACTGCGGCGTCCGCGCCGCGCTATCGTCCTATACTTAATGGTGTATACGCGATGCCGCGCACTATACGCGCGTCGTCGGCGATGATAGGAAGGCGGGGCCGCTGGTGATGGCGCGTGAACCTGACCCGGATAGCCGGCCGCCGCTTTCGGTCGCTGAAGGACTGCGCAAGGTCAACGCCGCGATAAATTCGGCGCTGGATCTCGATCAGACCTTGCGCATCACTGCTCAGGCGATTGCCGACTTTTTGCGGGCTGATCTTTGCTCGATTTTTCTCTTCGACGATTACACCCGGTTACTAGAGATGAGCGGCACAAGCGAAGCGCCCCGCCTGCGGGTGCCGCACTATAGTGTCACGATTGGCGAAGGTTACACGGGCCTGGTGGGCGACCAGGGCCATCCGTTGCGTGTCGAAGATGTGCTTTCCGCGTCCGACGAAAACGCTGCGTTCGAGCAAGAAGCGCGACGCTTTGACCCGCCCGCGCGCGGATTGATCTCGGTTCCCATCATCTACTTCATGGTCGAGAAGCTGGAGGGCGTCATCAACGTCCAGAGCAACGAGCCTCGCGCGTTCTCGGATGACGATGAGGTGTTCCTGGAGGTTGTCGCTGGCCAGCTTGCCATGAGCATCGAGAACGCGCGGCTGCATGAGGCGACGGACGAAGCAGTTCGTCGCCGCTACCATGAACTGAGCGCCTTCTACGACGTGTCTGCCCAGGTAGCCTCATCGCTTTCGCTCAAAAACGTGCTGGAAAGCATTGCGGACCGCTCCGTGCTATTGAGTGGCGCAGACAAGTCGGTACTCTTCGAGTACGATCCGATGACGGGTCGCTTGCATGCGCGCGCCGCTTCTGGCTTCGAGATCGGCGCGATCGAGCGACTGTCAGTTTCAGTGGGGCAATGTTGCGCAGGGCGCGCTGTGCAAACAGGCGCCTCTGTCACCAACCTTGACTGCATGCGTCTCGACTCCGACTGTTTTTTGCGGGCTTTGCCGGATGAGGCGCTTGGCGGCGTGCGGTCGACGTTATGTGTGCCGCTGGCGACCACCCATAACTCCCTCGGCACGCTCTGTGTCTTCAGCAGCCAGCGCCATATGTTGAGTGACACTCAGGTGCGGCTGGTGATGACGTTTGCCAACGTGGCGGCGATCGCCATCGAGAACGCCAGGTTGTTTGAGGAAACGCAGGCTGGCCTTCGCAAACATGAGGCGTTGCTTCGCGAGATGCACCACCGCGTGAAAAACAACCTGTCTCAAGTGGCCGCGATTCTCAACATGCAGCGGCGACGCGCGAGCAATCCCGAGATACTGGAGATTCTGGCGGAGACGGTTGGCCGCATCCAGGGGATCGCCGCCATTCACGATCTGCTCACCGTCGGGGAAGTAGGAGTCGCCAGAATTGACGAGATCGCGCGCAACATTGTCGGCGTGGTGCAGGCGAATCTGGTTTCTCCCAACATGCGCATCAACTTCGACATAGGCTCAGCGCCCTACACGCTGCCCTCCGAGCAAGCTACAACGCTTGCGATTGTCTTCAATGAATTGATCGCCAACGCCATCGAGCATGGCTTTGAGGGCCAGACAGAGGGTGAAATCCGGATTTCGGCAGCGGATGACGGCGACCGTATTGTGGTGCGTCTCGCCAATGATGGTGTTCCACCTCCCGCCGGGTTTTCGTTTGAGCGCTCGGATGGGCTAGGCCTACAACTGGTCCACAGCTTGACTCGCTCTGGACTTCAGGGAACCGCGACCGTATTCACTACCACTGACGACGCCGCCGCGTATGCCGCCAGCGCGTTGCGTGGCGCTGGCGGCAATGGCGCCGCGGCCGACGGCGCGGGAGCGGGCGGGCGCAACTGGACGGTTGCTGAGTTGCGCTTCCCGCTGGCGCTGCAGAACCTGGGCGCCCCCGAAACGGAGCGTATCGAAGCAGAGCGCGCTCTACGGGACTGACTTCGAGTCTAGTCTAGCGGGCATGCGCAAGGATGAACGAAGCCATCTCGCTGACAGCTTTGCGCGCCTCCGGGAGCGCGCTCGGAAAGAGTGGAAAGACGTGGAACAGTCCAGGCCACACTCGGAGCGTTACATCTACGCCCGCTTCACGCGCGCGGTCTGCGAACCGGGTAGAGTCATCGAGCAGGATCTCCGCGTCGCCGACATGGATGAGTAGCGGCGGCAGCCCGCTCAGGTCCGCGAAGAGGGGTGAGGCCAACGGGGAGCGCGCGTTGGCGCCACCCAAATACACGTGGCCGCTTGGCTTCATCCGTGGGGGCTTGAGCATTGGGTCTGCGCGCCTGCGCGTTTCAAGTGACGCTCCGGTTCCTTCAAGATCAGTCCAGGGCGAAAGGAGCGTTCCACCCGCCGGAAGCGCGAGCGAGGCGTTATGCGCCGCGAGCATGGTCGCCAGCGCCAGGCCGCCGCCCGCGGAATCGCCCGCGAAGATGACATGAGCCGGCGAGACGCCGGAGTCCAGTAACCAACGGTAGACCTCAAGCGAGTCATCGACCGCGGCGGGAAAGACGTGGCGGGGCGCGAGTCGGTAATCAACATAGAGGGAGCGCACGCCGTAGGCGCGAGCCAGCAACCCCAGCATATCCAGATAAGTAACGTATGACCCCGAGGTATATGCGCCACCATGCAGGTACAGGATGAGCGGCGCCGCGCGCGCCTCCTCCGGTTCGATCCAGGCGCAGGGAACGCTGCCGGCGTTGACTGGCTTGACCGAGAAGCCACGGTTTGGTCGGCGAACGGCGTCCCCGATGCCACCCCCGCGATCACGCGGCGTATTCTGTCTAGTCCAGCTGTAGTACCATCCCGGCCTGAAGACGAGCCGCAGGATAGTAGCGAAAATACGAGCCTGAATACTGACCATTATTGTAAACGCCTCGACCCGCGCTATTTGGGCGCACTCGGCGCCTGGCGGGCGTCGGCCTTGCCGCGCGTCGCGCCGGGCCGGCCACCCAGCCATCCAATTAGAGCAGAGATTCCCAGATAGATACCAACCGTCACGATACCCAACGCGATGTCCTGCCCTAGTGTCGCGCCGCCCTGCCCAGGCGTGACCCGTTGGCCGAGCGGAATGACGCCCAGGAGTAGTCCGTACGTGACAAACGTGACCATGCCAGCGACAGCGCCCAGACCGGCCACGCGCGTTTCGCGCCCAGCATAGAAACCTGATGTGGAAAAGGCAAAGGCGATGATCAAAAGGTCGACGCACCCTAACGCATACTTTGCAGGATGGGAGGGATCGGCAGGGGATGGGCCGAATAGGGCGACCCCAGCGAAATAGAGCGCCTGGGAGATGATATAGACGGCGACGCCGACGATGGCGCCCCATTTTGCGGCGGAGACCATGTGGTTCGTGTACTCCTATGGGCGGTGGCGCCGGGCCAAATTAGCGTAGCTGTCGCCACCATCTTCGCCCACGATTATACGGCGTTTTCCGGCGCTGTGGCGCTCGAATGGGATGGGCGCCTTTTCCAACGCGATGTTTCGGCGTAGGATGCGTGAGAGCGCGCAACGGCGCGCGCGGAAGAGTGGCGCTGTCGCAATGATCGCGCTGGCGCCAAATTGATGAAGGGAACAGCCACAGCGCTGGCTGGCCGGGAGAAGATGAAATACAACGCTTCGATACTCGAGACAATTGGTGAGACACCACTTGTGCGCCTCAACCGGATGGCGCACGGCGTACAGCCGCTCATGCTTGCCAAAGTGGAGTATTTCAATCCCGGCGGTAGTGTCAAGGACCGCATCGGTGTCGGGTTGGTTGAGTCAATGGAGCGCAGCGGCCAGCTGAAACCTGGTGGCACCATTGTCGAGCCGACCAGTGGCAATACAGGCGTGGGACTGGCGCTAGCGGCGGCAGTCAAAGGTTATCGCCTCGTCTGCGTCATGACCGACAAGGTATCCGAAGAGAAGCGCAGCCTACTGCGCGCATATGGCGCCGAGGTCGTCATTTGTCCCAGCAGCGCAGGGCATGACGAGCCCGAAAACTATCACGTCGTCGCCGAGCGCTTGGCTCGCGAGATTCCTGGAGCGTGTAGCCCAAACCAGTACGCCAACCCGGCCAATCCGCTCTCGCACTATCACACAACTGGGCCTGAGATTTGGCGCGATACGGACGGCAAGGTGACTGCCTTCGTCGCTGGTGTCGGCACGGCGGGCACGATTGTCGGCACAGCGCGGTACCTCAAAGAGCAGAACCCGGCCGTCAAGGTGATTGGCGCTGATCCTGCCGGTTCGATCTATTCCGGTGACACACCGCATCCCTACAAGGTCGAGGGGATCGGAACCGATACCTTCCCCGAAAACTGGGACGAGTCGGTGGTAGACGAAGTCATTCGGGTGGACGACGCGACTTCCTTCGCGCTGACGCTGCGCCTGGCGCACGAGGAGGGCATCCTGTGCGGCGGATCATGTGGCACGGCGCTCGCGGCGGCTCTGAAATATGCTGAGCGCTGCGGACCGGATGATGTGATTGTCACCTTGCTGCCAGATAACGGTCGCGGGTATCTATCCAAGATCTACAATGAAACGTGGATGCGGGAGAACGGATTCATCGAGACGCATACCCAGCCGACGCTGGCTGACGTGCTCTCGTTCCGGCGCAAGTCCGAGCCGGCGCTGCCGTCGGTCATCGGTGTCGCGCCCGATGATTTGGTGGCGACGGCAATCGAGCGCTTTCACCAGTACGGCATCTCGCAACTTCCGGTGATCGCTGGAGGAGCGATCGCTGGCTCGCTGACCGAAACGCAATTGCTGCAGCGGCTGGCGACCGGAGAACGGCTGACCGACAAGCGCGTGCGCGACTGGCAAGGGCCACCCCTCCCATCGATGCCGGATACCGCGACCGTGCGCGACGCGTATGCGGTCTTCGCTGGCGGCCAGACGGCGATTGCGGTCATGGGCGATGACGGGCTGCGAGGAGTGCTCTCTAAGAGCGACCTGATGGAATTCTGGGCGCGCGCGGAGAGCTAACCAGAGTCGGTGTGGATTAGGTCCCAGCGCGTTCCTTGAGGGATGTCTGCGCGCGTGCGGCGCGTGCGGCGGCATGGATGGCGGCGTTGTCCGCCAGTGACGCTTCACGCGCCGCATTATCGTTGACCGCCTGGTCGAAGTTGGTCCAGTGGGAAGGATCGACCAGCGTTGCGCGCCAAAGTATCGCAGAGCATCGTGCCGCCAGTTCTTCGCCCAGCGCCTGTCTCCACGCGCCATAGCCCAGGTCTCCATCGCCGGGCGTCCTGGCCCCAGCGCGCAATGCGTCGAGCAGCGGTTTCTTCAAGTGGTCGGCCCTCGCGCCGAGTTCCGTCCACACAGGCGCATCCGCAAGCAGTTCCAGAGAGCCATCCCGCGCGGCCCGCTCGGCGAACGTCGCATTCCATTCTGTGACGAGTGTTTCCCACGCGACGAGCGCCTGGCTGGCAAAGCGGTTCGCCTCACTTGCCTGTTCATACGCCTTTTTCACCGCGGGCCGGCCTGTGGCGCGCTTCGGTAGGCGCGGCGCTTTGGCAAGCTCGTCGGCGGCTATGAGCGCCGCGAGAATCTTTTTGCGTGCGCTGGCAGCGGCTTTTGCCCTCGCTGTGCGATCATCCCGCGTTTGCGCGCGTTCCCGGGCGAATTCTGTGGCCAGGCTGGCGAGCAGGCGCGCCAGATCGTCGCGATCCAGCAGCCGCGCGGAAAGCTCGCGCGCCAAGAGACGTGCGCCCGTTGTCGCTTCGGCAGGGGTCAGTACCATGAGGCTGGCGCCCCGTTCATTTTCGGCGATGGTCTGAAAATGCCTCAGATCGGAATCCAGCAGGAGCGCTCCCGGTGGCAGCCGGAGCGCGCAAACGACAGCGTTCCTGCCGTCGTCTCCGACCTCGCGCGCTTGCCACGCGAGAGATGCTTCGCGTTGCAGGAGTGGGTTCTCTTCTACAACGTATCCTGCCTGCTCCGCCAGCCAGCGCGCGCATGCTACCCAGGCGCCCTCTGGCAGCGCGTCGAGGCTTGCGACAGTCAGCGCGCCATCGGTCATCTCGGCGTCGGGTTTGGGCTTTGCCCGGCGGGTGCGCTGGACGAGCGTGCGTTCGGCCTGCGCTGGCGTCATGAGCAGCGCATCTTGCTGGATTTTGGCGGAGGCGAAGGTCTTCCGCAGCAGGTCGAGCTTGGCAGGCGGATATTCGGCCTGACCTAACGAGGTGAGCGCCGACGCGATCTCAGCTCGCGACGGTGTGGCATCTAATGGAGAATCTGCGCACTGTCCAAGTATCGCCCTGGCGCGTTGGGCGCTAAGGACCACTTGAAGCGTTGGCTTGTCACTTGTCACGCGCGCCATCCTTTGCGGTGAGTAACGATGATATCTCCCTCCGCGGAGAGGACGACAGCTTCTTCGCGGCCAAGTCCACGCGAGACAAAAACGCGCGCCCGTGTGTTTTGGCCCACAAGCCAGGGGCGCTTGAGGGCGATGGCGGGATCTTGCCCGGCCGCAGATCGCAACAACGCGAGATCACTTTCGCTGGCGGGGGCGAGCGCGCGGCATGCCGGACATGCTGGCGTCCCCGCGTGGCACCGCGCGCAATAGGGGACGCCGCATGTCGCGCATGGCGTGAGGTTTGCGCAGGCGCAGAGGACACGACCGCAGCCGGAGCACTCTTGTAGGTCCGCGGGGCACACCGGCTGGCCGCATTCCGCGCATGTGGTCGCGTGGGGCGCGCACAGCGGCCGCTCGCATGTCACGCATGAGCCGGCATGTTTCGCGCATAGTGGCTCACTGTCCGCCGCGCAGCGCTGAATGTGCTGAGGACAGAGCCGTGTGTCACAGCGAGCGCAAGTGGCGGCGTGCGTCTCGCACAACGGCGCCTGGCACTCATCACAGAGCGTCAGGTGGCGCAGGCACAGTGTGCGGTCGCCCGCGACGCAGGTCCAGACATGGTCAGCGCAAAACAGATCCTGGCACGTGTCACAGGCGCGCGTGCAGTCTTGACAGGTCTTTTCACGACACAGCCCGCACGCGCTCAGCGCTTTATCGCCACAGGCGGCGCAACGGAGATTACCGCAGCGCGAGCAGGCTTCCGCACAGGCCGCGCAATACACATGACCGCTGGCGCAGACGCGGCCGGCGCTCACAGGTTGGGCGCAGCGCATACAGGTCGGGGACCGAAGCGCGCCACGGCCCGCGTCTACACGAACCGTCGGTCCGGCGTCGAGGGCGGTCTGCATCGAGACCAGGGCGACTGGCGAGACAATGATACACGCGCTTTCCAGCGCGGCTTCGACCTCGACGCCATAGACTTCCGCGAGCGCCGCCAAATCGCGCGCGAGCGACGATGAGATGATGTCGATTTCCGCTGGCCGCTCCCGCTTGAACCGCTCACTGGTGGTCGTGAGGTCTTCGACTCTTCGCTGATAATCGGCCGCCACATGTTGCGTTCGGAACGCTGCGAGCGCTTCCACGGAGGGAGTGAGCGTTTTCCGCGCGTATTCCGTAGTGGCGCGAATCGCCTCAATCGGTGGGTGTTCCAGAGCATCGGTCGCGTGTGCGGTTGTGAGGCGCTCGATGCTCAACAGCGGCAGGAGCTGGCCATTGGAGGGGTCGAATGCGAAGCGGAGCCATTCATCGAGACGTCCGCGGCGATCCCGGCTCGTGACGCGGTAGGTAAGCTCGATACTTGTCTCTTGCTCCCACTGAAGGACATGGCCTCCGGTGGGAGGACTCTCCCACCGGAGCGCGAGCGTCCCAGTCCTGAGCGGGCACGCGTCGCAAGCGCCGCGACCGCGCCGTGATTCGCCTCCCACCACCGCGACGCACTGACCGCACATTGCGTGATTGCTCAACATACGCAGCGCTAGAGCCACAGGCTCCTCGACCACAGTAAGCGTGGCGGCGGTGAGGCGGGCGCGGCGCTCAGCGATTTCGAACAATGAGTCCAGCGCAGGAGCTCCCTGCGTGAGAAGCGCGGTCGACTCTTCGGCTCGCGCGCGACTGAGGGAGGTGGTGTAGCGGACCAGCTTGCTGTCGGGGAAGGCGGCGGTGACCAGGACGTCTTCTTCCACGCGCACCCGCGCGCCCTGCGCGTTGAGAAGGTCGCGCGCGAAAGCCAGTATCGCGTCGCGCGGCTCCAGATTGAGTTGAAGCGGGTGCGTCCGTTGGGCGGCGCGCGGCGAAGTGACCCGCGCTGGTCGCTCGAACGATTCAGCGGTCGCGTTCGCGCTGGCCGCTGGCGTCGCTGGTTTCTTGCGCTGCCAGAACCACCTCATCCGAGCGCCTCCAACGTGAACGATTCCGCCTCACGCTGCTTGTTCATCGCCAACAGTAGCTCATCGCCCAGCGACTCAACCTGCCGTCGCACGTCATCCCCAGATTCGCTCTTCAGCAGGATTTCGAGTACGCGCTCCTCGAGGTCAATCTCGCCATCTTGCGCCTCTGCGAGTACGGTTTCGAGCGCGCCAACCGTCATCGTGAACAGATTGATTTTCTGGTAGAGCAATCGCAGGACGTAGTCGTCCACGCTGTCGCGAAGGACGAAATTGAAGACCGCTACGTCCTGCGTCTGGCCGAGTCGGTGGACACGACCGATGCGCTGTTCGATGCGCATCGGGTTCCAGTGGAGATCGTAGTTGAAGACCACATGACAACGCTGCTGTAGATTGAGGCCCTCGGCGCCGGCGTCTGTCGCGACAAGCGCGCTGAGCTCCCCCGCATTGAAACGCGCGACCATTGCCTCACGCTCGGCTCGCGAAAGGGCGCCGATGTAGCGATCCGCGGTGCGGCCGCGCGCTCGAATGACATCGCAGAGCCGCGTGGCGGTGTCGAGCCGGAGCGTAAAGATCAGCGCTGGTTCGTCTGGAATCTCGGCAAGCGTGTCGAGTAATAGCGATTCTTTCGCGCTTTCGACGGATACGCAGCGGTTAGCAAGGGCGAGCAGCGCGCCTGCCTCGTCTGGGTGGTTCTCAGCGCGGCGGCGGAGCGACGCCTCGATAGCGCGTGGGCTGCTGGTGAGCGACTGTTGCAGCGCCATGATTTCGCGGATGACAGCGCCGCGATTGAGGCGAGTGGTTGGCGCGCGCCGGTACATGCGGCGCAGGTAGTCGGTCACATCAGCGATCAGCGCGTCCTCCGAGGGAGTCGCGGGTATTGTACGGGTGTTCACTGTGCGACCGGCAAAAGTAATATCCGTGTCGGCGCGGCGGGTGCGACACATCACCTCACGCGTGATCGCCCGCAACTTGGGCGCGCGCTGCGGGCGCAGGACGCGAGCAGTTCCCGGATCGGCGACAAACTCCGCTTCGAAATCGCGCAAGGAGCCGAGCTTGCCCGGCGCCACGAGATCAATCAGGCTGTAGAGGTCGGTAAGCTTGTTCGCGACTGGAGTAGCTGTCAGCAGCAGCCGCCAGCGAGAGCGGAGCTCACCGACGCGCTGCCTGCGCTTTGATTGCAGATTGGCAAGCAGATGCGCTTCGTCCACGATAAGCATGTCCCACGGACGCGCGCCAATTTGGTCGAATGAACGGACGAACTGTGGCAAGGAACAGATAATCCGATCTTCCACTTCGAACCCGCGGAAGCGCTTCTCATCCGTCAGTACAAAGTCTTCATCAAAACGTTCGGCAAGTTCGTCCTGCCACTGCGCCAGCAGCGCTTTGGGAGTCAGGATCAGCGTGGAGCGCACGACGCCGCGAAGCGCCAGTTCCTTGTAGATCAGCCCCGCTTCCACTGTCTTGCCGAGCCCCACCTCGTCGGCCAAGATCGCGGCTGGCGCTTTTTCGCGCAGCGTCTGCTCGACTACGCGCAATTGATAGGGATGGGGTCGAAGGCGGTCGTAGAGCGCTTGCGGAGCGAGTAGCTTGTCGAGCGTGGCGGCCCGGCGCAGCGCGCGCGCGCGTATGGCGAGGGCGTACCATTGCGGGCCCGCGAGCGCTTCCTTCTGCTGGCCTGCGGTGTCGAGGATCGCGTATGGATCAGCGTAGGTGATCCGGGTTGGTACTCCAGCCAAGGCGCGCCGCTCCCGATCTCTGGCGGCCCGCGCCGACCGGCGGGGCCAGCAACGCTAGCAGGCGGGGTCAGTATATCACGCGGCTCCGGGCCTTAAGGGGCGTCGGGCATGGGGTCATCTGGCTAGGGCGCCACGTCCAAAGGCGCCACGCTACGCCTTGTATTATGTAACTCTGGGGCGCGCTCATCCGTCTTATTGGCGATGCTTGCCCCTTGCTTCCACAGGCGGGACTCCAAGAGGCGCGGGGGGAAAGAGATGGTCATTGTGGCGGCGTTCTTAGGTGGCGTGTTGGCGCGGTAGCGCCAGGAGGAGTACGACCATGGCTGAGCATCCGGAGCGCAAAGGTCGCAAGCGCGGCCCGGTCGCTGGCACAGAGGAGGCGCGGCGAGGAGGCCGTGCGGTGCGCGAGAAGTACGGTGCGGAATTCTTCGCCAAAATTGGCAAGAAAGGCGGCGATACCGTGCGTCGCCAGCACGGCTCGGAATTCTACACCGAGATTGGCCGCAAGGGCGGAGAAACGACGAAGAAACGGCGCGGCTCAGCTTTCTATGCCACGATTGGCAAGAAGGGCGGCCAGAGCAATCACAACCGGACAGCGAAAACGTCGCATCCTGACGAGTAGGCGCTCAGTCTCGACACCGGCCCATGCCTGTACATTTGGCGTGGGCCGGTGTCGCGATTGGGCACAGGCAAGTGAAGCGGGAGCGAAGGCATCGGTTCTGCGTAGGGTGCGATTCCTACGGCTTCACGCCCGCGGTATCTTTGACGATGAAGACAAAGTCATAGTACGGTCCTGTGGTTGCGCCAAGCGGTTGGCGCAACCACAGCCAGTTCCACAGGCGCGACGCCACCTTGCCCACATTGAACTTCGCTTGGGAGGGTGGCGACGAGCCATACGTGAGCCACGGCCCCAGCCCCTGCCCATATAGCGCGTAATTGATATTCGCCGGGCACTTCTGGCCGCTCTGCAAACACGCTAACTGCGGCTTGTATGACTCATCAAACCACGAGCGCAGGATGTACTCTTTCATGTGGTATCCCTTGGGATGCGCCTGCAAGAATTGCTGCACCTGGTCACCGGGTAACAGGATGAGCGCGTCCGGGTTGAGACTGGTGTAGGGATTGGAGCCATTCACGCTCAGCGGGTCCCAGGTGACGTAAAATCCGGGGTGTGGGTCGAGCCAGTAGTCCCGCAGATACCAGTACATTGGCCATTCTTCACCTTGCCCCACGACGAGCTTGAGTTGATGCTTGCCTCCATACAGGTTTTGATCCGCTTGCGCGATCTTCGCCATGACAGTATCAACGTCTTGTGTCGTCTGCACGTACACCATCATCTCGAGGGGACCATTTGAAGGGTCCTTGTACGTGAGAACCACCATACTGTGGATCATAGGGATGAGCAACAGTACGGTGAGCGCGATGCCGGCAACTGAACTGCCCGACAGCCAGTCAATAGCGCCGCCCGCCGGCACGCCCGCGCGGAGCTTGCGCGCAAACGCGAGTGTGCCCTGAAGGGCCCGGTTGATCGCGATAGCGGCGAGCAGCATGAGCGGCAGTAGGATGTGGATGGAGAGCCAGGGCATTTTCTCGCCTGCCCAACTGTAGATCGCAAGCGAACCCAGGAACCACCAGACGAGAAACAATCGGAACCGGTTGGGCCGGACAATTGAGTAGACCACGCCTGCTATGCCAAGGACGACCGCCAGTTGTTCGTACAGCGGGATGAGCAGGAAGTAGTAGTAGACCGGCTGTCCGCCGCGGGCGACATCTTGCTGCTGCAGCCAGTAATAGAGGCCCTGCCACACGCCGTGGCCGATGCCTTCCTCGAATCCCTGGCCGATCGTGCGGCCCGCGCCTGGGAACTCCCAGAAGAGCGCGACGAAAATCATCCAGGCTGTCACGAAAGCGACAAACCATTGCGTCCATGAGACGCCCAATAGCAGGTTGAGAAGCGGCTGGCGGTCACTGTCGAGTCTCGAGCGCATGCGGGTCGCGCACCGCCCAGGCGCGCCGATGACGTATTCGATGCGCTTCGCTAGCGACATCGAAGCCCTTCCGGTGGCGTCCTCAGACATTGGTTCAACTGACTCTTCGAGTTCGCTGAAGTCGGCGCTTCGCAGTTTGCGGTCATAGAGCTCATTGTCGCGAGCGATTTGCCAGACGAGCGCGATGATGACAACCAGAGCAAGCGCGATGCTCAGATAGAGCAGGAATGAGACTGTTCGCTGCTCCAGCAGCGCCACGTTGGCGTCTGATTGGGTTGGATGTGTCGTGATATATGTGGACAGATCGCGCATGGTGTGAAGCGCCCAACTCGCCGCTATGGCGCATACGCCAGTAAGCGCCACGAAGAGAATCGCGCGGGTGAAGAGCAGCTTTTGGATCGCCGAGAGCTCGACAGGAAACCGTGGCGCGAGAATCTCAGCGAATTCCCATACCAACACGACGACAAGGAATCCGATGAAGATCAGCAGCGTCAAGAATATGCCCTCGAACGTCGCATAGGCCAGGATGGTGGCGGCGGCTGTCAGCGTGAGCCAGAGCATTCGCCGCGAAGTTGCGAAGCGCACGGCGCAAACAACCATCGCGAACATGAAGAAATTGAAGTAGATATCTTCGCGAAGGAAACGCGAAAAGTAGACATAGGAGGGCGAAATCGCGAGCAGGAAGCCCGCGATAAGGGCTCCACTGCGTGTGAGCTCGCGCCGCAAGCCGATTGGCAGCGCGACGATGCCAAGGCCAAAGAGCGCGGGCACGATCCGCGCGGTCGCGTCGTTGATCCATGGATGTGAGCCCGCGGCGCCCGCTCGGAAGATAGACTCCGCCGCCAGCAACAGCATGAACATGAAGCCTTCGGCGTGGAACTGGAACGGGCCGTGGAGGAGTGGATTGTAGGCGTAGCTGGATGGGTCACGGGCGAAGAGCAGCGAATAGAATGCATGCATGCTCTCGTCATGGTGCAGCGCCTTACCGCCGAGGTCCCAGAATCTCAACGCGCCTGCCAGCAGCAATACCGCAAACCAGGCCCATTGTTCCCATGTGCGCCGGGCGAGCCACGCTCTCGCGCGCTGCACCAGGCTATCCTGAGTGAATGCTTCGTCGAGTGCCGACTCAGCGTCCTCTGTGGTAGCTATCGGCTGGGCCTCAAGCTCCGCCTCCTGCGCTGCGTGGAGGGTGTATTCGTGGTCGGTGGGGAGCGACGCAGGGCCGCCAGCGCGCGCGATGGCGCTCCGCCGGGCTGGCGCCCCGCGTTGGCGTCGGTAGATGCGTTGTGCTCCCATGAATACACTCCTGATCGTTGAAGGGCGGGTAAGGAACTACGCGAGCGGAACCGCGTAGATCGTTACGTTGGCGTCACGATAGACGACCTGTAGATAGTCAGAGAATCGATCGAGATTGGCTGTTGGATACGTCTGCCGCTCCGCGGCGCCAACGTAGACATATTGGACGTGGTTCCGCCGCAGAATCGCCAGGACAGCGCCGCTATTGGGATTCGTGTAGACCTGGCTCACGTCGCTAAGCCGCTCTGAGAGGATTCCGCCGCGATCCGCTCGCTGGAACCAGTTGTATCGCCATTGTTCCTCGTGTCCGCCCCAACCGACGAGCGCCGGCAGACCCGTGAACGCTGAGACCCGGCCGAGATGGGTGTATTCATCAAAGCGCGCCGCCTCGACGATCACTTTGTCGCCTGTGACATGTGCGTTCAACCAGGCGACCGCTGGCCCGTCACCCATATCTGTGGAATCTTGGGCCATGTAGGCCGCGCCGTCAAGCGAATGGGACAACGAGAGATTTTCGGTGCGCGCAGCGATGGCAAGGGTTGGGTATATCATGCATCCGAGGAGCAGTGCGGCCATCCCGACCAGCCAGGCTGACGCAAAGATTGCGCGCGTTGCCTGGACGACGCCCCACTGTACGCCTCGTCCGGCGCGGGAGGTCTCTTCGCGAGCGTCGCGACGCGCTGCGCCGCCGCCATTGCCCGCGGCCAGGAGCGCTGGAGTGGGCGCCTCTCGGCGCACAACAACTGCCGTCCAACTCCCTCGAATCGCGCCCAGCGCGTGGCCACACAGCCATGCCATCAGCGGACCGGTCGTGACCCCAACCAGCAGCCACGCCTGGTAATAGAACTTGAACACTGTATTCATGCGGAACAGAGTTCCACCAAATACATCGCGCAGGTAGATGACCTCGCAGATTAAAATCAAGCCAGCGGCGCAGCCGATCAGAAGCGGCGACATCATCGCGCCTCGCGGGGTCGCCAGACTTCGCTGGCTGAGGTCGGTAAGGAGCAGCGCGGCGCACACACAGACTATCACCAACGTCCAGAAAAGCGTCCAGGTCGTCGAGCGGTTCGTGAGCAGTGTCAGTGCTACCAGGAGGACCACCGGCGTGGCTCCGACAATGGACGCCGGAAGGGAGAGCAATCGGGCGCGGATTCGCTCGGCGCTTTGCTGACTCCAAACGCTGGCGAGCGCGGGAAGCGCTTGCCGCTGGAGCGGGGGGCCGACGCGTATCGCAAGGTAGGTGAGCGCGAGGGTTGCGGGGAGTGTAAAGACATTCCAGACGTCTCCTGGCAGTGAGCGCCCGGTGACGGGAACCACTCCGATGCCCTGGGCCGGCGATGTGAAGGTCAGGTAGAACGGCGTGTAAGCCAGAAACGCCAGCGAAGCCAGTATTATCGCGGCGGTACCCGCATTGAGCAGGAGGTCTCTGGTGAGCCGTTGGCCGTGAGCGCTCCATTGCTGCAGTAGCAGGGAAAGGATGACCAGTCCCAGGTAGGTTGGAAGGTCCCAGCCGTTGATCGCGTAGAGCCCGCCCAGCGCTACGGCGCTTCCCGCCAGACCAAGTGGCCACATGCGCCCGCCAAACGCCAGCATGCCGCGTCCGCGCGCCAGTAGCATATTGAGGGCAAGCCCGATGCCGAGCGTCGCGTACGGAAGCGCCAGGACATGCGCGTGCAGATCGGCGAGGATGAAGCTGAACCCGGGGAATTCATTGATGGTATTCGGCAAGACTCGCGACGGTGACCACCAGTCATATGTCAGCCACAAGTCACGATGTGTCCACCAGGCCCAGAGATTTCCTCCGAGCGCCGGGTCTTGCGCGGCCGCTTTCCGCGCCTGAGTGAGCCATACCTGCGCTCCAGCCAGATTGCCAGCGACCATCGTCAGCGCCGCGGAGGTAAACCCAACGAGCGAGGCGACCGGAAAGTCGCGTGGGGATGGCGTGACGCGGCGCGCGCTCAGCCAAATGTTGGTGGCGACACCGTAGACTGCGACAATTGACAGCGCGAACGTCAGGCCAATCGCCAGATTGAAGGCGATCGCGGGCGGAGTGTTGAAGACCTTGGCCGGCAGCGCCATGAGATAATGGCCGAAATAGTAGTAGTTCAGGGAGTAACCGCTCAGCCACGGATCGGGGGGCGGCAAGTGCGGCGCGCGCCAGATGGCGGCGAGAAACGCCACATCCATGAATTTCTCGGTATCTGCTACCGCAGGCGTGAACGAGCGCTCCCAGAGCATCGTGGCATAAGCGATGGTAAACAGCGCCTCCGTCGCCAAGGCGTATCCCCAGGACGATCTAAGCAGTCCGATAAGCGCGTCGCGGACGGACTTCACGCGCAGCAATGCGGCATTGCTCGCGAGGAAGATCACACCCGTTGCAATGATCCACGCTGAACTGAATGGCAATGCCTGGATGACACTCAGCGGCAGCCAGATGAGCCAGCCGAGTGTGAGCAATCCAAACGGCTTGGCAAATGCCCAGCCACGGTCAGGAAGATTCCGGAAGATTACTACGGCGAGCGGCGCGCTAGCCAGGCCAAGCGCTTCGATGGCGACCCACCAGACGATGGCGGCGCTCATGTATGGATCACCTGATAGATGGTGGTCGCGCCCATAACGAATACCGGTTTGAGGATTCCCAGGCGGACCATGGAGTCGAATTTGGTGAGGGACTGTTGCGGGAGCGCGACGCATCCGCCGTTGGGGCCTGTGACGATGCAGGAGCGCTCCATCCCGCCGAGATAGACGTAACGCACATTGAATTGCGCCAGGAAGTGCGTTGCAGTGTTCGGATCGGTCGTCAGGTAGAAGGACTGCACGGCGAACTGGCGAGCCGAAACTTGATCGGGATATCGCTGCTGCTGCTCGTGACTGCCCCAGCCAAGGACATCAGGCAATCCGGTGTAGATCGAAACGCGGTTATACCACTGATACGGCCCTGAACTGGCCTCAACAATGGTCGGCGCGCCAACGACATGCGCGTTCAGCCAGTTGATCGCCGCATAGTCTTCCGGATACCACCCGCGCATGTACGCCATGCCATCCAGCGACAGTCCCTGAGGTTGGACGCCACCGGGCGGAGGCTGAACCGCAGCCCAGACGGCAGGATCATTCACGCGCGCCTGGGTTCCGGCGTTGTCGAAGATGAGCGATCCGCCGAGTAGCAACGAGAAAACGACAATCCAGGCGACACGCGCGCCCGCTTCGATTGGGGTGTAACGCGCCGGAGCCTGGCTCGAAGGTGAGAGTAAGCGGTGATAGGGAGCGGTGGCAGCGATTCCAAGCGCGCGCGGCAGCAGTTGAACGACGATGAGCGCGCCCGAGAGGGAGAAGAAGACCCACACCTGATAGTAGAACTTAAATACTGTGTTCATACGTTCCCACGCGCTGCCGTCCAGGAAGTCGCGCAGGTAGAAGAGCTCAACGCCGGTTGCGATCGCCAGGCCGAGCACGGCCAACAAGAGCGTGAACACCTTGAGCGGCTTAAGACGGAGATCGAACGCCAGCCACCCTCCTAGCGCGACCAGGACGGCGAGTGCGACATCTAGATGGAATGCGAGGCAGAGGAGCAGCCCCGCGACCACAATAGTCGCAAGTTGCCAGAGTGGCATGCGCCAAGCATTGTCATCTGTACCTTGGTTGATGACACCGTCGCGCTGCAGCCGGTCGCGCAACTCCACGATGAAGAATGTGACGATGAGAAACAGCCAGATCCCGAACAGGGTGAAAAACTGGCGGGGATCAGTCGGCGTCGTCACCTGCGCGATACCCGACGTGAAGTTCTGGAATCCCATGTGGAACGGGAGGTAGAGCGCGAACGTCGCGGCGAGCGTCAAGCCGACAGCCAGCGCCCATGACCGGATCGACGGCCAGCGCACGCCGGCGAATGTCTCTTGCCATGTTTGTGGCAGCGCCGATCCAAAGCGCGCGAGCCTCAGCAGACTGACAGCTACGAATATCAACACGCTCGCAGGCAGATCCCAGGTGTTGACGCACCATGTCGCGCCGAGCGCGAGCGCGGCTACCGCGAGCGTCGGGATCGTGGGTATCCACCGCCCTCCATTTCGCCGCGAGCGCATGAGCAGCGATGCGCACAGGCCAATGTTCAGGATAACGATAGGCAGATCAATAAGGTGAGCGTGCAGATCGGCGTAGAGGAGACTCCAGAACGGGAACTCATTGATCGTGTACGGGATAACCCGGCTGCTGGCCCAGTAGTCGAACGCGGCGACGGAGGCTCCCGCGCGCGTGGCGAGGAAGTTGTTCCAGACTTGCCACAGTCCGTCGAGGTTGGCGACCACCGCGACAGCGACGCCACCGACCAGCCCCGCCCACCAGCGCCTTGTCATCCCCGCGACAACAGAAGCCGCGCCAGCGAGTGTCACTGCAAACAGCGTTGGGATAGCCAGATTGAACGCGGTTGTTGGCGTCACACCAGTCAGGCGAACCAGAGTGGCGATCAAGAACTGGCCGTAGTAGTAATAGTTGATGGCGCCGCCTGAGAACCAAGGATCAAGTGGTGGCATGTAGCGGCTGCGAAGGATGCCATTGAGGAAGGCAAGCTCCATCGGTTTCTCGCCGCCGCGATAGATATGCCACAGGTCTGGGTCGAGCGCGCGTATCCAGGCGAAGAACAGGAAGCCGATGACGAAGAGCGCCTCGTTGGCGCCAATTAGGCGCCAGCGAGCGCGCGTAAACGCCCACAATTCCTCGCGCTTGCGCCAAGCGACCGCGGCCCCAGCCACGGCGACCAGAGCGAACGCGGCCGTAACCGCCGCCGAAGTGAAGGGCAAAACGCTCAGGCTTGAGGGAAACCAGACGAACCAGGCCACGAGTAGCAGTCCCAGCGTCTTACTGAAGCCCCAACCCCGGTCGCGAAGACCCGGGAATACGACAAAGGTAAGTGGGAATGTCACCAGACCCAGAAGCTCTACAACCAGCAACCACCAGGGGAGCGGCGCGCGATTCGCGAGACTGTCTGCGGGAAACTGAGTTGAAATGGCCGGTGATTGTTGGTCAGCGGTCACGCTCTTCGCGCTAAGCGTGAGTGGCTTTTGGCTGCCAGACAGGTTGGTGACGGCATCGAAATTGACGCCCTGCGTCAGTTCGGCGTTGATCTGGGTGGTCGGAAGTCCATGACCGTCGCGCACGAATATCCAAACGGGCGGATGGTCGTATACGGAGAAGCTCTCGTCCGCGCCAGAGTCATTCCAGGTGATGCCGAGGATACTGGGCTGCGCGGCGAACGTCGCCGCGAGGTGGAAGCCAAGTTTACCGCTGAAGAGCAGCGCGTAGTAGCGATCAGTCATCGGGTAGCGGCTTGGCAGTTTGGGGATTGATCGTACAAGCCGCTGACTGGCGATGACGACCACGTTGGCGCTGGCGATCGAGGCGGCCAATTGCTGCGCTTTCTCTGGCGTGTCCGGATCGTAGAGGTTGAGCCCGACGACGCCGTATTGCCCAGGGTCTATGATGTGTCCCGCGCTGGTGTAGCCCACACCATTGATCGTTCTCGCCGGAGGGACAGCGAGGGGCAGGGAGTCATCCCATACCTCGCTCGTGAGAACACTACGCGCCGGCACTTGGTTGTAAATCCACTCCGACGCCTGCACACGCGTGTTGGGCGCGCTGTAGATGTTGTCAATCGCCAGCGCATCCAGCCCAGCTCCGACCAGCGCGACAGCGGCGCAACCAGCGGCCAGCCAGCGCGCCCACGCGGCGGGCGACACGCTCCGCCCACGCCAAACACGCGGCGCGTGGCCCGCGCCCCACCGCGCCAGCGCGACGAGCGCGCCCGCGCCACAGATCACTAGCGGGGTGAATACCGGAAGCATGTAGCGGCTGAACTTGGTATAGGCGTCACCGATGATGATGAAATAGGGCGCGATCCAGATGACCAGCAGCGCCCAGTTATCATCCCAGCGCCGCCACAGGCGGCCGAGCGCCCACGCGAAGCCACCCAGCCCCAACAGTCCCAGCGGCAACCCCATGTCGTAGAGCAGCATTTGCTGAAGTTGATAGACAAACGGAATCGTGCCCGCGAATTGGCGCACGTAGGGATAGTCGAGTTTGCCCTGCGAGAGCGCGGTCTGCTCGTTGATCTGGGCGGTGAAGTCCTTCCAGTCAATCAACGCGTACGGACTTGTGAGCGTGAAGGTTAGTAGCGCCACGAACCCGGCGCCAGATAGCATGAGCAGCGCATGTTCCAGACCTTTGCGACGCCAGACGAGGACAGCGGCAAAGAGGATGGGCGCCAGCAACGGAGCGGCGCTGATCTTCGAGGCGAACGCCAGGGCGAACGCGGCGCCAGCCAGCGCGCCCAGCCACCACATGCGCCAGGACTGCCGGGCGGCGGCGTTGCCTGTCGCTGGGGTCTGTCCCAATCGGGTCGCATAATCCACGATTGCGACGCAGGCCCACAAGGTGAGGAGGATGAAGAAGAGCGTGGGGGTGTCAACGGCGTAGAAGTGAGAGACTTGTACGTTGAACGGGATGACCGCGATAAGCGCCGCGGCCAGCGGGCCTGCCCACCGTCCAGCCAGCCTGCGAGCGATCGCTGCGCCGAGAACGACTGAACCGGTGTCGAAGAGCGCTGAGAGCGCGCGCCCGACAAGCGCGAAGTGATTGTAGTCATCAAACGCGCCGCCGTCGGTCGGGCGGATCGCGCCGTGCGTGATCGTGGTCAACCAGGCCAGCCCGTGGGCGACGCCCGCCAGCAGGTAGAGCGGGAACGAGCCATAGGCGAAGAAGTGCGGATTCAGCGGAGAGTGAACCGAGAACAACCACCCGGGACCGACATAGACGGGGTCGCACGAAGGATCGCGCGACTGTCCGGGAAAACCGAGGCACATCGCCCGGAAAACAATCTCACGTTCATCAGGATGCAGGTGGTTGTTGGCGTCCCAGTTGATTCCGTACAGGCGCAGCGCCAGCGCAATAAGCGCGACGCCGATGATCGCCCAGTGCGCTACATCACGCGGAATACGGGCGCGTATCTGGGGAATGCGAATGCGTAGCGAAGCGGCTGGCGCGCGCTCCACCGGGGAACTGGTCTCCGATGTGGCGAGCGCGAGCGGCCGTGCGCCGGGCCGGGCCGCCCGTGTGGTCGCGCGTATCCTGCGCGGCTCATTGCTCACCATCCACTCCTACCATCGTGTAACGAATCCACCTGACTCTGTTGACGGTATTTGGGCGCGTGTGGTTCCTCACAGGTGTACGCAGGGCATCTTAGCATCGGCGAACGTGGCGCGCAAAAGGGATAGCGCCGATTGGGGACGTGGCGGCGCCCAACTTATCACAGACTAATGTCCGGGGCGAATGTCTAGCGAGGCCGCGCTGGAAGTAGCGCCACGACCCGATCCCAGATCGCCCGCGCCACGTCCCGTTTCGTCAGGAGCGGCAAATGTTCGACCGCCCCATCCGCGCTGAGGATGGAGACCTCGTTCGTTTCGGAACCGAAGCCGCTGCCTGGCTTGGAGACGTCGTTCGCGACCAGAAGGTCAAGCCCCTTCCGGGCAAGCTTGGCGGCGGCGTTGCGCTCAACATCGGTCGTCTCAGCGGCGAAGCCGACCCGGATGAGTGGCGCGATTTCACCGGTCGTGATGAGCCTATGGAGGTCAGCGAGCACGTCCGGGTTCGGTGTCAGGCGCAAAGTGAGCGAGCCATCAGGGTTCTCATCCGCGGAACCTTTCTTGATCTTGTGGTGGGCAGGCGCCTCCACGCGGTAATCTGCCACGGCGGCGGACATGATGAGGGCGTCGCTATCGCGAACGGCATCCAGGGTCGCCGCGCGTAATTCCTGCGCTGTCTCAATCCGGCGGAGCGCTACGCCATGCGGCGGGCTCGCGCTTACCACGCCGGTGATGAGGATTACTTCGGCTCCCCGGTCGCGCGCTTCCTCCGCCAGAGCAAACCCCATCAGTCCGCTCGATCGGTTGCCGATGTATCGGACAGGGTCGATCGGCTCGCGTGTACCGCCAGCGGTGACGACTACGCGCGTTCCGGCGAGATCTCCGGCCCGACCAAGCCGCTGCGTAATCCAGGTGATGAGTTCTGGCGTCTCAGGGAGACGCCCCACGCCTGTGGATCCTGATGCGAGGCGTCCGCTCTCAGGCGGGATGATGGTCGCGCCACGCCGTTCTAACAACTGCAGGTTTGCCTGTGTGGCAGGGTGACTCCACATGTGCGTTTCCATGGCGGGGGCGAGGAGTAGCGGAGCGGTGGTGGCGAGCGCGACGGTCGTGAGCAGGTCGTCTGCGAGTCCATGCGCAAGCCGGGCGATGGTGTTGGCGGTGGCAGGCGCGATGACGAGCGCGTCGGCGTCTCGCCCGAGTGCGATATGACGCGCGGCCGCCTCACCTGTCGTCTCCCACAGGTCTCTGTAGACCGGGCGCTGGCTGACCGCGGAAAACGTGAGGGGACTCACGAACTGGTTGGCGTGCTCGGTAAGGATGACGTCGACATCAGCGCCCGCCTGGCGCAATTTGCTGACCAGATCGGCGATTTTGTACGCGGCGACGCCGCCGCAGACGCCGACTACAATCCGCTTACCCGCCAACATGAGTACTACCCGCCTTTCACCGGCGCTTGGCATCGGCGCCGTCCTCGCGCCTGCCTTCAGTAAGTCACGTAATGATGGCGTGTGGGTCACAGTCAAACGCAGACTGAACGAAGCGCGACGCGCCAAGGGGAGCGGCGCATCCGCCCACCTCGGCGCGTCGCGCCATGTTCCAGGTTTGTCCGCTAGATGGCGGCGTTTTCCGCAACTTTCAGGTCCTGAATAATCACACCGCGCACGCCCGGAATGCTGGCCGCGGTATCCTTGGCCTTGTAGCGCGTGCGGGCGTCGGACACTACACCGCGGAGCGAGATCAACCCGTGTTCGGCCAGGACGGCAATATCTGCCAGACCTTTGGCGGCCAGCGCCCGCTCCACCAAATCCTTCAACTGATCGACGTAGATGATGTGATCGTCCACATCCACGACTCCAGGCGCCTGGACCAGCGCCGCACGGACATCTTCTCCCAGGGCGGTTAGGTCTGAGCGCCCATAGAGGGAGACACGTCCAGCCATCGTCTCGAATGTGATGGCGTGGCGCGCGACCGGTGAGAGGATCGCCTGATCGAGTGTCGCGCCCGCGATGCGATGAATGCGCGCGTCCGCCATATATGCCGGAGCAGCGACAATTTGCGCTGGAGACAGCCGGAGATCGAGCTCTGCTTCCGCATATGAGCCGCGCTCAATGTACTGGCCAAGGATCATGGCTGAGACAGGCACGACGAGTGGGCCGGTTGGCGCGCCGGGTCCAAGGCCGCCAGTCGCGCGCACGACGAGATGGCTGGTGAACTCGCCGTCGTCCATCTTGACAACCCGCACACCAAGCAGCGCAAGTGTCACCGGGCTGCGGTACTCGCGAGTGAGCCCGAGCATGGTGTCTCGAGTGAGCACGAACGCTCCGTCGGCAGGGACTTTGAGCGCCGCCTCGGAGTCGACACCTTCCGCCTGCCATGCGCCTTCTGTGGGGTGGAGGCGGACTGCTACACAGACCGCGTTGGCCGGGGGCTCGGTTGATATATCGGCTGGGGGCCAGTGGGCTAGTTCTTCCCGCACGCCACGCGCGCGCCTCAGGAAGAAGTAGCGGGGTGGGCCGGAGAGAACGCGCATGGGTGCTCCTTTCGCAGGGCGCGCGCCCCGCAGTCTCACATATTTTACTCTACTTGATGGGCTTGCGCTAGCGTGAATTTTCCCGGACTGGTGGATGCCGACAGCCTGACCAATGCCACGGCGACAACTCAACTTTGTGTCACCTGGCGCCGTACATACTGCGGCGGCGCTTCGAAACAGCGCAGGCGCTTGGCGGGTACGGGCAGCGAACAAGACAGAAAGCGGGCGCAGATACATGACCACAGAGGAGCGGGCGGCGAAAGCAAGACCATTTGGCGACATCCCGGAGATCACCCTGCCCGGGGACTATAACATGCGGGTTGGTTCATTTCTGGCTGAGATGTACCGGGCGCACGGGCCGATTTTTCGCACACGCAGCTTTGGTCTGGATATCGTCTACCTGGTTGGGCCGGAGGCGAACCGCTTTGTTCTGCTGACCGACCGACTAAAGTTCTCTCATCACATTGGCTGGGGACGGCTCTTCAACGTCGTGGACATGTTCGGTGACGGCCTGCTGACGATGGACGGCGCTGAGCATGATGAGCACCGCAAGCTGATGAATCCCGCCTTCGCCATTTCCTACATGGATCGCTATGTGCCGCTGATGAACCGCGTCATCCGCGACCGCATCGCGACGTGGGGCGACGTCGGCGAGATCGATATCTATGATGAAGCGCGCAAGATCACGTTTGACGTCGCGGCGGAAGCGCTTACCGGGCTGAAGACGGGCCCCGAGGTGGACGAGTTCCGCGAACTCTTCATGCAGATACTCATGCTCGGGATGACGGCGACGAGCCAGGACGACTTCAACACCAGGCTTGGTGTCCTCCATGCGCGGCTCGATGCGCTGATCCGTCCAAAGATCGCTGAACGGCGGGCAAACCCCACCGACGATATCCTGGGCCTTCTGGTGCGCGCGAAAGACGCCGAGGGCCGTCCACTGAGCGACGAGCGCATTATCGCTCATGCCAACATCTTGCTTGTCGCGGGGCATGAGACTTCAACGAGCCTGAGTTCCTGGCTCTTTGCCCTCTTAGCGCAGCATGCCGACGTGGCGCAGCGCACGCTCGACGAGCAGCTTCGCCTGGTTGGACCGACCGCAGAGCCTACGCTGGCTGACATCAAGGGCATGCGCTACCTCGACAACGTTCTGCTGGAGGCGGAGCGCCTGTATCCGCCAGTGAGCAACGGACCGCGCGGGGTTGTCGAAGACTTCGACTTCGGCGGATACCATGTGCCAGCGGGTACATACCTACTCTACTCCATTGCAGCGTCTCATCTCATTCCTGAGGTATTTGAGCAGCCGGAGCAGTTCGATCCGGAGCGCTTCGCTCCGCCACGCGAGGAGAGCAAGCGAACGCCATATGCGCTGGTCGGATTTGGTGGTGGGCCCCGAGTGTGTATCGGCATCAACTTCGCCAAGGTGGAGATGAAGGCGCTGGTCTCGCAGGCGCTACGCCGTTATGAGATGGAGCTGGTTCCCGGCCAGTCGCTGGTCCAGTATTACCGGGTGACGGCTGTGCCGCTCTACGGTATCCGCATGCGCGTCCGCAAACGGGCAATATAACCGCATTTCGTGGTACAATCCAGATTGTACGCGCAACGACGCTGGCCGCGGCGTGGGCATGTCCGAGGTCAGCGGGTTGCGCGCGTTAGCGTCAGGCGGGGATGGCGGGCGCGGCGCGGGCCAACGATGGCGGCGCATAGCGCTCGCCTTCGCGCGCATGGTGAGATGTGTGAAGCGAATTGAAGCCGTAAGGATTCAGAGCGGCGGGCTCTGCTTACGCTTGGAATGTCGCTAGTGGGCATTGACGAGAGCGGATGGGTTTCGCGCGCCAGGATTATTGACATTCCGGTGAGCGCGTGGCGGCGTCCTATTGGAGAACAAATCAACGGGTATGGAGACAATGGAACTGGCTGAGGGCGCGGCGATGAAACATATTCGCGAAGACATCCGCAATGTGGCGATTATCGCGCACGTCGATCATGGCAAGACGACCCTGGTGGATGGACTGCTGAAGCAGAGCAAAGTCTTTCGCGAGAACCAGCAGGTCGGTGAGTTGATCATGGACTCGAACGAGCTGGAGCGTGAGCGCGGAATCACTATTCTGGCCAAGAACACCGCGGTGCGCTACAAGGGTGTCAAGATCAACATCATTGACACGCCAGGGCACGCCGATTTTGGTGGCGAAGTCGAGCGTGTGCTGAACATGGCTGACGGCTGCCTGTTGCTGGTGGACGCTGTTGAGGGGCCCATGCCGCAGACACGATTCGTGCTGCGCAAGGCGTTCGAGCTTGGCTTGCGACCGATCGTGGTCATCAACAAGATCGACCGGCGTGACGCGCGCATTGAGCAGGTGTTGAACTGGACCCAGGATCTCTTCCTGGAGATGGCGACGCGCGACGATCAGCTCGATTTCCCGGTCATCTACGCCATAGCCCGTGAGGGCATCGCGCGGACGCATCCCGACGACGACACCATGGACCTCGCGCCGCTATTCGAGGCGATTCTCAACCATGTGCCGGCGCCGGTCGTGGACGCGGCGGGTCCGTTCCAAATGCAGGTGACCACGCTCGACTACGACGACTACAAGGGCAAATACGCGATTGGCCGCATTACCCGCGGCGCCGTCCGCCCCGGCATGACCCTGGCGAAGATTGACCGCGACGGCGAGGTCAGGCGCGGCAAGGTGACATATGTCTTCACGTTCGATGGCCTGAGCCGCCGGGAAGCCGAAGAGGCGAGCGCGGGCGATATCGTCGCGATTGCCGGCATGGATGACTTCAACATCAGCGATACGCTGACTGATCCCGAGGTGCCCGAGGCGCTGCCGAACATCGCCATTGAAGAGCCGACGCTCAAGATGACCTTTGGCGTCAATACTAGTCCGTTCGCCGGGCGCGAAGGTAAGTGGAGCACGTCACGTCAGTTGCGCGCGCGACTCTATCGTGAGCTGGAGACCAATGTCAGCTTGCGGGTTGAGGATGGGGTGAGTGCGGATGAATTCGTCGTCTCAGGTCGCGGTGAGCTCCACCTGGCTGTTCTCATCGAGACGATGCGGCGCGAGGGCTACGAGCTGCAGGTGTCGCGCCCGGAAGTGATCACCCATGAAGAAAATGGGCAGGTTATGGAGCCTGTCGAACGGCTGGTGATTGATACCCGCGAGGAATATGTCGGCGCCGTGACCGAGAATGTCGCTCGTCGCAAAGCGCGGCTGGCGAACATGGTCTACGACGGCGCGGGTAATGTCCGTCTGGAGTACGACATCCCGACGCGGGGACTGATCGGCCTGCGCAATGAGTTCCTGACGCTGACCCAAGGTAATGGCGCGATGGGCAGCCTGCTCGCGGGCTACGAACCGTGGATGGGCGTGATAGGCTCAGCGCGCAACGGCGCGCTCATCGCCTCCGAAGCGGGTGTCGCCGTGACGTACGGGCTGAATAATGCGCAGTCCCGGGGTAGCACCTTTGTCGATCCGGGAACGCCGGTGTATGAGGGCATGATTGTCGGTCTGCATATCCGGCCAGACGATCTCGTGGTAAACGTTTGCAAGGAGAAGAAGCAGACAAACGTGCGTTCCTCAACCTCGGATATCGCTGTGCGACTCTCGCCGACCGTAAAGCTGAGCCTGGAGCAATCACTCGACTTTATCAACAGTGATGAGCTTGTTGAGGTCACGCCCCAAACGGTGCGCCTGCGCAAGCGCCTGCTGACGCATCATGAGCGGTCGCGGGCCCGAGAGATCGAGCAGCAGGGCGCGCGCTAGACGGCTCAGGAGAAAGCCGCGGCAGGGGAACGTCAATGGCGACTGGTGTAGCGTTTGGGCTTTTTGCGGCGGTGTGTTGGGGCATTGCGGATTTCTGTATCCGCGGCGCCACGCACGCCGCCGGCTCCTTCCGCACGCTTTATTTCGATCAGTTGGTGGCGCTGCTGTTTTTCGCGGTGGTCATCGAACCATGGACCCCTCTCAGCTTCGCGCGCACAACGCCGTTGCTCGCGCTCGCGGCCGCGGGGCTCAACCTCGTCATCCTGGTCGGCGCGGCGTTGCTCTATCGCGCCTTCGCGGTTGGCTCGCTGTCGGTCGTCTCACCCATCGCCGCGTCGTTCGGCGCGGTGGTGACTTCCTTCGCGCTCACATTCTCGGGGGAGCGGCCCAGCGTGGCGCAACTTGGAGGCATCGCCGTGACGCTTGTAGGCGTGACGCTGGCTGGTATGCACTCCGATGGCCAGCGCCTGGAGAACGCGCATGGCTCGAAACGTAAGCTCACGCTCGGCAAAGGCGTGCCCGAGGCGCTGCTGGCCACGGGGATCTTTGGTGTCACCTATTGGGCGCTGCGCTACGTCACGCCGGTCATGGGCGGCGCGCAGGTCGCATTGGTGGGGAAGATTACCGATATCATCGCGCTGACAATCGTTTTGGCGGTGGCGTTTGCGTGGCGGCGTTTCGCGGAGGCGCCCGCCCGCAGTCAATCCAGCGCCACCGGCGCGATGACGCCATTCGCGCCGCGCGGCTGGCGTTTTTGGGTGTGGATCGTTCCCGCGGGCGCGCTGGATATCGCCGCGAATATCGCTTACAACATCGGCGTCGCGTCGGCGTTGACCTCAATCGTCGTGACCATCTCATCGCTCTTCAGCGCGATCACTGTGGTGTTGGCCTGGATCTTCCTGCGGGAGCGGCTCAGCGCGCGACAATGGGCCGGCGTAGCGCTGATCCTGGCGGGGATCGTGCTGGTCAATATCTAGATCTGGTCAGTCGTCCGTGGAGTCCGCTCGTTTGGAACCCCAGAGTCTGCGCGATACTGCGCCGCCAATCCAGTAACCGCCGACGCCGAGCAGTCCGGTCAAGCCAAGCCACACGGCGGTAGCAATATTCGTGGCGGAGGGCGCGGCGACCAGATTGATGATGACGACGGCGGCGATCAATCCAAACGTGAGGCCGAGGACCAGGCCCAACGTACATCCAACATGAGCGAGATTGCGCCCCCGAAGTTGTTCAAGCACCACTATCTCCAGCGTTT
Organism: Ktedonobacterales bacterium; assembly: GCA_036391685.1. GTDB lineage: Bacteria > Chloroflexota > Ktedonobacteria > Ktedonobacterales > JADMIN01 > JAKAIY01. The sequence continues at coordinate 34,131 of DASVZK010000039.1, forward strand.
GCCACCGTTTTTGGGGGCACCTGCCCCCGATGAGTTATAACGTCGCGATCGATCCTCGTCAACTGCATGAGCGCGTCACCGTCGCGGATCTATGACACGGGCGTACAATGACTATCGCCGTCCGTAGGCGCACCCAGATTGCGCTATGGCGCCGCGGTAATGTTCGGCGAGAGGTATTGGTGAATCCATGAAAAGACCACGCTCCGAGGAGCTTTTCAGTCGCGCGCGCCAGGTGATTCCGGGTGGCGTCAATAGCCCGGTTAGAGCATTCCGCGCCGTGGGCGGGCAGCCTGTCTTTATTGAGCGCGGTGAAGGCGCTTATCTGTACGACGTGGATGGTCGCCGATACATTGATTATATGGGCTCGTGGGGGCCGTTGATTTTGGGTCACGCCCACCCGCGCGTTGTCGAGGCGGTAACTCGCGCCGCGCAGCGAGGCACAAGCTTTGGCGCGCCGACCGAAGCGGAGACCCAGCTGGCAGAGTTGGTCATCGAGGCCGTGCCGAGTATCGAGCTCGTTCGGTTTGTCAGCTCGGGGACAGAGGCGACGATGAGCGCTCTACGGATTGCGCGAGCGTACACCAAACGGCGCAAGATCATCAAATTCGCCGGCGGATACCATGGCCACGCTGATCTACTGCTCGTCGCGGCCGGCTCGGGCGCGCTGACGCTTGGGACCCCAGACAGCCCGGGGGTACCGGAAGCGGTGACCGCTGAGACACTCGTCGCGCCGTACAATGACATGTCGGCGGTGGCGGAGATCTTCGAGCGCTTTCCGAATGAGGTCGCCGCGGTGATCGTTGAGCCCGTTGCTGGCAATATGGGATGCGTGCCGCCCGCGCCGGCATTTCTGCAGGGTCTCCGCGATCTGACATCCAGGTGGGGCGCGGTACTCATCTTTGATGAGGTCATGACTGGTTTTCGCGTGGCGCGTGGCGGCGCGCAGGCGCTCTATCAGATAACTCCCGATATGACATGTCTGGGCAAAATTGTAGGCGGGGGGCTGCCAGCGGCCGCCTATGGCGGCAGGCGGGAGATCATGTCGCTTGTCGCGCCCGCAGGACCTGTCTATCAGGCGGGCACACTCTCTGGCAATCCGCTGGCGATGGCGGCGGGCGCAGCGCAACTGGAACTGCTGCGGGAACCAGGCGTGTATGAGCGCTTGGAGGCTGTATCGGCGTCGCTAGCCGCGGGCATTGGTGGAGCGGCGAGCGCCGCGGGTGTTCCCATCTTCCAGACTCGCGTGGGTTCGATGTTCACGACATTCTTTACCGATGGTCCGGTGGTGGACGAAGCAGGCGCAAAGACATCGGACACGAGCGCGTTCGCGCGCTACTTCACTGCTCTCCTCGATCGGGGGATCTACATCGCTCCATCGCAATTTGAGGCGGGTTTTGTTTCCCTCGCCCACACCGACGCCGATATCGCTAGCACGATAGAGGCGGCTATGGCCGCGATGCGCGAGGCGGCGCGCGAACGGTAGTGAGTCACGCATCACAAAACCGGTGGGGCAGGCCTCCCTTACTTCACAAGGCCTGCTCCACCGGTTTTGCGCGTGGAAGGATGTGCCGCTACTCGCTCTCTCGATCCAGCTCATCAGCGCGCTTCTGAGCCGCGGCGGCGTCGGCCGGCCGACCAAGTTCCCGCAGGACCTGCGCTTTTCCTTGCCAGGCCCACGCGAACGAAGGGTCGAGGCTGATCGCGTGATCGTAGGAGTCGAGCGCGTCGCTTGGCCGGTCCAGTATTGCCAGAATGTTGGCCTTGAACAGCCAGAGCAATGGGTTCTCGTTGTCCGCCGTGATCGCCTGGTCGAACGCCGCCAGAGCTTCTTCGTTGCGGTCGAGACTGGCGAGCGTGATGGCCCGGCCAGCCCAGGCGCGCGGATTGTCGCTGTCCAACTGGAGCGCGCGGTCGTATGCGTCGAGCGCCTCATCATGGCGATCCAGGGATTCGAGCGCATCGCCCCTGCCCGCGTGTGCGTCGGCGTTCAGTGACTCCAGCGTCAACGCATGATCGAAGGCTTCGAGCGCGGCCATTGGATCTTCCATGTCAGCGAGTGTGTCGCCACGGCCAATCCAGGCATCTACATTGTCGCGGTCAATGTCGAGCGCGCGCTCGTAGGCCGCCAGCGCCTCATCGCTCCGCTCCATCTCGGCAAGCACATCGCCCTTGCCTGACCATGCCTCTGGCTGGCGCGGATCAAGCGCCGTGGCGCGCTCGTAGGCCGCCAGCGCCTGCTCGTTGTCGCCCATGTCGAAGAGTGTGACACCCTTGAACAGCCAGGTAACCGCCTGATTAGGGTCGATCACCAGGGCCTTTTCATACGCGTCAAGCGCTTCTTCGTTGCGGTCGAGCGCCGCAAGCGCATTGCCTTTGCCGACCCAGGTATCGGACTCGCCATCGTCGAGCCTTAGTGATTGGTCGAACGCGTCGAGGGCGTCGTCGTACCGGTCGAGCGAAAAGAGCGCCTCGCCTTTCAGGTACCATGCCTCGCCGTTCTGCGGATCCTTCGCCAGCGCCTGCTCATACACCTCCAGCGCCTCGCCGTATTGTTCCTGCTCGTCTAGCTCATAGCCGCGCTGCAGCAGCGCGTCGAACTCTGACTCATTCATGGGCGCTCACCTCTTGATCTTCCTGCGCAAAATCAAATCGATTCCAACTCGCGCCGCGCGCCTACGTTAAACGCGGCCCGCGACGCCTTGGCGACATGGCCAGGCGCCCGGGCCTTCAGAAAGAGCTTGGTAGTAGACGAATCAAGGCGCGGTCTGCGCCCTATTTCCGGTAGTGGTCGGCGTTAATCTGGATGAAGTTGCGCCACTCAGCCGGCACCGCGCTCTCCTCGAAGATGGCGCTCACAGGGCAGGCGGGTTCGCAGGCGCCGCAGTCAATGCATTCGTCAGGATTGATGTAGAGCTGCGTGTCGGCCTCGAACTCGGGCTCGCCTGGAGCGGGGTGGATGCAGTCGACCGGGCAGACGTCCACACAACTGCCATCTTTAACACCCACGCACGGGCTGGTGATCACATACGTCATCGCGCTAGGTCTCCTCTTGGGGACATCCTCCGAGGCTATCTCGCCGGTGTTCCACCTAGTTGCGTGCGCCTCGGGGCTCAGTCAGGGCGCCTGCGACGCGCGCGGAGACGCGCGCGCCGTGGCTTGAGACAGTATACAATCTCGCGTCCTGCGCCGCACGATGGATCGGTGCGCTCCTTGACATCGCGGCGAGCGGGGCGTATAATTTTTACAGGTGTGAAAATCCAGTTTCTCGGAAGTGATTATGGCTCCTGATCTTCGTGAACTTTCGCCACGGGCAGTAGACTGTCTAAAGCTCATTTACAAGTTGAGCGAGCGCGGTGAGCGCGTCACGACGTCTGTCATGCGTGAGCGGCTGGCCGCGCTAGAGCCAAATGGGCAACTGAGCGACGCGGCGGTCACGCAACTCTTCAAGTGGCTCGACGAGCATGGCTATGTACATCATGCACCCTATCGCGGGGTGTGGCTGAGCGACGCGGGCCAGCAGGTCGCGCTGGAGATGACGCGGCGGCACCGGCTGCTGGAACTCTTCCTAACGCGCGTTATGGGCTACTCATGGGACCGGGTGGACGCTGAGGCGGAGCGGCTGGAGCACGTGATTTCAGAAGAGTTCGAAGAGCGGATGGACGCGATGCTCGGCCATCCCACCGAGGACCCGCATGGTGACCCGATTCCACAGAAGAGTGGGGCTATCGTGACGCGCGAGACGCAGTCTCTTCTCGATTTGCCGCCTGGAGCCGGCGCTGTAGTCCGGCGGGTGCAAGACGACGACGCCGAGCAGCTGCGCTATCTCGCGCAATTGGGAATCACCCTTGGCGCGCCAGTGCGTGTACTAGAGCGAGAGCCATTCGGTGGACCGCTGCGACTGGAAGTCGGCGAACCGGCGGTTGAGCGCGCCGTAGGACAACAGCTTGCGGCAGGTATTTTGGTGTCAACCAGGGGTTGAAACATTCCAGGTTAGTACGAGTGGCGCCAGACGTGGGCGCTCGGATGGGATAGTGTGATGGATGCGGGAATGCGGCAGAACGCGCGGAGCGCGCCCATCGGCGCGCGTCTCGCCAGCGGCCTGAACACGTGGGGCGTGGGCATGTCCACCCGCACAGTTACGCAAGCGCGCAAGTCGCTTGAGCTCAAGCAAGGGTTCAGCCTGCGCGCCGCGCTGCCGTTCATCGGGCCAGCATTCATCGCCGCCGTCGCCTATGTGGACCCTGGCAATTTCGCGACCAATATCCAGGCGGGCGGGCAATACGGCTATACCCTGTTGTGGGTCATCCTGCTAGCGAATCTCGTCGCGATATTGCTCCAGACGCTGTCCGCCAAGGTTGGCATCGCAACAGGACGCAATCTGCCGCAACTTTCCCGAGAGTATATCCCGGCGTGGTTGAATGTGCCGCTGTGGATCATCGCGGAAATCGCGGCGATGGCGACCGATCTGGCTGAATTCCTTGGCGCGGCCATTGGTTTTAACCTTCTGCTCCACGTGCCTCTCCTTGTGGCGGGCCTCATGACCGGCGCGGCGACGTTCGCGATTCTTGGTCTGCAGCGCTACGGATTCCGTCCCATGGAAGCGGTCATTGGGCTGCTTATCGCGGTCATCGCCGGAAGCTACATTATCGAGGCATTCATGGCGCGGCCAAACGCGAGCCAGGTGATATATCACACGTTCATACCGTCATTTGGCGGACCCAACGGTGCGATACTCGCGGTCGGCATCCTCGGCGCGACTGTCATGCCACATGTTATCTATCTCCACTCCGCTCTGACGCAAGACAGGGTGCCTGTGCGGGGCGCCCGTGACAAGCGGCGCGTGTTCGCTTTCGAGCGGTTTGACATTTGGGTGGCGCTTGGTATCGCGGGCCTGATCAATGGTGCCATGCTGCTGCTCGCCGCGGCTGTCTTTCACGGCTCGGGCCATGCTGCAGTGGCCACTATTGAAACCGCGTACCAGACGTTGACCCCACTCCTGGGTCGTTCGGCGTCGTGGCTGTTTGCCATCGCGTTACTGGCGTCGGGCCTCTCCTCTTCAACTGTTGGGACAATGGCGGGGCAGGTCGTGATGGAGGGCTTCCTCGGCTGGCGTATCCCGATCTGGGCCCGGCGGCTGATTACCATGACGCCTGCGCTGGTGGTGATCGCCCTGGGGGTGGACCCGACCCAGACGCTGGTGTTGAGCCAAGTCGCACTAAGCTTCGCGCTTCCGTTCGCCATCGCTCCACTCGTCTATTTCACCAGCCGTAGGGACATCATGGGAAGTCTCGTTAACAAGCCAGCGACGAAGTGGCTGGCCTGGTTGGTCGCAGTTGGTATAACTGTCCTCAATCTCGGGTTGCTCGCGCAGACGTTGGGCTGGCTCTAGGCGCGTTGACGGCCAGCGCGAGCCATGCTACACTCGACTAGATGGGCGCGTGTGGCGGGATTGATCGCAGCGCCACTCCTCTGGATATGTGAACCCATGCTCCCATACCCCATGCGTCGCTACTTACGAGGATGAATCACCATGCAGAGACCTCTCGCCGCCATGCCGCGCTGGTCGCGGGCTACTACCGCGCGCTGGGCGCTGGCGCTAGGAGCCGTACTGGCGCTACTACCAGCGATCACAGGGTGCGCCCCGAGCGCAAATTCGGACCCGGTGGCGGCGCTGCGAGTGGGCGGCACGGTGATATCACTCTCGTCATACCAACAGATGCTGGCGCTATTTACCGCAAGCTCTGCCCTGCAGACAGACGCAAACGCGAGCGCGGTTGGCTGGCAGTCACCCTCTGACCGCGCTATGGTGGGCTCGGCCAAGGACCAAACGGTGATGTTCTTCGTTAGCACGCTCGCTCTCAAATCAGAGCTTGATGCGCAACATATCACGGTAACGCAGAAGAACATTGACGTCGCCGCCGCTGCACTCATGGGTCAGCTGGCTGCCGCAAGAACACAGCTCAAAGCGACTCCCGGCAATGCGCGGCTGCGACAGCTCGTCGACTCGGTGACGCCGGACGCGATTCACTGGCTTGCGCTTCAGGGCGCATATACGACCTTATTCAGCCAAAAGGGCAGTATCCCGACAGTGAAGGCGCGCGGCATCCTGGTCAAGTCGCAAAATGACGCTCATTCCATATTGAGCCAGCTGAAGGGCGGCGCGGATTTCGCTGCCCTTGCCAAAGCCAAATCGCTGGATACGCAGAGCGGTGCGAAGGGCGGAGATCTGGGCACCGTCTATGTCGGCCAGTTCGTGACAGCATTCGATCATGAGGTGTTCGACACGGATAAGACGAGCCAGTATGTCATTGTGCCGTTCCAGGCGGATTATGGCGTCTTCGAAATTCTCGGACGCGGGATGACGCCGCTCAATGTGGTCGGTGATTCGACGACCGAGCAACAGTATGTTTCCGCCTGGATAGACAACGTAGTCTCGCCGCACGTCTCCGTTGTGCGGTATCTCGATAAGTAGCGGTCGCGCGAGGTAACGAGCATGGCGCGACGTGCGCGAAGAGTGGCCAGCGGCGCCATTGTGGCCGTTGGGTTGGGGCCGGGCCGATGGGACGATCTTACCGTCGAGGCGCACAACACACTGCTATCCGCCACCCACGTCATCATGCGCACGCTGCGCCATCCCACCGTAGAGGCCCTGCGCGAGCGGCGCCCTGAACTGCCGCTCGACTCCTTCGACGAACTCTACGAGACCGCATCGGACTTCGCGGAGTTGTATCCAAGCATGGCGCGCCGGCTGCTGGATTTGGCCGCCGCGCTCGGCCCCGATGAGACACTGATCTACGCGACGCCTGGCCATCCTCTCATTGGTGAGGAGTCGGTGCGCCTTGCGATGGCGATGGCTCGGGAGCGGGGCTTGCCGCTGCGCGTAGTTGGCGGCATGTCATTTCTGGAGCCGGTCTGCGCCGCGCTGGCGCTCAATCCTCTTGAGCATGACCTTCAATTGCTGGATGCGACCATGCTTGCGGCGACACCCAGCGAGGCGGTCATGGGCGCGCTCATGCCCTCCAAGCCAGCGCTCGTGGCGCAGGTCTACAACCGCAGGCTGGCGAGCGGTGTCAAGTTGGCGCTTGCCGAACTCTACCCAGAAGACTGGACGGTTACGCTGGTTCGCTGGGCAGGAATACCGGGACAGGAGGATGTGCGGCGCATCCCGCTCATGGATCTTGATCGGGACGACGCTGCGGATCATTTAACGACACTCTATATCCCACCGCTCGATCCACTACAAGCCACTCGCTCGCCGGAGGGCCTGCGCTACATTGTCATGCGCTTGCGGGCGCCTGATGGCTGCCCATGGGACCGGGAACAAACCAGTCAGTCGTTGCGACGATACGTGCTGGAAGAGGCCTATGAGGTGGTGGAAGCCATCGACGAACTGGATGGCAGCGTCGAGTCGACGCAGAAACTGGCCGATGAGCTGGGAGATCTCCTGCTCCAGGTCTACCTGCAATCCGAGGTCGCGAACGGCGAGGACTCATTTCACCTGGGTGATGTGTTGCAGGCGATCAGCGAAAAGCTCATCCGGCGTCACCCGCACGTCTTTGGCGATGTCGCGGTACGCGACGCGGAGCATGTAGTACGTAACTGGGAGCTCATCAAGCGCCAGGAACGCGTCGACAAAGGGGAGGCGGTCGAGCGCGAGAGCATCTTGCGCGGCATCCCAAGTAGCGCCCCGGCGCTCTATCAGGCTCATGAGTTGAGCAAGAGGGCCGCTAAGGTCGGCTTTGATTGGCCTGACGCCTCCGGCGCGCTGGATAAGGTGATTGAAGAGGCCCGCGAGCTCGCGGACGCGGCGTCTGAGCCAATCGAGCGCCAGGGTGAGGAGTTTGGAGACTTGCTCTTCGCGATCAGCACGCTCGCACGCAGGCTGGGCATCGACCCTGAGGAGGCGCTTCGGGGAGCGAACGCCCGCTTCCGTGGGAGATTCGAATGGATGGAGACTCGCGCCGGTGAGGATGGGCGCGCGCTGGAGTCTCTATCGCTCGATGAGTGGCGCGCGCTGTGGGCGTTCGCGAAGGAAAATGGTCGGTAGCCCTCAGCAGGATGACCAGCTACTGGGTAGCCTCTCCCGCGGTGGTGGAATGCTCATCCGCCGCGCGCTCGCGCTCGCGCTGCGCCCGTTCCGTGCGCTCGATCCATGCGAAGAAGATCACGCTCATCAGGACAACGTCAATGATGTTTCCTGGCACGGCCAGAATGCCGCCGCTAATCTGCTGATCGAGCGCTGGCGAGATCGGAAAGACCCGCGGCGCGACGGCGTAGCCATGATAAAAGACGCCACGAGCGAAAATGGCGAACACGCCGAAAATGTCTAGCGGGATGCTTTCCGCCGCGAGGTAGAGCATCTGGAGCGGGCTGGACATGCGGATATGCCGGTTCGCGGGCGTCAGCAGCGGCCACCAGGTGAGCGCTCCGGCCGCCACGAACGTGAGTAATTGGACATTGTGCCAGAAGCCGCTATCGAGCGCCGCCTGGTAGAACAGCCCGATGTGCCAGCCGAGAATGAGCCCGTTGAAAGCCAGCACGGCGATGACCGAGAAAAGCAGACCTCCGCTCGCCGCGCGTGACCGCTCAGAAGGCAATAAGACGCGTGAGAGCCAATCAGGGATACCACCCATCATTAGCGGTGTTGACAGCGTTATGATAATGAACAATTGGATGGTGTGGGCGCTAAACAGATAGTAGCGCCCCAGCGTATCCAGTGGCGTCAGGACACTCAGAGCGAGCGTCGTCCAACCGCTGACAAAGAGCGCGATTTGGCCACGTGAAATGGGCTGGCTACCAGGAAATCGACCTCGCAGCGGACCCGTTGTGAGCGCGAACGCTGTCAACAGGGTAATGAGGATGATGACGAGCGCTGGATCAAGGTTCCAGGTGGTTGGTGGTGGCGGGCCTGCCATTGTGCTCTCTCTATTAAGGCGCGTAGTTACACACCAGTGGGCGTGGCGCACGCTACGCTATTATACTGAATGGAGGCGCTTGCGCGCGCTGTCTGTCTGCGCGCTCAGGAATTCGCCCGCATATCCAAGCGGTAGCGGCAGCCGTATCATGTCCGATGAGGAGCGAATTAAATGGCGCTAAACGATACGCCAAAAGGTCCACAAACACCGGAGGAGATTCAGGCGGCGCTGACTGGCATAAGTGTGCGCCGGCAGCGATACAGTCGGCTGGTTTCCCGCGTTGTGGACTGGTTATTGACGCCATTTCAGCATCACTGGCTGGCAGTTCTCAACACCGCTCTGGCGCTCTTCATCGGCGTCTCCGCGCTGGCGCCACTGGGGTATGCAATCGGACTTTCGGGGCCGAGCAGCGCCGTCTTTAGATTCTACCGGATATTTTGCGGCCAGGTCCCGTCACATTCCTTCTACATCGCTGGGTATCAGATGTGTCTGTGCTCGCGGTGCCTGGCGATCTATTCCTCGCTGCTCGCGGCGGGACTCATCCTGACGATGTTCCGCTACCGCCCTGAGCTCATCCCACGTCCAATTGGCTGGAAGCTCTGGATGCTGGGGATGTTGCCGATGGCGCTTGATGGCGGCTTCCAACTGGTCGGTTGGCACGAGAGCAACGTTTATTTGCGATTACTGACCGGTGTCATCTTTGGCCTCGCGACCGCCTGGTTCGTGCTGCCGCAGATTGAGGACGCATCCGACGTCTCCACGGTGCGCCAGCGCGCGGCGGCGGCGCGATAGTTCCATACGCGCTATTTGTTTGGCAGGACGGGCCAGATCGTAATCGTGTTGGCGGCAGCGTCAGCGAGCGCGACTTGGTGGCCGTCCGGTGACCACGCCAGCGCCATATTGGGATGAGGATAGGCGCCTTGCGCCTGGTTCTGGCCCAGGGCTCGACATCCCGGATCACCTGGGTTGAGGTCGAGACTGGCCTGGCCGACGACAGAGCCAGAGATCGTATCGCGGATCTCGATGGACTCACCGCGCCGCGAAAAGCACACGACGCTGGCCAGTAGCGCGCCGTCAGGGCTCCAGGCGAGTTGCGCCCATCCGTAGGCGCCTATTCGCTCCTGGACGCTGGTGAGCGCTACATCGCGGGCGGGAGCCACGATATAGGCATCGGGAGCGAGCGCAGACGGGACACCTGTACTCGCCGGCGCGCTGATGATGCCCAACGCCTCATTTGGTGTGGGCAACGACACGCCCGCAGTAAAGACACCAACGCGATCGCCCGTGTCTGACCAGGCGGGGAATGTGGTTAGAAACGCGCTACGCTGGCCGCCAAGATTCACAGATCCTGGGCCAAAAAGGACACCAGGCTGCCAGATCGTGTACGCGCCGATGCCCTCGGGATTGCCGATGGGGGCGAAGGAATCCGCGTCGTCCGGCAAGCGCGTGATCGGCCCACGCGCTGGATGCGTCGCGATGGGTGTGTTGGTGTCGCGCCAGGTGTAGTCGAGGGAGGGGGCCAGTGGCGATGCGGGGAATTGGCTTTGATGGAGTGGATCCCAGATCGGCCGGTCTGCGGCGAACCCACCGAGCGTCGTGAAGTAGCCCGAATCTCCTCGTACCACGCGGATGGCGTTAGTCTTCGGATTGAGCATCAGCAGCCCCGAATCAACCAGACTATCTGGTGTGAGTGGACGCGGGACATCAAACACGCTGTAGATAAGCCCATACCAGGCGGAGTCCGGTGTCCACCCGATGCCGTACACGCTGACGTACGGTCCACTCTCGGCGCTGTCCATGGATGCTTGCAGACCGACCAGCGGCTCGATCGGCGCGAGTTCCTCCTCCTGACCGCTCACCGCATCAAAGATGGCGAGACCGTGCACGCAGCCGGTCAACTGCTGCGACGAGGCCACACAGGGCGTGAACACGCCCAGCGTGGCGATGTAGGCTCCGTCAGGTGAATAGGACACGCCCTGCGGTTGTGTAATTCCAGCGATTCCGTCTGTATAGATAGTGACTGAGCGGCCGAACACACCGGAACCCGTGAGTCCACTTCCGGCTACCGGGAGACGCTGAAATGCGGCAAGCGCCGCGGCGACTGCGCTGACGATGAGCGCCACAGCGACGACAGACACCCAGACGGGAGCCTGCCGCTCTGTATCATCACGGCGGCTCATCGCTCACTCCTCGCTGTAGTTCGCCAAGCTCGGGCTTCCCCCCACAGCTTCCGGGAGGCCGCAATGCACTCTCCTTGTCGTCAGGCAAATCCTGAGCCAGGCCGACGACCCATCTTATGACATATACGTGCGATCTCAGGCCGGTCTTTCACCCAGCGCCAGATGTGCGCACAGCGCCGGGAGCCGCTATGTAAGTTCTGAGAAGACCTGGGAGCCATGCCGCTGCACCGCCGGCACGAGTCCGCCTTCGGCCTGGAGCGCGCGCACCATGGTGGTCACGCGATCGGCAACGAATGTCTCTCCAGATTGGAGGTGGCGAATGACTCCAGCCTCAAGATCGATCTCCAGTTCGGCGCCTTCCTGAGCGAGCTCGTAGAACCGCGACTCATGCACGATATAGAACGGCATGGCTTCATTGACCAGGTTGCGCTTGTGGATGAAGGCGTAGCTGCGGGCAATGATCGCCTTGACGCCAGCGCCTTGAAGGGCCCACACCGCCATTTCGCGTGAGCTGCCGCTTCCCCATCCTTCGCCGGCGACGACAACTGTTCCACCGTTTCGAGCCCGTTCGCGGAATTCCGGACGCACATAATAGAATGCGTGTGCGCCCAGGGCCTCCGTCGAGATGAAATGGCAGAACTCGCCGGGGATAATGGCGTCGGTATCTACGGAGTCACCGAAGCGCTGGACCGCTCCGTGAATGACACTTGCGGTTGTCGTAGTCTGTTGCGGTTTGTGCGTGGTAGAGCTGACGGTCATCTCCGGCTCGCTCAGTCTGATCTGTGGCGCCGGCCGTAGATCGTTGCGTTGCAGGATTTCAGCGAGACGGTCCCGGTCCACGCGCGCGAGCAACGGCCGCGGGTCAGCGAGACGCATATCGAGCGCGCTGGCCGCGACGGTGGCGGCGCTTGCCAGCCAGGCCAGTGAGCCCTCGCCCATGCGGTTCTCAAAATTTCGGTTCTGAGAGCTGAGCCACGTTTCTCCCTTGCCTGCCTTGCGGCTGGCAATGCCGAGACACATCGAGCAGCCAGGGGGGTCTACCGTGAATCCCGCCTGCTCGTAAATGGCCCAGAGTCCATGGCGCTCCAGGTTTTTCCTGATGAACAGATCGCCCGGGACGACGATGCGGCGGCCGCTTTCCGCTGGTATCGGTCTGGCTCCCTCGCGCATCGCGGCTTCGAGTATCAGCGCGCCGATCGCGAGTTCTTCTTCGGTTGTGGTACAGGCGCCGATGAATGCGCCGTCGAGCGGCTGTCCGGCGAGCTCGGTGACGTCGAACACATTGTCGGGCGAGAAGGGTTTGGCCACCTGCGGCGCGAGGTCGGCGAGCGCGATGGGATATACGCCAACGTACGGCGCGTCGTCATCGGCGCGAAAGTAGAGCGCGCTGTCGTTGTAGCCTCGGCGGCGGCGCGACAGCCACGCGGCGACGATCTCATCCGCCTCGAAAATGCCGTTTAGCCCGCCAAACTCCGCGGTCATGTTGCAGATCGTGAAGCGCATATCCGTGGAAAAGCGGTGCGAAGCGGCGCCCCGGAATTCGACGGTGCGCTCCATCGCGACCGTGTTGCGCCCGAGTGCGCCCATCGTGCGGAGAATGATGTCTTTACCGCTGATTCCGAACTGTGGGTCACCTTGATACTCGATAGCAATCGCTTCCGGGGTCTCCAGCCACGTCTCGCCCAGTGTCATCGCCACGGCCACATCCGCGCCGCCCAGACCCATCGCGAACGCGCCAAGTCCGCCATGCGAACTGGTGTGTGAGTCGGCGCCGAGAATGAGTTCGCCAGGCTGCAGCAGATCACGATAGAAGCGCGTGTGCATGATGGTCACATTGGCGTCGTAAAAGTGCTTGATGCCACTCTCTTTGGCGAATTCGCGTGAAAGATCCGCGAGCTTGCGCGCGCGCGGGTCGTTTGCCAGGGTGACAGGATCCACGGTGTGGTCAATCGCCAAATAGAAACGCTCTGGGTTGTAGAGCTTGGGCCGGCCGAGCATGGTGTACGTGCGATCCATGCCGTTCCAGGCCAGCTCGCTCGCGATTGTCCAGTCAACCCGTACACGGAGGATATCTCCCGCCTGCGTCCAGGGGCGTTCGAGATTGACAGCGTGATGGGCCAGTATCTTTTGGGTCAGAGTCATCGGAAGCGCTGTGGGGGCCATGTCCAGGCGTACTCCTTTGTACAGTCGCCGCCAGAGCGCTCACGCCGGGCGCGTCACGTGGCGAGGTCATGGGGTCAGTATAGCGCGATTGCGCGACGGCGTCATTGGCGCGCCAGGATGACGCGAAATGTGCGCACCTCGAATGGTCGCAGGGCGAAGGACCATCCACGCGCTGTGTGTTCGGAGCGGGGGGCTTGCCTACGGTGAGCGGCCAGGTGGCTGCTATCTTGATCCGCCTGCGGCTCGCGATCCAGCTGTGGTTCGTCGTGGCTGGCGACCGGCGAGTCACGCCACAGATCGAAGGCTGGACTCTCGCGCATGGGGCGTTCGAGTAGGTCTGTCTCGATCACGCTGGCGAGCGGTACAGACGACGAAATGTGCGCTGCGTGACGAGCTCCCGTCGCTTCGTAGACACGTACCATGAGCCCCTCGCCATCCGCCGAGCGCTTGATAGCTTCAATGACTGCGCCAGCGTTCCTCAATGTGAACAAGGCGCGTGGGGAAGTCGCGGGCTGCGCGGCGACACTATCGTCCTCCACTGCCCGAAAGATAAACATCGGTGGGCGATTGAGCGCGTAGCCGTGCTCGACGACCTCACCAGCGGGCCAGGCCCCTGGATGAGGAAGCAGGCTGTATGTGACATCATGCGCGCCCTGGTCAGTATTCGGGTCGGGAAGGGTTGGCGAACGCAGGAGCGTTAGTCGAATGGTGGCGTCGTGAATATCGTATCCATACTTACCGTCATTGAGCAGTGCGACGCCATACGCCACTTCGGAAAGGTCTACCCACCGGTGCGCGGCGGTCTCAAAGCGCGCCTCGTCCCAACTGGTATTACGGTGTGTGGGGCGGGTGATCGAGCCATACTGAATCTCGGATCGCGCCTCCGTGACACGCAGGTCCAGTGGGAACGCTACCTTGAGGAGCAGATGATGTTCATGCCAGTCGATGTGTGTGGCGAAATCGATGCGTGGACTATCTCGATAGAGCGAGATGTCCTGCGTAATGACGCTGTTGAGCAGTGTGCGCTGTACGCGCGCCGTCACGCGCAGTGGCCCGGCCGAGACGGAGAGAATCCGCTCGTCATCGCATGCGTAGGCCTTCCGGTCGTATCCCGCGTCGATGTCCCAGGCGTCGAAGGTTTGAGGGCGGTCGTCGAACGCCATGAAAACGTTCGCGCGCGCGCCGGTGGGGATGACCTCACGACCGCCAGGCTCGCGCTTGTCGAGCAGTGAGGTGATAGCGCCTCTTGCGTCCAGCGTGAGCCGAAGGAATGGGTTTTCCAGCGCCGCGCCGCCGTCCGGAGTGCGGGACGCTGTCGGCGGCGCGAGTTGCACGGCATCGTTCGTATCAGGGAAGTCTGTCGGTGAGACACGCCAGTCCCGGCCGCCCATCTTGCGGAGTTCCAGGAGTAGCGCCCGTCCACCGGAGAGCGTTTCAATTTCTTGCGACACTTGTCGCCACGCAGGTTCCCGCGTGGCGTCGCGTGATTGCAGGTTCACGTAGGTTCCACCGCTCGGGAGAGGGAGTGGGCTGGGGTTGTATATGACATCTACCGATGTGGGTATTCCAGCGAGCCGGGTGATGTCGCGCGCGGCTCGCTCAATGAAGGCATCGAGCCGCTCGGCGAGCCCGGTCAGGTCGCGCCGGGCGTCCTCGTATACTGGCGCAATGGATGACCCAGGAAGGATATCGTGGAATTCGTGCAGGAGTAATACACGCCACATCTCGTCGAGTGTGGAGCGCTCGTCTGGCGCGTTTTCTTCGGCCTGGATCGCGAGCGCCCAGCGTTGCGCATCGAGCGACTCTGCGTGCGACAGCCTTTCTTCGTTGCGCCGGTGCAGACGCTTGAGCCAACCATGTGTGGTGTAGACGCCACGGTGGTATTCCAGATACAGCTCGCCATCCCAGACAGGAAGGGCAGGATTGGACCAGACACGCTCACGCAGGGCATGGAAATAGTCGTCTGCGCGACCCAAGCGCAGGTCAGGCATGCCCGGTAGTTGAACGAGGGCCAGAAAACTCTCGATCAACTGGCGGGTTGGGCCCGCGCCGCCATCGCCATACCCATAGATCAGCAGCAACTCCTGGTTGGCGGCCTTGGAGCGGTAGCGCTCCCAGAGCTTGCGGACGGCAGTGACATCGAGCCGCCCGTTGTAGGTATCGGTGTCTGAGACCCACGTATCGCGCGAGTTATACGATAGCCATGGAGTGGTGACGAAGTGCGCGAGCGTTTCTGAACCGTCGAGGCCGCGCCAGCGAAACGTGTCATGCGGAAGGCGGTTCGTATCACTCCAGCTCATCTTGGTGGTCATGAAGGCCCGGATGCCAGACTTCAGCATGATCTGCGGCAGCGCGTAGGTGTATCCAAACGTATCGGGCAGCCAGAGCGTGTCGTACACCGAGCCAAACGTCTCGCGCAGATAGCGTTGGCCGTAGTAGATCTGGCGGACGAGCGACTCGCCCGAAATGAGGTTGGTGTCGGATTCCAGCCACATCGCTCCCGCGGACTCGAATCGTCTTTCCTCGACGCGTTCTCGAACGCGCGCGAACACCTCTGGGTAGTCACGCGACAGCCAGTCGAAGACCTGGGGCGTCGTGTGCAGGAAGTGGTACTCCGGGTAATGCGCCATGAGCGCAGTTGCCACGGAAAACGTGCGCGCCGCTTTCTCACGAGTGTGTCGGGTCTCCCACAACCAGGCGACATCCAGATGTCCGTGCCCAATGGCCGTGATACGCGGCCGATAGGCAGGATCGTGTGTAGCGCGGAGCTCGGCCAGTCTTGCGCGTAGGATATCCAGCGCTTGCCCGCCGGTATCATCGAGCGCTCGATCCTCCGGAAGGCGCAGGTCGAGGGCGTCATAGGCGTCCTGGAGCGCGGCGAAGAGTGGCTCGCGTAGAGGCTCTCGCTCGTCCAGCGCGTCCACCAGATCGACGCCAGCGACGAGCAGATGGTACAGCGCCTCCAGGTCGCGATTGAGAAGCGCGATCTCGGCATATTCGAGCCGGTGATCGCCCGGCTTAATGCCTGACCAGGCGCGCACATCGAATGCCAGTGCGGAGTCGCCGGGCTGTGGCGTGGGCAATAGAACATCGGGATGATGTTGATTTATGCCCTGAAGTAAGGAACCATTGACGTAGAGCAAGCCTTCCGGCCAGCCAAAGTCGGGACTTTCGCCGAGCAGGAGCCGGAGCGCGAGGCTGTGGCCCGGTTTCGCGAGCGGCTCGCGCCAGTTTTCTGGCAGATGCGCCTTTCCATGGAACCAGACATTCTGGTCCTGGCCACCCCAACGCCCACCAGGCGCGATTGCGACCCAACCAGCGGCGTCGAGCGAGGGAATCGGCGTCTCCATTGGCGCGACGTTGTCGCCAATCGGTAGCATCCGAAGATCTTCTAGCGGCTCGCGAGCGCGATAGATGGCGATGGCGAGATCAGCGAGACCGCGGCGTATCCGACTTGTAGAGGGGTTCATGGCGCCGTCTCCGGCGCGACGAGGAGCGACAAGAACGATGGGCGCGCCGAGTCGTGCCATATAGTTTGCTGGGCAGGATGTGAGGCGGTCGTGGTAGCGGGAGATGCGGCTGTATTCAGGTTGCGCTCCCAGCGAGGAAAGCTGCTGCTTGTGATGTCGAGGCGAACACAGTGGCCAGGTAGAAACGCGTTGGCAGAGGCCCACAAATCGATCGTGATGGTGTAGACCGCTCCCGGCTCGAGGGATGCGGCGGGTGTTTCCATGCCATCACGGTTCCGCATGCGCGTGATTCCGTCAGTCAATGGAATCGCCCGCCCATCCGGGTAGGCATCCACCAGGCGGGCGACGAAATCAGTGTCTGGCGCGTCGGAGGCGACCGATAGGGTGACGCGCACAGGCCCGGTTACCTCGAGAGCCTTCTCCACTTGATTCGAAGTGTAGACCAATGTATCACGTCGTTCTTCGATAGGCGCCTGGTCGATAGGGCCAGCTCGGTAGAAGCTGTGCAGAAGCGTCGCGCCGCCAATCGTCGGGGTGGGCATGTGTGGGTCGTACTGATAGGTGTCGGCCGGCTCGGTCTCAGGCGGCTGGCGGCTGAGGGAGCCGTCGCCAGCCGCGGTATTGGCGCGCCCTCCGCTGTGGAGATACCAGCGCTGCTCGACGAAGCCCTCAGGCGGCCACGCGGTTGCGGATTTCCAGACGTTCGCGCCCATAAGAAAATACTTGACGGGCGGATGACTGTCGAAGGGCGCAGGTTGGCGGCCCAGAAGCCAGCGGTCGAAGAACTGAAGCTGCAGCGACATCAGGTCTATCTGATAATCCAATAGCGCGCCCGAGGAGGCCATGCCGAAGTACACATCACCAATCAATGGCTCGACCCGCCCGTGCGTCCAAGGGCCAATCACGAGAGTCTGGCCAGGCGCGCCTCGGCGTCGCATTTCATCGAAGTTCTTCAACGTGCCTTTGAGGAACACGTCGTACCAGCCTCCAATGTGCAACATCGGAATCGAGATATCTTCGTAGCGCTGAGGGCCTCGCGGTAGGCCGGCGCTGTCGCCGGTGTCGCGCGCGCGGATGGAGTCGGCTAGCGGTGTATTGAGATCCAGCGCCATGAGCGCTGGAAACGCGCTCAAAGGCAGATGGGTGTATGAGGAGTCGGCAAGGCTATCGTACGCCTGCACGACCTGGTACAAGGCATGGCCCAGGGCCTGGCGGTCTGTCGCGAAGCGACGCACAACCTGGCCGAGACCTTGTTGCAGCAGCCAACTCACCTGCACGCCCCACTCCAGGACGCCATCGCGGAACGCCGCTTCGTCGCCGTCGGCCCAGGTAATCATGGGGGCCATCGCGCGCAAGGCAGGCGCGCCAGCGCTGGCAGCCGCCCACTGGGTGTGGCCGAAATAGGACGCGCCGTACATGCCTACCACGCCGTTGGACCCCGGAAGCTGCGCCGCCCAGGCGACAGAGTCCTGGCCGTCGTCGGCCTCGTGGGCGATTGGGTACCAGTCACCTTCCGATGAAAACGTGCCGCGTACATCCTGTACGACGACGACATAGCCCCTTCGGGCGGCCTGGACTGGATCAATCACGGACGCGCCAATCGGAAGGTCCTTGCCATATGGCAGGCGCGTCAGTAGTACCGGATGCTCTAGCCCGTCGCTCGGGCGGTAGATGTTCGCCCGGAGGATGACACCATCACGCATGCGCGCCGGGGCGTCAAATTCGACCGACACGCCTGTTCCGGGCATAGTATTCATCGAGTCACTCCTCAACTGGGCTCCGTGTCATGTAGTGTGCGCGGGCATGAAACTGTGGGCGTGTCAATGGCTCCGGGGACGGCAGAGGACGGCTCCCCAGCGAGCCGTCCTCGTAGGTTGGGCGGAGGTGAGGGCTATACAGCCTTTGCGAGATTCGCGAAGAACTGTGACAACTGGCCCTGGATGACTCCCTTGCCCATCGTCTCGACTGCTGGACCCATTGGGCCAGAGATAGTGGCGTTGACCGCATATGTGAGCGCCGTGCCCGCGCCGTCCGCCGCGAGGTCAATGGTAGCGATGGCGTTGACTGGACCACGGTTGAGGGTGACTTTCATATGGTTCGGCGGAGTGTTCTCGCTGACCTGACCTTGCACGATCTTCTCGCCTGCGAAGGGGCCTGCGATCGCGGGTAGCGTTACCGTCGCCGTCACACTCGTGTCGGTCCACTGAACGTTCGCGACGCCAGCAGCGGACTGAAGCGTAGAGGAGTTGTGCAGCGCATCCCACACCGCCTGCGGCGCGGCCGGAAAATTCTGGACGCCACTAATGTCCATGAAAACGAACTCTTCCCTTCGTCTGACCAGGAAACTGATCGGTTGCAATAGTATTACAGGCGGTAGCCGCGCACCATATCCCCACTCCTCGGGCCGCGTCACGTCCCCAAAACCAGGGAAACGAGGCCCCGCCTGTCCGCCGCCATTATACGGGTCTCTCGCGTCTGGCGCAAGGAGGCTGCGCGTCAGATGGATTGAGTGACTCCGCCGTCAATTACGATGTCTTCGCCCGTCAGGCCCGGCGTGAGGTCAGAGACGAGCATCAGCGTCATCGAGGCGATTTCAGCCATTGAAACGTGCTTGCCCGTGGGGATAGACATCGCGGCCTTGTCGCGCACATGCTGGACTGGCACGTTCTGCGCCATGGCCTCCATCTCGTAAATGCGCTCCTGGCGCTCGGTCAGGGTCCAGCCCGGACTGATCGAGTTGATGCGTACATTGCGTCGAGCAAGTTCCCGAGAAACACCGCGCGTAAAACTTACCAACGCGGCGTTGACCATAGCTCCAGGTATGAAGTCGGCGGTAGGCGTGCGCGCCGCGCTACCCACGATATTCACTATGCGCCCGCCACCTCGCTCCATCATATGCGGCGCGACGGCGCGAACCATGCGCAAATAGCCCATGCCTTTGACTTGCCAGGCATCCTGGATATCGCCGTCCTTGAGGGTGAATATCCCACCCGATTTGTTGCGGGCGGCGGTATTGACGAGGATGTCAACATGTTTCATCAGGCGGATCGCTTCCGCGGCGACGCGCTCCACCTCGGCGAGAAGGCTCAGATCAGCGACGACGAGATGGAGAGGGGCGCCACCACCGCCACAGTCGCGCTCCGTCTGCTCGAGGTGCGCGCGTGTCTGCCCAACGATGAGGACGGTAACGCCTTCCGCATGCAGCGCGCGTGTAATCGCGCGGCCAATGCCCTGGCTAGCGCCGGTAACAATCGCCGTCTTTCCGGCGAGTCCGAAGTCCATACCTCTTCCACCTCTCGCGTGGGGGTGCTGGAAGCCACATCGCACATGCCATGCGCCTGGCGCTTTTGGCTTCCTCCTGCGCACAGCTCGAAGCTGGGCGATTGCGTGGCGCTACGTTCAGTATATCAGCAGCGGGCGCCACGTGAGGGAGCGTCCCGGAAGTCTGGGTAGACGTGTTGTCGAACGTCGCTGCGCCGCCTGTTTGAACAGAATGTCTACAAGTTGTTGACATATCGCGACGGATTTGCTAATATATAGAACGACAGTTCCAATATCGGGTCTGTAACCCAAATTCACCTGTGGCGCCGGGTGAGGACGCCAAGGGAGTCAAACAATGCACGACCGGCTGACTGAGCCACAACAGAAGATATACGCTTTCATCCGGGCCTATATTCAGGATAACGACCGGCCACCAACAAATCGCGAAATTGGACTTGCCGTCAGTATCCGCTCTACAGGGCATGTAGACCATCACCTGAATGCGCTGGAAGATAAGGGATATATTGAGCGCGTGCGGGGGAAGAGTCGCGGTATCCGCCTGACTGAGCGGGGACTTCCTGTCATCGGCACCATTGCCGCAGGTGACCCAATCACCTATTTTCCTGACGCCGAGGTCGAGTATCTGGACATGGGCGCGAATACGCGCCGGACATTCATGCTCCGTGTCAAAGGTGACTCCATGGTTGACGACCATATCGCCAGCGGTGACTATGTTTTGATCAAACCAGACGGCCCTTTTTTCGATGGTGATATTGTCGTGGCGACGCACACGAACGACAATACGAGTGAGAACGGCTCGGCGACGCTGAAACGATTCTATCGAGAGAGCGGTCGCGTCCGTCTCCAACCTGCCAACGCTGATTACTCGCCGATCTATATCGATGGGGCGGTGTGGGAAGCGGAATGGAAGATCCAGGGCAAGGTGAGCGCGGTTTACCGCCAATGTTAGCTTGCGGTGTTAGCTGACTTCGGCGCGGAGCCAGCCAACGCGTTGCAATCACTGAGCGCGATGGGCAACTACTTGCCCATCGCGCTCACTTTAGTCTTCGTTGACCAGGAACGCTCCGCTCACAATGTACCAAGACCGCGGATGCTGCCTTTCTTGACCAACGCTCCTACCTGGTCTGAAAAGTGACAAGCAGCAAAGTGACCCTGTCCGGTCTTGTCCTCAAACCGAGGCTCGGTCTCGCGACAGATTTGTTGCGCGAGTGGACAGCGCGTATGAAAACGGCATCCGCTTGGGATATTGATGGGGCTCGGCAGATCACCACCCAGGACGATGCGGCTGCGGCGCTTTTCTATCTTGGGGTCGGCGATGGGCACTGCTGAAAGGAGCGCCGCGCTGTAGGGGTGCTGCGGGTTCACGTAGACCTCCGACCCGTCGGCCACCTCCATGAGCTTACCAAGATACATCACTGCGGTGCGCTGCGCGACATGGCGGACGACGCTGAGGTCGTGGGAAATAAACAGGTAGGTGAGCCCCATCTTCTGCTGCAGGCGTCGCATCAGATTGAGGATCTGCGCGCGGATGGAGACGTCCAGGGCGCTGACGGGCTCATCAGCGACGATGAATTGCGGCTCGATGCTGATAGCGCGGGCGATAGCGATGCGCTGGCGTTGACCGCCACTGAATTCATGGGGATATCGGTCAATAAACCGCGGATTGAGGCCGACCGTACTGAGCAGTTCCTCGGTACGTGCCTTGATGTCTTTGCGTGTGCCGACATTGTGGATGACCATCGGCTCGGCGATCAGGGCTCCAACGGTCAGGCGCGGATCAAGCGAGGCGTACGGGTCCTGAAAGACCATCTGGACGCGGCGCCGCACGGAACGCAGCTGGTCACCTTGCAGCGTGGCCAGGTCATCGTTCTCGAGGTACAGGTGGCCACTGGTGGGCTTGTAGAGCCGCACGATCGTCCGGCCGATGGTGGACTTGCCAGAGCCGCTCTCGCCTACGAGTCCTACCGTCTGCCCGCGCGGAATTGAGAGGGACACGCCATCCACGGCATGAACCGCGCCGACTTTGCGCTGGAAGATGATTCCCTGCGTGATGGGAAAGTGCATGACGAGGTCTTCGATGCGCATGAGCGCATCATTATCGACCCTGGGCGTGGGGGCGATATCTTGCGCCGCCATCAAGTTCACCTCTCAACCTGCTTAGGTAGTTCAACCTGACACCCGTTGCCAAGCGTATGCGCGCTAGCAAGCGGTGTCCGTTGATTACTCTCCGATTAATGTGCCGCCCACTGGGCGAAGCGGAATGAAGCCCTTCTGCGCGGCGCGTTGTTGTTCTTTCGGGTCGCTCACGTCTACCCAACAGGCCGACAGATGATCCCTGCCAACCTTGAGATCGGGTGGGTACGTCGCGCACTTGTCAATTCTGAAGGCGCACCGCGGTTGGAACGGGCAACCCTGAGGTGGGCGCAGCAGGTCGGGCGGAGAACCAGGTATCGTAACGAGCTCGCTGCCGCGTTCGGCGTCGAGTCGCGGAGCCGCGCCCAGCAAACCAAGCGTATAGGGATGACGAGGATTCTCGAAGAGTTCGTCCGTGGGCGCGCGCTCAGCGATATGGCCGGCATACATCACCAAAATGCGGTCGGTTACGCCGGCGACGACACCGAGATCATGTGTGATGAGTATCAGCGCCGTATTGAGATCGCGCCGCAGTCGCGCTAGCAATTCAAGGATCTGGGCCTGAATCGTCACATCGAGGGCGGTCGTAGGCTCGTCGGCGATCAACAGCTTGGGATTGGTGGCGATGGCGATGGCGATCATGACGCGCTGACGCATACCGCCGCTGAATTGGTGTGGATAGCTGCGCATGCGTCGCTCAGCGTCGGGTATACCTACCGCCTCGAGTAGACTTCGTGTGCGAGTGAGAGCCTCGGTCCGCGACATGCCCAGATGGAGTTGCAGCGGCTCCACTATCTGGTCCTGGATGCGCATCACCGGATTAAGGCTCGAAATCGGATCCTGAAATATCATCGAGATCTTGCCGCCACGGATGCTGCGCAATTCGGATTCATTCAGGTCGACCAGATCCTGGTCCTGAAAGATGACGGCTCCATCTACGATTTGGGCTGGTGGCATCGGGAGCAGGCGAAGAATGGAGAGCGCGGTGACGCTCTTGCCCGATCCGCTCTCGCCCACGATACCAATGGCCTCACCTTCATTGACATCGAAGGTGACACCATTGACGGCCTGCACCGGACCCTCGCGTGTGCGGAAATGTGTCTGGAGGTCCTTGACCTCGAGTATTTTGGGCACCAACGTCTCCTCACTCATGAAGTAGCGCAATTGCGCGCACCGGGCCTAGCGCTCCGTCATATGCGGATCGAGCGCGTCGCGCAGCCCGTCGCCCATGAGGTTGAAGGCAAGCACGGTAACAAGAATCGCGAGTCCTGGCGCCCACACCAGCATAGGTTGCTGGGTGAAATAGCTCTCCGAGTCGGAGAGCAACACCCCCCAACTCGACGCTGGCGGCTGGAGACCGAAGCCGAAGAAGCTCAGCGTAGATTCGGTGATGATGTTGTTGCCCACCAGCAATGTCGCACTCACGACGATCGGCCCAATCGCGTTGGGGATGATGTGGCGCAGAATCAGACGCAAGTCGCCCGCGCCGAGGGTCCGCGTCGCCAGCAGGAACTCGCGCTCCTTGAGCGCGATGAATTCGCTGCGCACTACGCGCGCGGTGTAGAGCCAGGAAAACGACGCGATCAGGAGCACGATTTCCAGGGTCGTTCCCTGGGAGAAGAAAGTGGCGGAGAGCAAGAAGAGTATCAGATAGAGCGGGACGGCGAGGGCCGCGTCAACGATGCGCATAAGAATTGAGTCGACCCAGCCACCATAGAAACCGGCCAGGGCGCCGACGGTCACGCCGATGAAGATCGAGGCGATCATCGCGAAGAGCCCAACCTGCAGAGAGACACGCGCACCGTACAGCCAGCGCGCCAACTCGTCGCGTCCGACGTT
The DNA here is from genome assembly GCA_036391685.1 of Ktedonobacterales bacterium. Classification (GTDB taxonomy): domain Bacteria; phylum Chloroflexota; class Ktedonobacteria; order Ktedonobacterales; family JADMIN01; genus JAKAIY01. The sequence goes on from DASVZK010000039.1 coordinate 58,113, forward strand.
ATCCGTGCCGAACGGATGCGCCCAACTCGGGCCGCGCAAGACGATGGCGAAGTTTGGAGTCGTAGTCGGATCGAACTGTCCGCGCACCGGCTCGAGAACCGGCGCCAACACAGCGAGTAGGGACATGATCACCAGGATCACGAACCCTGCCACGGCTACGCGGTTCCGCAGGAATCTGTCAGTAATGATACGTAACTGGCTGCGCCGCGCACGCGCCAGTTCAGGCGTTAGCTCGACCGCCTCGGGCGGTGGAAGGGTTACGTTTGGCCCTTCGAACTTGGTGACGTCCATCGCGATACCTCCCGGAGTGTCTGGTTCAGGAATAGGTAATGCGCGGATCAAGAACCGCGTACAGCAAATCCGCGACGAGGTTGAAGAACACGACCACCACAGCGGCGAAGAGCAGCAGTGTCAGCAGCACGGGATAGTCCCGGGCTCCAAGCGCGTCATAAAAGAGCTTGCCGATTCCAGGAAGCGCAAATACGGTTTCCGTGATGACAGCGCCTCCCGCAAACCCAGCAAAGTCGATCGCGACAACCGTGATGAACGGGATGAGCGCATTGCGCAGCGCATGGCGGAAGAAGATCGCGCCGCCACTGAGCCCCTTTGCGCGTGCCGTGCGAATGAAGTCCTGCTTCACGGTGTCTAGCATGCTGGAACGCAGGTAGCGGCTCCAGGAGGCGATGAATATGAGCGAGAGCGCAATCGTAGGCAGAACGAGATGTTGTAACCGATCTCCGATAGCTTGGAGCGGCGCGTACGTACTGGCATCTGAATTTGATATTCCGAAGACTGGCCAACTTGTTCCCAGTACGGTGAGGAAGAACGGCTGGAGGACGACACCAAAGAGGTACTGGAGGATAAGCGCGATGAAGAAGACTGGCATCGCGATGCCGAAGTAGGCGCTTATCGTCGCCGCATAATCGGTGATGGAATATTGACGAATTGCGGAAATCACTCCCAGCAGCAGGGCAATGGCTACGGCGAATGTCAGCGAGAGGGCAAATAACTGGAGGGTATATGGCAACCGGTCGCCAATTTCGACCTGGACTGGCCTGCCAGTATTGAAGGAGTCGAGATCACCCTGGAAAAGGTGCTGCATATAGGAGACGTATTGCAGTGGCAGCGGCCGGTCGAGCCCATATTTGGCGGCCAGGGCGTTGCGCGCGGCTGCTCCAAGCCGCGGATTGAACAACACTGCTTGTGGCCCGCCTGGAATCAGGTACAGCAACAAGAAGAGGACGATAGAGAGCGCGAAGAGCATGAATACCGCCTGCGCGAGGCGCCGGACAATGTACCGTCCCATCTGGCTCTCACTCCTCTTACTTGATCAGATGGCGGTCGACGACCGCCAATTTGTTGTGCGCTCGAGTGACTTTGCGCAGTGTACCGCGAGCACGGAGACGCTGCAATTTCATTTTTGTGAGCATAGCGCATGCCGATACTGTTCGGCGCGCAGGTGAAGTACGCGAGGGCGCGGCGACTCTGATGAGAGAGTCGCCGCGCACTGGCTGAAGGCGCGGCGCAAGGAGGCGCGGCACATGCCGCGCCTCCACGATGAAACTAGTCGCGCCACCAATCCCACACAGCTACGGTTTCCTCCGGGCCAAACGGTCCAGGGGCGTAGTTGTGGACTTTGGCGCTCACCAGCGCGATATCCGGGTACGCATAAAGGAAGAACATCGGGACCTGGCTTTGGATCTCGCTGTAAAGGATGTGGTACTGCTGCTTGCGGAACGTCTGGTCTGGGTTGGTCGTCGCCGCCTTGTCAGCAGTGGTGGCCGTCTGATCGCACCAGTGCATGATATTGAAGCCACCCGCGGCCGGGAACTGGTCGCAGTCCCACTGGGAGTTGTCTGCTGGGTCACCGGCGGTCGCCGAGCTGGCGTATTCGCCGATGTCGAAGGTCCCATTCGGCAAGACAGTACCGAAGTACGTGTCCGCGGGATAGTTCACGATGTCGATCTTGACGCCGATGTTTTTCAGGTCCTGCTGCGCCGCCAGTTCGGTCTCCTCGCGGCGGTTGTTCTTGGAGGTGGTGCTCCAGCGCAACTCAAGTATGACACCGTTCTTGTGGCGATAGTTATCTGAGCCCATCACCCAGCCGTCGGAGTCGAGCAACTGGCCAGCCGCTGTGGCATTGTAGCCATTGCACGGGATCAGGTCGGTTGCGTGGGCGAACGTCGCCGGGGCATCGTCGCAGGTCGCCTGGCCGGTGCCACCCAGAATGTTCTGGATCATGGCGTCGGTGTTGACGGCCATCCTGATGGCCTTGCGGACGTTGGCATCTTCGAGAATGTGGTGAGTCGAGCTGTACAGGTTGAAGAACGCGCCTTCCCACGTGGCCGCCTGCTTCGGCACGGCGACAAGATAGTTCGGGGCCAACGCCTTGTACTGGGCCAACTTGGTGATATCAAGGAACCAGGACGCGTCAATCTGGCCGCTCTGGAAGGCCGTGAGAATCGTGTTCTGGTCGGTGATGATATTGAAGATGATCTTATCCAGGTAGGGCTTGCCAGCCTGGTAGTAGTTGGGGTTCCGCACGACCGTGATGTGAGACCCGGGAACGCGCTCACTGAGCTTGAACGGTCCGCTGGACACTGGCGGCTGGAACGCCTGCTGAGAAGCCGTGATCTTGGAAGGGTCCATGCTGCCGTACACAGCTTTTGGCAGCGGGGAGAAGTCGAGAACGTCAGTCAGGTTGTATGAGATGAACGTGACGTCCACCTGCTTGAGCACGACAACGACAGTCACAGCATCTGACGCCGTCACGCTGGCGATCTCGCTGCCCTTCCACCCTGTCTTCTGCGCATAAGCCGCATTGCTCATCAGGTTCATCGTGAAGACGACGTCATCCGCAGTGAGCGGCGAGCCATCTGACCACTTCAACCCAGGGCGTAGTTTGAGAGTAATCGTTTTGAAATCGCTGGAATAGCCACCATTGGCTGTCGTTGGAAGCTGGCTCAGTAGACCAGGCTGAAGGGTTCCAGAGGCATCGACATAGACGAGCGGCGCCCAGATCGTGTTCATCACCAATTGGGCGAAGGTCTCAACCGATTGCCCGACGATCAGGTTGTCGGGTTGCTCGTAGAGCGCGTCTGTGACGGTGCCACCCTGTTTTGGCTGATTTCCTCCGGTAGTGCCGGAAGTTGCAGGGCCACAGCCAGATAACACCAGCGAGATTAACATGCTGGCCCCAAGCGCGACCGACCAGAAACTGCGGGGTTTGGGCATCCTGGTAGCCTCCTGAGAGAACACGAAAGCGCCACGCCAACTTTTACAGCTCAACGACCGTCATCCAGAGCCAAGGCGGTCAATTGAGTTTGTGTAAAGCTAATTCGCAATACGTCATTTCCGCGCAACTTCTCACAGGGCTACGGTGGATAGAGGTGGACTGTCCGCTGTGCGGAGCGAGAAAATGCCGATTACGCCGGGCCGGAGGAGCATGAGCATGTACAAGCGTCGCGGGAGCGCTACACTTGATCAGAGCGCTCGGTTATAAGGGCATACCGGATGGCAAATACGTTGCTAAGCTCCACAAATGACACCTCCCCGACACGTTCCGGCGCTGATCTTCGGAACGCATCGAGGAGGTGTGGCGTCAACGGCGCGGATATACGCGACAACTCAAAGCCTTGATTGGACTGGTAAGTGATCAGGATTGCGTGCCGCTCGGGGCAGTGAACGAGATCACTCGCGCGCGCTCACTTTGGTTGGTGACGCCGTCGCGCATCGCTTCGAGCTCACCCAAAACTGCGCTGATCGCCGCCTCCTGGGGCTGCTGCAAATGCGCATAGATTTGAGTGGTGGAAATATTGGCATGTCCCAACAGTTCTTGTACGGTACGGAGTTCCGCGCCGCGCTCAAGCATATCTAGCGCAAATGAGTGGCGCAGAGTGTGCGGGGTGATGCGCTCGATGCCAGCGGCGCGCGCATAGCCTTTCATAATTAGCCAGAAGCCCTGGCGCGTCAGGCGTTGCCCGTGATGGTTCAGGAAGAGCGCAACCTCTTCGTCAGTGTGCGCCAGCGCCCGGCGACCGTCATTCAGATACGTCGCCAGAGCGCGCTGCGCGACCGGGCGTAGTGGGAGCGTGCGCTCCCTGCCGGCTCGTCCCTGGCAGATGATGTGTCCACGCGCCAGGTCCAGGCTGGAGATATTGGTCATTACCAACTCGGTGACTCGCATCCCGGTGGAATAGAGACACTGGAGCATGGCGGAATCGCGCTGCCCGGCCGGCGTATTTACCGACACACCGGCGAGCAGGCGCTCCACGTCATCGTTCGCAAGCGCCGAAGGCGCGTACTTCTCCACGCGTGGCGTGTCAAGCGCATCTGTAGGATCAGAGGTCACTTTGCCACTAGCGATCATAAACGAGTAGAACGACTTGACCGCGGCGATTTTGCGCGCAATCGAGGTCGTAGCGTATTCACGGCGGCGCAATTCTTCAACGAACGAGTTGATGGTCTCTGGAGTGACCTCAGACCACAGACGCGCGCCCTGTTCCTGGGCGTGGCTCGCGAGTTGTCGGAGGTCGCTGCGATATGCGCCTAGTGTGTTTTCACTCGAGTGCTTTCGCGCAGACAACGTCTGAATAAATTCTTGTATGACACGCTCCATTTTACGCGAAGACCCTCACTTCTGATTTCGGATAAATTCACTGTCGGATTGCGGTATGCGCGCCGCGCCTATCCCAACCATCCATACCGCTTACCATTACGCGCCCAAGGTATTATACGGACGTGTGACACAGGACACAACGCGCCTATGACTTATGACATAAGATTGACCTGCTGTAGGAGCGATCAGCGTGCGGATGAAGCGCGAGACAGCCGTCGGCCTGCTTCAGATCAATGTCGCGACGATATTATTCGGGCTAGCTGGAGTGTTAGGTAAAGTATCGGGTCTGCCCGCGCCACTGATCACCCTCGGTCGGGTTGTATTCGGTGGAATCACCCTTGCGCTATTTGCCGGAGTGACACGTCCGCAGGTGCGCCCCCAGTCGCGCCGAGACGCGTTTCTGCTGCTTGCGCAGGGCCTTATCCTTGCGGTCCACTGGACGGCATTCTTCGAAAGTATCGCGGTGTCGAGTGTCGCTATCGGGCTACTTTCGTTTTCCAGCTTCCCACTCTTCACTGCGGTATTGGAACCATTGCTCCTGAGCCAACGACCCAGGCGAATAGAGGTCGTCGCCGCGGCGCTCATTCTGGTCGGGGTGTACGTCCTTGCGCCCAACCTATCCTTGTCGAACGGCGTGACGCAAGGCGTTGTTTGGGGTCTCGGCGCGGGCGCTACATTCGCTTTATTGTCAGTCATCAACCGTGGCCTGGTTCGCCGGTATCCTGCCGTGACGGTCAGCCTGTATCAGGATGGGGTCGCAGCGGTCGCGCTCCTGCCTTCACTTCTGTTCTTTCCGGTCAGTGGCGCGCTCACTATTCGCGGTCTGTCATCGCTGGTCACCCTGGGAGTGCTGTGCACGGCGCTTGCTCACACACTGTTTGTCGCGGGACTTCGCCAGACGCGCGCGCAGACCGCCAGTCTCATCGCCGCGCTTGAGCCAGTGTGGGGTATTCTGTTCGCTCTCGTCCTGGTCGCTGAGGCGCCTTCTGCGCGCACCCTGGTCGGCGGCGTCATCATCGTCGCCGCCACACTGCTCCCTGGTCTGCTTCCGGAGCGTCCAGAGGCGCGAGCAAGGCCCGCCGACACAACAAACGGATAAGGCGCTGGAGTCGAAGGTGCAGCATTGGCATGAGTGGAACAGCTTGGCTAGTTATTTTCGCGTGTCAGAAACGCGTGAGATTCTGGGCAGAGCGGTCATGTCTTGCAAGCGCATGAGTGCAGTCCTG
>DASVZK010000040.1:0-42544 GCA_036391685.1 Ktedonobacterales bacterium
CATCTGCTGCTCACCCACGACCCAGTCCTCCCATTGGTTGCTCGACTATGAGTATGTACGTGCGGGACGCAGCCTGGTTCGCGGGGGTGCGTCAAGTCCATCGTCGCCAAAGGAAGTCGTCCATCGTTGAGGAACGACGCATCAATATGCTCCCGGCAATGCCAGATCGCGCCCAGCGTGCGCTCATAGACGTATTCGTCTGGCTGAAATAGCCGCTCGTCTACGTCGCGCAGAATATCGGCGCTGCGCAGATAGGCCCGGCGCAGCGTCGCGGACAGCATTTCCAGCGACTGCTCGCCAGCCATAGCCACGAACGCAGTGTTGATCGCGTTGTTCATCATGGTGTCCTGGCGCGGGTTGGCGAATTCCGCGGGCGGTATCCCAGCGACAATCGCCGGGATGCGAACATTCGCCATCACTTCCCACCCCGCCAAGTGCGCCACGACTTCGCGCGGCCCCCAAAGCTCGCCCTCGCGTGTGACGCCGCGCTGGCTCGCCAGCGCCGCCACTGCAATCAGCCGCTCATATTCCGCCGCGAATTGCCGTAGCAACTCGTCCTTTGTCATCGTCTCAGTCATCGTGCTCTCCATGGTGGCTGATCGCGGCCGCTCACGCACCCATCGCACCCGCGTGATCGCGTACTCCACCTCGTCGCCGTCCCAGAGCTCGCCGGCGGCGACATACGTATTGCTGGCGAGATGGCCGGCCGTGTAGCGGAAGGCGCGCGCCAATCTCATACCCAGCTTTTCCATCACCCGGCGCGAGGCGGCGTTGTCCTGGTAGGTGGTCGCGGTGACACGCTGGACGCCGCCATCCCGGAAGGCTGCTCCCAGCAGCGCGCGGGCCGCCTCGGTGGCGTAGCCCTGGCCCCAGGTGAAGCGACGCAGGCGGTAGCCCAGCGTCGCTTCACCTGAGCGCTCGCTATCAGGTCGCAAGCTGACCCAGCCGAGGAACGCCCCGCTGGCCCGCTCGACCAGCGCCCAGACGCCAAACGGACCGTCCGCCGCGTAGGAGCGCATGAAGCCTGGCAGAATGTCGCGCTCGATGGCCGCGCGTGGTGTCGGCTCCCCGCCATTGAGGTAGCGCATGACCTCCGGATCGCCATCGAGCGCCACCAGGTTGTCTACGTCGTCGGGTGTGAACCGCCTCAGCCCAAGGCGCTCGGTCTCCATGGCTTCCCTTCCTTGCGGGCATACATGGAGGTGGCGAACGACCCCACCCCCAACCCCTCTCCTTCGAAGAGAGGGGGAGTCGTCCCTGGCCCGCGAAGGCGGGCTTCGCGGCCGTCAAGCCCTTAGACGCGGGTTCACCCGCCGTGTGACTGCCGTCTCTCCGCGCCGCCTCGCCGTCGCTTACGCGAGCTGCGCGTAGGCGGGCAGCGTCAGGAAGTCCACGAAGACATCCGAGGTCGTGATGGACTCAAAGAGGCTGGCCGCCTCATCGAAGTGGCGCGCGCCAAGGTCGGGCGTCGAGGCGCGCAGCTTCGCCATCTCCTCATCCTGGAACTGCTTGTAGAGCTCCACTGTCACCTTGCGCCCGTCGGTCAGAATTCCGCGCGGATGGCGGATCCACTGCCAGACCTGCGCGCGAGAGATCTCAGCGGTCGCGGCGTCCTCCATCAGGTTGTAGAGCGGCACGCAGCCATTACCGCCCAGCCAGGCCTCCAGATACTGGATGCCGATGCGGATGTTGGCGCGCAAGCCTTCCTCGGTGATCGGGCCGTCGGGTACCGCCAACATGTCGGCGGCGACAACGTCTACATCCTCACGCGCGCGATCAATCTGGTTTGGCGTTGTCATGACGGCGTCAAACTCTTCCTTCGCCACGCCCACCAGGCCAGGGTGCGCCACCCAGGTGCCGTCATGGCCGTCGGTGGCCTCGCGGCGCTTGTCGGCCCGCACAGCGGATAGCGCGCGCTCGTTGGCCTCGACATCCGTCTTGACGGGGATGTAGGCGGCCATACCACCCATCGCGTGCGCGCCGCGGCGGTGACAAGTCTTGATCAGCAGCAGCGAATACGAGCGCATGAAGCGCGTCGTCATCGTGACCAGCGCCCGGTCTGGCAGAATGAAGGCGGGGTCATTGCGCCGCTTCTTGATCGCGCTGAAGATGTAGTCCCAGCGGCCGCAGTTCAGCCCCGCCGAGTGGTCGCGCAGCTCATAGAGAATCTCGTCCATCTCGAAGGCGGCGGGCAACGTCTCGATGAGGACAGTCGCCTTGATCGTGCCGCGTGGCACTCCGAGTTCGTCTTGCGCCAGGTTGAAGACGTCGTTCCAGAGGCGCGCCTCCAGGTGGCTCTCCATTTTCGGCAGGTAGAAATACGGGGCTGTCCCACGCGCCAGTTGCTCCTGGGCATTGTGGTAGAAGAACAAGCCGAAATCGAAGAGGCTGCCCGAAACCTCGGCGCCGTCCACCCGCATGTGCTTCTCGTTGAGGTGCCAGCCGCGCGGCCGCACGAAGAGCACGGCCGTTTCAGGGTTTAGCGCATACTGCTTGCCCTCCGGGCTGGCGAAGGTGATCGAGCGGCGCACGGCGTCGCGCAGATTGGCCTGACCGTCGAGGTTGTTGGCCCAGCTCGGCGCGTTGGAGTCCTCGAAGTCGGCCATGAAGACGCGGGAGCCCGAGTTGAGCGCGTTGATGATCATCTTGCGGTCCACTGGACCAGTGATTTCCACGCGCCGGTCGGCGATCTCGTCAGGAAATGGCGCGATGCGCCAGTCGCCCGCCCGTACGTCCGCGGTTTCCGCCAGGAAGTCGGGCAGCTTGCCCTCATCGAACTCCTGCTGGCGCGCGATACGCCGCTGCAACAGCTCCTGCCGCCGCGCCTCGAAGGTCCGCGCCAGCTTGGCGACGAACGCCTGCGCCTCTGGGGTCAGTATGCGGATGTGCTCAGGCAGGACATTTGCTGTAAACTCGACGCCCTCGATGGGCGAAAATACATCGGATGTGGTCATGTCGCTCTCTCCTCACGGTCTCGTCGCGGCCACGCCGCGCGGCTCGCTCGCGCGACGCCCTGAACATACCACGTCGCCATGCGAGGAACGCGCCCGCCCGCGCGTAGTGCGCAAGCGGGCGCGCGGCGCTGAGACCGCCCAGCGCTAGTGGAACTGCGCGACTTCGGTGGAACCGGTGAGCGCGGTCGTGGATGACTCGCCGCCGGTGATGATCATCGAGATTTCGTCGAAGTAGCCCGCCCCAACCTCGCGCTGGTGACGCGTGGCGGTATAGCCATGCTTCTCGGCGGCAAACTCGGACTGCTGCAGCTCGGAATAAGCTGCCATGCCGCGCTCGCGGTAACTGCTGGCGAGGTGGAACATGCTGTAGTTGAGGCTATGGAAACCCGCCAGGGTAACGAACTGGAACTTGTAGCCCATCTTGCCCAGATCCTGCTGGAAGGTCTCGATCTCCTCGTGGCTGAGCTTCTTCTTCCAGTTGAAGCTTGGCGAGCAGTTATAGGCCAGCAGCTTGCCGGGGAATCTCTCGTGGATAGCGGCGGCGAAGCGCCGGGCTTCCTCAATGTTTGGCTCGGATGTCTCGCACCAGACCATGTCCGCGAACGGCGCATACGCCAGCCCGCGCGCGATCGCCTGGTCGAGGCCTTCCCGTACACGGAAGAAGCCCTCGTGCGTGCGCTCTCCGGTCAGGAAAGAATGGTCGCGCTCGTCCACATCGGAGGTCAGCAGGTTGGCGCCGTTGGCGTCGGTGCGCGCGACGACCAGCGTTGGCACATCGAGCACATCGGCGGCGAGGCGTGCGGCGATCAGGTGGCGCACGGCGGTACCCGTTGGCACCAGCACCTTGCCGCCCATGTGGCCGCACTTCTTCTCCGAGGAAAGCTGGTCCTCGAAGTGCACGCCAGCGGCGCCCGCTTCGATCATATTCTTCATCAGCTCGAAGACGTTGAGCGGACCGCCGAAACCGGCCTCGGCATCAGCCACGATTGGGGCGAACCAGTGCGTGTCGGTCTTGCCCTCCATGTGGTCGATCTGGTCAGCGCGCTGCAGCGCCTGATTGATACGTTTGACCACCATGGGGACGCTGTTGGCGGGATACAGGCTCTGGTCGGGGTACATCTGACCAGCCAGGTTCGCATCAGCCGCGACCTGCCAGCCACTGAGATAGATCGCTTTCAGCCCCGCCTTGACCTGCTGAACGGCCTGGTTGCCGGTCAGGGCGCCCAGCGTTGGCACGTAGTCCTCGCTGTGGAGCAGGTCCCAAAGCCGTTGGGCGCCTAATCGCGCGAGGGTATGCTCGACGACCACCGTGCCGCGCATCCGCAGCACATCTTCCGCACTATAGGGACGGGTAACGCCATGCCAGCGAGCCTCACTCGCCCAGCGCTCTTCAAGCGTCCGCGCCTGGCTACTTGGGGAATAGCCGTTGTTGCTGTCGCTCATCGTCTGAATTCCTCATGCCTTCCGCGCCACCGGGTGGCGTCCCACATCGTTGTGTTCGCGCAATCACGGCGCCATTGCCGATTGCGCGCGTACCTAACATATACGGGTGACAGCATACCGCAAATCAAGTATAATCAATGTTAGTAGTTTCTTATCCCAGGCATAAGGACCCGTTATGAACTTTCAGCAATTGCGCACCTTCCGCGTCGTCGCGCAGCAACGAAGCTACTCCCGCGCCGCGCAGCTGCTCTTCCTGAGCCAGCCGGGGGTCTCGCTGCAGGTGCGCGCGCTGGAAGAAAGTGTTGGTATGCCGCTCTTCGAGCGCTCCGGCCGCCAGCTGCGGCTGACCGAGGCGGGCGAAGCGTTGCTGGAGTACGCCGACCGTATCCTGGCGTTAGTCGATGAGTCGCAGCACGCGCTGGACGAACTCTTCGGCGGCGGCCGGGGCTCGGTGCGGCTGGCGGCCAGCACGACAGCCGGCATCTACATCGTGCCGCGCGCGCTCGGGGGCTTCCACCAGCAGTATCCCGCCGTGCGGCTGACGCTCGACGTGGTCAACCGGTTCACTGTCGCCGACCGCCTGCTGCACGATGAGGTAGATGTGGCCGTGATGGGGCTGATTGACGACGCGCACGACCTGGAGGTCGAGCCGTTCCTGCCCAATGAGCTGGTGGTCATCGCCTCCCCGCGCAACCCGCTGGCCCAGCGCAAGCGCATCACACTGGAAGAGATGGCCGGCCAGACCATGCTGCTTCGCGAGCAGGGCTCCGGCACACGCACAGACATCGAGCGCATGTTCGCCGAGCGCCAGCACTCGCTCCATATCGGCATGGAATTACGCAGCAGCGGCGCGATCAAGCAGGCGGTGTCCGCAGATCTCGGTATCGCCATCATGCCGATGCACGCCATCGAGCTGGAGTTGCTGGCCAAGCGGTTGGTGGTGCTAGACGTACAGGGCTTCCCCATCCGGCGCGACTGGTCGCTGGCCCGCCGTGCGGGGCGCCGCCTCTCCGCCGCCGCCAATGCCCTCTGGGACTACCTGCTGCTCTATCGCGACGAAGCCGCCCTTGAGGCCGCCCTGGCGTAAAGCGCTCAGCCGTCCTCGTAGCAGCGGCGCCGTTTCTCACTCCGCGAGTAGCGCGCGAGCGACGGATGGCGTTCATCTTCACTGCTCTAACTAGAGCGACCTTTACCCGTTCGCGCAGGAGCCTCCGCGCCGCTCGCGACTGTCTCGGTCAGCGGCGCCGCCAGGATCGGCGCGGGAGCGGTGATGCCCTCACGCTCGTACCGCTGGCGCAGGCGGCGGATGAACTCACTCTTGATCAGGTACTGGTCGGTGAATTCTTGACACTGCAAAATGGCCGTGAAGCGCACACCGTAGGTCCCGAGGTGATTGAAGCGGACGAGCGGAGTGAAGTCCGGCACACCCCCCTGGACATCGCGCATGACCTCCTCGCCCACTTCGACCGTCACCTGTGTCACGTGGTCCAGATCGTTGCTGTAGCCAACCGGCACATCAATAAGCACGGAGGTCTTCATTTGTGGCGTGTGGAAGTTGGTAACGCTGGTCGAGGTCATCTTCGAATTCGGGACGATCACTTCGTTGTTGGATAATTGCCGGATCGTCGTCGTGCGCCAGGTGATGTCAGTGATGTAGCCTTCCTCGCCGGTGCTGAGTTTGATGTAGTGACCGATGGTAATCTGGTGAGCGCCCAGCAGGAGCATGCCGGAGATCAGGTCGGTCAGCGTCGCCTGCAAAGCCAGGGAGACCGCTAGGCCACCGACACCCAGGGCCGTCAGCCATGGCGCGATATTGACATTGAGCAGTGACAGCACCAGCAGCGCGCCGATCAACAGCGTCACGAACCAGACGACGTTGCTGATGAGCGAGATCACCGGACGCGAGGCCGTGACCGCCGAAACCCGCACGATGGACACCGCTAGCCGCGCCACCAGCAGCGTGAGCGATGCGATGAAGAGCGCGAGCAGGGCGTCGTGATACCAGATACGCAGATCAACAGGCAGCAGCGGACTGATGTAGCCGGAGTCCAGCCCCAGGCCGAAAAGCAGGCCCCAGAAAGTGATGTGGCCGCGCAGTGTCCCAGCGACAACGCTCTCGCGCCCACGCCCCGCGCCGCGGGCCAGCCGCCTGGCCCAGCGAATCACCAGCCGCTCGGCGATCCAGCCAATCAGCGTGGTCACAATGATCGTGCCGGCGGGAAGGATCCAGGTCATGAAGAGGTTTGTGAAGGCGACCACCGCCAGGTTGTCTATCGCGCTTCCCATTTATGCTCCCGCGCCGCCATCCCGCGCCGGCCGGCGTAGCGTCGCCAGATACCCCGCGACGTTGCGCCGCTGCTCGTCCAGGCTGTCGCCACCGAACTTTTCCATCCAGGCCCCAGTCAGAGCGATGGCCAGCATCGCTTCGCCAACCACACCCGCGGCCGGGACCACACAGACATCGCTGCGCTCGTAACGCGTCTCCTCGATGTTCTCGCCAGTGCGCGCGTCGACCGAGGGCAACGGATGCGCCAGTGTTGGGATCGGCTTCACCGCCACCCGCACGACGACTGGCTCGCCGTTGCTTATGCCGCCCTCGAGGCCGCCCGCATGGTTAGACAGATGATACCACTCACGTCCACCCCCGGCGCTGCCGGAGCGCGCTACGTCGTGGACCTGCGAGCCCGGGAGCGCGGCGAGGCTGAAGCCGCCACCAATCTCTACCCCCTTGGCCGATGGGATGCTCATCAGCGCCTGGGCGATGGATGCGCTCAGCCGCCGGTCCCACTGGCTATAGCTGCCAAGCCCGGCGGGAACACCTGTCGCGACGACCTCGAAAATGCCGCCGCAGGTGTCGCCTGCGCGCTTGCCCTCCAGGATGCGCTCAATCATGCGCTGGGTCAGACCCTCATCAGCGCAGCGCATCTCTGAGGCGTCGACGCGCTCCCAGAACCCTGGCTCGGTCGTGTCAGGCGCAGCGTCGGCTGGGTAGCCTACCCCGCCCGTAGCGATGACGTGGCTATGGATAGCGACGCCGAACTGGGCCAGCAACTGGCGGCACACCGAGCCCACCGCAACCCGCGCCGCCGTCTCGCGCGAGCTGGCGCGCTCGATGACCTCGCGTACGTCATCCAGACCATATTTCAGCGCGCCGGTGAGATCAGCGTGGCCAGGGCGCACGCGCGTCACCGGCTCGACCTCGGCTTCAACTGGCGCGGCGCTCATCCGCTCGCCCCAGTTGGTCCAATCGCGGTTCTCGATTCGTAGGGTGATCGGGCCGCCCATGGTATGGCCGAAGCGCACGCCGGAGAGGACCTCGATCTGGTCGCGCTCGATCTTCATCCGCCCGCCGCGTCCGTAGCCGCCCTGCCGCCGCCGCAACTGCTCGTTGACCGCCTCGATGTTGAAAGGCATGCGCGCGGGCAGTCCCTCGATGATCACGGTCAGGCAAGGGCCGTGCGACTCGCCGGCGGTCAGGAAGCGGAACATGGGGAACAGCCTCTCAAAGAACATATAAGGAGCGTGTATTGTCTGGTGACATTGTATCGCGCCTGGCCAGCCCTCCATCACGATGAAGCCAGCATGGGATCGCGCCGCCGCGATGACAGTGAAGAAGCAATGACAGCGCCCGTTGAAGCGCGCTAGTTGACCGCGCTTCGCACTTGTCACGCTGGCAGGGCAAGGATGCCAGGCCTCGCTCACCGAGCTGGGCGCAGGCGCGTGTAGCCGAAGACAGCGGCGTAGAGCGCGACACCGAGCAGGCTGACACAGACGCTGCCAGGGATGCCGCTATAGAAACTGATGGCGATGCCGAGCCAGGCGACGAACACGGCGAGCAGCGACGCCAGCCCCATCGCGGCATATGGGCGCGGCGCTAGCCGCTGCGCGGCGGCGGCGGGCAGAAGCAACAGCGCGAAGACCAGTAGCGCGCCCACCGCCAGCGTCGCCAGACTGACCGTCACAGCCAGCAGCGCCATGAATCCCAGACCCAGCGCGCGCGTCTGAACGCCCCGCGCCCGCGCTACATCGGGATCGAGCGAGGCGAAGAGCAATGGGCGGGCGATGAGAACCAGCGCCGCGGCCTCGATGATCGCGGCGATGACGATCACTTGCGTCTGGCCAGCGGTCACGCCGAGCAGATTGCCGAAGAGCGCGCTGACGCCAGTGACGCCTACGGTCGCGTTGGCGCCGCTATTGAAGAGTGTAAGGAAGAGCGCGCCAAGACCCAGCGTCCAGGCCAGTGTTGTGCCGATGGCGATGTCGCGCCCCCGCAGCCGCTCGCCGAACCACCCCATCACCAGACCCGCCGCCACGGTGACGCCGATCAGGCTGGCGAAAATGTTCAATCCGAAGGCCGCGCCGCCCAGCGCCCCGGTAAACGCCACGTCGGCGAGCGCCTCGCCGGCGAACGCCTGGCGCCGCAGCACGGTGAAGTAGCCGACCAGCCCGGAGACAATCGCCAGCGCGGTCGCGGTGAGCAACGCGCGGCGCATGAAGTCATAGCTCAGAATCACCACGACGTCCCGCCAGAGGTCCAGCGTAAACGGCGGCAGCGCGCCTGGCATGGTCATGTTTGCGGCGAGCGCGATCATGCCGCGTCTCCCGCCGCCACGATCGCGCCCGTGCGGCGCGGCCGCCAGAAGACCTGGATGGCGAGATAGCAGACGAAGGCGAGGGTCGTAATGTAGAAGCCGACCGGGTAGGGCGAGAAATAACCCGCCGCCAGCCCCAGCCAGGTGAAGGCGACCGCCAGCGCCACGCCAAGCGCCAGCGCCAGCGCTGGACGCGGCGTTACCCGGCGCGCGATGGCGGCCGGTGTCACGAGCAGGGCGAAGATGAGCAAAACGCCGGTGATTTGGACGGCGACAGCGACGACGACCGCCAGCAGGACCAGGAATCCCAGATCGAGCGCGCGGACCGGCACGCCACTGGCCGCCGCCACGTCAGGGTCAATCGAAGCGAAGTAGAGCGGCCGGCCCGCGATGACGAGCGCCAGCGCCACCAGCGCGAGCGCGACGACTATCACGCGGATGTCGCTGACATTCACCCCGAGGGTATTACCGAAGAGCGCGTCGTAGACCGCGCCGGCGTACTGGGAGGAGGAAAGACGCAGCCAGAGGAATCCCAGCGCCAGACTGGCGGTCAGCACAGCGCCGACAGCGATGTCGCTATCGCGCGCCCGGCGGTCACCCAGCGCGTGAATGCCTACGGCGGCCAGCGCGCTCGCGATGAAAAGGCCGAGGACCGGCGGCGCGCCGACCAGCCCCGCGCCCGTCGCCCCCGCGAAGCCCGTGTTCGTCAGACTGTGCGCCGCGAAGGACTGGCCCCGCGCCACCAGAAAGAAGCCAAGCAACCCCGCCATGATCGCCACCAGCGTCCCGGCGAGGTAGGCGTTGCGCATGAAAGGATACAGGAGCAGAAGCTGGATATCAGCGACCAGATCCCATGAGGGGCCAATGGCGCTCATGGCGCTCATGGCGCTCATGGCGCTAATAGGCGCCATGGGGGCCTCGCACCGCTTCATCTGGATGGCCGAGGACCGCGACGCGTCCATCGCTAGCGCGCAAGACCTCGACCGGCGCGCCGTAGAGCCGCGAGAGCGTCTCGCTGTTGATCACCTCTTCGGGGCGGCCAACGGTCACGCAGCCACGGGCGACGTAGACCACGCGGTCGAGCATTGGCAACACGGGGTTGATGTCATGCGTGACGAGCAACACCGCCGCGCCAATCTCAACGCTCACCTGCTGGATAACCGCGGCGACGCTTTGCTGATTGCGCGGGTCCAGGCTGTCCAGCGGCTCGTCAAGAGCGAGGATGCGCGGGCGCGCGACCAGCGCCTGCGCAATCAGCAGGCGCTGTTGCTCGCCACCGGAAAGCTCGCCAATCGGGCGGTCGGCGTACGTGGCCGCGCCAACGAGGTCAATCACCTCCTGCACGCGGCGGCGCGCCTCCATCTCATGCGCCGTCTTGAGAAACGGCAGTGGCAGCCCCCAGCGCGCGCCATCCAGACCCAGCCGTACCAGATCACGCCCGCGTATGCGGACGTCCGCCTCAAAGTTGCGGCGCTGCGGCGCGTAGCCAATGGCTGGCCCGCCACCGCGCGCTGGCTGGCCCAGCACGCCGATGTGGCCAGCGGAGAGCGGCAGCAGGCCGAGGATCGCCTTCAGCAGCGTGGACTTGCCCGCGCCGTTGGGGCCGACGATGGCGATGAACTCACCCGGCTGAACCGTCAGGCGCACACCGCTCCAGATGACACGCCCGCCGATGCGCATTTCGGCGTCTTCGACGCTAATCACCGGTTCGCTATCACCCATCTCCGGCTGTCGCGCGCGCATAGGCGACAACTCCGCCTGATCGCTGGACATCGCCTGCAACCCTTCCATCACTTGCTCGCCTGATTGAGCGCGTCGAGAATACCTTGAAGTTGCGCCGTCTGCCAGGCCTGAAACGTGGCGTTCGCGGGCGTCAGCGTCTCGGTGATCGTCGCCACCGGGATGGATTGCGCCCGCGCCAAACCGATGAGCGTCTGCACGTTCGGCGGCGTGTTCTGGCTGTCGTAGACCAGGATCTTGATCTGTTTCTGCGTGATCTGCCGCTCGACGGCAGCCTCGTCCGCCGCCGCGACATCCTGTCCCTCAGAGACCGCCTTGAGATACGAGTAAGGCGTAATCAGGTTGAGGCCCAGCCCGGGCGCAAGGTACGAGAAGATGCTCTCGGTGGCCCCCACCGGGACGCCGCTGTACTTCGCCTTGATCGTCGCGATCAACTGATGATACTGGCTCAAGCCGGTCGTCAGGTAGGCATAGGCGGACTGGTCGAGCGCGGCGCTCGCCGCCGGATCCAGCGTCTTGAGGTCATCGCGGATCTTGTTGACAACGCGCGTCACGAAATCGGGGTTATACCACAGGTGCGGGTTGTCGCCAGCATGCAGTCCGAGAAAGCCGCCGATGTTGAGGACGACGCGCCCGCTGACCGGGTTGGCGGCAAGCAGCCGCTCGGCCCAGGGATCGTAACCAGCGCCGTTTACGATGACGTAACGCGCCTGGGCGAATGCTCGCGCGTCCTGCGCGGTCGGCTCGTAGCTGTGCGGATCGGCGCCGGGATCGCGGATGATACTGGTCACTGCGACGCGCGCGCCTCCGACCTGCGCGGCGATGCTGCTCCAGAAGTTCTCCGCCGCCACGACCTGGATGGCCTGCCCGCTTCCGCCGCCAGACGCATCCGCCAGCCCGCACCCGCTGATCGTCGCCACGCCGAGCAGCGCGGCGACAGCCCAGACGGTCGCCCGCCGAACAAATCCCACCTTACGAGTCCGCATGCCTATCTCAAATTCCTTGACCGCTGTGACCGTCTCCGGCCGCTCATGTGGCCACCTCAGGGAGACACGGCGCGCTCTCCAGACTCGTTTGTGATACACTGTCTCAGTTGAGGCGCCGGTCTGAGTAGTAGCATTAATTGAGACGTGGTGTCAATAGCGCGAGCCTGGCGTGGAAATCTGGTGAGACAGGATATGGAGACTGAGTTCAGCGAAGACGCGATGCTGGACGCGATGGAGCGGCAAGGATTGCGCCGCACCAGGCCGCGGCAGGCGCTGGTGGCGCGGGTCGCGCGCTGGGCATGCGAGGGAGTGGACTTCACTGCCGACAGCCTGTGGCGAGCCGTGCGCGCCGACGACCCGGACGTTGGCCGGGCCACTGTCTTCCGCACCATCGAGGCGCTGACCGCGCTTGGCCTGCTCGACCGCGTCAGCTTCGCCGACGGCGCCGAGCGCTACCACGCCGTGCCTCCCGGTGGGCGCCATCACCACCATCTCACCTGCGACATCTGCCACCGTGTCGTCAACATTGACGTCTGCATCCCCGACAAGGCGCTGCGCGCTGTGGCCAGCCGCGCGGGGTTCGCGCTCTCAGGCCACCGTGTCGAGCTCTTCGGCCGCTGCGAGCGCTGCCAGCGGGAAGCCTGAGCGGCGCGGGCTAGGCTTTCGTCAGCGTAGACGAGCCGACGCTAAACGCTCCGCCACCATCACTGACAAT
Organism: Ktedonobacterales bacterium; assembly: GCA_036391685.1. Taxonomy (GTDB): domain Bacteria; phylum Chloroflexota; class Ktedonobacteria; order Ktedonobacterales; family JADMIN01; genus JAKAIY01. Next base: position 12,431 of record DASVZK010000040.1, read on the forward strand.
GCGAATCACCACCATGCCGGAACGGCCAGGCACAGCAAAGCTGGCGCGTGTGACTCCGTTGACGAGCGGTATGACTGTTACCTGTCCCATGACATCTATTTCCGCGTGCGCGAAGTGCCTAGTGGACGCTGAGCTCGCCGTGAGCGCCAGGTCATAGGTTCCGCCCGGGAACCTGTCCACCCACGTCTGCGCCGCCACGCCTACTGCCCCCGCTGGCGCGACAATCTGCTGCAATTGCTCGTCCCAGTGCGCCACTGGGCCGATCTGGTAGCAGCGCGCGACGCGCTCACCTGCCACCTGCTCGGCGGGCGGCGTCGCCTGGCTGAACTCCGGCGAGACAGGGTAATACCAGACGCCTCCCGTGTGAATCGGCGCTTCATGCAGGAAGGCGAGATACGCGCTGTACTGCGCGGTGAAGCCTTCACGCACGACGATGCCTGTGACATGCTCCGTCGCCACGTACTGTTCCACGTAGTACTGGTAGGCGTTCGCCTCGGCCGCGCTGGCGGGCTGCCGCACGGCGGGGCTTTCTCCAGCGGTCCCGAAGCGCGTGATGATTGGCAGGACGTCTTCAGGGTGAGGGATAACCGCGCCGTAGCCCGCGGACAGCGTGAAAGCGAAGTTCGTCTGCTGCTGCCACATCGCCTCGCGGCTGAATGCTCCTAACGGCAGAATCAGCACGTTATCGCCAGGCTTGATGTATCGCTGATACAGCGATGTGCTGAAGAAGGGTGGAACATCTACCCGCGTAGCGAAAAGCCCCGCGCCAAGGTGCGGAATGAGCGTCACGACCAGAAGCAGTCCGAGCGCTACTTTGGAGATGCGCCAGCGTACCTGCTCCGCGAGCCAGATCGCCGCCATGATCGCGCCGGAAAGCTCGAGGAAGAGCGCGTAGCGTATGGGCAATGCCTTTTGGATGACCGGTAGATTGAACACCTGCCTGATCGGAGACCGGATGGTCTCGGCCCCAGCCACATGGATAATCGGGCCCAGTGCGAAGACAAAACTGATCAGCGCCATGGTCGCGAGGAATTTGCCAGAGGGCTTGCCCCAGCGCTCATACGCGAAGGCCAGCATCAGTAACGTCAGTGGAAGGCCAATGTATGAGTCCCGCTCGGACAGGTTACCGCCGCTCATTGGCACGGCGAGGAAATACCTGGAGAGGACCCAGAACACGTCTGTCGGGATGAAGAAACCAAGAATATCCGATGAATAGATGGTATTCGTGTGCGACACGCCGCCCACATAGCCGGCGAGCATATAGTAGAGGAACGGCGACAGCAGCACAGTCGCGATGAGGAAAGCGCCCGTCGCCTCGAGCGCCAGTCGTATGGTCTCCCTCCAGGCGCTGAGGTGGAAGAGTAGCCATACGCCTAACGCCAAATAGGCGAGGACGGCCACCAACGCGAACTCCTCCACCGAGACCAGAAAGAGCAGAATGAGCGGCAGCGGCGCGAGCGCCAGGTAGCGTGCCCGGCTGATGCGACCTTCATAGCGGAGCGCGGCCAGGTAGATGCTTAGCGGGAGGGGAAAAAGGACAATCAGATGCAGGTGACCTGTGCCCTGGGAGACCATGAATCCGCAGAAGCCGAAGAGGTATCCACCGATCAGCGACGCCCAGACTTGCCGCGTCAGATGATAGCAGAGAATGAATGTCATCCAGGCGGTCAGGGTGAACGTGAGGATGACAATGGTGTTGAAGGCGGCAATAGGCCCCAGAGTCGCTGTTACTGGCCATGCGAGCAGGGCGAGCGCCGGGATCGAGATCTCCCACATGACATTGTAGCCGTGGGCGCTCCAGATCTTGTTGGTGATGAACGGGTTTAGCCCGTGGGTGAGCGCATAGGGCCACCAGCGCAAATACCAGAGACTCTGGCCCAGATCTGGCAGCGTTGACTCGCGCGCGGCGTTGATGGCCATGTCACGGAAATGCCCGTGGACGGGCCACCAGAAATACACGAGTGAGATCATCAGATAGATGAGCAGCGCCGCGAGTGTCGCGGTCGCCCGGGGACGGCGCGCCGCCTCAGATTGCGCGCGCCGCCAGAGCTCTCGCAGTCCCGACGCCCACGCCGCTGCTACCAGCTCAGGCGGTCGCGATGACTGTAGCGTCTTGATGGTACCTAGCCGGGAGTCCATCGTCCCGCGTTTCCTTTCATGTCGCCATGCCATTCCCCAGCGAGGATCCTTGCCCGCCGCAGACCCTGAAGAGTATAGCGCTCTAGCCTCTCCATCGCCTCTCATGCGGACCAGTCCAACCATGGCCCGATGTGTGACAAAGTAGCGACTTCCCCGAGTCCACAGACGAGGGCGCACAGCTTGAGTAACGACGCGTGGCCTGTTTGCTCCGTCGAGGAGCAAACAGGCCACGGTTATATAGAGCCGCGGCTGGCTAGCAGCAGCCAGTCCCACCTCCTGGGCAGCAACCCGGACAGCAGTCCGGACAGCAGTCCGGGTCATCACAGCAGGAACAGCAGTTGATTATCGGATCACGCATAAGGCTCTCTCCATTGCGCCCCCACGATTGGGGCGCGTACAAGCGTTCAACGCGCCGAGCAGCAGAACGCTGACCCGGCCTCAGGCGCAGGCGCGCACGCGGCGCTCTCATCGGGGAACGCATCGATGCAGCGCATATCGGAGCAATCGGAAAACGGCGTTGAATCATCCGCGCGGCACGAGGTGAGCGTGCGCCGGTAATCGCTCACTTGCTCGCGGAGCGCGAGGAGCTCGTCCATCTGCCGGTCCAGCGCGATGAGGCGGCTATCCACCAGCGATAGCAGCGCCTCCTGGGCATCCACGCAGCGCGCTTCGGTGACGCCCTCCAGCAGATGTTTGGCGTCACCAATTGAGGCGCCGAGCAGCTTGATGCGTCGCAACAGTAGCAACCGGTTGACGTCCGCCAGGCTGTAACGGCGGTAGGTGTTCGCCCCGCGCGGTGGCTGCGGCAGAAGCCCGATGGCCTCGTAGTAACGGATGGTTTTTGCGGGAATGCCGGTGCGCCGGCTCACCTGGCCAATGGTGAGGTCAGCGCCCAGCCCCGCCGGCCCGCGCCGGATATTCCGCGCACGAGCCTTGATCGTTTCTTCCATGTACACGCGCTCCCATGCCTCGCCGCATCGCCGACGCCACCCGCAACGCTCAGGCGCCTGAGCGTTGCGGGTGGCGCCACTGCCCACATCCAGCAGCGTACACCTTCCCACCGCTGGAAGGTCAAGACTGTCATCGTCATCGCCCTAGTCGCTCACAATTCCATCAAAGCAAGGCTGCGCGGCTTGACTCAAGCCAGCCATTATTTTATAATGATTACAGATATGGTTTCAGTCCAAAGAATATCGCGCCGCCTGCTCCGGCGCCAGAGCTGCCCAAGTAACCGGCAGTGTGGAACGAATCATGCGAACAGTTGATGAACTCATCGCCCGCGTCCGTAGCCAGGGCGGCAAGGCGACCACACAGCGCATCCTGATTTGGAGCGCGCTGGTTGGCGATGTCTCGCATCCCACGGCTGAAGACCTGTACGCGCGCCTCAAGCCACAGCTACCGGGCCTCTCGCAGGCGACGCTGTATAACGTGCTGAATGAGCTGGTGGATTGGGGCGAGATCCGGCGCTTCGATACGGGCGACGGGCGCATCCATTTCGATCCGGATACCTCAGGCCATGCTGAGCTGGTCTGCATGCGATGCCATCGGGTCATTGACACGCCTGAGGGCGCGGTCCCGGCGCATCGTATACCGGCGCGCGTAGCGGGTTACCGCATCGTCTCGCACTCCGAACAGTATTTCGGCTATTGCCCCGACTGCCAGATGGCGATGCGCGCCAGTGGCCGGCGGGGCTTCGAGCGCCAGGGAGCGGAAGCGTAGATGACGTATCTCAATGACGATCACGCGGCCGAAAGCGCCGGGGAGATAAAGGATACGCGAATGAGCGCGGCGACTGTTCGCGGCTTAAAACCAGCGGTTGCGATGCTGGCCCGGGTCATCGGCCTGCCTGGGGTCGCGCGACGCATCGAAGGCGCCACTGACCCCGTTGCCCAGCACCAGCGCGACGCCGAGGAGCGCGGGTTCGTGCTGCGTATCGTGCAGCCGGGGCTAGCAGGGCTGATGGATGGGTCCGTTTCGACCCTCGCTCCGATCTTCGCGACAGCCTTTATCACAGGTGTCCCGCTCAACGCCTTCCGCGTGGGCATGGCGACGGCGGTTGGCGCGGGCATCAGCATGGCGTTCGCGGAAGGACTCTCAGACGACGGCGCCCTCACCGGGCGCGGCAATCCGTTCGCGCGCGGCAGCGTCACGGGCGTAATGACCTTCATCGGCGGCGCGCTCCACACGCTCCCCTTTCTGCTCCCATCCCTCCATGCGGCGCTGTATGCGGCCTATATCATTGTCGCCGTCGAGCTCGCGGTCATCGCCGCCATTCGCCACCGCTTCTTCGGCACCAACTGGGCGATGTCCATCGCGCAGGTCGTGGGGGGCGGCGCGCTGGTCTTCGCCGCGGCAGTCATCTTTGGCGCCGCATAAGGCTTCACGCCGCTCATCTAACATCCAGCGTATGCAAGCGGTCCCACTCTTCTCGAAGCTGGGGGCGCTCGTATACGCTCGTCCGCGTGACCAGCGACCCGCACGCAAACAGGCGGAATTTGCTATCATGCCATCCAGGCGAACGGCGTCGCGGACAAGCGGGCGCGGATTGGGAAGCGCAGGGAGCGGCGCATAGCCAGGGAAGGTTTGCAGGATGGCGTTCCTTTTCCGGCGGCTGGGTTGAGCTGGCCGAGTGCGGTGTACCTGAGAATGGCGGTCCAGGCTATATGGGACTGTGGGGAAGCTGGATCGAGTTCCTCACGAGCCGGAATGTCGACTTCACCCTCGGCCATACGGTCAGTCGCATGCTCGCTCAGGCAGGCCTGGCGCATATCCAGCAGCGCCAGCTGAACTTTCCAATGGGCGACTGGGGCGGGCGCATCGGCCGCTCTTCCGCCACCAACTGCCTCGCAGTCGGCAAGGCGCTGCGAGCGGGCGTCATCGCCGCGGGTATTCTACCCGAGGCCGAATATGACCGGCTCTATGCGCTGGCGACGCAGGAGTTCGCACGCAAATCGGGAAGCGGTATCCTTCCCTTCTATCTCGCCTGCGGCCAAAAGCCCCTCTAGGCCGCCCGCAGCCAGAACACCCCACCAGCCCGGCCGCCGCCAGCCCTCCCTGGGGGCAGGCGGCGGCTTTCTCGGCTTTATTTCCGACGCGCTACCGACGCGGGGGCAGTAACGCGTGTCGTAACGTTTCCGTGACGCTCTATCCATACACTCATGATCGGAGGGCCGGAGATAGGCGTGGTGAGGAATGTATCCGCCGCTACGTTACCAGGCTCGTCGTTCTGGAGTAAAGTATGGTAACCACTGGAACCGCGCCAGCGCGAGCGGACGTTGTGTCCCGGACCCGCCTTTTCGCGTTTTACATGACCTGCGCTCTTCTCGGACTGGTCACCGCCTATGACTTCGTCATGCACGCGTTCACCTTCGCCGCGCCGCATGAGATCCATGTCGTCGTTCACGAAATCGTGAGCGCTTTCGTTATCACGATTGTCGTCAGTCAACTCGTGGCGCCGCGCAGCGCGAGCGCCGCGGCGCAGGCGTTGTTGGTTCTGTTCGCCGGGGCCTGGGGCCTCGACGCGTTGACGCTGCGTTTCAGCGGGCTTGGCGTCGTCATGGCGCTGGGGCTGCTCGCCGCGCTGCTGCATCCGGCGCGCGCTCAGGTGGTCAGCTTCCGTGGCCAGTTAAGCCCTGCGCTGGCGGTTCTCACGGTCCTCGGCGCGATCCCGCTGGTTCCCTACATCCTGGCCCAGGCGACGTACCAGCGCCAGGATTTTGAGCCGCTTCACGCGCTGCTCGGACACTGGGAGTGGGCGGCGACCTGGGCTGCGCTGACGCTGCTGTTTGGGGCGCTGGCGGCGCTGAAGACGCCTGGATTCCGGCTGGTCGCCTGGCTTACGGGCCTGGGGGCGCTGGTGTTCGGCGCGGCCTCGCTGGCCTATCCGGGTGAGGCGTCAGCGGCGCCCGGAGTGTGGGCAGGCGCGGCCGTGATTGGTGGCGTGGCGTTCATCATCGCTACTGAATGGGAGTCGCGCCGGAAGTTGGCTTGACGGCTACTGGCGCGCCTGATCGTCGCAAGCGGTCGGCCGACACGAGAAGGACACACCGATGACAGTATTTCTCCATGCGCTCAACCCGGCGCGCCTCTGGCGCCGGAGCGAGGCGGACGCGGCGAAGAAGCCAGCGCGCGGGATAGTGAGCAGGGCAGTGGCGCCGTCGGTGGACATCGCGCCCAACGATCCGCTGATCGCCTATCTGGTCAGCGCGCCTGAGCCGGTGGAGCTGAGCCAGCTGCACCTCGACACTCCCGCGGTGACGGCGCTCAAAGCGGCAGGTGTCACGCTCATCATCCCGCTGGTCAGCCAAGGTGAGCTGATGGGGCTGCTCAATCTAGGCCCGCGTCTCAGCGAGCAGGAGTACTCGCGCGACGACCGCCGGCTGCTCAGTGACCTGGCGACACAAGCCGCGCCCGCTGTGCGCGTCGCGCAGCTTGTCCGCGAGCAGAAATCGCAGGAGCGCGAGCGTGAGCGCATTGAGCAGGAGTTGCGCATCGCCCGCATCATCCAGCAAACACTCCTGCCGAAAGAGCTCCCTGACCTGCCCGGCTGGCGGCTCGACGCGTACTACCAGCCAGCGCGCGCCGTCGGCGGTGACTTCTACGACTTCATCACGCTCGACGATGGGCGCATGGCGCTGGTCGTCGGCGATGTAACGGACAAAGGCGTGCCCGCGGCGCTCGTCATGGCGACCACCCGCAGCATTCTGCGCTCCGCGTCGACCAGCCCAGCGTCACCCGGCGAAGTGCTGGAGCGCGCGAATGACTTGCTGCACCCTGACATCCCACCCAAAATGTTCGTCACATGTTTCTACGCGGTTCTCGATCCGCGCACCGGCCAGCTGCAGTACGCCAACGCGGGCCATGACCTCCCGTACCATCGCAGCGGCGAGACAGTCAATGAGCTACGCGCCCGCGGCATGCCGCTGGGCCTCATGCCAGGCATGCGCTACGAGGAGCGTGAGACGACGCTCGCTCCCGGTGATAGCGTCCTCTTCTACAGCGATGGTCTGGTGGAAGCGCACAACATCGAGCGCGAGATGTTTAGTTTTGGCCGGCTGATGGACTTCCTCGGTCGCCAGGAAATAAGCGATACCAGCCTGGTCGAGCGCATCCTGTCGGAGCTGGCGAAATTCACAGGCGACGGATGGGAACAGGAGGACGACGTGACGCTGGTCACGCTGGAGCGCGCGGCAAGCCCGCACACCAACGGCGGCGCCGGCTCATCGGATGACGCGAACGCGCGACCCGCCTCGAATGGGGACCACTGGACGCCGGTTGACACCTATACCGTCCCCAGCGTGCCCGGCAATGAGCGGCTCGCCATTAGCATGCTGGAGACCGCGCTACGCGAAACGCCGATGTCACAGCGGCGGCTGGATCGCCTCAAGACGGCGCTGGCGGAGGCGACGATGAACGCGATGGAGCACGGCGCCCACTATCACGAGGACATGCCGGTCACCATCGAGGTCTTCGCGACGCCTGAGCGAGTGATGGTGAGGGTAACCGACCGTGGAGGCGCGCCGCTCCGCGAACCCGCCACCCCTGATCTGGAGGCCAAGCTGGCGCAGGAGCAGACGCCACGCGGTTGGGGACTCTTCCTCATCAAGAACCTGGTGGACGAGATGCGGGTCGTCGGTGACGGCGTTCATCACACAGTCGAATTGATCGTGTCACGGGAGGATGCTGACCATGCCAATACGACCATTTGAAGCGCAAGTCCGGCGCGAGCAGCCGCGGGCGGTCATTCTGGACTTGCGCGGCGAGATCGACGCCTCCGCAGAGGACGCGCTGAATGCGGTTTATGCCGAGGCGGAGGCGGCGCGACCAGACGCGATCGTGCTGAACTTTACTGACGTGGACTACATCAACAGCACGGGTATCGCGCTCGTCGTAGGATTGCTGGCCCGCGCGCGCAAGCAGCACATCCCGCTGCGCGCCTGCGGCCTGAGCGAGCACTATCAGGAAATCTTCACCATCACGCGACTCGCGGACTTCATGGGAATGTACGACAACGAGCGCGCCGCGCTGCAAGACGGCCATGAACCAGGGGCCAAGACCGCAGAGACCCGCTAGACCAGCGCGGCGTCGTGACCGAGAGGGGAATCGAGAGAGATGAGTCAGGGAATCATGCGCGCGAGTGTCCGGATCATCAGCCAGAAAACCAGTATCATCGACATCCACGGCGATGTTACCTCGGCAGGCGAGACGGCGCTGATGGCGGCATTCGCCGAGGCGGGAACGCCGACCACCAAGTCCATCATCCTCAACTTCAACGGCCTGGAGTACATGAACAGTGGTGGAATCGGCCTGCTGGTAACGCTGCTTATTCGCGCGAACCGGCAAAAGCAGCGTGTCATGGCCTACGGGCTGAGCGATCACTACACCCACATCTTCGAGCTTACGCGCCTGAACGAGGCCATCGCCATCTTCAATTCAGAAGCGGCCGCGCTGGACGCCGCCTGAATCGCGCTTTATCCATCGCAATGGACCCGGAGGGGAGAAGCGAGTTATGGACACATCGCCTGAGCAAGAGAACCGCGCGCAACCGCGTGACGCGGGCAGTTGGGCGGCGCAAAGCGCGCACCTCACCGTCACCGAAGTGCCGGTTGGCGCGGTCAATCTCAATGTGGAGGGTCGCGGGGTGGTTGGCCCGCTGCAGGGCTTTGGGCCACTGTGGCAGAAGACATATCGCGTCTCACTCGCTGGTGTGAGCGTCACTCCGGCGGAGTTGGTGAGCTACTGGAAGGCGCACTTTGGCGACTTGCAGCCGCGAGAGAACAAGTTCTATACCCCGAGCGCGGGGGTGGCCCCTGGTGGGGTGGTGCTCATGAACGCCTCGGCGCAGGGGCTGCCGGTGAACTCTGGCCTACTGGTTCTCTATTCCGACGACGATTCGTTCACCTTCATGACGCCGGAGGGCTGCCCCGAGGCCGGCTGGATCATGTGCAGCGCCTACGAGGAGAACGGAGCCACTTTCGCCCAGGTGCGGACACAAGGGCGCGCGAACGATCCAGTATTCGAGATCGGCTTCCGGATGTTTGGCGCGAAACAACAAGAGCGCATCTGGACGTATGTCCTCAAGCAACTGGCGGCGCGCTTTAGCGTCCAGGCGGCGCCTACCGTCGAGAAACTCTGCCTCGATCCACGCTTCCAGTGGAGTCGCGCGGGCAATGTCTGGCAGAACGCCACGATCCGTTCCTTCTTCTACGCCGTATCCCATCCATTCGGGACCGCGCAGCGGCGCGCATAAGGGAGCTCCCACGATGACTTCACCATCAGAGCAGACCGGGGCCGCGCCGAGCCCGCAACCTCGCGACGCCGCCAACTGGGCGGCGCGCGGCGACAACCTGCGCGTCTCCCAGGCGCCTGCCAGCGCGATCAACCTGAATGTCAACGGGCGCTCTGTGGAGGGTCCGCTGCAAGGGTTCGGCAAGATGTGGCAGAAGACCTACCGCGCGCGACTGACAGGCAGCGATGCGACCCCCAGGCAAGTCATCTCCACCTGGAAAGAATCGTTCCCGGATTTCTGGCCTAAAGGCAATCGCTTCTATGTGCCACTCACCGGCATCACGCCGGGCGAGGTCGCGCTGCTCAACCTGACGACCGGCGGCATGCCGCTCTCGACGGGTGTGTTGGTGCTCTACGCCGACGACGAATCCTTTACGCTGATGACGCCACAAGGCCATATGTTCGCTGGCATGATCACCTTCAGCGCCAGTGAAGGCGGCGAGGGCGAACCGACGACCGCGCAGGCCGACGTGCTCATGCGCGCCAGCGATCCGCTCTACGAAGCGGCCCTGCAATTTGGCGGCCACCGGCAGGAGGACAAGTTCTGGCAGCATACATTGACCGCGCTCGCCACGCGCTTCGGCGTGCAGAACCCGACCGTCCAGACGCGTGTGGTGTGCGTAGACCCGCGACGCCAGTGGCGCAACGCGCGTAACATCTGGAACAACGCCGCGGTGCGCACGGTCATGCTGGCGCCATTCGGCTGGATCGCGCGCGGCCAGCGCTGAACCGGCAACGCGCCGCCTCCAGTCTGAACTGTCGCGCGCCGCTTATCCACTAGAAACGACATAGGTTTATGCCACGCGCCAAACACCTGAAATATGACGCGGTCGTGATTGGGTCCGGGCCGAACGGGCTCGCCGCCGCGATCACCATCGCCCGCGCCGGCTATTCTGTGGTCGTCTACGAGGCCAGCGATACATCAGGCGGCGGCTGCCGCTCGAAAGAGCTCACGCTGCCTGGTTACATCCATGATGTCTGCTCAGCTGTGCACCCGTATGGCGTGGTCTCGCCGTTCTTCCAGTCGCTGCCGCTCGAACGTTATGGGGTTGAGTGGGTCCACTCGCCCGCTCCACTCGCCCACCCGCTGCCTGATGGCCGGGTAGCGATGCTGGAGCGCGACCTGGATAGCATGGCGGCGACACTTGGCGCGGAAGATGGCGAGGCCTGGCGCCGGCTGGTGACACCAGCGATCGAGCACTGGGATACGATTGTGGAGGGCGCGCTCGGACCGTTACGGCCGCTCCGCCAGCTTCAGCAGCCACTTGCCTCGCTCTCGCTGGCGCGCTTTGGACTCTTCGCCCTGCAGTCAGTGCGCGGCGTAGCGGAGCGCACGTTCAGTGATGACCCGGCGCGGGCGCTGCTGGCTGGCATCGCGTCGCACTCGATGCTCCCGCTGGAACGTCCGCCAACCGCCGCCGCGGGCGTGCTCATGGTGGCGATGGCGCATGTCGCGGGCTGGCCTATCGTGCGCGGCGGGTCACAGCGCCTGGCGAACGCGCTGACAGCGTACCTGCGCGACCTTGGCGGCGCCGTCGTCACCGGCAAGCGTGTCCGTTCACTGCGTGAGCTTCCCGCCGCGCAGGCGGTCCTGGCCGATGTCACGCCGCGCCAGTTGCTGGCGATGGCTGGCGACCAGCTACCCGACGGCTACGCGCGACGACTGGGCCGCTATCGCTATGGGCCGGGCGTCTTCAAGATCGATTTCGCCCTCGATGGCCCCATCCCCTGGCGCAATCCAGACTGCCTCCGCGCCGCCACTGTCCATGTCGGCGGGACGCTGGCGGAGATCGCGCTCAGCGAGCGCGCCGTCTGGAACGGCGAGCCCTCGCCGCGCCCCTTCACGCTACTGGCGCAGCCCAGCCTCTTTGATGCGACGCGCGCGCCAGACGGCAAGCAGACCGTCTGGGCCTACTGCCATGTGCCGCACGGCTCGGACGTGGACATGTCCGCTCGCATCGAGGCGCAGATCGAGCGCTTCGCGCCCGGCTTCCGCGATCGCATCCTGGCGCGCCACACGTTCACCGCGCGCCAGATGGAGGGGTATAACGCCAACTACGTCGGTGGCGACATCAATGGTGGTCTGGCCGATCTGACGCAACTGTTCACTCGCCCGATTCTCACGCCCAACATCTCGAATCCCTACGCGACCCCAACGGCAGGACTCTATCTCTGCTCGTCCTCAACCCCACCCGGCGGGGGCGTGCACGGCCTCTGCGGCCAGTTCGCCGCACAGGCCGCCCTCCGTACCATCTTCGGCAAGACCAACGCCGAGCTCGAGGCAATCTCGGAGGCTCACGACGTGCACGACGCGCACGCGGTCGAGAAGGCGGCGCGATGATGCGCCGCTTCGCGCCTACGCTGGTGTGGCTGATCTTCGTGGATGTCCTCCCCGATGGGGACTTCTTCATTGGGCCGTTCTATTCCCCCTATCGAGCGATGCCCAGTGAAGCCGCGCCAGAAGTGTTACGCGAGCGTGGGCCGGCATGCGCGCGTATAACGACACAGCCGGCGCAGGTCTCACTCTGGCTGAAGTCAGCGACCGATCAAAATGAGGGTAGATCATGATGCCAGGAGGGACCTTGACTGCGCCGGGCGCGACCGAAGCGCATGGCCACCTGAAGCGCGGCGAGACTCCGTCCTCGCAAGACGATGTTCAGATACGAGGATGGCAGTTAGTCGCGGCGCGACTCGCATGGCTGTTCCTGTTCGTGACGAGCATGTGGGACTTCGCCGTCGGGATCAGCATCTATCATGCCCAGGCGCTGCATCCCTGCGTGGATCCATCGTGTCCCGTAACACCTGCCCAGGCCGAGACGCTGCGAGGCCTGGGCATTAATCTCGGCCGCTACGCGAATGCGAGCGCGGGTGTCGCGGCCGCGCTGGTTGTTATCAGCGCGATCCTAGCGCTGGCGCTGTTCTGGCGGCGGTCAGACACTGTTATCTCGCTGGCGGTTGGCGTCTTCCTCGTCACCTTTCCCATTGGCAACCTCACGACTGGGATGACATTCACGCTGATCTCGCCGGTTGTCGACACGACGATCGGTCTGGTCAATCTGGCCATCGCGTTCAGCGTCTTCCTGATCTTCCCTGATGGCCGCTTCGTCCCGCGCTGGACCTGGCTGCTCGTTATGGGCTGGGTCGGTCTCCATATTGCGCTCGCCGCATATCCTAACGTTGGCTGGCTCGATGCGTTCTACCCGGTGATCTATCTCAGCGCCCTCGGCGTCCTGGTCTACCGTTACCGGCGCGTCTCAAACCAGCGCCGTCGCCAGCAGACGAAAATCGTTGTGCTCGGATTCATCACGCTGCTGCTCAGCAACCAGCTCTACTGGACCGCGCTACCTTTCCTCATACCGGCGCTGAACGCGCCAGGCTCGCTCTATACGCTCATCGGCTACCCCATCTACCTGCTGGTCGCGCTTTGCGTGCCCGTGTCGTTCGCCGTGGCCATCCAGCGCCATCAACTCTTCGATGTTGATGTTCTCATCAATCGCGCGCTGGTCTACGGCTCGCTGACCTTCATTCTGGCGTCGCTTTACTTCGGTTTGGTAATCGGCGCGCAGACACTCATCCGGCTCCTCACCGGCCAGACGGATCAGTCGCAACTGGTGATCGTTCTCTCTACCCTGCTGATCGCCGCGCTCGTCCAGCCGCTGCGCCGTGGACTACAAATGCAGATCGACCGTCGCTTTTATCGGAGTAAATACGACGCGGCGCAGACGCTGGCACGCTTCGGCGCGAAGCTGCGCAGCGAGGTGGAACTTGACGAGCTCCGGGATCATCTGCTGGCGGTGGTCGAAGAGACGATGCAGCCGGAGCGCATCTCGCTCTGGCTGCGGCAAGTGGGGAGTCATGAGTGGACCGAATGAAGCGCGCAACCGCGTTGGGCGCGCCTGCCGGCGCCATGGCCACACAGCTCACAGGCAGACAGGTGACCGCCGCACGCCTCGCATGGCTCCTGGCCGTTGGAGCGACGCTTGGCGTTTTCGCCTGGAACATGCGTGACTTCTTCGACATGGCGCAACGTCCTAGCATGATCAACGCCGCGCTCTCACCAGCCGCCGCCGCTGCGCTGCTCCGAGCCGGCATCACGCTCAGCGCCTACGCCTGGATCTCGTTTGTCGTGGTCATGCTGGTGACGGCAGTGTCGCTGGCGCTGGCGCTGATCCTCTTCTGGCGACGCGGCGACGACTGGATGGCGTTGTTGGTCTCGGCCTTCATCCTCAATTACACGACAACCGAGATCGGTATTCCCACAAACCCGACCACTATTGAAGGGTGGTCGCTTGGGGCGGCGCTGACGATATTTTGGAGCACTTTTTCCTTTGCCCTGCCCTTCGGAGTGCTGCTAGTCTTCCCGTCCGGTCGCTTCGCGCCGCGCTGGTCGCTGTGGTTCCTTGTCGCCGCGATACTCTGGGGGGGCGTCTTCAGAGCCGACTCGAATCTGCTCGGCGGGGCGCTGGTGCTCGGCTATCCACTCTTCATTGGCGGCGTGATCGGCATCATGGTCTATCGCTACCGTCGGGTTTCCTCGTCACTGGAACGCCTACAGACGAAGTGGGTCACGGTGGCGCTGGTGGTGACACTGATCGCCAACCAGGCGTTCTGGTTCCCCACAGCATTTACGCCGCTGGGCCAGACGATCTATCCGCCGCTGGCGTATTTGGCCTACGAACTGGTTCTAGGGCTGCTTCCGGTGATCTTCTTCATCGCCATCCAGCGTTATCAACTCTACAACATTGACACAATCATCAACCGCGCGCTGGTCTACGGCTCGCTGACCTTCATTTTGGCAGCGCTCTACTTCGGTTTGGTAATTGGCGCGCAAACACTCATCCGGCTGCTGACCGGCCAGACGGATCAGTCGCAACTGGTGATCGTTCTCTCTACGCTCCTGATCGCCGCGCTGGTCCAGCCGCTGCGTCGCGGGCTGCAAAGACAGATTGACCGGCGCTTCTATCGCAGCCGCTATGACGCTGCGCGCACGCTGCAAACGTTCGGCGCGACACTGCGCGGTGAGGTGGAACTGGACGATCTGAGCGCGCATCTGGTTGCGGTCGTCGAGGAGACCATGCGCCCGGCGTCCGTCACGCTGTGGCTGCGAACCGGCCCAGTGGGTTCCGCCTATGACGCCAGCGAGCGCCGCAAGTAGCGACCCAGATGGGGTAACCCATCTTTCGCGCCAGGGTGGCGTCAATCTGATATTTGACATTGACACTGTCACTGTGATATACATCTAGCCATGAGTGATGGGTATGGCGACGACCGTCCCAACGACGAAACAGGACTGACGATCGAAGAGCTCGCCGAACGCTTCGGGGTCTCGGTGCGCGCCATACGCTTCTACATCGCGCAGGGGCTGCTGCCGGGCCCCGGCTCGCGCGGGAAGTCCGCGACCTACGGCGAGGAGCACCTTGTCCGTCTGGGACTCATACGGCAGCTGACCGAGCGGCACATGCCGCTGGCAAAGATCCAGGCCCTGCTGCAAGGGCTGTCGCTGGATGAAGTCAAGACGCTCCAGATCGTCGAGGATGGCCTCTCGGCGCAACTGGTGGAGGCGGAACGGCGCCAATCACCGCAGGACTACGTCGCGGCGCTGCTCGATGACGCGCGGCAGGCGCGCGGTCTGCCCCAGCGACTTCCGCACAGTCCCGCGACGCCTGATATCTCATCGAAACTGGCAGAGAAGGCGCGCTTGTCCCGCGCGCTCCAGTCGCCCGCTGGCATCGAGTCCACGCAGGCGCAAATTGAACAGGAAACCTGGTACCGCTGGACCCTCGCGCCGGGCATCGAGCTCCATGTCAGCGCTCGCGCGCGAACCCAGTTCAGCGCCTTGCTGCGCGCGCTGTTGCGCACGGCGCGCGAGCGCAAGATTGATAGTGGCGGCAGTTGACCACGCATGGCGTGGTCATGCGGGGAGGTTGCTACAGTATGAGCGAGTCACAACACGACGCGAGCCATCCGAGCCACGATGAAGTCACCATTACCCTGAAAGCGCGCCCTGATCGCACGCTGATCCCCCACAGCCAGAGCGTGCGCTACATCGCGTATCAATTGCAGGTGAGCGGGCAGCCGCCAACGGCCCGCAGCGAGCGGTCGCCACTGACGCTCGCTCTGGTCATCGACCGCAGCGGCTCGATGGCAGGCGAGAAAGTCATCACAGCCAAGCGGGCCGCTCTGGCCGTTCTGGAAACGCTGGACGAGCGCGATACCGCCTCGGTCGTTGTCTTCGACGAGGAGATCATCACCGTCCAGCCCGCTGCGCGCGTAACCCCGGAGGTGAAGGCGCAAGTGCGTCAGGCGCTGTCCGGGATCAACGCCCGCGGCTCAACGGCGCTCCATGAAGGCTGGCTGACTGGCTGCAACACGATCGTCAGCCAGAGCGCGGATATGGCGCATAGCGGCGTCGCCCGCTGCTTCCTCCTCACCGACGGCCAGGCGAATGTGGGCATTGTAGACCCCGAGCAGATCGCCACGCAGGCAGCGGGTGTCCGCCGCAACGCGGGCATTGGAACAAGCACATTCGGCATCGGCGAAGACTATGCCGAGGAGCTGCTTGGCCCCATGGCCGAGGCGGGCGGCGGCCAGTTCCACAACCTGCGCGTGTCGGCGGAGATCACCCGCGCGTTCAATGGTGAGCTGGGCGAACTCCTGCTAACGGCGGCGACGCAGGTCCGGCTGGAGATCGAGGCTGAGCCGGGCGCAGAAGTGGATGTGTTGAGCGTCTATCACGCGCTCCCTGAGGGCGACGCCAAACATCGCTGGTCGGTGATGATCGGTGACCTGATGGGCGGCGAGGAGCGATTTGCGCTGGCGGCGCTTCACTTCCCGGTCTCGGCGCGCCGGGAAGAGCAGGCCGTGCGGGCGCGGGTGGCGTGGACAGTAGACGGCGTGGAGCGGACGACCGATTGGCAGACGCTGCGCTTCACCTATGCGACCGACGCCGAGTGTGACGCTGAGGCGGCCGACACAGGGGTTGTTCATCAGGTTGGCGAAAGCGTGTCGGACCGCGCCCAGCGGGAGGCCCTCACGCTGAGCAAGCATGGTGACTTCGCTGGAGCGCGGGCGTCGCTCGGCCCAGCGCTCAAACGCCTCACGGCGTCGGCGGCGATTGACCCGTCGCTGCTGCGCGAGCTCCAGGAGATCGAGCAACTCGACGAGGAACTGGCGCGCGGACCACTGCCCTCCGCTATTTCCAAGGAAGCGTACTTCCAGAAACAGCGACGTAGCCGCGGCCAGCGCGACTATCGCGAGTAAGCGCGGGTTGGCGCAACGAGGCGCCGACGCCACTCAGCAAGCTTGCTGAGTGGCGTCGGTGTGTTCTGAACGCTGTCGGAACGCGGACGCGGTTTCAGGAAGGCAGCGCAATGGCGGTTGAGCCGCCGTCCAGGCTGGAGCCACGCTGGCTGTGGACCGTGTCCGTATCGCTGGCCAGATTCAGGCCCATCGTCGGCGGAATGCCATGGCCGACATTGGTAGCGGAGAGCGCGGCGTGCGGCTCGAGCGTCGCGCTATCGGGGATGGGCGCGTCGAAAAGCTCGGCGAACTCGCGTCCCTCCAGCACTTCGCGCTCGATCAGCCGCTCACTCATCAGCACGAGCCGGTCGCGATGTTCGGCCAGCAGGCGCTCAGCCGTCTCCATCGCGCGCTTGACGATCTCGCGGACCTCGGCGTCAATCTCGCGCGCCGTCTCCTCACTGTACTCCGGCTGGTCGCCGACGCCCGCCGCTGAGTCGCGCCGGCTGAAGCGCACCGGGCCCAGCCGCTCGCTCATACCGTAGTCCGTGACCATCTTGCGCGCAATCGAGGTCACGCGCTCGATGTCGTTGGAGGCGCCCGTCGTCACCTCACCAAAGATCAGCTTCTCGGCCGCGTGGCCACCGAGGGCGAAGGCGAGGAAATCGCGGAACTGGGACTTGGACCACAGCGAGCGCTCCTCATCCGAGACCAGCCGGGTATAGCCGCCCATCTGCCCGCGCGAGATAATCGAGACTTTGTGGACGGGGTCGCAGTGCGGCAACAGGTGCGCCACCAGCGCATGGCCGACCTCGTGGTAGGCGGTGATCGCCTTCTCGCGCTCGCTGATGACGCGGCTCTTGCGGGCCGGGCCCGCCAGTACACGGTCCATCGCTTCTTCGAGCGCCGCCATGCCGATACGCGTCTGGTCGGCGCGCGCGGTGAGGATAGCGGCTTCATTGAGCAGATTCTGCAGGTCGGCGCCGGAGAAGCCGGCTGTCTGGCGCGCGATCAGGTCGAGGTCCACGCCGTCAGCCATCGGCTTGTTGCGCGCATGCACGCGCAGGATCGCGGCGCGGCCGCGAGCGTCAGGCCGGTCGAGGGTGATCTGGCGGTCGAAGCGGCCCGGACGCAGTAGGGCGGCGTCCAGCACATCGGCGCGGTTGGTGGCGGCCATGACGATCACATTGGTGTTGGGATCGAAGCCATCCATCTCCACCAGCATCTGGTTGAGCGTCTGCTCGCGCTCATCATGTGAGCCGCCGAAGCCAGCGCCGCGAGAGCGGCCAACCGCGTCGATCTCATCGACGAAGATGATGCTCGGCGCCGCCTTCTTGGCCTGCTCGAAGAGGTCGCGCATGCGGCTGGCGCCGACGCCGACAAACATCTCCACGAACTCTGAGCCGCTGATGCTGAAGAACGGCACGTCCGCTTCGCCAGCTACCGCGCGCGAGACCAGCGTCTTGCCCGTCCCTGGAGGCCCCGCCAGCAGCACACCCTTGGGCACGCGCGCGCCCAGATCGGCGAACTTGCGTGGGAACTTCAGGAACTCAACGATCTCCTGCAATTCCTGCTTGGCCTCATCCACTCCCTCGACATCGCTGAACGTGACGCTGGGCTTGTCCTGCGTGAACAGCCGGGCGCGCGACTTGCCAAACGAGAGCGCGGCGCCTCCCGCCTGGCCACGCCGAGTGATGAACCACAGTCCGCCAACGAGCAGCCCCACCAACAGCAGGCTGAGCAGCGGTCCGCTGGCGGCGCTCCAGGCGGGCGCCTGCGCATAGCGCACGCGCAGCGCGGCTGGATTATCGAGCGGAATCCCGCTTCGCTGGAAGGTATCACTCACCGAGAAGCTCTGGCCGATACCCGTATCGAGCGCCTGGCCAGAACCGCGGTCAAGCGTGATGGAGGCGCTATCTATCGTAATCGTATCCACATGGTGGCGCGCGATGTCCGCGTGTACCAGCGCCAGCATGGTCGAGAGGTCGGTCTGTCGGGGCTGAGTAAGTTGCGCCAGGCCTATCCCCAGTACAACGAGCGCAATCGCCAGAGCCGCTACAGCCGCGACCCACCCACGTGTCCACCGGAATTTCGCCATCGCCTGTGGTCTCCATCGCTCGGCGCGGGCTGCGCTCACGCCTCGATATGCAACGATGCGCGCGCCACGAGCCAAAATAGCAGGCGCGGCAGCCCTCCCCACCCAAGAGCACAGGCGAAGGAAGTCAGGCTGCCGCTACCGCCCCGTCGCGGCGCGCGCGGATCATCTGTCATGTAGTGTACGCCGCGCATTATGTGAATGACTCACGTATAGGACTGAACGGGTGGCGGACGGCGTCTTGGCGCGATTGACCCGTTTGTGAACCGCGGAGGCCAGGATGTGATGGCGGCGTGAGGCGTCGGCCGTAAGGTGAGCACGTGTCATGAGCGCTGGCGCGATAGCCCTGAGGTCGCGCGACGTAGCCATGAAGGAGGACACCCGTATGATGTGGGGTCCGTACATGTACGGTACTGGTATGGGCTGGTGGATGCTGGTCCCGACACTCTTCGCCATCGCGTTGCTGGCGGTAATCGTGTGGGCCGTCGCCCGGTTCACCAGCCCCAGGCGCGGGGACGCCGCGCCGCGGCTAGAGGCGGACCTGCCGCCCGAGGAGATCCTGCGGAGGCGCTACGCGCGCGGCGAGATCGACGCGCAGACCTTCGAGGTGATGCGTGAGCGGCTGGCGGCGGATCAGCCACATCGAGTGGCTGGGCCGGTAGCATAAAGAGCCGTAGGCGCCGCGCGAGATTGCGCCTGCGAAGATCGGGCAATGTCGTTCCTCGCCGCCGAAAGCCACAAACCCAGCGATGTTAAGCGCGTAGGCGCGCCCCGCTGTGGGGGGCGCGCCTACGCTGCCGCTCAGCGCCAGCTAGACCTTCGCGACCTGCGCCAGACTGTCCTGGTCGAAGTAGCGCAGCGCTCCGGCCTTGATGGGCAGCGCAAGGTCAGGCTCGAGGTCCTCGACGAACTCCGTGTCGTGACTGACGATGACCAGCGTGCCTTTGAAGCCACGCAGCGCCTCGCACACCTGCTCGCGCGACTGCGGGTCGAGGTTGTTCGTCGGCTCGTCCAGCAGCAGCGTATTATAACCGCCGACCATCAGCGTCGCCAGCGCCAGCCGCGTCTTTTCTCCGCCAGAGAGCGACTTGACTGACTGGAACGCTTGCTCGCCGCTGAAGAGGAAGCGCCCCAGCATCGAGCGCAGTTTGCCGTCACTGGGCAGATCGCCACCGCGCACAGGCGCCTCGGCCGCCGCCAGACGCATCTCCTCCAGTAGCGTCGAGCTGCCATGCAGCGCCTCGTGCTCCTGGGCGTAGTAGCCAATATCCACCATCTGCCCAATCTCAACGCTGCCGCGCGTCGGCGGCAGCGCGCCCGCCAGCGTCTTGAGCAGCGTCGTCTTGCCCGCCCCATTGCGGCCAATGATCACCAGCCGCTTGCCGCGCTCAAGCTCAAACGAGAGGTTCTGGAAGACAAACGGGCCGCCGTAGCTCTTGGCCAGGTTCTCCACGCGGAAGACGATCTTGCCGCTCGTCCGCGCGATGGGCAGCTGGAAGGTGATCTTGCGCTGACGCCGAGGCAACGCGGCCGCGTCGGGCAAGTCCTCGCGGAGTCGCTCAATACGGTGGTCCAGTACCTTGGCCTTGCGAGCCATCTTCTCGGTCTTGCCGCGCGCCCAGTCCGCCTGGGCCTGTAACTGGGCGATCTTCTCCTGTTTACGCTCGGTCTCGGCGAGCGCACGCTCCTCCGCGGCGTCCCGCTGGCGCAGGTATGAGCTATAGTTGCCGTGATAGGCGGTCAGCGTCTGTAGGCCCGCGTCGAGATGCAGCACGCGATTGATGGCCTTGTCGAGCAGCACGAGGTCGTGGGAGATGATTAGCGTCGCGCCCTCGTAGCGCGCGAGATAGTCCATTAGCCAGAGCGTCGCCGGACCGTCCAGGTGGTTGGTCGGCTCGTCCAGCAGCAGTAGATCATTCGTGGCGAAGAGCGTGCGCGCCAGCGCCAGCCGCGTTTTCTGGCCGCCCGAGAGACCGGTGACGGGCCGGTCAAGCTCCACGTCGCCCATCCCTAACCCCTGCAAGAGCTCGCTCATCTCATATTCGGCGGCGTAGCCGCCAGAGCGCTGGAACTCCTCCTCCACGTCGCCGTAGCGATGGAGGAGCGTATCGAGCGCGCTGGCCTGCCCCTTGTGGCCGCCACGCTCCGATCCCGCCACAGCGACGCCCGCCATCTCGGCCGCCGAAGCCTCCGCCAGTTGATGCTCCAGCGCGCGCAGCCGCGCGCCCAGGCGCGCGAGGTCGCGGCCGACCAGCATGACATCACGGACGGCAATGGGCTCGTCGCCATTGCCCGCGCCGGCTTCCAGCAAATCGTCAGCCAGGCGTTCCTGGCCCAGGTAGCCAATGCGCTTGGGACGCGAGATAAGGCCTGCGTCGGGGTCAACCGCCCCGCGCAGGACATGCAGCAGCGTGGTCTTGCCCGCGCCGTTGACGCCGACCAGTCCGACCTTATCGCCCTTATTGATCAGAAATGTGGCGTCGCGCAGCAGTGTACGCCCGCCCCGGCTGAGCGTGAGCCGTTTGACATCCAGCATGAAACGATGATCCTCTCCGAAACAGCCCCGGATGAATTGGCACGAGAACCTGAAACGCGGGGCGCAGCAAAACGCGGCGCGCCAAGCCGATGGGAGAGGAGTCCGCCGGGACCGGGGGCCACACACGCGCCAAAACTGTCAGCGGCGACAGGCTGGCTGGCGGAGGCTTCGGTGTGATAACTCGCGCTGAGGAGGAAAGCGGATCGTCGCTTTCACCGCACGCTTGCTACAGGGCAGACTCCACCCCGGTTAGGGGCGAGGCGCGCTCTGGAGCAGCCAGCGGCACAACATCAGCGATGCGATCCTCTCATTCAAATGAGACGGGAACAGGCGTGGCCAGTCTGGGCCACCGCGCGTATGGTATCGCGCGCGACGGGCCGGCGTCAAGGCGCGCCCCGCTCGCTGGCGCCCGAAATCGCCCAGAATGATTGCGTCCACGCGGGCAGGGGGTGTATACTAGCGGTTGGCATAGCGCCAGGAGGAAAGAGTCATGTCACTAGCGCCACTGGTCCGGGCCATCGAAGAAGAGCACCTGCGCGAGGATATTCCTGATCTGCAGCCAGGCGACAGCGTACGCGTGCACGCCAAGGTCGTCGAGGGGAACCGCGAGCGCATCCAGGTCTTTGATGGCATCGTCATTCGCCTGCGCGGCGAGGGCGTAAACCGCAACTTCACCGTCCGCCGCATCGCGCACAATGTCGGCGTCGAGCGCACCTATCTGCTGCATTCGCCGCGCCTCGACAAGATCGAGGTCGTGCGCCACAACAAGGTCCGCCGCAAGAATCTGTACTATATGCGCGGGCTGCGCGGCAAGGCCGCGCGCCTCAAGGAGCGCCGCGACTAGCCTCCCGCTGGCGCCATGCTCCCCGCGTACCTATCCCTCGCATCTGCGGAGACGCCCGACTCTCGCCTGAAAGGCGGCGGGCGCCTCCTCTTGTCGTATCCGCGAGGCGCCCCCTTCTCAGACGCCGCGCGCGAGCCATCGCCCGACACTTCCGGTCACATTCCACGGCGCTGGCGACAAATATCACCCAATGGGTGATGCCCGCGCCGATTCCCCAGGCGCTATACTCTCGCCAGATACCCAGGCGCGCCGTGCGTCAGGGCCGCGCGCGCCAGTCGCGCCAGGCGAGCCGTAGTGTCGTGACGAAGGGAGTGGCTACAACGTGCTCAACGTGTACCGCCCCGTTCCAAGCGACCTGCTTGCCGCCACACACCCCGTGAATCACCGCCGGGCGTTACGCTTCCTGCTCTCATGGTACGACGCCATATCAGGCGCTGTCACAGCTATTATCGCCCTACTGCTGGTCGCGCCACTGCTGACAGCCGCGCCAGGGATGGCGCTCTGGCCGGTCGGGTTCGTCCTCTATCAACTGACGCTCATCACCCTCTCACGCTGGACGAGCGCGCGACGCGTAATTCTTCAGAGCCTGCGCTCGCTCGCCGCGACCTCATCATGGCTCATTTTCGGGCCACGGCCCGACGCGCGCGACGCCGCGCCCACCACCGCGCGCCGAGCAAATACCCGCGAGCTATCAATGCTGCACGGCGTCCTCTCCCTCGGGCTGACGCTGGCTGTGTTCGGATTCGTTCTCACGCTGGACCGCGTCAGCATGAGCGCGAGCGGCGCGCAGCCGCTGATTGGCGCAAGCTGGCTGCTCTTTGTGCTGCCCGTCCTCCGTGCGGCGCGCTACTCCTCCTTCTACTGGGTCATCGGGCTGGCGGGGTTGGGCATCGCCTGTGACAGCGCGGCGCTGGCGCTGGGCGCTGGCTTCACCGGCATCGAAAGCGTCTGGCTCATCGCGCTCCATGCCTGCTGGCTGACACTCATCAGCCTGCTGCCCGCTATCGCCCTGCGCTCGCTCTCTGAGCGCAGGATCGATCTCACCAGCGCGATGGAAGTCGCGCGGAAACTGACCGCCCTTACCGCGACGGCCAACCCCTCTGAGACAGCGTTCGCTAATCAGGCAGCGGCGATCATTGCCCGAGGCATGGGGTATGAAGAGATCAATATTTTGCTCGTGACCTCAGATGACGAGCAAAACGCGCGCGGGCTGCGCTTCTATGGCGCGGCGAGCCAGGCCGGACGCAAGCTGGTGGAGCAGGGCTTCGCCGTCACCAAAGATGAGGGGATTACTGGTTGGTGCGCGAATCACAACCAGATCCGGCTGGTCAACGACGTGGCGCGCGACCCCGATCATCTCTACCTGAAGCACGACAGCTTCCCGCGGACGCGCGCCGAAGTCGCCTTCCCGCTCGTTCTGGGCGGGACCGTCGCGGGCGTTCTGGACGCCCAGAGCCCACAGCCCTACGCCTTCAACGATGACGATATCGAGCTGCTCAGCGCGACCGCGCTGCACCTCGCCGTCGCGCTGGACAGTGTGCGGCGACTGACGCGCACGCGTGGACTCACCACAGTGACGCAGGGTATTGCGCGGCGGCTCCTCGTGCAGCAGGAGTTACGACCGGCGCTGGATGAGATCGTCCAGATCACACGCGAGACGCTGGGCGCTGACTCCGTCGTCCTGTATCCCTGTGACCAGGACAGTGGCGGAGCGGGCGAACCAATCGCGGATGGCGAGCTGTCTTCGCCGCCAGCGTCTGCCGCGCGCGTCGCCCGGCGCGGCGAGAAGTCGGCGGTGACGCAGGCGCTGCGCGCGAGTGGCCCGCGCTTCGAGCGCTACGGCGCTGGCAGCCAGGAGCCGCGCAGTGGCTTCGTGGCGCGCGCGGGCATCCAGGCGGCGGCGATTCTGCCGCTGCGCGTGGGCGCAGCCACATCGGATCGCAACGATACCAGCGCGACGCCAGCCCTGGGCGTCATCTTCGTCAATTATCGCGCGCCACGCCTCTTCCCATCTGAATACCAGGAGTGGTGCGCGGCGCTGGCCGATCTGGCGGCGCTGGCGCTGCGCAGCGCGCTGCTCTACCAGCGCGTCGCTGAAGAGGAGCGCGCCAACACCTGGCACGACATCCACGATGGCATGGCACAGCACGCCAGCATGGGCCGTATGCTTCTGGAGCAAGTCGCCAGCGAGTGGGAGCGCACAAGCGCCCTCAGCGCGCGCGGCGGCGAGAAACTGCTCGCTTCGCGTGACGCGATCCGCGCGCTGCAACGCCAGGTCAACTACCTGATCGAGATTTGGCGCGAGCGCGACACGGCCGATATCTGGCAGCATGAGGACGAGCGCGTCCAGACCGAGCGGGCACGGTTCTTCGTTGAGTTGGACGAGTATGCCTCGCTGGTGCGCCGCACCCTGGAGACGCAGTGCGTCGCGCAGCACAACGGTGACGACGCCGGCCTGCCACTCAGCCTGCGCCACGACGCATTGATGATTGTGCGCGAGGCGGTCAATAACGCCGACCGCCACGGCCGGGCGACGCGCATTGAGATTTCCGCCGTCTGCGATGGCGCAGCCCTGTCTCTCACGATCACAGACAATGGCAGCGGCTTCGATGCGAGCCGCATTCAGAAATCACACGGCATCAACGGCATTCGCATGCGCGCCGAGCGGCGCGGCGGCGCGTTCTTCCTCACGAGCTCACGTGAGCCCAACTCGTCCGGCTCAACGCTGGCAGTCACATTGCCCTTGGCGGGCGAGACGCGCATCAGCGCGAGCAAGCCGCGCGAGATATCTGCGAACAGCGAGCATTCCAGCGCCGCATTCGACCTGGAAGCGGTCGCGGGGATGGATACGACCTGACTGGCGCATGAGCCACCACCCATCCGGGCCGGTGGCTCGCTTCTTTCGCGGATGTCTCTTCGATATGCGCGGCATGCGCCGCCGGAAAGCGAGTACCAACGTGAGCGGTCAACCAGGGGCGCCTATCACAGCGCTCATCGTGGATGACGACGTAACCGCACGCGAAGCCCTGCGGTTGTTGCTGGATAGTCCGGAGATCACGATCACAGCGCTCTGCGCCACAGCCGAGGAATGCCTTGACGCCATCGTCCGTCTGCCACCGCAGGTGGCGCTGGTCGATATGCGCATGCGCGGCGACCCCTACGCTGGGGTAGAGTTGATACGCCAGATACGCGCGATCAGTCCTGCCACAGCGTGTCTTGCGTTGACTGCGAGCGACCGTCGCGGCGATCTGCTGCCGCTGGCCTTTTACGCTGGCGCGCGCGGCTATTATCGCAAAGGCTACCTGCTCGGCGACGAATTGCCAGACATCGTCAAACGGCTGGCGGCGGGCGCGTGGGAGCTCGATCCAGAGATGGCTGCGACCCTGCTACGCGATGCGGACCAGACGGCGCTGAAAGGGCGGCCCACGCAACCGCTCTTTACCCCCCGCGAGCGCGACATCCTCAGTCGCATCGCCCGCGGCGAGCGCGCCGGCGCCATCGCCTACTCCTTCAATGAGGGCGAGGCCGCCATACAGACCAGCATCCGTAATATCATGGGCAGAGCGCTGCAACGACGCGACACTCGTATGGAGGATGCGCTCTAGCGCGCGAGGTGAGACAGGCCTACGGCAAAATGGGGAGAAACCAGGAGATGGACGGGACCAGCTTCAGCGCGCCGATTTCGGTGATAGTCGTCGAGGATGACTATCTCGCCCGCCGCGCCATCCCCATGCTCATGGCTGAGGACGACATCGCGCTGCAGGGCGTCTGCGAGACACCTGAAGAAGCTTTGGAGCTGGCCGAGCGCGCCCATCCCCGCGTGGCGCTGATCGATATGCGCTTGCAGGGCGATAGCCGCGCGGGTGTCGAGCTCATTCGCGCGTTGCGGGCGATCAGCCCCGATACCGCCTGCTGCGTGATCACCGCGACCGATACCCAGGGCGACCTCTTCGCCGACGCATTCTACGCCGGCGCGCAGGGCTACTCCCGCAAGGGCGATTCACGCAATGGCGACCTCTGTGAGCTGACGCGCCGCCTGGCGCGCGGTGAGTGGGTCGTGGATAGCGAGATCGCCGCACGTTACGTGACCCGCGGCGCGCAGGTAGACCAGTGGACCATCCGCAGGACTGGCGGCGAAGAGCCGAAACTCTCCGAGCGCGAGCGCCAGTGCCTCACGCTCGTGGCCCAGCAACTCTCGACGAAGCAAATCGCCGATCAGCTGGTCATCTCCGAGAACACTGTCAAGACCCACATCGGCCACATCATCAACAAGCTCCAGGTGCAAAACCGTGATCAGGCGGTTCTTTTCGCCGTCCTGAAGGGCTATCTCACCGCGCCTGTCCGCTAGGAGCAGACCTGGCATCACCCAGCGTATGACACCGGATAGGTGATGCGTGCGGCGCGCCCCTCCCCTCGCGGCAATCACCCGCCGTGCGATACCGTCTGCCCGCCATCCTGGGTACACTCATCCGTGCGTCCAAGAGTGAGATAGGAGTTGGGCGCGCCTGAACACATGGGTTCGACGAATGCGAGAGGAGAGAGCCGTATGCCGATCCTGACGCTGCTTGGCGTGATGACCATCGCGCTGGCGAGCGCCGCGACGCTCGCCCTCCGTGTCGTGCGTGTCCCTCGGGGCCGCGGGATGCGCGCTCCGGCTGGACGCCAGCCTGCGCGCATGGACACCAGCAAGCCGGCGACGGCGCTGGTGGCGCATCTGGAAGACGAGCTTCAGCGCCACACGATGGGGCTGCGCGAGGCGCTCAACCTGCGCCGGGCCCGCAACGAGCCCGAGGCGCAGACCCGCCTGCTCAACGCCCGCGTGCGGCATGCGGTGGCCGCGCGCGCCCTGGGCCGGGTGATCCACCCGACCGCCGGTGGACGTCTGCGCCGCTGGATGGACCAGGCCTGGCTGGATATGTATGTGGACCGCGTGCGCCGCGAGGTGGGCGCTGTTCGCGTCCCGGGTCAGACCCGCCCGCTGGCGGGTGAGCCGGCGCTGCGCCGCCTCGTGACCTGGATCACCGGTGGACCGCGCGCTGGCTACGCGAGCGATCTGGTGGACTATCACCGCGCGCAGCGGGCGCATGCCCGCATGGCGCTCGTCCAGGCTCGCCGCCTCGTGCAGGCGAACCGGCAGGATGAGGCGCAGACCCAGCTGTGGAACGAGCAGGACTTCCACATGCGCGCTGAGCGTGAGCTTGGCGCCATGTTCGCCCCGATCGCGCCCGCTGGAGCGACCTCTGGCTCGCTACCGGCGGCCCCGCGAACCGTCCCGCTGGAGCCCGTCACGCCTTGAGCGCGCCGGCTCCAGCCACTCAACAACCGAATAGCGCCGCTCCTCAAGCGGACGCGCGGCCCCTTCGCCT
Source organism: Ktedonobacterales bacterium (assembly GCA_036391685.1). Taxonomy (GTDB): domain Bacteria; phylum Chloroflexota; class Ktedonobacteria; order Ktedonobacterales; family JADMIN01; genus JAKAIY01. The sequence continues at coordinate 39,937 of DASVZK010000040.1, forward strand.
GCGGTGGGTGAAGGGGCCGCGCGTTTCTGTGTCAACTGATCGCTGGCGCGCCCTTAGTGGGTTTGCTTGAGCGCCGCGACCAGCCCGGCGACGTCAGGCGTACCTAGGCCAGTCGCAGCGTCCCAACCAGGGCCAGCCGCAAATCCCGTGACACCGGCGAAGCTGTTGTTACCCGTGGTCACATCATGGAATGCGCTTGCGTAGGCGCTGGAACGATATACCTGATACAAGCGGGGCGCGAGGAATCCGAGCGGGCCATCCGCCTGATTCGCGAGCGCGTCAATCGCCGCCCACTGTGGAGTAGCCGCGCTTGTGCCACAAATCGGAAGCCAGCCCGGCGCAAAGTGAGGATAGAAGCTCTCATAAATCAGCACTGCGCTGACACACGACGAATTGTAGGAGACATCTGGCACACCGCGCGTTGTGGGGGCATCCGCTATTCCCGCGCCTGACTGGTAGCCTGGCTCCGGGAAGACCGCGCTATAGCCGCCACCAGCGTAAGTCCAGGCAGTTTCAGCCTGATAGGCGGAGATTGAAAGAGGCGGCGTCTGAATCTCTGTTCCGCCTGTAGCAATCACCGCTGGGCTTGAAGCGGGATAATCTACATTCGCGAACGGATAGATGTCGAACTGCTTATTTGGCCCGGTTGCGCCATAGTCACCGCTCGCGAAGAAGTTGCTCACACCTTCCTCCGCCGCTTGCGTGTACCAGGCGTTCAGATTGCTTAGTGCGCCCGAACCGGGGAATGTTGGCTCAGGCGCGCCATAACTGTTGGACCATATGGTCCCGATGTGATGCTCAAGAACCCACTGTTGCGCGGTGATCAAATTCTGCAATCCCTGGACGCCCACGGTCTCACTTACGGGCACAGTCACCAGCGCGATGCTAGCGCCTGGGGCCATCGCGTGCGCCCATTCCACGTCGAGTGTCGTTTCAAAAGCCCAACCAAGCTCGGTGTTGACGTTCTTGTTGTGGAAGTCAACAGGGCTGGGCAGTTTTGTGTAATTGAAAGTGACCGCGCCTTCAGGATTATAGATGGTGAACGATGGTGGGTCAGGCAGATTCCAGGCCTGGTCGAAGGTTGCCAGATCTTGCTGGATGGTCGGGCTGCCAAACGAGTCAAATATCACGATGGTTTGGCCCTGGCCAGTGATACCCTGCGCGTACAGCGGGTTGAAATCGTACTGCGCCGCCAGGTCAGCAGGTCCGTAGCAGCCTTGAACGTAGCCTCCCGAGAAATTCCGGCAGTCCTGACTGGTCGGCGGCTGCGACGCGACATGCGAAACCAGCGGACCGACGGATATCAGCGGCCCAAAACCGACCGTGGAACGCGCTGACGCGGTCGCGGCCTGCGCGTGGGAAGCCCGCGCGGCGAATCCCAGGCTGGCCGCAATGGTCGCCACTAACCCAACCGCCAGCGCCGGAAGGTACATTGAAAGCCTTCGGTTCCTGTACATGCGATTCTCCTCCTCGAGTGTGGTCTCCAGCCTTGTCTGGGGGTGATTTCCTGCGAACGGCGAGGTGAGCTACGCTGATGGCATGAGGCGTGGTCGTGCGGTCGTGCGGGCTGCGAATTCAAGAAGATGCAGCCGGTAAGGAGTCAGTCATCACGGAACATGCGCTGGGTGGGATGAGGGGGCGCGTAGGGGAATGCGCGTCGTTTCCAGTCACAACGCACGCGCTGGCGATTTGTTATGGGGGCGTGTGTATGGCGTGAATGCCTGGCCGCGCCTGAGCCTGGGCGCGACCCAGGCGCGGACAACAAACGCCCCGTCACTTCGCGAAGTGACGGGGCGTTGATCGTGATGCGTCTCTCGCTTCCCGGACGACTGGCGCGGGCGGGAGGGCCGGCGACGTCCGATTGTCCCACAGGGCTGCCCCTGCAGTATCGTTGGGGCTGGAGGGCTTAACGACCGTGTTCGGGAAGGGAACGGGTGGGACCCCTCCGCTATAGTCACCAACCCTCCCGCACGCCCAGGCGTCGGGAGACTGCGAACGATGCGAGGCGTGATCCGAAGATCATACCGGAATACGCTGAGATCACGAGGCCGCTACCCGGTCAGACCGGGCAAACCTGGTGGAGACGAGGGGACTCGAACCCCTGACCCTCTGGTTGCAAACCAGATGCTCTTCCAGCTGAGCTACGCCCCCAGGGGCGCGCCCGACCACCACCGTGACCGCTGCGCGGCATCGGTGGGCCTGCCCTGGCTCGAACAGGGGACCTCGGTCTTATCAGGACCGCGCTCTAGCCAACTGAGCTACAGGCCCGTGGCGCTTCCAGCCGCTTTCGTGAAGCGACTGAAGAGTGAAAACCAGCAGCGCGCCAAGCGCACGCCCGACGCAACGATGGCGACGGTTGACTTTGAGCGAACTCTTGTGATCGCAAGCGATGAAGGATGGCAAGCCATCACTTCACCGATCGACCTGGGAATGTGAGGGCAGGTGGACGAATCCACAGGCTCCTCAGGACTCCCTAGAAAGGAGGTGATCCAGCCGCACCTTCCGGTACGGCTACCTTGTTACGACTTCACCCCAATCACCGACCCCACCCTCGACGCCTGCCTCCCAGGACAAGCCTGGGTTAGCCCAGCGGCTTCAGGTGTCGCCG
>DASVZK010000041.1:0-1627 GCA_036391685.1 Ktedonobacterales bacterium
CCCCTTGTTGAGTGCCTCGCCAGACGACGTGGCATGCCACCTTGTCTCCTTCAGCGACCTGTTCGTCGAGAGTCCATTCCATGTCGGGGAACGCCGTGCGCAGTCTGGCGACGCTGGCTAACAGTCCCGCTCGCCCTTGCTCGGATCCAGGAGCGGCATTAGAGCAACTTGCGAAAAGCAGAGGCAGACATGGCATGGGACGTGCGAGGTAGAGGGCATGCGTGCCTATTCGACCGATCTGAAAGAACGCTTGGTGCGAGCGGTGGCCAACGGTCTGCCCATGCGAGAAGCCGCTCGCCGCTTTGAGGTGGCGGTGACGACGGTGAAACGCGCGGTGGTGCAGCAGCGCACAACCGGCTCACTGGAGCACCGACCGAGTACGGGCCGCCCGCGCGCGATCAGTCGTGAGCAGGAGGCGATCTTGTTGGCCCGGCTGCAGGCCGAACCCGATGCGACGGTGCTCGAGCACTGCGCTTGGTGGGCCGAGCAGCAAGGCCAGCCGCTGAGCGAGGCGACAATGTGGCGCGCCCTGCGCCGCCTGGGCTGGACGCACAAAAAAAGACGTTGGCAGCCAGCGAGCGTGACGAGGAAGCGCGCACTGCCTGGCGGGCGGCGGTCGCCTCCCTTGATCCCCAGCAGTTCGTCTTTGTCGACGAAAGCGGCACCCACACGTCGCTGACGCGACTCTATGGCTGGGCGCCGCACCACCAGCGGGCGACGGGTTCGGTGCCGCGCAATCACGGCAAGAATACGACGTTGGTGGCGGCACTCACGCCTGAGGGTCTGCGAGAACCGTGGCTGATTGAGGGGGCGATGAATACGCCGACCTTTGCCTGGTACATCGCGGAGCAACTGGGGCCGACGTTGCGGCCAGGACAGGTGGTCGTGCTTGATAATTTGAGCGTCCACAAGGCTGCCAGCATCCGCCAAGCCCTGGCGGCGCGCGGCTGCGAGTTGCTCTTCCTGCCGCCGTACTCGCCTGACTTCACGCCGATTGAGCAGGCATTCTCGAAGCTTAAAGCCATCCTGCGGGGGCTCGGCGCCCGCACCCATGAGGCGTTATGGGAGGCGGTGCGGCTGGCGCTTGAGGCGATCACCCCTGCTGACGCGGTTGCCTGGTTCGCCCACGCCGGCTACGCTCTGTCTGCTCAAGCATAGTGAAAGTTGCTCTAAGCTTACATTTTAACCAACAGCAGGTGAGCGGCATCTGGGCCAGGTGCCAGCATGACGACGAAGAGGCGAAGGCATCCGGGGATTAGGGCGTCAATTTGACCGCCGGGAAGCGTTGGGCCGGAAGGGAACGCTTGCCTTTGGGCCGTCCCGGCGAGCATCCACAGGCTTTTGGCACGTTCACGGGGCTGCCTAGGTGCAGGAGGAGCTGCGAAAAGCCCCGGCGCACCCGCGCCGGAGTCCGCTGCTCCGGCGGCAACGGTGGTTGCCAGGGTAAGCGCACATCGACAACGGCATCCCGTGCCAGGCGTAAGTGACTATAGGCCAAGATGAGTAACCACGTCCAGTCGTCCCAGGCGGTCAGCTGCCTGCGGTGAGCGGAGTTTGGGCGTCGTCCAGCGGAGCGTCTGCTTGAAGAAGCGGAAGGTGTGCTCAATGGAGAAGCGGGCGAGGTAGG
>DASVZK010000042.1:0-30960 GCA_036391685.1 Ktedonobacterales bacterium
GCGGCACGCGCTCACCGCCTGCTCCACGCTTCCCCGCGGTCAAATTGACGCCGTAATCTACCTCACGCTGTGGCTGTTCGACTTCGTGCCAGCAATTATCCTGGTTGCCGGCCACTTGGTGTTGGTTAAAATGCAAGCTCATATACCCTGACTCTGCCGCATCAGCGTGAGGGCGACGCCGAGGTGAACGAAGCTGAGATGACGGAAGCCTACAATGAGTGTGGTGACCGGCGCATCCAACTGAGCGGGGGAGGAACGTGCAATGGACCTGACCAATGAGAGCTACACCATCGTCTTGCACATCGCGGGCGCTGATGGGACTGAACGCACCGAACGCTACTACAAAGACCAGCGGAGCGCCCATGATGCGAAGCGCTGGGTCAAGGTGAGTACACGCGGCGCCGAGTTGCGCGCCACAGCAGAGCAGGTATTGAACCATCTACTTCCGGCGCTGGCCGGACTGAAGCCGCGCCTCAGCGTGGAAGTCCAGCATCATACACGCCAGGATCGCTGACCTGTAGCTGACTGCAGACGTAGCGCAGCAGGGTCAGGATGCAGTTGAGGTGGAACAAGCCGAGGCAGTGGAAAGCGCGACGCGCAAAGCGCGCCGACTGTCGGCGGAAGTTCCCTGGCCAGGCGACGAGCCGCACACTCTTCCAACGACGCTTGTAGCGGCGCAGCGATCGGTCGTCTTGCGTTTTGGGCCGCTTGCTTGTCATGGAGCGAGCGACGAGCCGTCTCGCCAGGAGGCGCGGGGCGTGGTGTTGGAGCCGATTGCGCGGTGGACCATCGCGCCATACGCCGCGCCAATGACGGCTGTACTTATTGGGATGTAGAACCATCCTACATACCACGCCAACATTACAGGCCCAATAACGGCCGGCCCCTTGTATCCAGGGTGCGGACCGAGCAACGCGAACGCCTCAAGTGTCACGACAACCGCCGTGATCAGGAAGATCGCCGTCAGCAGCGCCGCCCCACCGCCACGGACGGCCCCTGACCGTGCGCCTGAGCGGGGCGCGCGCCGCGTCACCGCCCACCAGGCCACCGCGGCCGCGACGAAGACGGGAGCGATGAGGTAGAGCGCCTCAGTGAGAAAGGACGGCAGGTCCGCGCTGAGATCAGGACGGTTGGCGTCGACCATGAGCGCGACATACAGAACACACCCCGAAACGGCCATCAAGGCCGCGAACCCCAACATGACGGCGATCCTAACGCCACGACGCATGCCCACAGGAACGCTCCTCTCCTTCAGGCGGATCACGCGACACGGCGCCACCACGGCCAGCGCCGACGCGGCTCAGCCCAGCGAGATCATGACCATCCTGATCCTCTTCCAGCAGTCGGGCTACCGCACGTTCAAGAGCTTCTACACGCAGCACGCCCAAACCCAGTTGCGCGCCGAGTTCCCCCAACTCGTGAGCTACTCGCGCTTCGTTGCCCTGATTCCGCGTGTCCTGCTGCCGCTCACGGTCTACCTGCAAACGCAGATGGGCCGATGTACTGGCATCAGCTTTATCGACTCGACCGCGTTGTCGGTCTGCAAGACTGCCCGCATCAGCCAACATCGCGTCTTCCGCGTCTTCCGCGTCTTCCGCGTCTTCCGCGTCGATGCGCGCCGGGGCAAGACTTCGGTGGGCTGGTTCTATGGCTTCAAACTCCACCTCGTCGTCAACGACCGCGGCGAACTTCTGGCATATTGTCTCACTCCTGGCAACGTCGATGACCGCCGCCCGGTTCCTCGTCTCGTCCGCCGTCTTTTCGGCAAGCTGTTTGGCGATCGCGGCTATATCTCCCACGCGATCGCTGAGCGCCTGTTCATGACGCAAAGTCTCCAGCTGATCAGCAAGCTGCGCAAGAACATGCGCGAGCGCGTCCAGGCTTTCACCGATAAACTGCTGCTGCGCAAGCGGGCGATCATCGAGAGCGTCAACGACCAGCTCAAGAACATCTGCCAGATCGAACATACCCGCCATCGCAGTCCCTACAATTTCTTGGCGCACCTCCTGGCCGGACTGATCGCCTGCTGCCATCAGCCCAAGAAGCCGTCCCTACATCCCGATTAGGCTCTTGCCGGCTTGACGGCAGGCTAGGGCTTATCCAAGACTCAGTTACACACATAAATTTGGGCGCGATGAGGGCCTGGCGAGAATGGCGTGTTACTTGCCGACTGCCTTATTCCAGTCGTTGATGCGCCAGGCCAGGAGCCAGGAGATTGGAGTTGGCGCAAGGAGCCCGCCGCCAATCGCAAAGGGTATCCACCCCAAAGTGCCTGATTTTGGATAGGAAATGACCAGCCAACTCACAAAGGCTATCCAGGCAAGCGCTATCGGCACGAACCATGCCCCACAAGAAGTGAGCTGCCATGACCAGCCTGTTGGGTTCGGTATGGGATGCGGGCGTACACCGGCAGGTAATTGAAGCATTGGCGCCCCGTCAGATGTCCCCAGTTTCGAGCGGTAGGCGCTAAGGGCATGGATAACGATTTGCCCCAATTGCGCAGGGTGAGGGTACCAGGGACCGATGGACCAAGCGCGCGTCAGAGAACGATTGGGGAATGTTGGGTGAGGATGCACGATGGTCAGCACGAATGGCTCATTCGGTGAGGTGGATGGTTCGGAGAAGTCGAGCGGATCCACCATACGCGAAATCGAAGTGGTATTGGCGAAGGCGCAGGAAAACACAATACCCCATTTCGGGCCATGATATTCGACTACGCCGTTGGGTGTGACGGCGGTCCAGACTTCCTGGCCAGAAACGAGTAGCCAGAATGCAGCCCACGCCTGTTGCAAGCCAATTATATCCAAGCGAGCAAAATAGATAATGACACTGATCAACATGATCATGACCAGCGCAGTGGGGAAATAACTGTCAAGCGTTTGGTAGTGGTCTGAGATATACCCGAGAACATAGACACAGAGCCAGGAGGTAAAGACAGACCCCAACGCATACCCCGCCTTCTTGAGCGTGTTTGTGAGCAGTGGGCGCCGCTGCGCCTGTGTAATGACCCAATCCGCTGGGGTAATCCCAGACAACAGGGCATCCACAACCTGCTGCGGATCAAAGTCAGCCACGGCGCTCCCCTCCTTGTGCCAATGATACCGCTAGGTGGCGAGTTTGGCGAGGCCCGCATTGGGGGTCTGCTGGTTGAGTTGGCCTATAATAGCGTAGACAACTTTGCCATGGAAACTAATGAAGTAAGTATTGGGTACGCCGAAGATATGGTAATCGGTGACGGTCTGGGTAGTAGAGGCAAGGCCAGCGAGCGGCATTTCGTTTATCCAATATTCACGTCTATTACACGCAATACGCCTCTCGATAGACGCCCATCACACCTGTTGGTTCCACACTCATCGCGGCGGCGGCGAGGTTCCCGCGCAGGCGCTCTACGCCTTCCGCTATACTCCTTCACAGAAGCGCGCTCCGTGGTGAGCAAGCGAGATAGCGACAGAGGGACCAGGCCATGACGACGCATGCCTCGATGAACCTGGAAATCACCGATGGAATCGCGGAGGTGACGCTGACCGGGCCGGGCAAGGGCAACGCCATGGGACCGGACTTCTGGCGCGACCTGCCGATGGTCTTCGATATTCTCGACAGCGATGACGCCGTGCGCGCTGTCATTCTGCGCGGCGACGGGCCGAACTTCTCCTATGGGCTGGACCTGCCAGCGATGGCGCCTGCTCTGGCATCCGGCGACACGGCGGTTGACCGCGCGAAGCTGCTCGACACCATCCAGACGATGCAGGCGGCGGTGACGCGTGTACAGACCTGCCGCAAGCCGGTGATCGCCGCCGTCCGCGGCTGGTGCATCGGCGGCGGACTTGACCTGATCGCCGCCTGCGACATCCGTCTCTGCTCGACCGATGCGCGCTTCAGCCTGCGCGAGGCGCGCATCGCCATCGTCGCCGACATCGGCAGCCTGCAACGTCTGCCGCCGATCATCGGCGAGGGGAACACCCGCGAGCTGGCTTTCACCGCCAGGGACATAGACGCCCAACGCGCCCTGCGCATCGGCCTGGTCAACGAGGTCTATGACGGCCCGCAGGCGCTGGAGGACGCCGCCCGCGCGATGGCGCGCGAGATCGCCGCCAACGCGCCGCTGGCCGTCCAGGGAGCCAAGCGGGTGCTGAACGAGTCGCAGGGGAAGCCGGTCGAGGAGGGGCTGCGCTATGTCGCGCTCTGGAACGCCGCCTATGTCCATACACAGGATCTGACCGAGGCGATCAGCGCCTTCATCGAGAAGCGGCCGCCGCGATACGAAGGCAGGTAGGGCGCCATGAGAGACCGTGAGTTGCTGCGGCTGCACCTCGAAGCGGGCTGGGGAATCAGCGTCCCGCCTATCGTGGGGCGCAGCGTTGACCTGGAGACGGACGGCGCGCTGCCGCCGTGGGCGCTCTACCTGGCGCACTTCAGCGGTGACGAGGTCGCCGTCTGGCGTCCCGATGTCCTTTCCGACCACCGGGTCACGCTGCTGCGCCGGGGCCACGAGGCGCGCCCCGTCTTCACCCCCGCGATTGGAATGCGGCGCGAAGTCGTCTTCCAGCCGCCCGAAACCCTCCCCGACGCGCCGGAGCATGACGCGCGGCCGCTTTCCGCCAGCGACGCCGCGCTGCTCGAAGCGTTCGAGGCGGATAGCGTGAGTTACTTCCTCGATTCGCGGCGCGGCCCGTGCGTTGGCGTCATCATCGATGGCCGCCTCGCCAGCGTCGCGCACGCATCACGGCGGACCGCGCGGGCCTGTGAGCTTGGGATCAATACCACGCCCGAAGCCCGGCGCCGTGGCTACGCTCGCGCCGCGACTATCGCCTGGACGCGCGCCATCCTGGCGGAAGGGCTGACGCCCCTCTACAGCGCCTTCGCCTGGAACGCGGCCTCGCTGGCGCTCGCCGCCGCGTGCGGCTACACACCGGCCATCCAGGGCGCCTATGGCCCGATGAGCGCGGCCAGCGACTGAGCCGCCTTCCGGCGGCGCGCGCGACGCGCGGAAGGAAGTGAGCAGTCGCGCGATACCTGGATGCGCGACGCGGAGGTAAAGGAGGATCCATCGCGATGGCGAAAATCATTGTCCACAACAACGTCACGCTGGACAGCGTGATGCAGGCGCCGGGGCGGCCGGATGAGGACGAGCGCGACGGCTTCACGCATGGCGGCTGGGCGCTGCCCTACGCCGACGCCACCGCGGGCAGGCTGATGGCCGAGTCTTCGGCGACGACCGGCGGGCTGCTGCTTGGCCGCCGTACCTACGAGGACTTCTATTCCGTCTGGCCCAAGCGCACCGACGGCAACCCCTTCACGTCCGTGCTGAACAACGCCACGAAGTACGTCGCGTCGACGACGCTCCGCGAGCCGCTGCCGTGGGAGAACTCCCGGCTGCTCAGCGGCGACGCCGCTGACGCCGTGGCCGGGCTGCGCGCGCGAGAGGAGAAGGACATCGTCATCCTCGGCAGCGGCGCGTTGATCCAGTCGCTGGCGCGCCGCAACCTGATTGACCGCTATGTGCTGCTGATCCATCCGCTCGTCCTGGGCAGCGGTCACCGGCTCTTTCCCGACGGCGCGCCCTATGCCACGCTGCGCCTCGTCTCCGCCACGCCCACGCCAACCGGCGTGATCGTCGCCACGTACGAGCCCGCTGAGACGGTGTCAGCATAGCGGCCCGGCGCGCCAGCCCCAGATATTTCGCCCGCCTTCCAGCCGGAAGGCGGGCGAGCGCATCGTATGGGCATCGCACGAACGCTGGCGTGACAGCGTCATGGCAGCGGCAGGTAGGCGAGCGTAGCATCTGGCGTAACCCCATAGGCGACTTCGAGGGACCAGAGCCGCTCGTTGGGGGAAAGCGGCTCGACCATCCAGACGCCAGAGGCCTCAGACTGGCCGGGATTGACCGCCGCCGCGTACGGCGCCCAGGCGGGCGAAGACGCTCCCGGCGCGAGGCGGTAGACCATATTCGCCCCGCTCGCCTGGGCGTATATCTCGCCAGAGGACGCGACGGCAATCGCCGGGTCGGAGCCGCCGCTCGACACATCCAGCAGTGGCTCCGTTTGCCACGTCACGCCACTATCGGTCGAGTAGTCGACCTGCGCGCTGCCGCTGCCATCGAGGGGCGCGAGCGCGACACCATAGTAGCCGGAGCCATCCAGCCTGGGCGTGAAGCTGAGCGAGGCCAGCGCGGACTCCGAAATCGTGGTGGACTTCCAGGTCGCGCCCGCGTCATCCGACCGGAAGGCGGTCCAGTGTGTGGCCTGCTGGCAGGCGGAGGCAGGGACCTGATAGGCGATGACGAAAAGCGCCGCGCCGGCCGTCGCCATATCCGTGACCAAGTAACCCTGCGCCATCAGGTTCTGGCCGATCAACTGCCAGGTCTGGCCGCCATCGTCGCTGGCGTCCACCAGACTGGTGGGCTTCGGCCCGGGGGAAGATTCGCACGTGGTGGCCCCCAGGACGCTCGGCTTGTGCCGCGCGACCAGACGGGCGCCGTAGACCGCCAGCGACTGGAAACCGTCGGTGTGGTCGGGAACGGCGAGCGTCGCCCAGGTCGCGCCGCCATCGCGGCTGCGGTAGAGCGCGCGGGCGATGGCGAAGCCGGCTCCCTCCGGCTCCAGCTGCGTCTGCTGGAAGAAGACATCGCGCGCGTCATGGGCGTCTATGAAGACCGCGCACATCGCCGGCGTCCGCGCCTGGCTGGCGACCGGGCGCAGGACCGGCGTTCCACGAATCAGGCCCCAGGTCTTCGCGCCGTCCACGCTCTTGTAGAGCCGCGCGGTGTGGTCGAGTGGCGTGGCCGCCGGGCCATCAATCGCGCAGAGGTAGGCGGTCTGCGGCTCCGAAGGAGCGAACTGCAGCGCAAACGTCGCAGCGGGCGGCGTGGCGGGCGTCCAGCTGGCGAGCGCATTGGTAGACGATCCCGGCGCACTGGTCGCCGTGGACGTCGCGTGTTGTCCCTGATCGCCGCCCGCGCAGCCAGCGAGGGCGAGCGCCAGCAACGCCGGGAGCGCCATGGCGGAAAGCGTCAACCGCACGCGTGTCAATCGTTCCATATCTGCGATCGCTCCATATCAAGCGCCTACACTTCTAGCGTCACCACATATTGTCGCCAGTCTACTAAACGGTTGAGCGGCGCTTGATTGTTCCCATTCGTGACTGAGCGGCGCGTTCATATGAGCCAGTTCACAGGCGTGTCACAAATTGACGCTCACTTGCCGGGTATGTTACGCTCGGTTCAAGCCAGCGCATAGACCGGCGCGCCGCTATCGCAATGTCGACTGGAGGCTTGCGGCAGGCGAACGGACCTGGGCTGGCTCGCCTCTGGAGGTACCGCCCATGGAGCCAGTCGAGACACATGGTGGGGCGCAAGACAGTCCACAGACGCGGCTGCAACGTCGGGGCGCGCGGGCGCTCGATGCCGTAGACTCGTTCTTTTATCTGCTGGTGGGGATAGCGTTCCTTGGCGCCGCCGGGCTGACTCTGGTGTACAGCATTACCAACCTGTTCATCGGCGTGATGAGCTCGCTTTCCAGGTCTACTACGGGAACGCTCACGGCTGGCATCGCGTCCAATGTGCTGTCCTTTATCAGCGACCTCCTGCTCGTGCTCATCATCCTGGAGGTGCTGGGAACGGTGCGGTCCTATCTGGACAAGCACACGAACTCTGTGCAGCCGTTTCTCTTCATCGGCATCATCTCCGCCACACGCGGTATTCTCTCGACCGGCGCGCACCTCTCCATCGCCCTCGCCGCCCCAGACTCCAGCATTCAGTTGACGACCGGCCAGTTCCAGAGCGACATCATCCAGTTGGGCATCAACGCGCTGGTCATCATCGCGTTGGGGGCTACCTTGCGCATCATGGGTCCCTATTCGCGCATTGATGTAGACGAGAGCTAAGAGCGCCTTCCCCTTCCGGCCTTTCCCCTGTGCGGGCGGCGGGGGTGGAGCCTCCTCGCCGCCCGCAGTTCGGGCGCGCTTTCGCGCTTAATACGCCTTGGCGAAGATCGCCCAGGTAGTCGCGGGCTTGTCGCAGCGCACGCAGGTCCCGCTGTCGGCCGTCTGGCGGCTCGTGCGCTCCAGGGGCAGGCAGCGGATCGTCGCCTGGGTGTCAGCCTTGATCGCCGCCTCGCAGTCCGCGTCGCCACACCACCAGGCCTCGACGAAGCCCAGGTTCGCCTTGTCGGCCATGCGCGCCTTGAACTCCGTGTAGTCCGCCGCCGTGTAGGTGCGGGACTCGCGGAAGGCCAGCGCCTGGTCATAGAGCGTCTGCTGAATGGCGTCCAGCAGGGCGGGCACGCGCGCCGCGACCCCGGCGACGGCCACGGTCTCCTTGGCCGAGCGGTCGGTGCGGGGAACGAGCGTGACCTGCCCGGCGGCGGCGTCGCGGGGGCCGATTTCGATGCGCACAGGCGCGCCGCGCAGCTCCCAGTCGTTGAACTTGAAGCCGGGACGCTCCTCACGCCAGTCGGCCTTGACGCGCACGCCCGCGCGGCGCAGCGCCGTCTCGACCTCGCCCGCCAGCGCCGCGACCGCCTGGTACTCGGCGCCCGACTGGTCGCCCTTCCAGATGGGGACGATCACCGCCTGGATGGGCGCGATGCGGGGAGGCAGTCGCAGACCGTTGGCGTCGCCGTGGGCCATGATGACCGCGCCGACCATGCGCGTCGAGGTGCCCCAGCTCGTCGTCCAGGCGATCTTGCGCTCGCCATCGGCGTCTTGGAAGCCGATATCAAAGCTGCGGGCGAAGTTCTGCCCCAGGTTGTGCGAGGTGCCGTTCTGCAGCGCCTTGCCGTCGCCCATCATCGCCTCCAGGCTGTAAGTGCGCAGCGCCCCGGCGAACTTCTCGCTCTCCGACTTCAGCCCGGCGATCACAGGCAGCGCCAGCTCCTTCTCCATGAAGTCGCGGTAGACCTGATGCAGGATGAGCAGCGTCTCGGCCTCGGCCTCAGCTTCGTCGCGGTGGACGGTATGCCCCTCCTGCCAGAGAAACTCGCTGGTGCGCAGGAAGGGCCGCGTGCGCTTCTCCCAGCGCACGACATTGGCCCACTGGTTGTAGAGCAGGGGCAGGTCGCGGTAGCTGTGCACCCACTGGGCGTACATGTAGCCGATGACCGTCTCCGAGGTGGGGCGGACGACCAGGGGCTCCTCCAGCTCCTCGCCACCAGCCTTCGTCACCAGCGCGACCTCAGGCGCGAAGCCCTCGACGTGCTCGGCCTCCTTCATCAGGAAACTGTAGGGGATGAAGAGAGGGAAGTAGAGGTTCTCGTGGCCCGTCGCCTTGATGCGGTCATCCATCAGGCGCTGCATGTTCTCCCACAGCGCGTAGCCATAGGGGCGGATGACCATGCAGCCGCGCACGGGCGAGAGGTCGGCCAGGTCGGCCTTGTAGACGACGTCCTGGTACCACTTCGCGTAATCGTCGAGATCGGCGATGTCGCCGACCAGCTTGGCGTCAGCCTTGGGATCAGCCTTGGCGGCGCCAGCGTTCTTCTTGCCTGACATGCGCTCCTCCTGTGGCGCCGGACCTCACCCCCTACCCCCTCTGCTGCAAGGAGAGGGGCCGCGCGGCGGGCGGGTTGGCGATAGCCGGCGTTCGTGATAGGCGCGGCTCCAAGAGACGCGCCGGGTTGGGCTGGCGTTGGGGATGAGCGCATACAAAGCGCCCGCCCTCGCGCCAATTCGTGACGCTGTGAGGGCGGGCGTTTAACCCGCGGTGCCACCTCAGTTCGGGCGCTGGCGTGGCCGCTCATCGGCGGCCTTACGCGCGTGCGCGCCCCTCTGCCCGCACGACTCCCGGCGGCATTCGCCTGGGATGAATGCGGCGCCTCATGGTAACGGGAGGCGTCCGGCGGCCTTCGGCCCCTGGCGATGGTACGCCTGGAGCATCGGTCGCGGCTCACGGGCCGGTTTCGGCTGTCCCATTCCGCGCCGGCTTGCACCCTCCCGGCTCGCTGCTGCGGCGTCGACTGGCCTACTCTTCCCGATCTGCGCTCGGTCTGTAGAGCCTAGTGTAGCCCGCGCGGACAGCCAGCGTCAAGCTTCATCATCCCATGGAGAACGGATCTCTTTGCGGCCTGCCCGTTCGCAGAATTGCGCTCAATGCGGCGGGGAGCGGTATGATACTCTGAAGCCTACAGGCAGCGCGCGCAAAAAGGGTCATAACCAAGAGAGATGAACGGACAGCGCGTTCGATGGTCTGCTATATACCTGTCGGAGGGCGCCCCAATGGAAGACAAGTCCGCCTCTCAGCAGATAGACGACATCATCACGCAATCGGACGATTGGCGGGGCGCGAAACTGTCCCAACTGCGGGCCATTATCAAGGAATCCGACCCTGCCGTAGTCGAAGAGGTGAAGTGGAAGAAGCCCTCCCGGCCAGAGGGCGTCGCCGTGTGGTCGCATGATGGAATGATCTGTGTGGCCGATATACTCAAAAACGCCGTGCGATTGACGTTTCCCAAGGGCGCGCAGCTGCGGGATCCGCAGCGGCTCTTCAATACGCGCCTCGACAGCAAAACCGTGCGGGCCACTGACTTCCATGCGGACGCGCCCGTAGATGCGGCCGCGTTGCAGGCGGTTATTCTCGAAGCTATAGGGTTGAACACATCGAAAAGGCGGGCGTGATAATCTCTCGCCAGGGCATGCGCGTGACCCGTTGTCGCTCTTGAGCCAGCCTAACATGAACGTGTGAGCATATATCTCAAAAATGCCAGTGGCGCCCAGCTTCCCCCGAGAAGCAGCGGGGCGACGGTAGCCGGCCTTTCTCTGAGATAGCTTCTAGCACGCCTCTCGCCACAGATGGGGGGAACGCATGGCGCTCGACGTAGAGCTCTATCGCCGCGTTGTCTATACGCCGCGCGGCGGCGTGGGCGCGCGGGCGAAGGAATTGCGCCGCATCAGCGTGATTGACATCGCGCCGGAGAGCGCGCGGCGCACGCTGGTCTTTCTCCACGGCTTTGGCGGCCGCGCGCCGCAGTGGGTCAACCAGCTGCGGTATTTCGCGCGCGACGCGCGGGTCATCGCGCCCGACTTGCGCGGCCACGGCCTGAGCGACGATCCCGCCGGACAGCCACTCGACATGGATGCGCTGGTGAACGACCTGCGACTCGTTCTCGATGCGCTGGGCGTCACGGAGCCGTTCACGCTGCTGGCGCACTCGTTTGGCGGCGCGGTGGCCGTCGAGTTCGCGCTGCGCGAGCCGGAGCGCGTTGGCCAGCTTGCCCTGATCGGCGTGCCAAGCCATTTCACCATCCGCCCGGGCCTGCGCCGCCTGATGAACATACCCGATCCGCTCTATAACAGTGTGCATAGCTGGCTCAAGCTCGCGCTCTACGCCCGGCTGCATACCCTGCGACGCATGCACGATCAAGCGATGGTCTCCTGGCGCGGCGCCGAGCGCATGCCACTCGTGCGCGCGCCAACGTTGGTGATTCTCGGTCACCGCGACAATCTCTTTGTGCGCGAGCGCTACGAGGACGCCTCACGCCTGATCCCCGGCGCGCAAAGCGTCGTCATCCCAGTGTCGGCCCATCTCGTCCAGTTGGAGCGCCCCGACGCGGTCAACCGCGCCATCCGCCGCTTCATCGAGGCCAAGGCGCCGCTGCCGCCCGCTGAGACGCCAGCGTCCGCCGCGCCACGCATGCGCTGGCGGCAGTATTACGACCTCGACGTGCCGGAGAGCGTTCCTGTCCCGCGCCAGCCACTGGAGACCCTGGTAGTCAACGCCGCGCGCGAGTTCTCCGAGCGGCCAGCCCTGGTCTTCTTCGGCCAGCGCATTGGCTACCGTGAGCTCGACCGCCTCACCAACCGCTTCGCGCACGCCCTGCGCGGTCTCGGACTCCAGCCTGGCGAGCGCGTCGCCATCGTGCTGCCCAACATCCCGCAGTGCGTGATCGGCTTCTATGGCGCGCTGAAGGCGGGCGGCGTGGTCGTCCTCGGCAGCCCGCTCTCCTCCGAGGAGGCCATCACCCATCAGCTACGCGACTCGGGGGCGCGCGTCCTGCTGACGCTCGCCAACTACCGCGCGATGTGCGAGCGCATCGCCGCCAACGCCGGGCTGGGCGGCGTCATCTACACCGATGCCCGCGAGTACCTGCCCGTTCGCCGCCGCCTGCCGCTGGCGGGGCTGGCGCCGGACGCCATCCCCCCACACCCCAAGCATCCGGGTGAGACGCCGCCACGCGCGGCGCATCCCGGCCCGCGCGCCCACAACTTTCAGCGCCTCCTGCGCGGCGCTTCAGCGGCGCCGATCGCCAGCGGCCGAGAGATGGATGACCTGGCGCTGATCCAATACACCTCAGGGACCAGTGACGAGCCCAAGGGCGTCATGCTGACCCACGCGAACCTGATGGCCAACGTCGCGCAGGTGCGCCACTGGATGCCGGAAGCGCGGCGCGGGCGCGACGTGACGCTCGGCGTGCTGCCACTCTCGCATATCTACGGCGTCACGGACAGCCTGAATTTGCCGATGGCGCTGGGCGGCGCGATCGCGCTCCTGCCAACCAGCCGCCCGAGCGAAGTTCTGCAGGCGATCAAGCGCGAGCGGCCGGCCCTGCTGCCCGGTGTGCCTAGCCTGTATCTGATGATCGCCAACTACCCCAAGGTGCGTTCCTACGGCGTCGCCTCGATCCGCACCTGCCTGAGCGGCTCGGCGCCACTGCCGGTCGAGGTCCAGGAGGCGTTCGAGAAGCTGACGCGCGGACGGCTCGTCGAGGGCTACGGCCTGACCGAAGCCTCGCCGGTGACGCACGCCAATCCGCTCAGCGGGGAACGGCGCGCCGGCAGCATCGGCATTCCACTCCCCAGCACGAACGCGAAGATCGTCAGCGTCGAGACCGGCGAAGAGGTCCCGCCAGGCGAGGTGGGCGAGCTCCTGGTACAGGGGCCGCAGGTCATGCAAGGCTACTGGAACGCGCCCGCCGACACCGCGCTGGCCTTGACCAGCGACGGCTGGCTGCGCACCGGCGACCTGGCGCGCATGGACGAGGATGGCTTCTTCGCGATCGTTGAGCGCAAGAAGGACATGATCCTCACCGGGCCATACAATGTCTACCCACGCGAGGTCGAGGAAGTGCTCTACGAGCACCCCAAGGTGCTCGAAGCCGCTGTCGTCGGCGCCAGCGGCGTGGAGAGCAGCGGAGCCTCGCCCGCCATCCGCGCGTTCGTCGTGCTCCGGAGTGGCGAGCGCGCCACGGCTGAGGAGATCCTCGCCTTCTGCCGCGAACGGCTGGACGCCTACAAGGCGCCGCGCTCGATTGAGTTCCGCTCTGAACTGCCCAAGAACTTCGTCGGCAAGATCCTGCGCCGTCTGCTCGTCGCTCCGGCATGAGCCGGAAACGCGGGGACGGCGTCTCCTTCGCGCTGGTCAGGGGCGCGACCGGCTCACGAGTGCGCGCGGCGCTTTCTGCGGCGCTTGCTGTAGCTGAGGACCGGCCCGCGTTCGGGGTCTATCGCGCGGGAGATAAACAGGCACAGGAACCCAATAGCGCCGGCGATCAGCCCAGTCGCCAAGTCCGAAAGATTGATCGGCTGGTGGGTCACCTGCGCAGCGGCCGCGGTGAGGCCCACACCGAACAGCGCGCCAGCGATCGTGATGAGCCCGACCAGGAACACCAAAATGGCGGCCACCCCACGAAATAGATTCATCGTGCGGTCGCTCCTTCTATTAGCGTGAATATGCGCGCCAGTCTCAGTCCGGCCCGCGTCTACTGACCAGGACGCTACGGGGCCCGGTGATTAAACAAGGTTTCCGCGAGAGCTTCCCCCTCAGCGAGCGCATCATACCCCGCTCGCTGGCGGCCCATACACCCGCGCGCCGTCGCGGGCGAAATCGTGGGTGGTGAGCAGGGCGACAATACTATCGGCGATCCTGGCGCCGCCGGTAGCGGAGGGCTCGATGGGATTGGCGTAGTCGGCGGGATGGGCGCAGACCAGGCGCAGATCGAGCGCGGGCAGGCCGCGCGTGGCGGCGGCGCGCAGGATAACGTCATCGTAGACCGCGGCGCCGAGCGTGACCACACGCTGGTAGCCAGCGTCAGGAAACGCGCCGTTGTAGATCGTGCAGACGGCGAGCGGCAAGCCGCGCGCCAGGACAGCGTCGAGCATCCGCTGGTAGTTGGTCTCGAACTGGTCCTGGATGACGGCGAAGCGGGCGAAGGCGTGCGCGACGGACGGCGTCGTCTCGTTCAGCGTGCCCATCTGGCCCAGGGCGTCGTTGCCACCCACACTGAGAACGAGGTGGGTGGCGTCCTGGGGCAAACGCGCCAGTTGGCGCGGAACGTCTGCTGTCACGCTGCCGTCGACGGCGAGCAATGTCGCCTGCCAGCCCGCTGGGGTCCGCTGGCGCAGCTGGTGGACGACATCGGGCTCGCCGCGCTGGACGTACGCCTGATTATCGAAGATCGAGTCGCCAAGCAAGACGACATGCGGCATCGGCGGCCTCCGTAGCCTGCGCGAACAGCGCCCCCGGTAACCCAGGTGTGTGCGGCAGTATAGACCGCCAGCGTCCATGCGGCAACCGCGCCGCCAGCACGACGCTTGCCGGTAGACTGTGCGCCGCGCTTAGCGCACGTCGAACAGCGCCTGGCGCTCGGCAGGCGTGCGGTAGGTTGCGCCCGTGCGGATCAGCTCCACTACCTTCTTGCGCCCTTTCGGGCTGCCGAGGAAGACCGCGCCGACCAGGGTGTCGCCGCGGAAGAAGAAGCGCCGGTAGTCGGTCATGCCGCGCTCGCCAGGCGCCGACCGCTGGACGGCCTCAATGGCCGGGTCCGTGACCTCGAAGAGGCCCATCGCGACGATATTGGTATCGAAGATCGGGCTGCTGCGCGTTGGCACATCAAGGTACGCCTCGCGCCCACCCGCCATATTGGCCGCCGCCACGCGCCCGTGCGCCAGCGCGTTGTCCCAGGTTCCCAGTGTGCGGCGCGCGCCCAGGATGGGGTCGTAGAACTCGGCGACGTCGCCTGCCGCGAACACGCCCGGGACCGTCGTCTCCAGATACTCATCGGTAAGGACGCCTTTGCCGCAGGCCACCGGCGTTTCCCGCAGGAAGGCGTAGTTGAGCGTGAGGCCGACGCCCAGGCCGATCAGGTCACCAGCGTACTCGCGCCCGCTCGTCGCGATGACGGCACGCGGGACGCCATCGCGCGCGACCACCTCGCGGATCTCCTCGCCGTGGACCACCTCGATGCCGTGGCGCGCGACGATCTCATCCACCAGACGGCCACCTTCGGCGTCCAGCGTGCGCCGCAGCCAGAACGGGCCGCGCATCAGCCAGGTCACGTGGACACCACGCTTGCTTAGTCCTTCGGTCAGGTCATAGGCCATGTAGCTGCCACCGGTAGTGACCGCCGTCTTGCTCTCCAGCGCGCGCTCGATGATGCGCTTCGTGTCGTCGAGTGTCATGAAGGTATAGAGGTAGGACGTCCCATCCGCGCCTGGAACGTCCAGCGCATTGGGCCAGCCGCCGCTCGCCACCAGCAGCGCGTCATACCCGAGCGGGCCGCCCTGGCTGAGATAGACCGCCTGCCCGGCGGTGTCCACATGCGTGACGTAGGTCTCGCGCAGAAGTGTGATGCGCTGCGACTCGTGCCAGGCGAGATCGCGCATCATGATCTTCTGCTCCGGCAGGACGCCATCGAGCAGGCGCTTGAGCGCGACGCGGTTATAGAGCGGGTATGGCTCGTTGGTGATGAGCCAGATCTCGCACGCGGGGTCATTCTTGCGCAATTCCTGCGCGCAGGTTGTCCCCGCTATGCCGTTACCGATGATGACGTACCGCTTGCCCATGCGCGCGCTCACCCGGGCCTCCTTTTGCGAATATCCTCAAGGGACTCTCATCATCCCTGGCGCATCGCGGCGCGCCAGGAGTTCCCGAGCGAGTGTAACGCTGGATTGGCGCGCGCGCGCTCACGATTCGCTCACAGCGCGGCCGCATAACGCGACTCCGCTACGACGATCAATGTCGTAGCGGAGTTGTCGCGCTGGGGAAGGGCGGCTGTGGGTCCGGGCGTGGCCCAGGACGGCTAGGCGGTCGCGGGGTGGACGGCAAGCATGTAGCCCACACCCATCTTGGTGACGATGTAACGGGGGTGGGCGGGGTCGTCCTCGATCTTGCGCCGCAGCCGGTTCATGTTCACCTGGAGCAGGTGGCTCTCGCCCGCGTATTCCTCGCCCCAGACGTGCTCGAGCAGCAAGTCCTGGGTGATGACACGTCCCGTGTTCTGCGCCAGATACGCGAGCAGGCGGTACTCGATGGGCGTGAGCTCCAGCTCGCGCTCGCCCCGCATCACGCGGTGCTGGGCGAAGTCTATCGCCAGGTCACCGACGGAGACAATCGGCCGCAGGTTCTGGCCGTCCGTGCTGGTACTGAACCGCGAGCGGCGCAGCACCGAGCGCACGCGCGCCAGCAGCTCCTCGACGCTGAACGGCTTGGTCAGGTAGTCGTCGGCGCCCAGGTCAAGACCGCGGATCTTGTCCTGGTCCTGCCCGCGCGCGGTCACGATGACGATCGGCACGCTAGAAAATTCCCGAACGCGCGCAGCGACCGTGAAGCCATCCATCCGCGGCATCATCACGTCGAGGATCGCCAGATCGAATGGCCGCGCCTCGATGAAGTCGAGCGCTTCCTGGCCGTCGGTCGCCGTCACGACCTCATAGTCTTCCAACTGAAGATTGCGCGCCACCAGCCGCAGGATCTGCGGATCATCATCGGCGATCAGGATGACGGTCTTTTTTGCCGGCATGTGGCTGCCCCTTTCAACACGCTCCCACGATATGCGGGTTCCTTATTCTGCGTCAGACGGTATCACGCGCCAGCCAGCGGCAGGCTCATTGAGAAGACGCTGCCGACGCCGACCGCGCTCTCGACCCAGATATCGCCGCCCTGAAGCTCGACGATGCGCTTGCACATCGCCAGCCCAATCCCGGCGCCGCCCCGCTCACGGTTTAGCCGCGTATCGACACGCGAGAAGCGCTGGAATATCCGGTTCAGTCGGTCAGGCGGGATGCCTGGGCCGTGATCGTGGACGGAAATGATCAGGCGCGAATCCCAGATGCGCGCCATCACTCGCACGACACTCCCCGCGGGGGAGTACAGCGCCGCGTTTTCGAGCAATATATCCAGCGCCTCACGCTGCAGGCGACGGTCTACCAGAGCGAGCGGCAACACCTCCTGGTCGGGTGGCAAAAAGACATGGCCACCGGCTCCCAGTGTGACATCGCCGAAGCGCTGCTCCGCGCCGGTGATCGCTTCTCGTATCAGATATACCATGTCTACCGGCGCGAGGCGCGGCTTGAGCGCGCCAGCTTCGAGCCGTGAGAGCTCCAGCAGGCGGGTGATGGTCGTATCCAGCCGGTCGCTCGCCTCGCCAATAGCGCGCAGAAACTCGTCGCGCTCGCGCGCGCCGAGGCGGTTGCCGTGGCGCCGCAGCGTCGCCGCATACCCTTTGATGGTCGTAAGCGGGCTGCGGAGCTCGTGGCTGATGAGCGCCAAAAACTCGGTCTCCAACTTGCTCGCCTCCTCTTCTGCCACGCTCTGTGGAGCGAAGGGCGGATCCTCGGTCCCGCTGAAACTCTTTCTGGACATCGATATCCACCGTCCTTCGCACGTCCCGCGCCCGGCGCACATCTCCGCATGTGGCAATTCATGCTTGTATGAGAATAGCCTGATGGCCGTCACACCGCACTCACACGGACGCGCCGCCACGCTCACAATCGCATCACAAAGAGCAGCCGGACATGAACAGTTGTGTCTGGCGCGCCGACATTCGTACAATGGAGAGAGATTGGGTGGCCGAGGCGCGCGGCGCGGGAGACACGCTCGCGCGCCGCGCGCGATACGCGCGATAGGTGAACGCGAGGCCGGGCGCCAGACCAGCCCAGCGTGATGTGAGGCGGCCTTTATGCCAGATTCCGGGCCACATATAGCTGAACCTGAGGCGAAGAACAGCGCGCCGAACACAACGGCCAGCCTGCCGCCCCACGCGCAAGCCACGGCGCGCGCGCTCTGGGAACGCCTGGACGCGACGCTGCGGGAGCGTGGTCACCGTCTGCGCTCCTGGAGGCGCCATCAGATGGCCTCTCCGCGCGTTGAGCGGTGGATGCGCAGGCTGACGGCCGGGCGCGAATGGCCCTACGCGGGGCTCGTCACCTTGCTCGTGGGCGGCGCGCTCATTACCGCGATCATGTTGCTCACGCGCCAGGCCTTCCCGGTGCCCGCCATCGGCGCCGCCTATGCCCCACTCATCGCCATGCTGGCCTATTACTGGGGGTGGCCGCTCGGTCTCGCCGGCTGCGCCCTTCAGGCCATCGAGGTCTACCTCATCCTGCTGCCACCCGGCATGGGCGTTAAGGAGCCAACCGCGGAAAGCTGGGTTGACCTGCTGGTGCTGTCGGCGATCAGCGTCTATATTCTCTTTCTCGTGCAACTGGCGCGCAACCGGCGCGACGCCGCCGAACGCGAGGTGATGCGCTTCGCCGCCCTCAATACTGTCGGAGTCGCGCTCGCCGGGGAGTTGCACGAGGACCAGCTTCTCCAGCTCATCGCCCGCACGGCATGTGAGCTGACTGGCGCGGGCTTCGCCGCATTCACCCTGCGCCCGGTGGATGCGCAGGGCAAGCCGATCGCCCCGGCGGAGGGCAGCCACTTCCATCTCGCGGCGGTCGTGGGTGTCACCCCCGCGCAAGAGGATCTCTTCCGCCGCGTTCCGCTGGGAGGCGAGGGCCTGCTCGCGCCAATATTCCGCCATGGCGTCACGGTGCGCGTGGACGACGCGCTGGCGCATCCTGGCGCGGGCCATCAGGCGGCAAGCGTCACGCCAGTCGCCGCAACCAGCGCCAGCGTTGAGACGCCGCCACCTCCCGCGCGAGAGTCCCGCCGCGACGCCGCCCGCCGCCAGGCGCTCTCCTACGCGCGCGGGCGTATCGCCGCCCGCGACCTGCGCGCCGTCGGCGCGCCACGCGGCCATCCCATCGTGCGCAGCTTCCTCGGCGCGCCGCTGCTCGACCGTGAAGGCGTCGTCCGGGGCGGGTTGCTGCTTGGGCACGCGGAGCCTGAGCGCTTCACCAAAGATGACGAGACGATCCTGGAGGCGCTCGCCGCCCAGGCCGCTGTCGCCATCGAGAACGCGCGCCTGTACGACAACGCCCGCTCACAGGCCGCGGAACTCAATGCGGTGTTCGAGAGCATTTCCGATGGCGTCATGGTCTATGGCTCGCAGGGTGAGTTGCTGCACGAAAACCATGCCGCCTCGGTCATCCGCGCAGAGCTTGAACTACCCACCAACGCCGAGGCCAAGCGCGCCGCGATGGAATCCATGACCAACGCCAGCGGCGCTCCCGCGCAGCGTTCTCGCGCCACGCTGGCGCTCGTCTCCGCCGAGAGCAAACAGCGCGACTTCGCCGTCAGCCGCTCGCCGCTCCAATCGAGCGCGCCGATTGGCGTCTCGCAAGCCGCCGGCGACATACCGGACAACTCTGATGACCGCGATAGCGGCGCCGTCCTGGTCTGGCGCGACGTCACGGAGACTCACGCCCTGCTGGTGGAGCGGCAGGCGCACGCCGAGGCCGAGACGCGTCTGGCGCTGCTGCAACAGGTAATTGATGAGCAGCCCGGCGGCGTCTATCTGGTGCGGGGGCGCGACGCCCGCCTGGCGCTGGCGAACCGCGCGGCGCAGGCCGTCTGGGGCGCGCACTGGGACGAAGGGCAAACGATGGAGGACTTCCTGGCGGCGAGCGGCACACAGATCCTGGCGACGGATGGGCGGCCGCTGCCTCCCGACGAGTTCGCCACGCTGCTCATCCTGCGCACAGGAGAGCCTATCCGCCACTACCAGGAAGTCATCCGCCAGCCCACTGGCGACTCACTCCCTGTCCTGCTGAACGCTGTCAGCCTCGATCCGCGCATGCTCCCCACCGCGCCCGGCGGCGGGAACACCACGGAGGGAGAGCCGGTCGCGCTGGTCGTCCTGCAGGACATGACCGCGATCAAAGAGGCCGAGCGCCTCAAAGATGAGTTCATCGCTATCGCCGCGCACGAGCTCAAAACGCCTATGGCTGCGGTAAAGGGCTATGCCGACACACTGACCCGCCAGGCGCACCGTGAGGGCGCGACCCCGCTGGAACCCTGGCAGCTGGAGGCGCTGGAAACCATTGACCAGGCCACCAACCGCCTGGTCGAGTTGACCGAAGACCTGCTCGACGTCGCGCGGCTGCAGGCTGACCGCCTTCAACTGCACATCGAGCCGCACGATCTCATCGCCCTGGCCCGCCGTGTCATCAAGCGCTTCAAGATGACCAGCGAGCGCCATACCCTGGCGCTCAATACCACCGATGAGTATGTCGTCGCGGAAGTAGATGTGCGGCGCACCGAGCAAATCATCGGCAATCTGCTGAGCAACGCCATCAAGTACAGTCCGGATGGCGGGCCCGTCACCGTCACGATTGAGCGGGGCGAGGACGGCTTCGCCAAACTCTGTGTGCGCGACAGGGGCATCGGTATTCCCCCTGACCAGCAGGCGCTGCTCTTCAATCGCTTCGCCCGAGCGGACAACGCGCGCGAGCGTGGCATCGCCGGGGCTGGCCTGGGACTCTATCTCTGCCGCGAGCTCGCCGAGCTCCAGGGCGGCCGCCTCTGGTTCGAGTCTGAGGAAAACCACGGCAGCGTCTTCTATCTCACCGCGCCGCTCGCGGTGGAAGAATCGTAAGTCCGCCAACTGTGACCGCGTGACGCGCCACTGCGACAGATTTGTGACGCGCGTGTGGCCCGATAGATAGCGGATCGCGCCATCTGGAATGGGTCGGCCCGCCGGCCGCTGGTCGTTCAGTCAACGAGGTGAGAACATGGAGGCCGGGCCAGAATTCTTCGCCGGGAGCGCAGCGGCCGTCAGCGACATCTGCGCGACCTGCCCGCTGCGAATCGCGATGGAACGCATCGCGCAGGCCGCCCTCCGGCAGCATGTGCTCTATCTAGAGGGTGAGTGTCAGCCGCGGCTGGAGCTCGTGCGCAAGATCGAGGAATCCTCCACTCTCGAGCGCTTCATCCGCGCGCGTGTGTGTCCCGTCTCTCGCGAATCCACGCTCGCTACGGGCGAGCTGGAAGATGTGGTCGAGGCGCTGCGCTGCTGGGACATCGAGAGCGCGCTGCGCGCCTGCGCGACGGCCAGCGTCTGCCCACTCGGTGACTAACCTCCACTCCTCTGCCAGTCAATTGCGATCAAGCGATACGCTTGCCCCCAGCCTTCCCGCTGCTCTGAGGGAAGGGCTGGGGGCAAAACGCGCGGTCATGAACGGCGCACCCTGGCCGCAGCGCGGCCAGGACGCGCGAGATGGAGCCTAGGGGCGCGCGGGGGCGGCGCCGGCTGAGCGGATGGGCGCCGTCGGCGTGAGCGCCTTCGGCATGGAGCGGGTGAACGAGGCCAGCGCGCGATAGAAGATCCAGGCGGCCACAAGTCCCGCGCCCACCAGCGAGATCCACATGATCCACAGCGCCGTCGTGGCGTTCTGGTTGCTCGTCAGGTTATTGATCAGCCATTGGAGATGCTCCTGGCTGGTCGCCTCGACGGCGAAGACCAGCGGCCCATAGTAGAGCGTCGCGCCCGCGACCAGGAAGACCGTCGCCCAGCGGAAGGCGTTGATATCATCATCCACCCGCCGCGAGAGCTTGACCGCCAGGGCCAGCAGCAGGCAGAGCGCGGCGAGCGGGCCAGTGATCGGAAAAGCGCTGTTGGCGACCAGGTTGGGCTCAAAGAAGATCAGGCTCATGCCCAGCGTCACCAGCATAATGCCGTCACGCGCCAGCAGGTACGACATCCACCAGACATCGGCGCCAAGGCGGAGGCCGCAGCGACGAAGCGTGCGCACCACATACGGGCGGCCAATGTGCAGGATCAGCGCCATTGTCCACATGGCCGGAAGGAACGCGACCAGTGACGCGACCAGCCAGCTCGATCCGCCCTGGACCAACGCCTGAGTAATCGCACTGGCGACATCATTGGGTTTCATAGCATCCTCGTATCTCTTCAGCGCGCTCGCGCGGAGCGCGGAATCAGGATTTCAGGTGAGTACGCCAGCGCGTGTTACGCTCCCGGCGTGATCCCAGGCGCCGCGTCGCCGGCCTCAGCGCGCCCGCCAGTGTGCAGCGTGTACCAGACGGCGATTCCGCCCATGATCGCCAGCAGGGCGACCGAGACGTACGCGATACCAATCGCCCAGAAAGGATTGGTGTTGGTCACCAGGAAGTTGCTGATGTCCCCCAACTGGCCTGTCCCCAGTCCGACGGCCTGCACGCCGAAGATGTAGGGGATGAAGTAGAGAAGCGCGCCCAGGCCGAGCAGGTACGTCACCAAGCGGAAGGACTGAGGGTCGTGGTCCGGATCACCCATCAGCTTGATGAGCAGCACGCCAAAGAGCGTGGCCGCCGCCAGGCCGCCAGTCAACGGAAGCTGGTCAGTGATGACGACATCGGGGAAGAAGAACATGAAGCTCATCACCACGCCGGAGACAATAAGGAAGTCGCGCAAGGCGATGTAGATCAGCCAGAGCAGATCAGCGCCCAACCGGAGCGTGAAACGGTCAATCATGTCAAGAATATACGGGCGACCGAGGTGAAGCCCGAGCAGCGCGAGCCAGATCACCGGCAGCATTGCCGCCAGCGTGCCTTCGAGGAACTGCTCCCCACCAGCGTTGAGACCAGAGATGATCGCGCCGGCCAGGTCTTGCGGTGACATACGTCTACCTCCAACAAGTTGCTATAAGACAATCGGAGCCAGCGCCCCACTACCGCTGGATAGGGGTTGCGACCCTGCTCTCATGGTCAACCAGTTTGACCGATGGGCAGCGATAGGCGAGGTCACAGCGCAGGCAGCGGCTGGCCTCGCGCCGGGCCGCCTCCTCGGTGAATCCCGCGACATACTCGACCGCGCGCTCGCGCGCGGCGCCAGACTGCATCCCCGGCTGCTCACGCGGAGTCGGCCGCAGATCGAGGGTGATGTGCCCATCCGCGGGCAGTGTTGAGGCTGTCTCGAACTCGTCTTCAGGCATCTCGCTGAGCGCCCGTGGCGAGAGGTTGCGCAGGAAGGCGTGGATCGCGCGCGCCGCCAGGCGTCCGTGCGCCGCCGCGTGGATCACCGTCTTCGGGCCGTAGGTAATGTCTCCGGCGGCGAATACGCCGGGGGCGCCTGTCGCCAGCGTCTCAGGATTGACCAGCAGGCCGCCCCACGCCGCCAGGACGACGCTCGTCCCTTCGGGCAGGAAGGAGGGGTCTGGGGCCTCGCCGATCGCTACCAGCGTCACGTCCGCGGGAACATCGAACTCGCTGCCCTCGATGGGGACCGGCTTGCCGCGCGCGGAGGAGGCGTCTGTCTCCAGGCGCATGCGCTGGCAGCGGATCGCGGTCAGGCGGCCGCCCTCGCCCTTGAGCGAGACGGGAGCCACCAGCTCATCGATGATGATGCCCTCGTCCAGCGCGGCGCGGACCTCATCCTCCTGGGCCGGCATCTCGGCGCGCGTGCGGCGGTACAGGATGCGGACCGAATCCGCGCCCGCCCGCAGCGCCGACCGCGCGGCGTCCATCGCCGTGCTGCCGCCGCCCACGACGACGATATTGCCACTGATGCGCGTCTCCGCATCCAGGTTGAACTGTTTCAGGAATGTCGTCGCGGGGATCACACCGCTCAGCTCTTCGCCCGGGACGCCCAGGCGCTGGCTGCGCTGCGCGCCGACGGCGATCAGCGTCGCGTCGTAATCGCGCTGCAGATCGGTCAGCGAGACGTCGCGCCCGATCGCAGTGTTGAGGTAGAAAGTGACACCCAGCGAGCGAATCGCTTCGATATCACGGTTCAGCTCGGCGCGCGGCAGACGGTACTCGGGAATACCGATGGCCATCATGCCGCCGGCGACCGGCATCGCGTCGTAGACCGAGACCTTATAGCCACGCCGCGCCAGATAATAGGCGGCGCTCAGCCCGGTCGGCCCGGCGCCGATGATCGCCACGCGCTCGCGGTATGTGCGCTTGGATGGGGTCACATGACGCTGCCAGGGCGAGCCGCGATCCGTAGCGAACCGCTTGAGATCGCGGATGGCGATAGGCGCGTCGAACTCACCCCGGCGGCAGACAGCCTCGCAGGGCGCGGTGCAGACACGGCCGCAGATCGCGGGGAACGGGTTGGGCTCGGACGCCACCCGGAGCGCCTCGTCGTAGCGACCCTCAGCGATCAGGCTGACGTACAGGCCAGCGTTGGTGCCGACGGGGCAGGCCGCCTGGCATGGCGCGCGCAGGTCTTCCTTGCGCTCGCCTAGCCAGGTGCGCCAGCTCTGCCAGGTCTCCTGGCGCTCGGCCACATGCCAGTCGTGATTTTCACCCCAGGGCGCCTCTCCAGGCTCCTCAGGTGTCGCGCGGGTGTAGGCGTCGAGCGCCTGCCAGCCGTCCTCGGAAGGAACATAGCTCACGGGGCCGCGCTTGGCGTAGGCGACCACGGGAACCGCGCCCGCGATCTCGATCGCGTTGGTCGGGCACTCCTGCGCGCAGACCTGGCAGCCGATGCAGGCGTCAACCTGCACAGGGGCCAGCATCATCCAGTCGCGGGAGCTGAAATCCGACGGGATCGGACTCACATTTTCCGCTGCTACCGCCGGCTCGCCGACGGCTCCTGGACGGGTCATGTCCAGGCAGCGGACCGGGCAAAGGTCTACGCAGATTCCACAATTAATGCAACGCTGGTCGTTGACCTCGAACCGATAGGCCATTCAGACCTCCTCTGTAGGTAGACCGGCGCGTCGAGCGCGTATCGTGGCGCTCGATGCGCCGGGGACCATCGCGGCGTAGTGTGCCGGAGTCCAGTCTCAGACCAATCACAGGGTGGGGACCCTGTATCTCGAATCGCTCACAGGCCGATCATGGGGGCGCGCAACCAGGCGAGAGGAATTGTTATGCGGAGTGAGACGTAGTGGGCGCGGAGGCCACGCCGAACAGCGCGCGGAGTCGGTCGCCAGCCGCACGCAGTGTTCCGGTCAATGACCTCCCGGTCATATCACAAAGCGACTGGACGTTGACGAACAGGATCACGAGTGAGAGCGGCGGCATCAGTGTGTCGAGCGAGATCCCCTCGCCGAAAGCATTTGCGGCATCGAGTCCGGGGAAGACGCCGTCACCCATGAAGAAGTGGAAATTAATGCAGAGGAGCGCGCACGCCAGCGACGCCAGCGCCGCGACGCTCATCTCGGCCAGCGCCAGCCGGTACTGGGGGTCGCCTTTGCGGCGGACGGGGCTGAGCAGCAGAATGACACCCAGCAGCAGCGCGACGCCAATCGCGAACTCCGAGATCTCGATCAGATAGCCGAACGCGACGCTATGGGGGATGACGGCCGACTGCAGGAAGGCGACATACCAGCCGTTGGGATTACTCTTGACGCCATCGCGCAGGACCGCCCCGAGCCCCTGCGGGAACGTGCCTGAGATCAGCTTGTTCGCGCCGGAGACCAGCCACTCCCAGGCGAGAATGCCCTCTACCGCGGCCGCCAGATAGCGCGCGTCCCGACTCATCATTGGAATGCCTTTCTTACCGTTCTCAAGGTCTCTCGCCAGACGCCTCCCAGGCGCGCTGCGCATGGCCTCTACCACAGCGGCAAGTATGCGCAGGCGCGGTCACAATCGCATCACAACGCGGCGTGGCCGGCTCACGCGCGCATCACAGCGCCCTCTCACATCACAACGCCGATGGCCATGTGGCCCGTGTTCAGCGGCGATGGAATGCGGCTGGAAGTGTCACACCAAGCGGGCGCAGTGATGGAAATGTGATGCAAACGGCCCCAAATGAGAGGAGGGCGAGATGGAGGCTTCCTATCATGGTAACCGTGTTGCGCCTCGGCGTCCGCCACCATAGGGAGCCAGCGCAGGCGCAGATTTTGAGGAGGCTGAATCTACATGGCCATAGACCATACCGCAGACACATCGAAGACGGCCGAACAACCCGCGGCCGTGGCGAGCCCGGAGCCCGCGCCTGAAGTCCATACCTGGCCGCCGTGCGAAGACCAGCTTGAAGCGCTCGAGCAAGAGCTGGCGAGTGGCGCGCCCGTGACCGCGGAAAGCCAGATCCCGGCGGCCGTGCGCGAGTGGCCGGAATGGTTGCAGCGCCAGTGGCTGGATGCGCGGCGCTACCGCGTGCGGCCGCGCGCGGCGCAAACCCTCGCCACGCGCATCTTCTCTCCAGTAGGTCTGCTGGTCATCGCGGCGCTGCTCGGTGTCGCCTTCGGCGGCTTCGGCCTTGGCGCGGCCATGGGAGCCTCAGGCGGCTCGAATGCGTCCACCTCCAGCGGGTCTAATTCCACATCATCAAGCTCGATGTCCGGCATGGGAAGCTCGTCCAGCGCGACAACGGCCAATGCGCCCGACGCGACGCAGCAATACGGCAACCAGCCCGCGCATTTTCTCATCGATTCTGACGGCGTCAAACACTTCACCATGACCGCCCAGCAGGTCATGTGGCAACCAGTCAAAGGCCAGAAGGTGCTGGCGTGGACGCTGGATGGCACGGTTCCCGGCCCGGTCATCGAGGCCACAGCGGGCGACCACATCCGTATCACGATCGTCAACCATTTGCCCGAGGCGACCTCGATCCACTGGCATGGCCTGGAAGTCCCGACCGACAATGATGGCGTCCCGCCGATTGGGATGAAGCCGATCCAGCCAGGGCAATCCTATACCTATGACTTCACGCTGAACGACGCGGACGCCGGGACCCACTGGTACCACAGCCATTACGACGACCTCAAGCAGGTCGGTGGCGGCATGTACGGCTTGTTCGTGGTGGATCCCCGCCCAGGCAGCCCGGAGTACCAGCCCATGACGACGGCGTTGCGGGCGGATGTGACCCAGACGCTCTTCGTCGGCACGCTGGGCAGCTACTTCGTGATTGACGGCAAGAGCTTTCCCGACACGCAGCCGATCATCGTCAAGCATGGCCAGACCGTCCATCTGCGCCTGATCGGGGCCGACACCTCGATGATCCATCCTATGCACCTCCACGGGCATAGCTTCCAGATCGTCGCCGAGGACGGGCATCTGCTGTCCGCGCCCATTACGAAGGACACAATCTCCGTCGCGCCGGGCGAGACCTACGACCTCGTCTTTTACGCCTGGGCCGCGCCAGGCAGCGTCTACCCGCTGCACTGCCACATCCTCACGCACCTGATGAACCCAGGGCAGAGCGCGGGTGAGATGGGCGGCCTGATCGTCCTTGTCGAATATCAGAAGTAGCGCGTCACAGTATCTTCCGCACGCCATACGGCATGGAGCGGAGCGCGGTGGGACGGCAATGGAGCTGGCCCACCGCGCTCCGCTTTGCGCCTTTGCGCGAGCCCGCCGCCCCTCCATCTGACGCCGCTCATCAGGCGGCAGAGCCGCAGTGTTAGTGTCCTACAGCGCGGGCGCGTGATATAAGGCCCAGCGCGGGCGCATCGGGAACAGACGCGGTCCCGCATGGCTCACGGCCCACCAGACTCCGCGGGTACGCGAGTAACAGTGGGCGCATGGTGGGCGCGACGTCAATCGAGCGCGTCCTGGAGGCCGCGCCAGCGGACCGGGGTGAACCAGGAAGAATCCGGGAGGGGACGGCGTTGAGCGGCCTGGTTTGACGGTGGCGCGGCTGGTCGCGAGAGCTAGTTTGCGCCCCCAAAAATGGGTCGCATGGAGAGAGCGTCGCCTGTGACCACGCTGTGAGGACTGCCCCCCTTTGGCGTGTGGATGCTGTGATACCTCCCACCTAAGCTATGGGCGTGGACAGGGAGAAACCACGAGAGCGCTAGAGGAAGCGCTCGAAACTCGACTTCATAGCGGAGTTTCCGCTGAAAGAAAGAAAGGTCCCCCATGACCAAAGCCATCCGGTGGCGCATCATCGTTCTGCAAGTCGTCGCTCTTTTCGTTTTGGCATTCGGTTCTGGCGCAGGGTTCTTCGCCTACAATTTCACCACTGATCAAATCAAGCAGCAGCTCGCCCCACAGGCGATCGTCTTCCCCGCGACCGCTGCGCAGGGTCTGCCTTCCGAGCTGTCGCAGTACGCCGGGCAGCAAGTGCTCAATGGCGACCAGGCGCATGCCTACGCTGAGAAGTTCATTGCCTTGCACCTCAAGGAAATCGGCCAGGGTCATCCGTATTCTTACTGGAGCGGTCAGGCCCGTTCAACGACCGACGCGACGCTAGCCGCCAAGTATCAGGGCATCGCCGACACGCTCTTCAAGGGTGAGACGCTGCGCTCGATGCTGAACCAGGCCTGGACGTTCTCGGTCTTCGCGCAGATCGCCTACTATGCCGGCATCGCGCTGGCAATCGGTGGAGCAGTCGTCCTTGGCGCGCTGCTCTTCGAGATCGTCGAGATGGCCACAGGCAAGGAGACCGTTCAGGCGGTCGCCGCGCCAGTCAAGCCCGCCGCGGAGCTTGCGGGCGCTCGGTAAACTCGAACACCGCGCGGGCGGCTCGCCGCCACTCACGGAAACTCACGGCGCGGGGGCCGCTGGCGACGAACCAGCGGCCCCCGCGCCATCCATCAGCGAACCGGGACAGCGGTCCCGGAACCAGTCACAACTCGCCGCGAAGGCGTTGTCACGAAGGCATTGTCACGAAGGCGTTGTCACGAAGGAGGAAGCGCAATGACCATGTGGATGGCTGAATGGCCAGCGATCACCCTGGTAGCCGCTGGCGCGCTCATCTGGCTGGCGTCACTCACCACGGCCGCGGTGATTTTCGCCCAGTGGATGGCCGGCGCGCTGACCCGGCTGGACGCCTCGGAGGACAACCTGCGCCGCGCCCGCGCGCAGATCGCGCAGGCCCACGCTATCAGCGCCGCATACGCTGAGCGTCATGAGCGGGCGCGGGCCATGAGCGGGCGGCCATAGCGACCAGACGAGCGGTTTTCCACCAGCGGGCGCGGCGCAAGGCGCCCGAAGCATATCTGCCCACAGCGACTGTGAGCGCAGAAGAGAAGGGACTAATCAGATGTTCACCCGCATACTCCTCCCCTTGGATGGCGCCGCGCGCGCGGAAGAGGCGCTTCCATTCGCGCGTGAGCTTGCGCTGGCTGATGGCGCGGAAATCTTTCTGCTGCATGTCGAGGCTCCGTCGGCCCCCTCGCCGGCGAAAGCGGCCATCGAGCAGCGTCTGGAGGCGCTCGCCAGCGACCTGCGCGCGGGGGGCGTCGTGGCGCGCGTCCTCTCGCTGGAAGGGCAAACACCGGCGACGATCGCTGCGGTGACAGAAGCGCAGAAGATCGATCTGATCGCGCTGGCGCCGCAGTCCCGGAACTTGCTGGAGACGTTGTGGCGGCCAAGCGTGACAGCCGGTGTGCTGGCGAAGGCGGCGGTTCCGATCTTCATCGCGCCGCCCACGCATGGGGAGACGCCGGCGCGGCTGCTGGAATCCAGCGTGGCGCAGGTCATCGTCCCGCTGGATGGCAGCCCGCTGGCCGAGAAGGCGTTGCCGGTGGCGCGGCGCATCGCCGAGCGCTACTCGCGCGGGCTCCTGCTGCTGCGCGTCATCCCGCCGCTGCAGGTGGTCGCGGCGGGCCCAGGCACCTATCCGCTGCTGCGTGACGAGGCGGATCTGGAAGTGAAGGAGTCGCGGGAATATTTGAGCGTGATGCACGACACGCTCCAGCAGACAGGGCACGTTCCGGTGCAATACATGCTGGAGCATGGCATTCCGGCGGAGGAGATCCTGCGCCTGGTAGAGACCAAGCCGGGGTCGATGGTGGTCATGAGCACGCACGGCCGTGGTGGGCTGGCGCGGTTCATGCTGGGCAGCGTGGCGCTGGCCGTCGCGCGCAAGATCAACATCCCGCTGCTCATCATCCCCGCGGACCATACCCACGGCCATGCGCGCGCCACCGCTCCGGCCCTCGCCCAGACCCCCGCCGGCGGCAAATAGTCCTGCGCGGCGCACCCTCCAGGTTATGCTCAACCCGCCCCGCGCTCGCAGTTTTCCCCGCGAGCGCGGGGCGGGCGTCCGCTTCCCGGCCGGCACGTCAGCGATCCCGCCACAACTAGCATCCACAAACACGTCCACAAACACGTCAAAGTGGCTGCCCGGAAAGTCTCTGGGCAGCCACTCGAACTCAGGATGCGCCACCGGAGCCGATGGTCGGGCTCGAACCGACAACCTACGGTTTACAAAACCGTTGCTCTGCCATTGAGCTACATCGGCGCGCGTAGTTAGGGTGTAACCCATGTTCGGGCTTGCCGCGCAGGTAGTATAGTGTCGCGGCGCGTATGGCGTCAAGGCCGCCGGCGGCGCGGGACCTCGCCAGCCAGCGACGCCGCGCACCTGGCCTACACGGTGTTCGACGGCGTGGCGCGGCGCTTGCTCGCGCTTATGATCGCCATGCATCGCGCTGGCGACTGGGCCGTCCGGGCCACTCCACAGGCGCCTCGCCGCACGCTTCGTGCCGCCGTTGCGCGCCCAGCAATGCCTCCGGGCGACACAACCGCGCAATCGGATATACTGTGCGCCAGGCAGGGGACGCGGGGGCGCTATTTCTGTTTGACAGCGGCGCCGCCGCGCAAACCTGGCCGCCGCCGGGTTTTGGGCCCGCTGGCAGTAGCGCGACTGATGGCGATGTGGCTAGAGGAGGGGACAATGTACGCACGCGTGACCAGCGTTTCCGTCCAGGTGGACAAAGTTGCCGAGACCACCCGTATCTACAACGAGAGCATTCTCCCGGCGGTGAAGGCCGCCAGCGGCAATCGCGGCGTCTATCTGCTGATGGATGCCGCATCCGGCAAGGGCGCCTCAATCACTTTCTGGAACACGCAGGCCGATGGTGACGCCTACGACTCCAGCGGGACCTATCGCGAACTGGTGGGCAAGGTCGCCGTGTTCTTCGCCGCGCCGCCCACGCTCGCCACCTACGAGGTAGCCGCACAGGGCTAGCGCCCCACAGATCTGCGAACACCGCCGGAGGCGGCTCGCGGCCTGACATCAGGCCGCGAGC
>DASVZK010000043.1:0-6296 GCA_036391685.1 Ktedonobacterales bacterium
GCCCTTGATGCGCAACCCGTAGCCGATGTTGTCCGCCACCGACATGTGCGGGAAGAGCGCGTAGTCCTGGAACACGGTGTTGGTCTCGCGCTGGTGGGGAGGGATGGAGGTGACGTCTCGGCCAGCCAGCTCGATGCGGCCGGAGTCCGGTCGCTCGAACCCCGCGATCATACGCAGCATCGTGGTCTTGCCCGATCCCGAAGGTCCGACCAGGGTGAAGAACTCACCCCGGTCGACCACGAGGTCGACGCCATCGACGCCGACGACATGCCCGTAGTTCTTCCGAACGGCCTCAAGCTTGAGGGCCGGGCCCTTCTCGGCGTCAGTCATGGGAGACCGTGGCATGCGTGATCTGCGTGTACTTCTCGAGCGAACAGATCCCCATGTCCTTTCCGTAGCCGCTCTGCTTGTAGCCGCCGTGCGGCATCTCGTTCACGAGCGGGATGCGCGAGTTGACCCAGACCGCGCCGACCTGCAGCTTGCGGGCCATGCGCAGCGCGCGGCCGACCTCTCTCGTCCAGGCCGAGGCGGCGAGGCCGCAGTCGACGCCGATGGCCCACTTGGGCGACTGGTCCTCGGTCGTCTGGACAAGCCGGAGCCCCGATTTGTAACCGAAATGGGCCAGGTTCGCCATGTCAGCCTGTTGACTCTGTTTCTCCACGGCTTCCCCTTCCCCTGATCTATATTAGTCGATGCTAACCGTCCCTAATCCCGCGAGCAGAGCTGTGCCGTCGACGGCTGTCAGGGGTAGGTCTGAAGTCGAGTCGTCAAAGAACGGAGTGTGGCGCCACCGCCTGGATGCGCCCCAGCGCTCGCGCGACTTCGATCCGGGCAGTTCGGTCACGAAGCGAGCCTGGTGGGAGGCGGACTTGCGGCGCCATTGGATAATTGCTACACCACTTTACCTTTCGCGTCAAGCCTCATGTTGCTTGGTCTGCGCTGCCGCCAACCAGGCGGCAGCGCAGACCAGCCAAGCTGTTTCTCCCTTACGATGGGCGCGCCAATGTGCGATCCGCTCGTATCCCCCAGGTAAGATGATCCTCAAGTGGATTGGAAGTAGTATAGATAAGAACCCGGCGAGTCTGGTATGGCGGGCGCCACGCACGGTGATGCAACTCCATTGGCCAGTGTGTCCACACCAAACGACGCATGCGCGCTGGATGTCGCCTTCGCCCCGGAAGTAGCCTGTGCGCGCCTGGGTATCCTAAACTAGCGTGAAGAACAGGCTGGTGAGCGGCGCGGGCTGAGCCGTGAGGCCCGCTTCCACGATCTGCGCCACACCGCCGCCACGCTCTTACTCGCATCGGGCGTCAATGTCAAGGTGGCCAGTGAGATGCTGGGACGCTCCGGTGTGCCGATAACCTGACGGATCTACGCCCACGCGCTGCCCCACATCCAGCAATCAGCCGTCACCGCCATGGGCGCACTTCTCGCCAGCCACGAACCCGGAAAAACCGTGAGCGGCGCGAACAAATTGGTGTGGTATTCGGTCTAAGGATTCCAGAAAACCCCTGGGAATTTCCGAGGTTTTGTGGAATATGGTGGGGGGCTTCGACTCTCACCCATCTTCACCACACGACGCCAGAGGCGCTCCAGCCCTGGCGTCAGTGTTTGGTTGACCACAATCGTCACTTTGATTATGATCATGGCTTATTCGTGATGGTTGCCAGCGCATCACTCATACATTCGTCCAGAGCGGTCACTGTGGCCGGCGCCAGCAATTCCTCTCCTCAATTACTGACTAACGCAGGTCCAGTCGTGATGGCAGGCGCAGCGAATCCCTTCGCGACCAGCCATAGCGCGAGCGCCATTTCTTGGATGGCGATGGGCAGAACCAGGATGATCATCGGCAGCGAGTAGGGCGCCAGGCCGAACAGGATACCTACCGCCGCCGTTAACGAGCCTGCCACTGCCACAATCCCCCACCCCGCGAGCCAGCGAGGAATGAGTCGCGTCTGATACAAGACTGCGTAATACATCAGCGCCCCCAGGCTGAATGCGCTGACCCCAAACACATAGGTCGCCCACTGACGACCTGCTTCGATGAGCGAGCCGATGGTTTGGGCATAAGAATCACCGGGCGCTCCAGCCCTGGCAAGCGCCTGGCCTAATGTCACGAGCGCGAGGAGGCCGATAATATCAACGACATAGAACACGGCCTCAATGAGCCGGAATCCCACCGCGCCGAGCGCCAGCCCTGCATGATAGCGCTTCAATACCGGGTACAGCGCGATCGCGATACTCGCCGACCCCACAGCCGGGATCAATGCCAGTAGCGCTCCTACTCTCACCTGGGTTTCATGCGCTGGCAGCCCTGCCAGATAATCGGGCGCATTGACCAGCGGGCTGGTCAGACTCGTGCTCAGGACATTGGCTACCGTCGCAGTGATGAACAGCAATCCCACGACGATCGCCGCCTTTCGGTCTTTGGTCTCAGTCTGCCTCTTGGCATGCCTGGGCTGGTCTCGGTCAACGCCTGATACACGAGTCTGAGCGACTTCGGTCTGGTGAGTGGAATCCATGCGTTCGCCTCCTGGTCGTTGCCTATCGACGCGTCTTCGACCACAAAATACTCGGCAAAGAGGGGAGGCGCCTTCCCCATATGTGGGGAGATTTTGGGGGATACTGCGCGTGAGACCAGCGCCCGCTGGATATGCGGTGAAATGCTGATGTAGCCGCAAGGTGTAGAGACTGGCATGCCCGCGTGGATGCCAGCTCATGGCATCGCCTTCACGTGGCTAGAGCACCTGCAGCTCAGCCGCACGCTTGACAGCCGCTCGGCGATTTGTGACGTTGAGCTTGCTGTAGATGCTTTTGGTATGGGTGTGGACAGTGCTCAACGCGATCACAAGCGCAGCGGCGATCTCCGGACCAGACAGGTCGGTACGGAGCAAGCGGAGCACGTCGAGCTCACGCCGGGTGAGCGGCTCGATCGGCGCGCGCCTTGTGGAGGAGGCGCTGGGGAGCGGCGGTTCTCTTGCGTCCTGTTCGCGTTCACTGCCAAACGCCGCCAGCAGTCTGCCTGCATATGCTGGGCGGATCTCGCGAGCGGTGGCTTCGCGCAGCAGTCGCGCCACCTCTGGGCCCAAATCCACGAATGTGCGAACGCAACCCTCCGGCTCGGCCAGTGACAGCGCCCGCTGCAGCGGGAGAAGGGCCACGCGGATGTCGCCTTGCGCGTGCTGCGCGAGCGCGAGCAATATCAGAATTTCGATGACGCTACCTGTCCTGCCTCCCGCGTCCGCCGCGTTCAATAGTCGCTCCAGTAGTCCCAAGACCTCGCGCAGCGATCGGTCGACGCCGTCACTCTGATATCGGGTCAGCAGCGCCCAGGCCAGGGTGATGTGCTCGAACTCGCGCAGGTAGCTGAGATCGTCCGATGTATCCATGCCCCTCTCACGCGCCCAGCCAAGGGCTTCGCCCACCCGCCCCTGCTTGACCCACAATCGTGCCCTGTGCGCCCCAACAGGCCGCGCAGTAGGGAAGAAGTCGCGCACATACACACGCTCCGCCTCGTTGAGCAGGTCTAGCGCGCCGTCCAGGTCCCCTTGGGCCTCTTGTATGCGCGCCATGGTGACGCGCCAGCGATACTGGTTTTGCGGTACCCCATTACGCTCGCCCAGCTCCTGGCCTCGTCGCAGGAACTGCATGGCGGCATGCAGGTCGTCATGCTCGCGGTAAAGTTCGCTCATGCCCACATACAGGTCCGCTGTGCCCCGCAACGCAGTCGCGCCCCGCGCGCCCGGTTCAGTCGTTAGCTGCAAGGCCCGCTCGTAGATACGCATGGCCTCATGCAGCCGACCCTGCGCAATCCTGATCTCAGCCAGAGCGATGGCGCCGCCGATGACGTCGGCAAGATTCCCGGCCCGCTGCACACTCGCCATGCCATCGGCAAACATCAGATAGGCTGTCTCCAGGTCTCCGCCCGCCCAGGACGCAAGCCCCAGCAGCGCCGTGGCCGCCCCACGTCCGAGTTCGTGGTCCGAAGAAACCAGGTCAAGCGCGCGCCGGGCGTATTTCACGGCGCTGGACACATCGCCCACCGCCTGGGCGTGCGCGGCGCGGTGCACCGAGATCAAGGCGGGCAGACGGCGGAATTCCTCATGGTTTACGACGACTGGCGCATCTGTGTCAGCCGCCTCCATTGTCGTGTCCAGCCACCGCTCAGCCTCCCGCAGGCGGACCCCGGCGGCCTCGAGCTCGCCCCTGGCCAGCAGCGCCCAGGCGTAGCCAACGCTGAGCACTGGCCTGAGGTGAACCATTGCGTTGGGAAGAGCCTTGAGCCAGCCGAGCAGCGTGGCCTCCTGCTTGTTTCTGTGCATGGCGGGTACGGCCAGTTCGATCAGGTTGGCCGCTCGCTCGAAGTCCTCAGAAGCCAGCGCGTGGCGGATCGCGTCGGCAGTGCCGCCGTGCCGCTCATACCAGACGCTCGCGCGTTGGTGTAGCGTCGCCATCTGCTCAGGCTGCTCCACCAGCAGGCGCCCGGCAAGCATTTCAGCGAAGAGGTGTTGATAGCGATACCAGCGGCGCTGGTCATCCAGCGGCACGACGAAGAGGTCGCCGCGCTCCAGAGCCTCCAACCGCGCGCTGCCGCCTTCCTGGCAGGTGACGGCGTCGCACAATGAGCCAGTCAACCGATCGAGTATCGCCGTCTGGAGCAAGAAGTTGCGGATCGGCTCCGGCTGACGCCGCAGCACCTCCTCGACCAGGTAGTCCACAATGTAGCGGTGGTTTCCGGCGAACGCCTGGATGAACTCGGAGGCGCCTGGGCGGCCCTGCAGGGAAAGCGCGGCCAGTTGCAGGCCAGTGATCCAGCCCTCGGTGCGGTCTAACAGGCGAGCGATGTCGTCGGCAGTGAGCGTGAGGCCCATCGCCTGGCTGAGAAACGTAGCGGTTTCGGAGGAAGTAAACCGCCAGTCTGCCGCGCGCAACTCGGTCAAATGATCCCGGGCGCGCAGACGGGCCAGCGGCAGCCGCGGGTCTTCACGCGTGGCGATGACCAGGTGGACATGCGGCGGCAGGTGTTCGACGAGATAGTCGAGGGCCCGGTCAACCGGTGCTGCGGCAATCATGTGGTAGTCGTCAAGGACGAGAACGAACGGGTCTTGAAGGATGGCCAGATCGTTGAGCAGCGCCGTCAATATCGCCTCAGTCGCCAGCGGCGGCGAGGATTGCAGCGCGGGCGCAAGCCCTTCGCCAATCGTGGCGTTTATCGTCTGCAAAGCCGCAATGAGGTAATCGAGAAACCGAGCTGGATCGTCATCATTCTTATCCAGTGACAGCCAGGCGACCGCGCGCGCGCCACCAGCAAGCCAATCGCTGAGTAGCGTCGTCTTCCCAAAACCGGCAGGCGCCGAGATGAGCGTCAGCTTGCGACGCAGGCCCTCGTTGAGCCGCTCAATCAGCGCGAGCCGGTGGACAACGTTGGGCCGGGGTGGGGGGATATACAACTTCGTGGCGAGAATCACTGTCGACATATGCGGTGGATTTCTCAGCCCTGATGCGGTCGGACCGTCTCCGAGCGCCCATAGTTACGTTGACCTTGACAGCATCAATCACAATTGGCGCCTCGTCAAGTGGTGGGCTTTAGCCATTCAGAGTCATCTTCTGCTGGCTTGATGTCTGTGAGACCTGGTGTCTGCGCCATTTCGTCGTCCGCGCGCGTGCTGCGCGACCGCACCGAGCGCCTGCTTGTCCTGTCAGCGCGGTTCCAGGCTCGGAGACCTGAATTCAACACTTTGTGTCCCTTTTCTATAGCCTTGCGTTCGCTCATGACAGCGGACAACTCCATGTCTCTTCCAGGTTCACGCACATAGCCTTCCAGACTTAGCCTGGAACAACTCCAGTGAAGCGAATCTTATCGACAAATATCCCGGACCCTCCTACCTGATTGCCGCCGAGCTCGGCGGGGCGTTCCGAACTTGTGATGGACTCGGAACTACTGCGCAAAACTAACCGTCGTGGCCTGCTGCCGTCCCTGCCGTGGGCGCATTGCCTAGGTCTACTCTGGGACGCATCCTGTGACTACGCAGGCGCATTGCCTGTATACACGTATCTTGGTCGGCAATTACTATCAGAAGAGTACGTCCCGCGCGTAGGGCTCCCTGCGAGTCTGGAGCGCTAATACACCCACCTCGCGGCTCGTGACGAGAAGTAGAAGTCATCTCATAAACCCATGATATGCTGCGTCCCACAGGAGGATGCAGCGATGGATCTGACGGACGACCAGTGGGCGGTGTTGGAACCGCTGATCGGTGAGTTGCCCCGGCGCGCCGACGGACGCGGACGCCCCTGGC
>DASVZK010000044.1:0-12224 GCA_036391685.1 Ktedonobacterales bacterium
CGGGTTGAAGCCGCTCGATGTCAGCGTGGTAGCCAGGTAGTAGCCGCCATAACTGCTGGCGTCCAATACCGCGCTCGTCGCGGGCACGCTGGACCCCGTATTCGGGCTCTGGAACCCCTGTGGCGCCCCGACCAGCAGCCCGTTGGCGCTCGCCTGACCCCTGCGACCCAGCGCCCAGTTCAGCGCCGTCCCAACCGCCATGCTCGCCACGTACGTCCCAAGCGCCAGCATACAGGGCGCCGGGAGATCGCCGAGCAGCCCGCTCACGATGAGTTGCGCCGGCGACTGTGGGAAGCGGAGCTCACAGTACGGCATCCCGCCGGGTCCGCCGCCAATGCCCGTCTGCGTCTGGTCCCACACCTGCGCGTTGTCCCACCAGACAGTCCCGTTCGCTGACTCACCCGCCGCGATCGTGTCCACCACCCGCAGCATCAGATCGGCGTACACCGTACTCGCCCCGGTCGTGACACTTCCGGTGAGTTGCACCCATGCGGCCTGATTGCCGCCCAGCGTCGTCACCAGTGTTTGCCGCAGCTGCGCGCCGTTGACATCGTACTCGGTGACGTAGAGGCGCAGCAGCGCGTTGGCGGAGAGCCCGCTGGACTTGGCCCATACCGCCACCTGCAGCACATCACCCGCCGCTGAGACGGGCATCGCCCCCAAAGCGCCAGCGGGAGCGCCGCCGGCGTAGAGTCGCCAGCCACAGTCCACCGTCCCGGCTGGCGGGAGATCGACGCGCCCAGCGCCCCAACTGGTGGTCGGGCCACCGGGATACGTGCTGGCGAGCGTCTGCTCCCAGGCGCCACTCGCCATGCCCGTCGCCGTGGAGAGGTTGGGCGTGAACGTCCAGCCGCCGGGTCCGAAGAGT
The DNA here is from genome assembly GCA_036391685.1 of Ktedonobacterales bacterium. Taxonomy (GTDB): domain Bacteria; phylum Chloroflexota; class Ktedonobacteria; order Ktedonobacterales; family JADMIN01; genus JAKAIY01. Next base: position 869 of record DASVZK010000044.1, read on the forward strand.
GACACCGTGAAGACGTTGGAGAACGCGCCGCCGATGGCCAGCGCCGCGCCACTCGCGCCCAGCGCGCACCGGCCGGAGAGGGCTGTCACCGCGTCCGCAGTGGCCGCTGGCCCGATGGTCGCCGTCTGCGCGCCCTTCGCCCCGGCTGAGTCGGCGTAGAGCGTCGCCTGGACGAGCGGCGGATTGCCGGCCACCGTGGGGTACTGCGTCAGCGTCAGCCAGTAGAACGTGCCTGTCACCAGCGCGATCGTCGCCGTCGCCAGCGTGGTGCTGACTCCCGCGATGGTGTGGATCAGTTGGAGCGACGTGCCAGACACGACGCAGCGCAGGAAGTTGGAGCCGTTGACGTAGTGCAGGTAGAAGCTCCCGGTCAGGCCCGTGATCCACTGGAAGCGCAGCGTCCAGGCATTGGGCGCGCCCCAGCCCGGGCTGCCAAAGGTGACGAAGGCCGCCGCCGCGATGGTGAGGACGCTCGCCGCCGCCGACGCGCCCGTTCCCGCATACGCGTTCGTGTTCGCCATCGGGTCATTGAAGACCGTCACCGCTGGTCCGCCATACGCGCCAAACCCCGGATTGATGGCGAGGTTCTGCAGCCACACCCGGTCGCCCCGCAGCGCGGGCCGCACGAAGAACGCCAGTTCCACGGGCTCGACCTGCAGCCGCGCCCAACTCGACTCATCCAGCGGGACATTGTGCGCCGAGGCCACGACGTCGAGGTACACCGGGCTGCTCGCCCCCGGTGGCCGCCACTTCAGCGTGATCGGATAGGCCAGCGAGGCGTCCATCCACGACACCAGCGTGCGGATCGTGCCGATATGCTGTCCGTAAGTGCTGGACGGACCGAGGATCAGACGCGCCAGCGCCTCGCGGTTCTCGCGGTACGTCGCCCGTGTGACCCGCTCGCCCTGTGAGCGGATGTTCCCGGTGGGGATGACCGTCTTCCGCGGCGTGCTGAGTTCCAGCCCATCCGGCGAGAGCAGGGTATACGTCTGCCCGTCGTTGAGGTTCAGCGGCCCGCCTAAGACCGGATGCGCGCCAAAGGCCCCGATGAGCGGGTTCGTCCAGCCCAGCTGGAGGGTTGTCTGACCACTGGTAGGCGCTGGCATCTATCGGCCTCCTACTTTCCGAACCAGGTACACTTCATCCGGCCCGACCGCGCGCACCACATGCGCCCCGCGTAGATACTGCGGCTGTGGCAGCGTGATCGAGAGGTCTACAACCGCTAACGCCTGACCGTCCGCGGAGACGGCGATCACCTTCCCACGCCACGGCTTGGCGTCACCCATCGCCGTGGCCGCCCAGCGGTACGTCCGCACGATGTCACCGGGCCGGAAGCGGCTCGTCATGCTCATGCGTCACTCCCCCGGCTGGCCTCCCGACCGACCAGTGTGCGGGCGTCCAGGTTGGCCCGCGCCTCACGAAAGGCGTCCAGCGCAGCCGCGAGCGTGACCCCGCGCGCCTCGATCTCGTCATCTGGCGCGCCGTGGGCGGCTTCACCGGGCAGCAGCCTGTGCTCGTAGCGTTTGCACGCGTCCCAGCGCAGTTTCTGATCGGTCTTCGCCCCATGCGTTCGCCCCATGCGTCAGGTCTGACCCAGGTCGCACTTGTAATAGCGGCGGCTCGCCGAGATGTAGCGCAGATGCACGCAGTTCTTGCAGATGGCCCCGGCTGGCCCCGGCCCCCACATCTGGACGCAGGGGTTCGGGTTCGGCTGCCCGTCCGGCTGCAGGTAGTCCGCGCGCCGCGTCGCGCCGCAGACGCAGCACTGGAAGCGGGCATCGCTGCCCCAGGCTTGCCACAGATGATGCTCGGGCTTGGTGTGGCTGTGCTTGTCGCGTGTTTCCCTGGCTGTGGTCATTGCGTGATGCCCCCCGTAATCGCCCATTGCTGGCGACAGATGACGATCGCCTCGTAGCAGCGGTACTCCACGCCGCCGATGCTCTCGTAGCAGAGCCCGCGGCCCTCGATGGCGTCCGACTCGATGACCGTGGCGACCGTCGCGCCCAGCTGGATGTGGTGCAGCAGCGCCGGCCAGAGCGCGTCGCGCAACTGCAGGATCTTCTGCTCCCCGGCGTACCAGTCCGTGCGCAGGTCGGCGAAGGCTTGCACCGTGATCTCGATGTCGTCGAAGACGCGCCCGCTGTAGCCCATGACCTCGACGGGCTGCTCCTTCTCGCCGAGCTCGGGGATCCACAGCGCGCATTGCGGCAGGTAGGCGTCCTTGAAGTCTTTACTTCGCCCAATGAGGACCGCCTTGCTGACGCCGTAGCGCGTGGTGTCGGCCGCTGAGAGCGTGGCGAAGAGCGAGACACCGCCCACCAGCGCCTCAGCGATGATGATGGATTGCAGGGCTTGCAAGACCCCCAGCGTATTGGGTCCAGTTGGTAATGGCATGACGAACGCCTCCTCGTCTGCGTTTAGGCTCCCACCGTCAGGTACGACCCCAGCCACGTCGTCGCGCCCGCTGCCGTCTCCGTCCAGTTCAGCGTGAAACCCGTCGCCGTGATGTTCGTCGCCGTGGCGCTGCCCGTGACATGCGCCGTCGTCGTCGGCGTCAGCGTGATGCTCGATGGCGTGCGTGAGAGCGGATAGGGGAAGGGGATCGAGATCGCTACCGCGCCGCCCGCTGACTGGTTCCCGATCGTCGCGCCGCATGGCCCGCTGATGTTGGCCCCGAGGCTGCGCACCAGACTCGACACCCCACGCGCACGCAGCGCCGCCTCATACGAGAGCTTGAGTTGCGCGAGCGTCGCCCCCGCTTGATCGGCGTAGTTGTCCAGCACCAGCTTGAGCGACACCGCGCCGTCGAGGTCTTCGCGGTAGACCGTCTCGACGATGTAGAACTGGTTCGCGCCCACCACTGGCCCGAAGCCGCCCGCGGTGAGGTTCTGCCCACGCACCGCGAGCTCCGGGATGAACAGGTTGCCGTCCGCCCGCACATGGCTCAAGGGCAGCGGCAGACCGTTCGCGTCACGGATCGAGCGCAGCGTCACTTCGACCTTGTTGGTGAGGTTCTTGTACGCGCCCAGCCATGCGTTGGCGATGGTGGTCGCTTGGGCCGACGTGAGCGGCACACGACCAAGCGATCGTCGCAGCTTGCGCCGGCGGAAGGGCGCATAGCCCTGGCTGCCGTCGCCGTTCAAGCGGCTGTCTGACACCGTCACCACACCCGGGCCAGCGGCCGGGTCCACATAGGCCACCTGCACGACGTTGTAGGCGCGCTGCGTGCTGGGCGTCACCCGCCAGCTGACGATGTCCTCGCCGAGCGCCGTGTAGCTGATCGTCTGCGCGTCGCGCGGATGGACCGCCACCTGACAGGTGGGGAAGCCCGCCGCGTCGCGGTTGCGGGGATGGTCGTAGACCGTCCAGGCGTAGTCGCCGAGGTCGAAGGCGAGATCATGGAGGATCTGCTCCAGGTCGTAGCCGTCGTAGACGGGGCTGAACGTCGTCGCGGGCGCGGCCGGGAGAATGAGCCCCTGGTCGCCGTCGAGCGCGAGGAATGCCGTGCGTTTCGAGAACTCCGCCGCGATGATCGCTTGCGCGGTCTGGTTCGTGTAGGCAGAGTCATCTGGATCATCCCTAAGAGCCACACCGCCACCAAGAGCAGATAGATGCAGATACTCACCATGCGGGCCATCCATCACCTGTACCGGGTCTGACCACTCACCGAGGAAGCATGCGAACGGCCCATCCATCAGCGCGATCTTGCCGAAGGGCGCGAGCTCAGGCCGCGGGATGCGCGGTTCAGGCGTCCGCACGATGCACGCGAGGTCGCCGAAGCCACCCGGCGCGACCGTCGAGAACTCCAACGCCCGCACGTCGCGCCCCCAGTCGCTCACGATCAGCGGCCACTGGTTGCTGGGCGGCGTGTACGCCCACAGCGCCATCCCCGGGCGTCCGATGTAGGGAGCCGTCATCGCTACAGTCCTCCCATGCGTTGCATACCGCCCGGTCGCCGCCACTGACGGTTGCTGATGCGGTCCTGCTCCCGCTGCCACGTCGCCAACGCCGACCCGCTCAAGTCACCGCTGCCGGCGAGTTGCAACACCGCGCCCAGCAGCCCGCTATCCACGTTCCCGCCCAGCGTGTCCGCGGCGATCTCACGCGCGGGCCCAGGACCGCCACCACCGACCGCCGGGTTGACCTTGTCATCGCCCGGGTCACGACTGGCCCCCGCTTCGGCCGCCGGCACCGCGCCCGACTGGTGATAGCCGTGCGGGTGCAGCGTCTTCGGCTTGCGATGGTGCGGATGATGGCGCCGCCCCTTGTGATGGCGACCCTTGCGGTGATGGTGGCGTGGGCGATGGTGGTGGGGCTTGCCGCCCTTCGGTGGGCTGCCGCCGCCTGACCCAACAGGTGGGATGCGTGCCATTAGTGCGTCCTCCAGTCCGGGCCAACCATCTGGATCGTCACGCTGAGCTTACGGTCACGCAGCCGTGAGCCAATGCGCGGCTCCAACTCGTCCGGCGAGAGGTTCGACGCGACCGCCAGCGGCCGCCCCAGCCTGTAGCGATAGTCGATGAGCTTGAACATCGCCTCCTGCGCCCACGGCGTTGACGCCTCCGCGCCCAGGTCATCGAGGAGCAGGATCGGACAGTCCCGCACCGCGTAGAACCGCTCGGAGTAGTCGCCCGCGGTGATGCCGTCGCGGATGTGGTCGAGCAGCAGCGGCGACACCGAGTAGATCGGCGCGTAGCCCGCATCCAGCAGGGTGTAGAACGCCGCCCCGAGGAGATGCGTCTTCCCACTGCCGTAGCCACCGTGGAGGAACAGCCACGGACTCCAGCCCGGGATGCGGCAGCCCCACCCGACGTAGCCCGTCGCCCACGCCGCCACCGCTTGCAGGGCGCCAGCGTTATAGCGGGCCTCGTAGGTCGAGAAGGTGCAGCCCTCACGCTCGGGAGCGGCGTCTGACGCGTCACGCGCCCGTTCAGCGCGGCGGTTGGCGTCCGCCTCACGCTGGCAGGGGCAGCGGAACGCCTGACCGAACCGCGTGTCTGAGGGCTGCACGTCGTACCGCACCCAGCCCGTGTCATGGCACACCGGGCAGCGCGGGATAGTCGGCTCAACCAACCGCTGGCTGGGCGTTTGATGGGGCGTCACTGATACGGTTCCCATCGGCGTCATACTCATCGGGCCACCACTGATGGCGGTAGGCGGCCTCACGTCGCTGATAGGCGGCGGCGTACTCGGGAGTCCCGACGACTGTCGCAGGGTCCTGACCTGCTCGCGCAGGGCCGAAGCGTCCGCCGCGAGGCTGTGGAACCCGGACGCCGGGGAATGGCCTCGCGGCTGCGCTCGCGCTACGGGAGTCGTGGGCCGCCCCCCCGAGCTGCCCATTCGTGGCTGCTGATGTCTTGGCATGGTGAGATACCTCCAATCCGGGGAACGGAAGTCCGAGCGTGGTCCAATTGCCGGCCAGAGACATGGGGTTGAGCGGGATGCTGGGGCTGAAGCGGGCGCGATAGGTGGCGCAGCGTTCGGCGATGAGCGTGGGTGTGGCGCTACAGGCGCGCAGGGAGGCGAGCCCCTTGTTCCATTTCCCGCGCTCAGCGGGATTGGCGGGGCTGTAGCCCATCGCCGCCACGCACGCGTCCCACAGGACATCCGGAGCGCGTGGCGTGCGTGGAATCTGTGGCTTGGAGTGTGTGGAGTCTGGAGATGGGGATGGAGCGGGCGCTAGGGGTTGGGCTCCAGATGGGTGATCCAGAGGAGGAACTGGTCGAGCAGGCGCTGCATGAGACCCAGCAGCAGGTTGAACGGATGGCCGGGCAGGAAGGGAAGCGCGATCCGGATGACCAGCGCCGCCAGCAGCAGTGTCACCAGGGCGTTGAACGCCAGCATCCGGCGGTCGAACCTGCCGAGGGACCAGAACCATCGCAGGAGAGGAGCGAGTCGCAGCCGAGTGAGCAGACGCGACAGCGCCCCAGGCGTCCGGCTGGCCATCACGCGCGGGGACGCGTTCTCGCGTGCGCGCATTGGCTCTCTCGGAGACAGAATGAGGTGGACCCCGTTGTCAAGACAGTGATCCAGCCACAAATAAGATAGGTTCTCCCCTTTCCTGCTTCTACTTGTTGCACATGCTCAGACACGAGGCTGTCGCCCCCTGAGCAGATCACTGAAGTGCGGCTTGCACCTCCTCCAGTCGGCGCAGAAACTGGCGATCACCCAGGCGCTCCAGCACCGGGCGGGCGAGTTCGAGGTAGTCGCGGTCGCCAGTGCGCTGGGCAAGCACAATCCGCATGCGGGCAGCGTGGGGGATCAGGCCGTGTGCCTCGGCCTCCTCGATGGCCACTGCCAACCGCGCGTCATCACCCGCTGCGAGCGCCTCCGCGACGGCGACCGTACGCACCACGACATCTTCTCGGCCCCTATCGGCCGTTTCCCGTGCAAATCGCAGCAAATCAGGCCGCCACGGGACACCGCGCTCGCTGAGGAAGGTCATGGCGATCCAGACGGCCCCGAGAGGCTTGGCGCCAGGTGGTATCGCATGGTCGAACGCGTGGACATCGTCGTCGCGATAGGCGGCGAGCAGAGCAAGGACGAATGCCGCACCCATCGACCTATTGGACTCCCAGATGCCTTGCAGCACGGCGCGGGCGCGATCCGCTGCCGCGCGGTCCTCGTGGGCAGTGGCGACATGCAGACCGGCAATGAATCCCCGCAGACTGCTGCCGATCGCGGCGTCGTGCTCTCCGGCCTCCCAGGCTTCCTCCACCACGGCGGCAAGCTTGCTCGCATCTGACCAGTGACCAGCAATACAGGCCGCGAGCGCGCCCCACCCCGCGGCTTCGGCGAGCAGCGTCGGCGAGAGGTCGGTGCTCAGGGTGGTCACGGTCTGCCACGCGACCTCGATGCTTCCGGCGTAGTCACCAGCGTACAGGCGTGCCTTCGCCAGCATGGCGCTGGCATCGCCGCGCTCGAAGTAGGAGAGGCCTGGAAGCGCTAGCCGTCGGCGAGCAACTTCAGCGGCCTCATGGTGCGCGCCGACTTCTACCAGCATCCTGGCATAGCCGTCGAGCGCCTCGCTCATGGCCTCCCACTCGCCACGCGCCTCGAAGTACCCCGCGAGTGCCGGTCCCAGCCGGCGGATTTCGTCCTCGTCCTCAACGGAGTAATACGCCGTGATGTTCTCTCTCTGCCAGTTCGACCAAAAGAGGTCCACCAATCCCAGTCTCCAGCCCTCCTCCTCGTCGCCCGCCGCCGCAGCGAGCTGGCGCGCCTCCGCGCGCAGCGCCTCCATCTCGGTTTCGGGCAGGTGGCCGACAGCCCGACGCGTCCGACAGATGAGCATCTTGCGCAGCAGCCGTGCGCCCACCAGCGGGTCAGCCCCACTGGACACGCGCCACCGCGCCAGCGCCGTCTCATAGGCATCCAGCGCCGCCTGTCCGAATATGGCGCAGTCCCCCAGCTTCTCGTAGAGCCGCAGGTGCTCCTCCGCCTGGGCGAGTGCGATCGCCGCCTCGAGGTGGCGGCGCGCCTCCACCACCGCACCGATGCGGCCGGCCACCTCGCCCGCGCGCTCAAGGCTGCGGACCGCGACCGCCGCGTCGAACGGCAGCGCGAGGGACACCACCGATTGACGTGCCAGATTGACCGCTTCGTGGTAATGGTAGGCGATCACCTCAGCGAACTCGTCGAGACGCTCCGCGGCAAACCGCTCTCGCCATGCGGCGACCGCGGCGTGCAGGCGGACGCGCTCGGCGCGCGCCAGCGTGCCGTAAGCCACATCCCGGATCAGGACGTGGCGGAAGGTATAGTCGCCGTCCGCGGCTTCGGGCTCAGCCAGCGCGATCAGGTCGCGCGCCAGCAACTCGTCCAGGGCGGCTTCGATCGCATCCGTCGCCGGGCGTCCACCGGACGCCCCTCCATCGACCAGAGATTGCAGCGTCGCGGCGCGGAAGGTGCGGCCGGCCACCGCTGCCGCCTGCAACACCTGCTTCTGGCGCGGCGCGAGCTGATCCAGCTGCGCCTGCAGCGCCTCATGCACGGTGTCGGGAAGCGCTTCATGCTCCCAGTCGCGTCCCTCCCGCTCAGCGTGCTCCGTGTGCTCGGCGGCGGTGCGGGTCAGCTCGATCGCAAAGAAGGGGTTGCCACCGGAACGCTCCACGATGCGCTCGCGAGCGACCTCCGGCAGTTGCTTCGCCAGCGCGCGGACCAAGGTCCGCGTTTGGGCCTCGTCGAGCGGCTCGAGCGCCAGCGCGAGGAAGTTACGCCGCCCGCCGCCCCATCCCGGCCGGCGGTCCAACAACTCCGGGCGGGCGGTGGCGATAAGCAGCAGCGCCGCCCGTGTGCGGGGATGCATCACGTGCTCGACCAGGTCGAGCAGGCTGTCGCTGGCCCAGTGCAGGTCCTCGAAGACGACAATGCGCGGCGCCTCGCGGGCGAGCGCCTCCAGCAGCACCCGCCAGGCGTTGAAGATCGGCTCGCGCTCGGCCGCACCACTCCGGGCCGCGCCTGCCCCCTCAGGGTCGATGCCCAGCGACGCCAGCACCAGTCCCGCCATGCGCTCCGCCTCTTCCGGCGAGTGGCCGCCCTTGGCGACTGCCGCCGCGACCCGCCCGGCGGTGAACGCCTCGTCGCCCAGCAGCCCCTCCAGCAGCCCGCGCAGTGGCCAGTAGGTGAGCGCCTGCCCGTAGGGAAGGCAGCGCGCCGTGGCCGCTCGGAAGCCGGCCGTCCGCGGGAGCCGGGCGAGAAACTCCTCCAGCAGGCGCGTCTTGCCGGTGCCAGCGGGTGCGACGATCGAGGCGAGTTGCGGTCGGCGCTCCTCGAGCGTGCGGTCGCGCAGCAGGCCCAGCTGAGTCAGCTCGCGTCGGCGGCCCACCAGCGGGGGCCGGGTCACTCGGCGTGCTGGGCGCGGGCCGAGCAGCGGGTAGGCAGAGACAGGCTGGCGCTTGTTCTTGGCCGCGATGAGCCGACGCTCCCCGAAGCGGAAGGCGGATTCGGCGGCCGTGCGGGTCCGCTCGCCCGCCAGCATCTCGCCCGGCGCCGCGGCGTCGTAGAGGCGGGCGGCGGTATTGACCGCGTCGCCGGTCACCAGCGAGTCGGCCGTCGCCGGATCGGGAGCTGGATGGGCCGTCGCGACCTCGCCGGTGTTCACGCCCGCGTGCAGGACAAAATGCGGGGCGAGTAAGGGATCTTCGGCCACGGCAGCGCGCAGCGCGAGGGCTGCCGCCAGCGCCCGCTCGGGGTCGTTGCCATGGGCGTGTGGCAGTCCGAAGACAGCCATCGCGGCGTCGCCGATGAACTTCTCCAGCGTGCCCCCGTGCTCCGCGACGACCCGGCGCACGTGCTGGTAATAGCGACTCATCAAAGCACGCACGTCTTCGGGGTCGAGCGCCTCGCCCAGAGCCGTCCAGCCTGTCACATCGGCGAAGAGGATGGTGACGAGCTTGCGCTCCTCAAGCATGAGTACTGTCCTTCACATGACAGGTACTTGGAGTACACCACACCTGCTGGTCGAGGACTGAAAATAGGCCTCGGCTGGCGTCTGATAGTTGAGCGCCTGGTGCGGCCGCTCGTGATTGTAGAAGGCGAGATAGCGAGCCAAGCCCGCTCGCGCCTCGCGTGGGCTGGTATAGTCGTTGGGGTAGACCTCCTCATACTTCACAGAACGCCACAGCCGCTCCACGAAGATGTTATCGAGCGCTCGGCCCTTGCCATCCATACTGATCTGCACCCCGGCTGTCAGCAGCAACTCCCGATATTGCGGGCTGGTGAAATGACTCCCCTGATCGCTGTTCCAGATCACAGGCCGCGCCTGCGCCAGCGCCCGCTTGACGGCGCTGAGCACGAAGGGCAGCTGCAGGGTGTCGTCCAGTTCCCAGCTGACCACATAGCGCGAGAACCAGTCGAGCACCCCGACCAAGTACATCCAGCTGGTTTGCAAGGGAATGTATGTGACATCGATGCCCCAGACGTGGTTGGGATAGTTGCTCGTGATGTCGCGCAGCAGGTAGGGATACACCTGCTCCCCATGCGCGCGACGGCTCAGATTCGGACCCCGGCAGATGCCTGCGATGCCCATCTCGCGCATGTGGCGCTGCACCGCCTTGCGGTTGACATTCATCCCTTCTCGTTGGAGTTGGGCCGTGATGCGTCGCGAGCCGTAAAAAGGATACTGCGTATACAGCGCATCAATGGGATGCTTGAGCGCCACCTCCTCGGCGGAGGGTCGACGTGGACGGTAGTAGAGGCTCGCCCGGCTCAGACCAAGCAAGTCCGCCTGTGTGCGGAGCGGAACGCCAGCTCCCTCGTCACGCTCGACGAGTGCCACGCGTTCCTGCCGCGAGAGGGTCGAGGCCAGATTGCCTTTTGAGCCAGGCCACCTGGGTCGTCAGGCGGCCGATCTCCTCATATAGAGCGGCGAGGCGTGCTTCGTAGTCGGCCGTGAGCGCCGCGGTGCTGTCCCGCTTCGTGAACAAGCCGGGTAAGCCCTCCAGCGCGGTCGCTCGCCATTTGATCAACTGCGTCGGATGGACGCCGTGGTCAGCGGCCAGTTGCGCCAACGTCTTCTCCTGCTTCAGAAGCTCCTGAACCACCTGGGCTTTGAAGGTCGGCGTGTAGTGCTTCCTCATCATGGTGTGTAGTCTATCTTATTTCGGGCCGCTTCGCTGTCCGAATTCCTGGGTCCACTATAGAATCTCGCCCACTGGTTGGATCTTTCTCTGTCTCTTCTTCTGTATCTTTATCTACCTGCCGTTTCACCCGCGTTACCGGTAACGTTACACTGCCGTCCACCGAACGGCTTGACTCCGCTTGTTTCCCAGGCCCGCCCCACCGGTGCTCGGCAACACGCGCCGCAACATCGTCGGATCTGCGTTGACGCTGCATCCAGTTGTGGGGGAAGTCGCGTCCCTCCAGCGTCTGATCAATGAGCCCGGCGCCGCGCAGTTGGCTCAGAATTTGGCCAGCCTCACCGGGCTTGACCCGCAGAGCGAAGGCGATATCCTCCACGCTGGGGAGCGCGCCCCGGGGCTCACCCTCATTGGCGAGGCACAGCAGGTTGATCCAGTACTTGAACAGCGCTGGCGAAAGGCGCTGCGCCTTTGGGTCGTGCAGCACCGAGGAGTAGAGACGGAACCATTTCATCGCCGCCACTCCTCTCGCTCTCTCCTGATTGCGCAGCGGTCTCTGCCGGGCTGGCGGGAGAGCCAGAGTGTCTTGTGAGAGGCGCCAACACCTCGATCCAGCGAGACGTAACCCATGTGTCTACCTCAGTCCATCCGTCAACGATATGGGTGCCCCCTGCATTACCCCCAATGGCGCCAGACAGACTCGAACGGCGCGGTACAGGGCAAGGAATCAAATGCCGGAGAAATGCGGGAAATTCCTGCATGGGGGAACGGGGTGGAAC
>DASVZK010000045.1:0-8368 GCA_036391685.1 Ktedonobacterales bacterium
AAGCCCGCCGCGCGTGGCGCTTCGGGCTCGGGCAAGCGCCCACCGGCGCGCAAGGGCTCGCCGCAACTGATCATCAGCCGCCAGCAGGCGGAAGGGGAGGCCGCCGCGCCCGAGGCGCCGCACGCGGAGGAGCCCCCCATGGCGGCCGCCGCCGCGCCGGTCGCTGAGCCCGCAATTGTGCCGGTGTTGTCGCCTGAGGCGCCCGTTGTGCGCAAGACACGATTTGGCCTGCCGCGCCGCTTTCAGCAAGCCGCCGCCGCGCCCGCAGCCCCGCCGGTCGCTGAGGCTCCCGCGGCGGTCAGCGCGCCTGTCGTGGAAGAGCCCGCTACACCAGAGCCGGAAGTCGTGGCCGAGCCGGAACCTGTCGTGACGGAAGCGACGCGTCGCTACCGGTTCGACCGCACGCGCGCTGGCGTGAGTGTGGCCGCCGCGCCGCGGCCGGAGCGCCTGAGTGTGACGCCAGGTGAGTTGTATACGACACCGGCCCGTGGCGAGCCTTCTGAGCCGGAGACGCCGCTAGACTTGCCTTCACTGGAGGAGTTGACGGAGCGAGTGCGCGCCGCTGAACCCGAGCGCGCGCTCCCGGAACTGCCAGTCGTTGAGCCGGCAGTGTCTGAGAGCGAGCCCAGCGCGGGCGACGAGTCCGCGGAGCCTGAGGCGGCCGAGGCTACTCCAGTTGGTGAAGAGGGCGAAGCCGCTGAAGAGGAGCCGGGAATCGCTGGTGGCCGCCGCCGTCGCCGCCGTCGCCGTGGTTCCGCGCTGCGCAATGGCGCGCACACCGAGGACGCCGAAGCGGACACCGAGGCCACTGAGGGTAGCGCGGAAGAGTCCTATGACGTTGGACGGCCCTATTCTGCCGATCAAGAGGCGCCTGAGACGCTCGGCCAGGATGTCTACGTGGAGCCAGAGCCGGAAAGTGAACGACCCGCCGGGCGTGGCCGTTTCAGCCGTGGTGTCTACGGCGGACGGCCTGAACGCCAGACCCCGGCTGAGCCAGGCTGGGGCGCTGAGCCCGCCCGCCCGGCCGCGATGGCCGAGCCGACCCCCTATTCCGGGCCGGAGCCGTCGTTCGCGCGCGGGTTTGGCCCCGCGCCGCGTGGCGTCGCGACGCCGCTGCGCGAGGCCTACCCCCGCCCAGGGCGTGTGGAGCGCGGCCTGGAGCGCGCCACGCCTGACACCGCCTCCACAGCGCAACTGGGTCTTATTATCCGCGACGCCATCAACGCCCAGACTGACCGGCTGCTGAATGAGTTGCGCCGCCAGCAGACGCCGCCCGCGCTGACCTTCTCGCTGCCCGCGATGCCCTCATCGGAGCGTGTCGGTGTCTTCGTGGACGTCGCCAATCTCTTCTACTCAGCGCGCGCGCTGCGCGTGAACATTGACTTCGGGCAACTGCTCGATTTCCTGCGCGGCAACCGTCGCCTGGCGCGGGCGCATGCCTACGCCCCCACGAACCCCGAGCCGGGCGCCGACCAGGCGTTCCTGTCCGCCGTCAAGGGGCTGGGCTATCGCATCACTACCAAGAACTACAAGACGTTCTCCAGCGGAGCGAAGAAGGCTGACCTCGACCTCGACCTTTGCATGGACATCGTGCGGCTGGTGGACGCCAAGGCGCTGGACACCGTAGTTCTGGTCAGCGGTGATAGCGATTTCCTGCCACTGCTGGACTACTGCGGCGATCATGGCGTGCGCGTGGAGGTGGCGGCGTTCGACGACTCCGCCTCGATGATCCTGCGCCAGAGCTGCGACCTGTTCATCAACCTCTCACTCGTCGAGGCGATCCGCGGCTAGCCCGCTGGAGTTGGCTGTAGACGGCAGACGCCCCGCCGCGCTATTATGCGCGGCGGGGCGTCCCTGCGCCCGGCTGCGCGGGGCGCGGAGAGGAGTGGCCTGATGGTTCCTTCGTCCTACATCGCGTTCTTCTCGGTCTCCGCGGGTGCGGCGGCGACACTCATCGGCCTCCTCTTCGTCGCCGTCTCAGTCGCGCCCGAGCGCACGGTCGGCAAGAGAGCGTCCAGCTCGCGCCGCTCAGTCGCCGAGAGCGCCTTCACCGCCCTGCTGAACCCGTTCCTGATCTCGCTGATTGCGCTTATTCCCGTGGCGCCGCTGAGCATAGGGACACTGGCGATCACCGGCGCAACGCTGCTCAACGCGGTGCGCTCCCTGGCGCTGATGATCATTCGCTGGCGCCGGGAGCCGCCGGCGCGCGCGCTGGAGCGGGCGCGGCTGCTCTTGCTGCCGGTGAGCATGCTGGTGATCTATGGGCTGGAGTTTTGGTGGGCCGCGAGCGTCTATCATGAGGCGGCGCCCAGCCAGGACGAGATGAGCCGGCTGGCGTCCATCCTCATCACCCTCGAAGGGCTGGCGATCGTGCGCTGCTGGGAACTGCTAGGCGCGCAGCGCAACAGCCTCTTTTCCCTGATCGGCGGCCTCGAAGAGCCTGACGACGACGCGCCGGCGGGAAAGGCGGAGTGAGCGCGCAGCCGGGGAGTTCGCCACTGGCGCTATCCAGCGTTTTGTCGCGCGTTCCAGCAGGGATCGCAGATACCGAAGATCGCCAGATGGCGCGGATTGGCGTGGAAGCCGTAGACGCGCAACGCCTCAGCGCGTAGCCCGGCTAGCAGCGCCTCATCCATCTCGATCACCCCACCGCAGCTTTCGCAGGCCAGATGATGGTGGGGCGAATCGCCAACAAGCTCATACGACGCCGCGCCGCTGCCGAGGTCGGTCTGCGCGACGAGACCCACTCCGCAGAGCAGGTCGAGTGTGCGGTACACCGTCGCCAAGTTCAGGGCGGGATAGCGCCGCGAGGCCCACTGCATGATTTCCTCAGCGGTCATGTGGCCGCCGTTGACCTCTAGCGCCTCCAGAACGAAGAGGCGCTGTGGCGTCACGCGCACACCTAGCCGGCGCAGCCGGGCGGTGATGCTCTCGTGGCGTGATTGCGGCGCCTCGCGCGGAGCCTCCAGCGCGTCAGGTGGGACATGCGGCGCGCTGGGCGGCGTGTCGCGGTGGCTGTGGGGGCGGCTGGCCATATGGGCTCCCTTGATCAACGGGCGGCGATGCGCGCGTAACTGTGACGCGCGACCTATGGGCGCCGCCCGATGGTCTTGTATGCTGGCGGTAGGCGGCCTTCCGTCAACCGCCAGCATATCACGCCGCGACTCCGCCACGGCTCGCTAAAGGGTCTGCCGTTCGCAGGCCGCTTGGGCGATGTGTGGTAGACTGCCGACGGAATAGCGGCTGATCACAAGCTTGGATGGATGATGAGCGCGACTCGAGACTCGAACAAAACGCGCGTGGCGCGCGTCATCTACCGTATTGGACGCATGGACTCCGGTCCGGTGGCAGATGGTCCCATCGCGATTGTGGTGAGCGACTTTGATGGCGCGCACACCGGGCATGTGGCGCTGGCGACCCTGGGAGTCAGCCTGGCGGAGGCGTCCGGCGCGGCGGTTATGGCGTTGCTGCCATGGCCATCACCGGCCGGTGGCGACAACACTGCCGCGCCGCGCCTGACCACACTGGAGGAGCGCATCCGGCGGCTCCGCGATTGGGGTGTGTTCAGCGCGATGATCATTGTCCCGATGCCCGGCGCCCCGCTCGACGCGCCCGTCGCGCTGGCTCGCATCCGCGCGCTGGGCGACGTGCGCGCGCTGGTCAGTGAGGCCAACCCGGTCGGCGCGGCGCTTGCGCTACTGTCGCCTGAGGCGGTAGCCCTCGCGGAGGCGGAGGGGTTGCTTGCCAGAACGCAGGCGGATCCGGCAGAGGCGACCAATGGCGCGAGCGTGGCTGGCGGCTTCGGCGCGCGCATCGCCGCCAGCCTGGAATCCGGACGTCTCATGGAGGCAACAGCGGCTCTGGGCTATCCGTATACCGTCACGGGCGAAGTCATCGGCGGCGACCGGCGTGGACGCTTGCTGGGGTATCCGACGGCTAACCTGCGGCCGGACCCCTCAAAGATCATTCCGGCCAATGGCATCTACGCTGCGCGTGTCCGCCTGCCCGGCGATGACGCGCCCTGTCAGCCAGCGGTGGTGAGCATTGGCGTGCGCCCGACCTTTGGCGCGGACAACCGCCGCCTGATTGAGGCGCACTTGCTCGACGCGACGCTCGATCTTTACGGCGCGACGATCGAGGTTGAGTTCGTGGCGTTCCTGCGGCCAGAAGTGCGATTCGAGAGTGTCGAGGCGCTCATCGAGCAGATGGACCGCGACAGCGACCAGTCACGGCGCCTGCTTGGCGTCAAGTGAGGGCCCAATGGGAATTATTGATGTCTTTGAGGATATGATGCGCGGCATCGTCCAGGGGCCGTTTCGTCGCGTCATGGGGTCCAAGGTTCAGGAGCAGGAAATCCTCGACACGCTGCGCAGGACGATGGATGACCACGTCAGGAGCGAGCGGGTTGTGGAGGATGGGCGGGGGGATGTCGCGCGGATCGCGCCGTCGTTCTATGTGGTGCGCCTGAACCCGAGCGATCTCACGAGCCTGGATGAGGACGCGCCGAGCGTGAAGGAGTTGGTGCAGCTGCGGGCGCAGGTCTGCCGCCAGATGGGCTGGAACGAAGACCTGGTCAAGATCGACCAGTTGACCCGCCTGGGGCCGCGCGTGGCCTTCGCGCTGAACGCTATCGCCAGTCGCCAGGGCTACCTGCTGCAGCACGCCCTGCGGGTGACGTTCCAGCCGGACCCATCCCTGGCGCGCGGGCGCATCGAGGCGCGGGTAGCCGCGCAGCCCGATTCGGCGACGCCTCCCCAGCAACCGGGTGTTTCGGGCGCGGGTGACGGCACGCGCACGATGATGGCGCCGCAGCCCGACGTGGCCGCCGCGCCGCTGCCTCGTCCGCAGGTGGGGTCCATCCCGCCCGCCTGGCTGACGCTGCTGCGACCTGATCGGGGTCAGCCGTTCCTGCTAGACCGCCCGATTGTCACCATTGGGCGTGGCGAGGCGAATGATATCGTTATCAACGACGCGCGCGTCTCGCGCGCGCACGCTGAGATCCGTTTCGACCACGGCGCGTTCAGCGTTCATGACCTGGTCAGCCATAATGGCGTCTACATCAATGGCGCCCGTGTCTCAACGTCAGCGTCACTACGCGATCGTGACCTCATCTCGATCTGCGGATACGAATTCGTGTTCCAGCGGAGGTAGCTGCGCGCATGGATTTCCAGCTGCTCTTGTTTCTGCGGATTCTGCTTGTGGTAGCCCTCTATCTGGCGGTGCTACAA
Organism: Ktedonobacterales bacterium; assembly: GCA_036391685.1. Classification (GTDB taxonomy): domain Bacteria; phylum Chloroflexota; class Ktedonobacteria; order Ktedonobacterales; family JADMIN01; genus JAKAIY01. The sequence goes on from DASVZK010000045.1 coordinate 5,229, forward strand.
GTGGTCTTCGTCGCGCGCCGTGAGATGCGGCAGGAAGTGAGGGCCGCCGCGCAGGGGGCCGCGCCCGCCCGCGGGAACCGTGTGGTGGGGCATTTGGTCGTGCTGGACCGTGGCACGACCCAGCTGCGTGATGGCGATGTCTATAACATCGAAGAGATTACGACTCTGGGGCGCGGGCTGACGAACAATGTGCTGGTCGAGAGCCCATACGCTTCGGAAGACCACGCGCGTATCCTCTTCAACGCGCAGGACAGCACGCTCTCCGTGGAAGACCTCGGCAGCCGCAACGGCACCTACGTTGACGGACGCAAGGTGAGCGGGCGCGTCGCGGTGAGCCCTGGGGCGACGCTCCAGGTGGGCGACGCGCGCTTCAAGTTCATGCCCTAGACGGGGCGCATGACGAAGCGGATGACGCGCGCGGCGCAGCTCGCGCGAGCGGGATACCAGGAGGCGGGAGCTATATGAGCCAGAGTCCAGCGGCGGGCGGCCGGCCAGGAAATCAGACGGCGAAGGCGCCAGCGGTCGCGGGTCGCCGCGGCCAGTGGGCGATTCCACGCCTGACGCCCGGCCGCTACCGCTGGACGGAGTTCCGCCTGCTGCTGCTGCCGGCGGTCTTTATGCTCCTGGGGCTGCTGACGCTGCTGGTCGTCAACGGCGCTCGGATTGACCTGGCGTCGCGCCAGCTTCCGCCGCTCGCCGCGTTTACGCCCGTTATCGGCCTGGTGATCGCGCTCTATGGCGCGCACTTCGCGATGAATTTTGTCGCGCCAGACGCCGACCAGACGCTACTGCCAATCGCCGGAATGCTCTCGGCGATCGGCGTGTTGATGGCGCTGCGGCTGGGGCGCGACCTCGGCCAGGACAACCTGGGCTCCAAGCAGCTGATCTTTGTCATCATTGGCTTGGCGCTCTGCGTCGTCACAGTGGCGGTGACGAGCAATCTGAACTGGCTGCGCCGCTATCCCTATGTCTGGGCGGGTGTGGGCGCGGCCCTCGTGCTGGTGACCCTCGTTCACGCGGGCGGCTTCAATCCGAACGCGCCCAGCCGCGACGTGCTGAGCCTGGGCGGCGGCAGTTTCGCCTTCCAGCCATCGGAGCTGTTCAAGATCTGCCTGGTGATCTTCTTCGCCAGCTACGTGGCCGAGCACATGCAGACCCTGACCGATGGCGGGCGCAAGTTTGGTCCGTTCTCGCTGCCGCCGGTGGAAACGCTGTTGCCGCTCTTCATCATGTTGGGCATGGCGCTGGCGATCGTGGTCTTCGCGCGCGAGCTTGGTCTGGCGGCGCTGATCCTGGGCGTCTTCCTGGCGATGCTTTACGCCGGCAGCAGCCGGATGAGCTACGTCATCTTCCTGGGCGCGATTTTCATCCTAGGCTCGATCGTCGTCTTCACCCTGTTCAGTTATGCCCGCGCCCGCGCCTCATTGCTGACGAACGCCTTTGATCTCTCGATCTACTATGGCACGCCGCCGCTGAGCAGTTACCAGATCGTGCAGGGGTTGGTGGCGTTCGGCTCGGGCGGCGTCTTCGGGCAGGGATTCGGCCTGGGCCACCCGACCTTCGTTCCGGCGTCGACGACGGACTACATCGCCGCGTCCTTCGCAGAGGAGTTCGGCTTCGCGGGTCTGCTGGGTCTCATCGCGCTCTTCATGTTGCTGGTCTACCGCGGCATGCGCGTCGCGGCGCGCTCGCTGGTGCCATTTAACCAGCTGATGGCGGTCGGCCTGACAGTGGTGCTGGGGTTGCAGACGGTCATCATCCTGGCGGGCAACCTGAAGCTCATGCCGCTGACTGGTGTGCCGCTGCCGTTCGTCGCGTACGGCGGCTCCTCGCTGATCGCGAACTTCATCATCATCGGCCTGCTGCTGCGTCTCTCCCGCAAGAACGCCTGAGCGAGCCAGTAGATTTCCCGTCTATTTGGGGCGCTCACTGCCACCCTATGCTATACTGTGCGGCGGAGGGATGGCAGAGTGGACGATTGCGGCGGTCTTGAAAACCGCTAGGCGCAAGCCTCGTGGGTTCGAATCCCACTCCCTCCGCCCTAGAATTTAAGCGGCATTAGGCCAACTGGCCTGCTGCCGCTTTGTTGTGTGCAAACGCCGTTGATGCCAATTGTGATGCCAATTGGTAACTGTTTCAGACTGACTTGCGGTGTAGGTGTACCGTAGAGGCATGACGCTGGATGAAGAGAACGCACGCTTGAAAGCCGAGAACGCCACGCTGCGCGAGCAGATGACGGCGCTGGTCGAGCGTGTCCAGGAGTTAGAGGCACGCCTGGCCAAGGATAGCCACAACAGCAGCAAACCGCCCTCATCAGATGGGTTCAAGCGCCAAGTGCCCCGCACGCGCAGTCTGCGCCGCAGACCGGTAAGAAGCCGGGCGGCCAACTGGGTCATCCCGGCGAGACCCTACATCTAGTGGCCGAACCGGATCAAGGGTCTCGGCGACCTCGTCCTACAGCGTGGAGCCCGCTCTAGCCTGCATGGCCACGGTCTTGCTCATTTGCAGGATGACCCGTTCAGGAGGTTTTGTGGGTGATCCTCTGCAAGAGCGTACGCCCGATGAGACGCCAGAGCAGGTCAGTAGCATCAACCAACTGACTGCATTTTGTCTCTGGCCGCTTGGATTGTGCTCTATGGAGCGCTCGCCGATCATGTAACCCCTTTGTGGTTTTCTGGTCGCGGGCCTCGTCAAAGTCATATCCTATATCTATCCCGGTTATCCCGGTGTCCTGGGCGTCAGTGCTCGCTCCATCCGCCTGGCGCGTTAAGGCGATGTTCCTAAATAGGCGCATGCCCAATGGACACCTTCCCGTGAGCGCTCTGAGATATCCGGCAGATGCCGGTAAATCTCAATGCTGAGGCAAACCATAGTCACCGATCGCCATCGCTTCCCTGTACTCTTAGGGTACTCTTAGGGAATGCAGACGACCATTACCGGCCAAGGATTCAGATTCCATGAGCACACCACTTCGCGAATTTCTGGAAATTCCCTATGCCCAACTGGAAGAGTTGAACTTGAGCGCGAAACGGCAGCGACTGAGTCGCACCCCGGCGGATGTCGTGCGAGAGGAGCGCTGCAAGTATCTAGCGGATACTCCTGGCATCAAGTCCGTCACCGTATGCTTCTCCGATCTCGAA
>DASVZK010000046.1:0-19306 GCA_036391685.1 Ktedonobacterales bacterium
CCAGCCCGGCGACGCGCGCGTTCATCTCGCGGGCTTCCTCCAGGGGGACGCCATACTTGCGCGCCAGCCGCTCATCGAGCGTGCCGGAGAAGTCGCTTGGGGCGTTGGGGTCAAGCTCGAAGCTGCGCCAGGTGATGGTGACCGCGTCGCGCTGGGGGAACTGCGCGAGGGCGGCTTCGAGGCGGCGCTTGCCGATGTAGCACCAGGGGCAGACGACATCCGACCAGACTTCGATATTCATACGGGGGCGTATTCTTTCGCTGGGCGAGGCGCGCCGCGCACAGTCGCGCGGCTGGTATCACTATACAATATGAAGTATGGCGGCGCCAGCGGCGGACGCCAAAGAATACCCGCGCTGCGTTGCTCTATTGAACGGCGTGGCGCAGGCGGGTAGAAATTTGGCAGGTGTGCGGCAAATCGTGTTTTCGCCGTTACTCCGCTAGCATAATTCGCCGACGGAAGCCGAGAACTGCGAGCCATCGCTGGCGTAGACATATACCTGGGCATAAAGGGTCTGACCAGCATGTCCAGCTGGGCAGGCCGGCACAATACCAACTGAGATGGATCCATTCCCGCTGCTATCGGTTACGCCTGAGCCCGCAGGAAAATCATGAGCGCCATTTGGCCAGTTGATATTGATCAGGATCTGCTGATTGGGATGCTTCGTGTTCACGAGAATGGAGCCAGCCACGCCGCCCTTCAATGGGGCAGGCGCCGAGCCAGTGATGCTTCCGCCACCTCCGCCGCCGCCAGGGCCGCCGCCACCACCAGGGTTGCCGTTGCCGCAGTTGGGGTCAACGCTGGGGTCGCAGGTGGGTTGTGGCGTTGCGGTTGGCGCCGCGGTAGGTGAGGGCTGGGGGGTCTGCGAGGCCGGGATGGGGCCTGAGTTGGGATATTGCGGCGAGGGCCAGGGAGTGAGCGTCGTCATGGGGAAGGTGACGTCGGTGGCCTGGGGGCTGTTGGAGCCACCGGAGGTGTATGCGCCGGTGTCGCCGCCGCCGGAGCCGCCAAACGCGCCGCCGACGTTGCTGGCGAAGACCGCCGCGACGCCCATCGTCGCGCAGAGCCCGACGATGATCACCAGTCCGATGACGCCGCTGACCATCGCGCGGAACTGCGCGTTGGTCTCCCAGCTATGTTGAAAGCGCTGCAGCACGGCGTCCAGCCAGCTTGGCCGCATCATCCGCTCCGGCCTTTCCTCTCTCGCATATCCTCTCATGGCCGCTCCCTTTCCGGCTCTCGCCCACGGGGTGAGAACAGGATAGGGAGCGACGCTCAGTTCACAGTATGCCCGCAGTCCGCGTCTCGCGCAACGCGGCTGACCCGCATGGGTGGGGGCGAGGAGGCCTTGTTGGGAGGCAAGAGCGTTTCCCCGCGCGAGATACGCTCGCATCGCGGCCCCTCTTCTCACAGGAGATGAGGTAGGGGGTGAGGCGCTTCGCTCCCCGCTTTGCGCCCGCTCCTGCCCTTTTGGTCAGTTGAAAAGAATGTTCGTCTGTCGTACACTCTCTCCTTGCGCGCTCCGCGCGCCGGAGCCATGGGGAGGCGTTCAACGATGCCCAATCGCGAGTTCACGGTCGCTGGCGAGTACCACTATAACCGGCGCGGGCCGGTACGCTGGATTATCTCGCACATCCTGCGCTACAAGGGATTCTTCCTCATCTTTACGCTGGGGACGCTGGCCTCGCAGGTGTTGACGGCGCTGATGCCGACACTGGGCGGCCAGGCGTTCAGCGCCATCGTGCGGCCGCATCCCGACCTGGGCGCGCTGCTGGTGATTACGCTGGAGTTGCTGGCGGTGGTCGCGGGAGCCTTCATCGCCGGGCCGGCGGGCATTTTCGGTAGCGAGGTCATCGCCCAGCGCATGGAGCGCGACGCGCGCGAGGAGCTCTACCTGAGCCTGCTGGCCAAGAGCCAGACCTACCATAACCAGCAGCGGGTAGGCGACATCATGGCGCGCGCCACCAACGATGTGCGCCAGCTGAACCCGCTGATGAACCCCGGTGTCAGCCTGATCTTCGACTCGTCGCTGGCGCTGGTTGTGCCGATCATCTTCATCGGCTTCATCAACTGGCAGTTGCTGCTGGCGCCGCTGGTCTTCACCGTCTTCTACATCCTCGCCGTGCGCGACTATACGCGGCGGCTGACGCCAGTGACGGCTGAGATGCGCCAGCGCTTCGGCCTGATGAACGCCGGGCTGGAGGAGACGATCACCGGGGTTGAGGTGGTGAAGTCGAGCGCGCAGGAGGCGCAGGAGCGCGAGAAGTTCTTCGCCGCCGCGCGCCGCTACCGCGACGAGTTCGTGCGCAACGGCCAGATCCAGGCGCGCTACCTGCCGCTGCTGCTGATCGCTGTCGCCATCGTCGGCGGCTTCCTGCAGGCGCTGCTGCTGCTCTCGCGGGGCGAGATCACGCTGGGCCAGCTGATCGCGTTCATGGGTCTGATGTCGCTGCTGCGCTACCCCAGCTTCATCTCGATCTTCACCTTCTCGCTGGTGCAGCTGGGCGTCGCGGGGGCCAACCGCATCCTGGCGGTGATGCGCGAGGAGACGGAACTGGACCAGAACAGCGCGGGCTACGCCGGCGAGATGCGCGGCGAGGTGGTCTTTGAGCATGTCAGCTTCGCCTATGCGCCGCAGGGCGGCGGTGGCGCGGCGGGTGATGGGGGCGGCCAGCCGCCCTTCGCCCTGCGCGATATCTCGCTGCGCATCGCGCCGGGACAGACGGTGGCGATCGTCGGCCAGACGGGCGCGGGCAAGACGACGCTCACCAAGCTGGTCAACCGCACATACGACGTGACCGGCGGGCGCGTGCTGGTGGACGGCGTGGACGTGCGCGACTGGAGTCTGGACAGCCTGCGGTCGCAGATCGGCGCCATCGAGCAGGACATCTTCCTCTTCTCGCGCTCGATCGCCGACAACATCGCCTTTGGTCTGGGCGAGGACGTGACGCGCGAGCGGATCATCGAGGCAGCCAGGCAGGCGCAGGCCGACGAGTTCATCACCAGCTTCGAGCAGGGCTACGACACGGTGATCGGCGAGCGCGGCGTCACGCTCTCCGGTGGGCAGCGCCAGCGGCTGGCGATCGCGCGGGCGCTGCTGGTCAACCCGCGCATCCTGGCGCTGGACGACGCCACCAGCGCGATTGACTCCGCCACCGAGGACGCCATCCAGCACGCGCTGCGGGCGGTGATGGCCGGACGGACGACGCTGCTGATCACGCCGCGGCTCTCGCAGATCCGCTGGGCCGACCAGGTGATCGTGCTGCGCAACGGCGAGGTGGAGGACTGCGGCAGCCATGAGGAGCTGATGGCGCGCAGCGAGCTGTATCGCCGCATCTTCAGCCACTACGATAGCGCGGAGACGGTGGTGGCCGTAGGGTAGGGGGCCTCACCCGGCCTTCGGCCACCCTCTCCCCGCAGGGAGAGGGTGTGGGGCGAGCGGGGTCGCGAGGGGCGAGAGGGTGTGGCGCTACGACGCGCGCATGCGCGGGGGATTGGGCTTGCCCGGCGGGCGGGTGAGCCAGAGCAACGCGCGCCTGTCCGGAAGATCGGACTTGCCAGATGGGCGGGTGAGCGGTGCGATGCGCGCATGCGCGGGGGCGGCTTGCCAGATGGGCGGGTGGTAAGCCAGAGCGGCGAGACAGGTATACGCGAGGGATCGGGCTTGCCAGATGGGTGGGTAAGCCAGAGCGGCGAGATGCGCGGAGATATGGGGGATCGGGCTTGCCGGGCGGTAAGCCCTAAGGGCGACACACGCGCGCAACGGGTTCCCCCTCGCCCCGCAGGGAGAGGGGGTCAGGGGGTGAGGCCCCAGCCCGCGAGACGTGACAGCGATAGAGGAGATGACACCGATGGGCTTCGTGCTGGATGGTCTGGACGCCGAGGCGTATGACCGCACATACAGCGACCGCGCGCTGGTGGGGCGCATCCTGCGCTACTTCCGGCCAGCGGGGCGCACCATGCTGCTCGTCTCGCTGATGACGCTGCTGGCCTCGCTGCTGGACGCGGCTTTGCCGATCCTGATCTCGCGCGGAATAGACGTCTTCTCGGCCTCGCGCAGCGTGCTGACCATCGCCGTCATCAGCGGCGTGATCCTGCTGACTGGCGGCCTCTCGTGGGTCTTCAACTTCGTGCGCCAGGCGAACACGGCCAAGGCGGTCGGCGATGTGACGCTCAAGTTGCGCGAGGACGCGTTCTCCTCGGTCCTCTCGCGTGACATGTCCTTCTACGACCAGTTCGCCTCGGGCAAGATTGTCAGCCGCATCACCTCGGACACCGAGGACTTCGCTACCGTGGTCACGCTGACCCTCAGTCTGGTGAGCCAGGTCTTGATGGTGGCGATCGTGATCGCGGCGCTGTTTTATATCAGTGTGGAGCTGGCGCTGGTGGCGATCGCTATCGCGCCGGTCTGCTTTGCCGTGGCGCTGGCCTTCCGCCGGCTGGCGCGCTCGACGACGCAGCGGCAGCGGCGGGCGCTGGCGAATGTCAACGCGCTGGTGCAGGAGACGATGAGCGGCATCTCGGTCGCCAAGTCCTTCCGCCAGGAGGCGTCGATCTACGGTGAGTTCAAGGATGTCAACCGGCGCTCGTATGTGATGAGCCTGCGCCAGGGGCTGACGTTCAGCGCGATCTTCCCGCTGCTCAATACCATCGCCGGGCTGGGGACGGCGGCGGTGGTCTACTTTGGCGGCGTGCAGGTGGCGGCGCATACGGTGACGCCGGGGGCGTGGTACCTCTTCGTGCAGTCCATCGAGCTCTTCACCTTCCCGCTGACCAGCATCGCCTCCTTCTGGTCGCAGCTACAGCAGGGGCTGGGCTCGGCGGAGCGCGTCTTCGCGCTGATCGATACCGAGCCGCAGGTGCGCCAGACCGCCAGCGAGGAGGTGGGGACGCTGCGCGGCGAGATCACCTTCGAGCGCGTGTCCTTCGCTTATAACCCCAACGAGCCGGTGCTGGCCGACTTCTCGGTGACGATTCCGGCCGGGCAGACGGTGGCACTGGTGGGGCATACCGGCGCGGGCAAGTCCACGCTGGCCAAGCTGGTGGCGCGCTTCTACGAGTTCCAGGCGGGGCGCATCCTGATTGACGGCCGCGACATCCGCACGCTGGACCTGGCGCAGTACCGCCGCCAGCTGGGGATGGCGCCGCAGATCCCATTCCTCTTCGACGGCACAGTGGCCGACAATATCCGCTATGTGCGCCCGGAGGCGACCGAGGCGGAGGTGGAGGAGGCGGCGCGGCGCGTGGGCGGCGGCGACTGGATCGAGGCGCTGCCGAACGGGTTGCGGACGCCGGTGGGCGAGCTGGGGCGCGGGCTCTCGCTGGGGCAGCGGCAGTTGGTGGCGCTGGCGCGGCTGCTCTTGCAGCGCCCGGCGATCCTGGCGCTGGACGAGGCGACGGCCAGCGTGGACCCGCTGACCGAGGAGCTGATCCAGGAGGGGCTGGACGAGGCGCTCTCCGGCCGCACGGCGCTGGTCATCGCGCACCGCCTCTCGACGGTCAAGCGCGCCGACCGCATCCTAGTGCTGGACCACGGCCGCATCATCGAGCAGGGCACGCACGCCGAGCTGTTGGCGCGCGGCGGCCGCTACGCCACGCTCTACAACCAGTTCTTCCGCCATCAGTCCGCCGACTACGTGCCGGGCAGCGGCTTCGTCGCGGTCAGCGCGGGCGCGGAGGGCGCGGAGGAAGAGGCGACGGCGTAGGGGATGGGTCTATCTGGTATTCGCCCCTGCCCCGCTGGTTTAGGGGGAGACACGATTCCCTTTACGGGGAAGGCTCAATGCGCGTATATGTTGCGGGGTCATACGGGTTTCGGCTGGGTCATGGTGATTTGGCAGCGGCTTGCCTTCACTGGATTCGGAGCCCGAGGCAGCCTTTCTACAACATCCCAGACGAAACCCGTATGCGTACAAACGGGAAGGAAACGCCCGTATGACGAGAGCGCTTGTCATCATCGCGATAACATCGGCAGTAGTTGGAATCGTGGCTTTGGCGCTGGCGCTTATCGGGGGAAACCTGACAAGCGTCTTCACGGTGAATGACCAGACGACAACTGAAAGGCGCCATGTGATGGGAAGCTTCGGCCCGGCCATCCTGGCATTTGCGCTTGCAGCCGTCGCTGGGTTTGCCGCTCTGCTGTCACATACGCTGCCCAGTTAATTCTAGTCCCGAGAGCTAACTAGCGATGTGACCACACGCGCATCTCAAGCACGACATCGGTCGCCTCCCAGTTCCCCCTTGGCGCATTGACGCCACATGCGAACGACAAGGAAGCGCTGGCGCGCCAGGTTTAACCTGCGCTTTACCCCGGCTTTACACAGGCCCGCTATAGTCGCTGTGCCGGCGCCGCCGACCAGCGCAGGTGGCGACGTGACCGCGCATCCCAGGTGGAGACGCGCGCGGCTATGCGGGAGTTGTGAACGTGTCCGTGGTGAGCAGGGCGCCATGCGGGGTCCGGAGCATACTCTTCGATCTCGGCAGCACACTGTGGGAGCGCCAGGACGAGCGTGTCCTGAAGCGCAACAAGCGTGAGGCTGAGGCCTGCGCGGTGGCGCTGGTGCAGTCGCTTCTCGCCACGGGCGCGGCGGTCGCGCTGTGGGAAGGCGCATTCGCGGCCGTCGCTGAGGCCAGTTGGGGGCGCGAGCTACGGGCGCGGGCGCTGCGGGCGACTGACGCCGCGTTCCAGGCGAGGCCGCAGCGCGAGCCGGACTTCGTCGCGCTGCACCTCGACGCGCTGCGGGCGCTGGGCATACATACGGATGACGCGCGCTGGGGCGCGATGCTCTACGAGGCGCTGCGCATCCGGTCCGCGCCGACACGCGCGCTATTTCCCGACGCCCTTCCCACGTTGGAGACGCTGCGACGGCGGGGCTATGCGCTGGGGATCGTGACCAATCGCGCCTACGGCGGCGCGGTGTTCGTTGACGACCTGCGCCAGATGGGGCTGTTGGACTACTTCCCACTGGAGCGCATCGCGGTCTCGGCTGATTTGCGGGTGCGCAAGCCGCACCCGATGATCTTCCGCTACGCGCTGGAAGGCGTGGCGACGGACGCGCGCGAGACCGCGATGGTTGGCAACGACCTCTACGCCGATGTTGTGGGCGCGCGCCAGCTAGGCCTGTTCAGCGTCTGGAAGCGTGAAGAGGGAGCCCCCGCCGCGCCTCCGGACGGCCCCGACACGCCCGACGCGGTCATCACCCGGTTGGAAGAGCTCCTCGCGCTCTTTCCCTGAGTGCGCCGCTGGCGCCGCCTCAGCGCTGCGCAGGCTCGGCGCGCAGACTGACGCGCAGGCCGCTGTAGAGCAGGAGAGCGCCGGCCATCTGGATGAAATGGAAGATGCTGTTGTGGTCGAAGCGCCAGATGACATCGATCGCGAGTGAGCTGACCTGCGCGACGGCGGCGAGGATCGTGACGACGATGCCCGCGGTGATCAGGCCAGCTCCCGGCTGGCGCGCGACCGCCAGCGAGATGTACAGCCCGAGCGCGAAGAGCATCGCCACGGCCTCATAGAGAATGAACGGCAGGAAGGTGGTCGGGAAGGCGAAGGTGATGCCGAAGAAGATGAGCGCGACCACCGCGAGGAATGGTAGGATGCGCCGCGCGCCACGCGCGCCCCAGCGGTCGAGCCAGGCGCCATCCACGAAAAGGGCGATGGTAAACGCCAGGGCCAGATCGCGGGCATGAATGACCAGATTGTGCGTGTTCAGCGAGGTCTGCAGGCCGTGCTGCGCGACACCCAGCGCGCTGGCCACCGCCAGCAGGCCGAAGACGACGGCCCACATGCGCGCCTTCCAGGGGTCGCGCTTCGCCGCCGCGAGCAGCCCTAGGGCGCAGAGGAGCGCGAGCAGCCCCAAAATCGCATCGGTGATAGCGGTCGCCAGCTCGACTGGATCATTGACCGGATTCATCGCTGTGCTCCTCACCCGCGCGCTCGCGCGCCCGGTTCCACGTCACTTCCCCCTATCCACCAGCGCGCTCTCGCCCCCCTGACCTGTCCGGAGCGGTCGCCTGTTTCTATGGCCACGCGGTCCAGATCGCTTCCACCGCTCAACCCTGCGCGCCGGATCGTAGGAAGTTACAGGAGTTAACGCGGCTTCTCTGTTTTTGGTGCGGCTTGACGTGTTGCTGTACCGTGTGGGATACGACAGCGGGGGAGGAGCGTCTGCTCCTCCCCCGGATTTTCGCAGCGCGGAGCCGCGGAAATACCTATTGGGTGTGACTTCAGTTCGCCGGCGCGGTCGCCGGGCGCGTGGTCCGTTTAGCGTGCCGCCAGGGCCAGGATGGGCATCTCCACTGGAACCTCAAAGGATTTCAGTATGGGCGCCTTGGTGAAGAACGGGCGCAGCTTGTCCACCAACCGGGTGTACAGCCCGCTCTGCTCGTAGGCCAGCGCGTCTTTCTTGCTCGCCCAGAAGGTGAGGGAGAAGCCCTCGCCCGTCGTCCGGTCGATGAGCAGATAGACCCCCTCGAACCCATGAACACCCTTGAGCGCGGGCGGGATGGTCTGCTCGTAGATGCGGTTGAACTCGTCGGCCTTCTCAACCGGCACTGTCGTCGTCGTCATACGCGCGAACTTCATGGTCTCAGCCTCCTTTGGCTGTTACCGCGCTCCCGCACGGCGCTGTGGGGATGCGCGGAGGTACGCCGGCGCGCCGGGTCGCGCGCCGGCGCTGGGGTTTGGGATCCACCTTCCCATCCCCGCGCTGTAGTTGAGCATGCGCGCATCACAGCCCACTCACCACTGCCTCACAGAACAGGCTTGTTTTCTCTCACTTGCGTCACCTTCCGCAACGGGGCGTTGAAGAGGACGGACGTCACGCATCGCGGCGCACTGGAGCCGGCCTGCGCCGCGCGCTCAAACGTGAGGTGGGAGGGGCTGGATTCCGACGTACTCTGGCGGCCTGCCATTGCGGGGGCTAGCGGGCGCTCGTGGCGCTCAGGCGCGGCGAGAGGCTATCCTGTGGCAGCGAGCGCAGCCAGTCCTCCGGCGCCTGCCAGACGAACCCGGGCCGCTCCTCCACCGGAAGGCCGACGCGCACGCCCTGGCCAGCTTCCATGAGCGCGGGCCGCGCGGCGCCTGGCGCAATGAGGCCGCGCGCCAGCGTGAGCGCATCGGCGGCGTTGCGCCACGGACCTACCAGCCCCGATGGCAGGGCGGCGATCACGTTGCCTGTACCCGCGACTACCGCGCACAGGCGCTTGCCCGGCCAGTTCCCGATGTCCTGCCGGTACCCGGCGTAATGCCCGACCTCAAGGCCCTCGACGCCGGGCAGCGCGGGGTAGAGCGCCTTCAGCGTGTCCCAGGCGCGCCGGAGCGTAGCGGGGTCCTCAGGCGCCGCGGCGTCGTTGGGCGCTTCGTCGAACGAGGGGCCTCCGGTGCGCATGGGCGTCACGTACCAGGTCACGCGCTCGCCATCTTCATGCGCCGCCAGGAGTAGCCCGAGCGCGAGGGCGGCGACGCTCTGCGCTGGGAGCGCGCCGCGCGGCGCGCGCAGGCAGAGCATATGAACCAGCCGGCTCTTGATGCGCCTGATCTGGGGCGTTGAGCCTACGAGACTCTGGAGCAGCCGCTTGGTTCCACAGCCCGCGGCGACGACCACCACTCTGGCGCGCAGCTCAACTTCAGTGGAGGAGCCCTCGGATCGCAGCCTGACCGCCTCGACTGGATCGCGCCCGCGAAAGCCAGTGACCGTCCCGCGGATAATGGAGTCCTCGCGGCCCTGGCTGAGCGCCGCAACCAGCTCACGCTTATTGAAGCTGTAATCGGGCAGCGCGCGGGCCGCGTCCCTGTAAGCTGGCGCGAAGCCATCGGGCAGGCGGGCCGGGGGCAGCCGCGCGAACGCCGGACGGGCGCGCAGCAGAAGTCCGAACAGTCCGGATGGGGGCAGCATGGCCCAGCCGCCCATCAGCGAGACGCCGCGGGCGCGGAGAAATGGATGAACGATCTGCGCCGCCGCTTCGGGAAGTTCCCTGGATCCCAGACCGAAGCCCGTGTTCAGGAAGCCATGCGAGTGGAGCGTCTGCCCGGCGCCGAGGTCACCCTCGGTCACCAGCGCGCAGGAGTACCCCGCCGCGATGAGCGTATCCAGGATGAGCAGGCCCTGCGCGCCCCCGCCGATCACGACCACATCAACTGAAGAGGTGTCCATACGAGTCTCCCATGCCGAACGTCGCGACGGAGAGCGCGGCCCACGTTTGACGCGCCGCGGCATTGTGTTACACTGTTACGTAACTGAGAGTATCGTAACAGTGTTACGCTAAAGGTGTCAAGATGGGCCGGCCGAGGGAATATGACGAGCGCGCGGCGAGCGATCTGCTCCAGGCCGCGGAGCGCATCGTCGCGGAGGAGGGGCTGGACGGGCTTTCCGTCCGGCGTCTCGCCAGCGAGGCGGGATGTACCACCCGCGCCGTCTACAGCCTGTACGGGTCGAAGGATGGGCTCGTCGTCGCGCTCGGCGCTCACGCCTTCCACCTGCTCAGGGAGGCGCTCGAGGCTTTGCCGGCTACGAGCGATCCAGTGGGTGACGTGGTAGAAGCGGGTGTTAGAGTCTTTCGGCGGTTCGCGCTCGATCATCCGGCGCTCCTGCGGATTGGGTTCCTGCAGACCGGCATGGCGCCCGATCTGGCCTGCCAGTTCCGCGACGCGGGGAGTCTCGCGCTGGATGTCCTGAAGGCGAGAATCGCACGGCTGGGAGACAGTGGCCAGCTTGGCTCTCGGAACGTGGCTGACGCGACCTGCGAGTTCCATGCCCTCTGTGAGGGGCTGGCCGCTCTGGAGTCGCGGCGGGCGCTGCTACCGGGCAACGCGGAGCGGATCTGGCGCGACGCGCTGCGCGCGCTCGTGTCGGGATGGGGCGCCGCGCCCGTCCACGCTGGCGTTATGCCATAATGGCCGCGGAACGTTCAGCGAAGGAGCCGCTGTGTGGGGCGCGACGGGAGCGCAGGGGCGCCGCGTGTGTCACGCGCCGCGCAGGGTGGCGGCGATGCTGGCGATCTGCTTGACGTGCGGCCGCTCGTGGCGCGCTACCCACTGCGCATAGAAGTGGACGGTGCGCGTGAGGGGCGCGCCCGCGCCCGCCACCGTCGCCGCGCGCTCCCAGCCCTCTGGCTTCAGCGGCTCCAGCGCGGCCAGCAGTCCGGCGCGCTGGGCGGCGAAGGCGCGCAGCGAGGACGCGAAGTCCAGGTCGAGATAGTTGGTCTGCTTGATCCAGGTCAGGGGATTGACCGCCCGGAAGGTTGGGTGGTCTTCGGCGATGATCTGGTAGATGGGCTCGCCGCGCACGTCGGCGCAGGCGCGGACATGCGCTAACACCTCATTGGCGGACCATTCGCCGGGGCTGGGCGCGGCGCGTAGCTGTGCGGGCGTCAGGCCGGCGGTCAGCTCAGCGAAGCGCGCGGGCGTCGCCGCCAGCAGGGCCAGTGTCCGCTCGATGGGAAGCAGTGACCGATCGGACATGCGCACTCAACCTTTCACGCGGGCCAGCCGCCGCCGATGTCTCGCCGCGCTGGCTCCGAGCGCGGCGCAGAGCGCTTTTCCTACTTGTTGGACGCGAGCGCCGCGTGTCCTGCTGGGTGTCCGGCGCTCCCCATGATACGCGATTCCGCCACGCTTTGTCGCGTGCCGCCCGCGCGCCCGTGATGGGCTTGTGAGTGGGCGGCGCGCGTTTGGGACGGATTCGTAAGACGCATGCTGTCCACTCCTTCGCATGAAGCTGGGCTGGCTCCGATGCGCGCGCTGGCTCGCTGGAAGGTAGGTGAGCCTCATGCGGCGGCGATATCCTGGCGCGCAGATTGTCCCGTATCCGAAATACTGGCGCTTCGCGGCGGTCGCCAATCGCACTGTGCGCCATAAGCCCATGATTCACGGCCTGTTCGAGGTGGACGTGACGGAGGCGCGGGTCGCGCTGCGCGCGCACAAGGCGCTGACCGGCGAGACGCTCTCATTCACGGCGTTCCTGATTGGCTGCCTGGCCAAAGCCGTTGATGAGCGCAAGGCGACGCAGGCGATGCGCTACGGCTTCAGGCGCCTCATCCTCTTCGATGATGTCGACGTCTGCGCGCGGATCGAGCGCGAGGTGGGCGGCGACAAGTACGTCGTGCCCTACGTCATCCGCGCGGCCAACCGCAAGACCTTTCGCCAGATCCATGACGAGATTCGCGCGGCGCAGCGCGCGAACGCGCGCGACCTCACGCCGCGCTTCCGCCTCTTCGAAGCGCTGCCTACGGCGCTCTACCGGCTCATCGCCGAGGGCTTTACCGCGCTTGGGCGCGCGCGGCCGCAGGTGTGGAAGCAGGCGATGGGGACGGTCGGGATTACGTCCGTCGGCATGTTTGGGAACGGGGCGGGCTGGGGCGTTCCCGCGTCGTCGCCAACACCGCTGATGCTGACGGTTGGCGGCATCGGAGAGAAGCGCGAGCAAATGGAGGGACGCGAGGCGGTGCGGGAGTATTTGAGCCTGACGGTCAGTGTGGACCATGACGTGGTGGATGGCGCGCCCGCCGCGCGCTTCACCCAGCGGCTGAAAGAGCTGATTGAAGGCGGCTACGGCCTGGACGCCATCGCGGCCGGGCCGCGGGCGGACGCGGCGGCGGGCGAGTCCCGGCCAGTGGCGGTTGTGACTGGCGTGTAGCGCGCGCCAGGAGGCTCGAGGAGTGAGAGCGATGAATCCAGTCGTCAAGACGCGGTATGGCGCGTCGCGTGGCGCGGTCTCGGATGGCGTCCGCGTCTTCAAGGGGATACCCTACGCGGCGCCGCCCTTCGGCCCCAACCGCTTGCGCCCGCCGCAGCCGGTCGCGCCCTGGAGAGGTGTGCGCGACGCGCTCGCCTTCGGCCCGACGCCACCCAAGCAGGAGATTCCGCCACTGGTGAGCGCGCTCATGCCCGAGCCAGCCATCCCCGGCGAGGACTGCCTGACACTCAACATCTGGACGCCTGACGCCCACGCGGCCCGTTTGCCGGTCATCGTCTGGATTCCCGGTGGCATGTTCGAGTTCGGGACGGCGGCGACCGCCTGGTACGATGGCTCCCATTTCGCCCGCGACGGCGTCATCTGCGTGACGATCAACTACCGGGTGGGCGCTGAGGGCTTCCTGTATCTGGGTGATGGCGTAGCCAATCGCGGGCTGCTCGACCAGGCCGCCGCCCTGCGCTGGGTGCGGGACAATATCTCCGCCTTTGGGGGCGACCCCGGCAACGTCACTATTTTTGGCGAGTCGGCGGGCGCGATGAGCGTCGCTACGCTGCTCGCCATGCCACGCGCCGAGGGGCTGTTCCAGCGGGCCATCGCCCAGAGCGGCGGCGCGCAGCATGTCATGTCGGCGGCGACCGCGCGGCGGGTCGGCCGGGAGCTTGCCCGGCTGCTGGGCGTTGAAGCGACGCGCGCGGCCATCGCCGCCGTTCCCGTCGCGCGCGTCATCAGCGCGCAGGCGGAATTGAAGAATGAGCTTGTGGCGAATCCCGATCCTGAACGCTGGGGCGTTGAGGCTGTGACGGCGCTGCTGCCCTGGCAGCCGGTTGTGGATGGCGATACGCTTCCCGCTCCGCCGCTCGACCGCATCGGAGCCGGAGCCGGAGCGAGCATTGACCTGATGGTTGGGACGAACACCGACGAGCACCGGCTCTTCCTGGCGGCGGGTGGCGCGCTCGACAGCGTATCTGATGAGGCGCTCGCTGGCCTGATGGCGACCTACGGGCTGCCGGTCGAGGCGACGCTGGGAGCCTATCGCGCGGCGCATCCCGCCGCCAGCCCCGGCGACCTGCTGGCGGCGGTCCAGACCGACTGGTACTGGCGCATCCCCGCCATCCGCCTGGCGGATGCCCACGCCAGGAATAGCCCGGCCACCTATATGTACGAATTCGCCTGGCGCTCGCCGTCGTTCGGGGGGGCGCTCGGCGCCTGTCACTCGCTGGAGATCCCGTTCGTCTTCGATACGCTGGGCCACCAGACCGCGGGGCTGCTCGGCCCGAACCCGCCGCAGCCGCTCGCCGACCGCATGCATACCGCCTGGGTGGCGTTTGCGATGTTTGGCGACCCGGGGTGGCCGCGCTACAGCGTGCCGCGGCGCGCGACGATGCGCTTCGATGAGTACGTTGAGGTGGTGGAAGACCCGTGGGCGATGGAGCGAGAGGTGTGGGAAGGGCGGCGGTAGCCCGGAAGCGGGCTGGCGCGAGACTGCGCGGGCGGCAGGCCCACTCGATGGAGTGAAGCCTGCCGTCCGCGCGGGTCGAACGGATGAACGGCCGGCGCCTACGCGGCGGTTCCGGCGGGGGCGGCCATCTGGGTGTAGTCAGCGGAGGCTGTCGCGTCCTGCCCGTTGCTGACTTTGGCCAGATTCAGGACCAGCGAGAGAACGGCGCTGATCGCCAGATTGACGGTGAACGCGGCCAGCGCAGTGTAGATCGCGTACTTCTGGCCATTGAAGGTGAAGACGTAGGTAGAGGCGAAGTTCACCTTCCAGGCCCAGTACGTGCCTGCGATCATGCCCGCCGCCCAGCCGATGAGCAGCGCCCAGCGGTTGAACCAGCGGGTATAGAGGCCGAAGACGACGGCCGGGAAGATCTGGAGGATCCAGACGCCGCCGAGCAACTGCAGGTTGATGGCGTAGGCCGTCGCGCCGGGGATCAGCACGAAGCCGAGCGCGCCCAGCTTCACCACCAGCGACGCAGTCTTGGCGGTGGTGGACTCTTCGCGGTGCGAGGCGTTCTTGCGGAAATACTCCTTGTAGATGTTGCGGGTGAAGAGATTGGCCGCGGCGATGGACATCACCGAGGCGGGCACCAGCGCGCCGATCGAGATGGCGGCAAAGGCGAATCCGGCGAACCAGGATGGGAACATGGTATGGATCAGGGCCGGAACGGCGATGTTGGCGCCGTAAGGCTTGACGGGCTTGATGCCCGCGGCGATGGCCATATAGCCCAGCAGCGCGATCGCGCCGAGCAGGAATGAGTACGCCGGCAGCAGCGCCATGTTGCGCTTGACGACGCGACCATCTTTCGAGGCCAGCACACCAGTGATGGCGTGCGGGTACATGAAGAGCGCCAGCGCCGAGCCGAACGCCAGGGTCGAGAAGGCGACCATGCCCGCGGCGCTGAGCGTGATGCCGCCGACGGGTGGCTTGCCCGCCGCTTTCGCCGCCGCGTTGGCCGCCGCGAAGTGGGCCTGGGCGGCGGAGAAGATGTGGCCGAAGCCGCCAAGCTGGGTGGGGATGTAGATCACCATGATGATGATCAGCAGGTAGATCATGACGTCCTTGACCACGGCGATCAAGGCGGGCGCGCGCAGGCCGCTGACAAAGGTGAAGGCGGCCAGGATAACGAACGCGATCGTCAGCGCGATCTCGGGATTGACGCCCATCTCGGCGATGGACACCTGGATGCCGTAGAGTTGCAACGCGATATAGGGCAGCGTCGCCAGGATGCCGGTGAAGGCGACGGCCAGCGCCAGACTGTGGCTGTCGAAGCGGCCGCGGACGAAGTCTGACGCGGTCACATAGCCGTGCTTGCGGGCGACGGCCCAGAGGCGCGGCATGAGGAGGAAGACCAGCGGATACACGATGATCGTGTAGGGCAGGGCGAAGAAGCCAATCGCTCCTTTGCCATAGACGAGGCCGGGCACGGCGATGAAGGTGTAGGCGGTGTAGAGGTCGCCGCCCAGCAGGAACCAGGTGACGACGGTGCCGAAGCGGCTGCCGCCCAGGCCCCACTCATGCAGGATGTTCAGATCCCCCTTGCGCCAGTTGGCGGCGACGAAGCCCATGATGGTCACCAGGGCGAACAGGACGATAAAGACGCTCAGGGCTACCCAGTCAGGGTTCAATGGTGGCTCCTTTGCTCATGATGGCTGACAGCCGCGTCAGCCAGCGATGAAGTAGACCACCGCGGTAATGATGGCGGTGATGATGACCCACAGGAATTGATACCAATAGAAATAGGGGATGCCGAGCAGTGTGGGTTTGACGCCCGCATAGAAGGGGACCCACAGCGTGGCGATGAAGGGGATGATGAGCAGGAGGTAAAGCCAGCGCAGGCTGCTCCCCTTGCTGCGCTCGGTGGTGTTTTGCATGCCAGAATCGCCTTTCGCCAGGCGCGGACCACGCGCGCTCCACCACGGAGGCGCGGGACCGCTGGAACGCCATGCCACAGGCCCATATCAGTCGTGGGCGGCCATGGCTCCATGCGTTGAGGAGGGAGCGTGGAGGTGGGCGGGCGCGCGGGCGGGCGCGGAGACGCTCCGCGCGCTGTGAGCGCGGCCGCGAATGGACAGGAATAGTGCGATCGTGGGCAAGTCGTAGCTTCAAGGCGGCGTCTCCCGCATCATGCTCGCGCCGGGACATGCCTTATGTATATGTCGCAATGATACCTAGTTAAGCGGTCGCTCGCAAGCCCTGTCACTGCGCGCGCGAAGAGCCGCCACGCCGAAGCGTGGCGGCTCTTCGCGCGTTTTTCGCCTGACCTCCAGGCGGAAGGCTGGCGTCCGCGCGTCAGGGCTGGGGCAGCCGCGACGCGCGCTGGAGGCGTCGCTCGCGCCCGGCCATGCCGGCGAGGCCGCCGATCAGCAGGAGCAGGAGCCCGGCCGGGATCACCACGTCAGGGGCGCCCAGCGGCAGGCGGGGCAGCCAGGCGGGTAGCACGCTGGCGTCGCCAATCGCGGCTGTTGGCGAGGTCCCGAAGTGTGTCAGCCGCATAATGCCATCCGGGCTGACGTTGAGGTCATAGGTGACCTGCTCGGCGGGGGCGTCGAGGCTGAGATAGGTCAGCCAGCTATCGGAGCGCACCCAGCCCATATTGCGGTCGGTCGAGAGGTCGTGATAGAGGGTTGGCGTTAGCCGTTCCTGGAAGTCCACCCGCAGACCGGGCGCGCCGGGGACGTCCGAATACACGGCGGACTGGCCGGCGATGGCGTTGATGGCGCTGATATTGAGTGGCTGGTCGGTCAGGAAATAGAGGTCGGCGTGGACGATCTGGCCGTCCAGCGCGAGCACTTCCAGCGGGACCCACGGATGCGGCGTGCGCATGGTGATGAGCAGCGGCGCGCCATCGCCGCTGGTCTGATGGCGGGCATGCGCGCGCGCGGTATCGTACTTCACCGCCATGAAGAGCGGGCTGCCCTCGGCGTACTTGAGCAGGTGGTCGCGGGTGTCGCCAGTCACGACGAAGCCGTTCTGGGCGCACCAGTCGAGCACGGCCTGGCCGCTGCCCTTGAGCACGGTGATGTTGAGCGCTTCGACTCTGGCCGTCTGCAAGACCTGGACGCCGGGCGCGGCGGCGCTCTCGGCGCCGGCGGCGAAGAGGGCGCGCGGCTGCGGGTGGGTCTCGAGCGACAGCCGCTGAAGCGTCCAGGCGCCGCCCTCCTGGATACGGAGCGGGACGGCGGGCAGCGGCACGATCCAGCCGAGGTTCTTGACGTCGCCCTCATAGGTGAAGCTGGTCATGTAGTGCTCGATGCCGTCATGCCAGGCGATGAGCGTCGCGGCGCGCGTGAGCCGGATCGAGCCGTTGGGGGCTACCAGGCCGCCGCAGGCCAGCGCGGGCAGGGCCAGCAACGCCTGGACGGCGACGAACAGCGCCACGAGCCCGGGCGCGAGGAGGAAGGGCCGCCATCGCGGGTGGGTACGCATGGTGTATCGCTCCTGTACATAGGTTTCCTGTGGTCTGATCGCTCACTTTCTTTCGGGAGGTCGCGCGCGCTACCCATCTCTGACGGCGCGGCGGGGAGATTGGTTCCCGGCCCTTACCCCGGCCCTCTTCTCCTCATGGGAGAAGGGCGCTTCCATGCAAGCGGCCAGCGAGGGGTGTGAGCGCCGCAATACGGATTCCCCTCTACTTATGGAGGAGATGTAGAATGAATTTCGCGTCGGTCAGTCTACTTGGCGCTTCGACAGATCGCCCTGAATTCAGGATCTGCCTCACGATGACACCGCTGTGTCTGGGTTCGCGCGAAAATACGAAAGTGCTACCAACCGCTCGTACGGAATGTGGGATGGACTGAGCGCTACTACGCATAGCTATCCATAGGTAAGGGGGCGGCGCGACAACAGCGCAGCGACAGTGACGCTAATCAGCGGCGCCTGGCAGAGGGCATAGAACACATGGACGAGACAATGCCCTACGTCTGCTCAGGCACAAACGGAAGGAATGGCACTGGTAGCACACTGAGAAACCCACCTGTGTCGTTGACTAACGCATAGATCAGCAGCGTCCAGGTGGCCACACGCTGGCTAGTCGCGCGGAGCCACCACAGGAGGAGCGCAATGGCGACAGCGAGGAGCGGTAATCTTCCATCAAGCGTCAGACCGAGCGCTGAAGGCACACGGTAGAGCTCGGGGCCCCAGAGACCGAGCCACGCGACGGCTACGGCCAACACCATTGCCAACTGCCGCGCCCGGTCTGTTCGTCTGCGCGTCTCACGCGACCTCGTGTCAAGGGTTATCGCTCTCTTGCATGAGCAAGGCGCTCAACTGCGCCGCGCCATCAGATAGGCAGCCCGCCCTCCCACGGCCTGCGAAAGTAGCGATAACCTATCTTCGAGAACGTTTTCCTCCCACGCTTTCCTCGCGTCCGCTGTCAGAGGCCGAGCCGCATCAGGATCATACAGGTGAAGACGGCAAAGAAACCGAGCAGCTCGAACACGGCGAAGACCTTTACACGCTGCAGCGTCGTGTCGTACTCGGCGTCGCTCTTGGCGATATTCAGGCGCCGCACGTTTGGGTCGAAGGCTACCTCGATGAAGGCGTACAGCAGCAGCGCCCCAATCAGCGCCACCAGCCACGTTCTCCCATACGTAGTTCCAAGCACATCCTGCGCGCTGTGAAGCTGGCCCAGCACCGTCCCACGAATGACGCCGAGCGCGATGACAAGTATCGCTGTCGGGCGCAGCACGCGCGTGGTTAGCGGACTAACATGCGCCGCAATCTCCTGCTGCTTCTCGCGCGAGAGCGGCAGGACGGCAGGGATGAGAATCAAGTTGATGTAGAGCGTACCGCCGAACCAGAGGATGCCGCCGAGCACATGCAGCCACTGCACGATGATGAGTAACAGCATCGGACTTCCTCCCCTGCGAATTAACTAGAAGCGCCATCTAGCCAATATGGCTGGAAGGAGTGTATACTGAATTACGATGAGTGTCAACGAGCAACCTGATAATTCGAATACTCCGAGACGCGGCTACCATTCGCCCAAGCGCCAGCGGCAGGCCGGCGCGACGCGGCGGCGCATCCTCGCGGCCGCAGTGCGCCTTTTTGCCGCGCAGGGTTATATGACGGTTACGATGGAGATGATCGCGCGCGAGGCCAAGGTCGCGCTGGC
>DASVZK010000047.1:0-5036 GCA_036391685.1 Ktedonobacterales bacterium
GGTCTGGGCGATCGTGCTATCGCCGTTGGTTGGTGACGTGCTGCCCGCCTGGCCGGAATAGCTGCCGGTGTGGGCGGTCGTGCTGATCGAGGTCGCCGCGCCGCCAGTGGTCCAGCCACTGAACGTGCCCGTCTCAAACCCGCCATTGGTGAAGCCGCCGGAACTTGGGGCGGTCACCGTGACGGTGACAGTTGCGCTGTGCGTTGCGCTGCCCTCGGTCCCGGTCACCGTGACCGTGTAGTTTCCGGTGGCCACGGTCGAGCCAACGGTGACGGTCAGCGTGGCCGAGCCGCCGGCGGTGACCGACGACGGGCTGACGCTGGCGACTGGCCCGGTGGGCGAGACGCCGACACTCAGGCTGACAGTTCCCGCCGAGCCGCTGGTGACCGCGGTGCTCACCGTGGACGTACCGCTGCCGCCCTGCGCGATCGAGAGCGTCGTCGGGCTGGCGCTGATCGAGAAGTCGTTGGTTACCGGCGCGGTCACCGTGAGCGCGACCGTCGTGCTGTGTGTCGCGCTGCCCTCAGTTCCCGTCACGGTGACGGTATAGGAGCCAGTGGCGACGGTCGAGCCGACGTTAACCGTCAGCGTCGAGGAGCCACCCGCGGTGACCGAGGTCGGGCTGAGGCTGACCGTCGGGCCGGATGGCGAGACGCTCGCGCTCAGGCTGACCGTGCCAGCGGAGCCGCTGGTGACGGCCGTGCTGATGGTAGACGTGCCACTCGAACCTTGGGCGACCGAGAGGGTCGTCGGGTTCGCGCTGATCGAGAAGTCGTTGGTCGCCGTCGAGCCGCAGCTAGAATACTTGAACGACCCGATGCGGGTCTTCCAGTTGAAGCTGCCGTTGGACGGGATGTATTCGCTGGTGTACCAGAAGGTGCAGCCATCCGCGGGGTCAACGGTCATCGCGCTGTAGTCGCCCCAGCGGGTGAGCGTACCGGTCTGCGAGCCGCCGCCGACGATGATGCTGGCTTCGCCCTGCCCCATCGTGTTGAGCGCGTCGCCCACGAGACGCCCGGTGTAGCTGATGCCAGGGTGCGCGGAAGAACTGGATGTGCTGAAGCCCATCGCCATATCGCCCGAGGCGTCTTCGGCAATGCTGCCCATCCAGCGGTAGGTCGAGTCGGGCGAGTAGGTGCCGTACTGGTAGACCGTTGGCGTGGCGTTCGGGCTGCGCAACTCGTACCAGCGCATGCCGACCGTGCTGCCGGAGGTCACCGCGTGGTCTACGACCAGCGACTCGTAGGAGCCAAAGTTGCGATAGGCGAAGCGATACATCACGCGGTCGGCCAGCGAGTCAAGCTGGTTGGTCGTGCCGGACTGCGGGACGCAGGTGCCGCCGCTACAGGCCTGCGCGTAGGAGGCGACGGGAATGCTGGTCGGGCCGGAGAAGGTCGAGTTGGCCGGAGTCGTCCAGTCAACGTGGAACTTCCAGAAGGCCAGCGAGGTCGTCGTATCCAGACCGATGACATAGTTCGGCGAGCCGCTCGGCGGCAGGGTCGAGCCATCCAGGTTGGATGGCAGGATGCCACCGTAGGCGGTGCTGGTGGTGAAGCACTGCTGCGTCGCCGCCGCGCCGTTGAGCATGCTAGAGCGGTCGAATGCGCAGTCCTCAGCGCCGGCGAAGGTTGTGCCGCCGGTGAAGAGGTTGTACGTCTCGTAGTAGGCGTCCGGCCAGACCGCCATCTTCGGGTAGTCGGGGAAGGCGGTGTAGGAGAAGGAGTACCGGTAGTAGGAGCCGGTCGGGTCGCTGGTGGTCGAGACGGCGATGCACTGGTAGTAATTCGGGTTCGGGTTGGTTACCGCGAACTGCGAGATCACCCAGCGATTGGCGATGCCATCATAGACGACCGTCGGATCGCCGTCGTTGTCGGTCTGGCAGAGGCCACCAAAGCCGCTCCAGAGGGTATTGATGGCCACCGGGCCGTAGCGGACCGAACCGACGGCGCCGCGTGTCGCGTCTTTGTTGAAGACCGCGAAGTCGCTGTTGACCGTCTGGACGTAGTCCTGCGGGCCGACCGCGCCGTTGGTGTCGGGCGGCGCCGAGGCGACGGAGAACGTGCCATTGGGACCGCTAAAGCCATTGCCCACGCCATCGAAATTATTCGTGGTCGAGGCGATGGACGGACCAATGGTGGTCTGGACATGCGGATTGAGCGAGTTGGGGCGGCCCTGCCTGACGGTCTTCAGCGGGGCGAAGTTGTCCGCCTGGCCTGTGTGTCCGCTTGAAGGACGCCCTGGCATATCGCGCAGGGGGATGGACACGTCATTCTTGACGGAGTGGGATACGGTGGCATGTTGTCCAGCAGCGGCGCTGGAATGGGCAGGAGAAGCGCCAGCCAGATGTGGTAATCCAACAATGGCGGAAATGATGGCCAGCGCAATGGCTGCCCCATACGACGCCTTGCGAATAACCGAGCGGTTCATTCATCACTCCTGATGCTCGCCGCGCCATGCTCTTGGCATAGAGCTGGACGGCGAGGGCTTTGGTTGCATGGCGCGACATTGCGCCACGCAGCGAGAAGCGCGTGTACCGTGGTTTTCTGTGATCTCTGCTTGCTCGCGCTGGCAGGCAACACCAGACGCGGGCGACATGTGTGCGCAGGAGCCGCTAGTGTCTCGCAGGGCTGAGACGCGGTCGCAGCGAGAAGAGATCTTCCCAGCGCACGGCGAGTCCCTGCCGTGCTCGATGCGTGTAGCGTTCAACGCTGTTGCGCCGCGGGCTCCCAGGGTTAGACCGGCCAGCGCGACCTGCGACGGCTGCCCGATCGCGTCTAGCGCGCTCTCGCGCGCCGGACGCCCCCAACGTCCAATGTGGTCTCGATGAGCGCCCGTCATGCGGCGCTCTGCGGTTCTTCACACTACTCGATAGTCGCGACCCATCTTTCCGTGTCCCCATGCGGCGCGCTGGGCCGTCCAGCGTTCTCCGTGCCCATACTCCGCCCTACGCCGTATGGATGATGAAAATCGTGTCAGGCGTAGACCAAAATGCTGGCGGGCGGAATGGGCCAATTATACAGGCCGGCGTCCGCTTGTCAAGATGTCAAGTGAAATACGCCACAATTTGAGAAAATTCGATGCGAGGCGCGCCGCTTCGGGACGGGCGTCTCACCAGGAGGAGGCGCACGCTATGTCTGCTATGTCTGGAAACCCCGTCGCGCTCTCACTGACTACCGACCGCGCCCGTTACGCGCCCACCGAGCCGGTGGAGGTGACGCTGGTAAACGGATCCACGGCGAGTCTCTATACCTCGGACCACCAGACCTGTTGCTCGATTATCAGCCTGCGCCTTTGGACGGGGAACGTCTGGACGCCGGTGGGGAATTGCATGATGATGACCGCCTCACGCATCATCGAGATCGCGCCGGGCGCGACCATGCGCGTCACGCTGACGCCCGGCGCGGGCATGCTGCGCGCGCTTCCCTGGCCCGCCGGGACGTACCGCGCCATCCTGCGCTACACCCTCGCGCCCGGTGGCCCGGGCGACGCCCTCACGCTGGAGAGCGCCGAGTTCGTGGTGGCATGACCCCGCGCCAGCGTAGGCGCTCGCTGCTGGGCTCCGGCCCGCCGCATCGCTTTGACGCCAGCGGCCCGCCCCGCGCGTGTCGCGAAGGGCGGGCCGCTGGCGTGTTTGGCGCG
Organism: Ktedonobacterales bacterium; assembly: GCA_036391685.1. GTDB lineage: Bacteria > Chloroflexota > Ktedonobacteria > Ktedonobacterales > JADMIN01 > JAKAIY01. Next base: position 3,640 of record DASVZK010000047.1, read on the forward strand.
CTGGCTAGCGGGCGAAGATCTTCACCCGACGGTAGGGCTCCTTGCCGAAGGAGCGGGACTCCAGGTTGTAGCGCTCGGCCAGCGTGTGCTGGAGGCGACGCACCCGCGATGAGGCGGGCTGTAGCTCCACATGCCCCAGACCGTGGTTGAGCAGATGGTGGATGGCGTCCTCCGTTTCCTGCATCGCCTCGGTCGTGGGATGCGGCGCTGTGGCCTTGGCGCCGCCGTCCTCGCTCACGCTCTGCCGGAGATCGAAGATGCGCGCCAGGCATTCCTGCATCTGCGCGACGGTGTTCGTGCGCAGGATGTAGATGGGCTTGCGCACGCTCGGCTCGCTCGTCAGCCGGCCTGACTGGCGCTTGTAGAATGTCTTCAGTGTCATGACCGCGTCGGCGGTCTGCTGGTCGCGGCTGATCTCGACGGGCGCGCGAAGCTCACGCGCCGCCTGCTCCAGCCGCTCGCGGCTGATGCCGAAGGGATAGATGCGCACGGCGCGGCGCCTGGCCACGACATGCCCGCCCGGAGCGCCGGTCGTGCCAGTCGGCTCGAGCGCTTCCGCGCTGGCCGCGCTGCCCAATTCGTCGCTCTCGTCCTCCCATGCGGGCTCCTCGTCTACCGGCGCGTAGCGCGGATCATCCAGCGCGCGGCCGGCGCTGTTGCGCGCCGACCACGCCCAGGAGGCAGGCTCCCAGCCCGCGCGCTCGCCGCGTCCCGCGCGCCCGCGTCCACCGCCGCCGAAGCTCTCGAAGTCCTCGCGCTGCTCGCGGCCGCTGGAACCACCCCAGACGCTGGCGTCCGCAGGTGTGACGGTGATGCGGCGGGTAGTGACCTGGTCGCGCTCGTCGCGGGTGCGGCGCTCGGCGATCAGCGGCTGGCCGCGCAGCAAGGCGTCTACCGCGGCGGCTACGTCGCGGTGGACTGTCACCTCGCGCCAACTGTGCTGCTCGACGAGCACATCGAAGGTCGGTGGCGCCTTGCGCTCCAGCACCGTCTTCTGCGTCCCCCGCCGCCGCGCCTCCTCATCCCCCAGCGTCACCGCCTGGATGCCTCCCACCAAGTCCGACAACGTCGGGTTCAGCAACAGATTGTCCAGCGACTGGCCGTGGGCCGTACCGACGAGTTGCACACCGCGCTCGGCGATGGTGCGCGCCGCCTGCGCCTCCAACTCCGTGCCGATCTCATCGATCACGATGACCTCAGGCATGTGGTTCTCCACCGCCTCGATCATCACCGCATGCTGCTCAGCCGTGCGCATCACCTGCATCCTGCGCGCGCGTCCGATGCCGGGGTGAGGGATATCGCCGTCACCGGCGATCTCATTGGAGGTATCGACGACGACGACGCGCTTGCCCAACTCATCGGCCAGTACGCGCGCCGCCTCGCGCAGCAGCGTCGTC
>DASVZK010000048.1:0-315473 GCA_036391685.1 Ktedonobacterales bacterium
ACACGCGCTGGCGAATCGCCAGCGCGTGTGCCGCGCTTCTTTGCGCCCGGTGATCCTGCCCGTGGCGAGAATATGGAGCGACCCATGGATCTCAAGCTCATCGCTCAGCAGACGCTCGACGCCTTCGAGCGCGGCAACTACGTAAACGCTGATGGCGGCGTTGTGGAAGTCGGCGCGGCGCAAGAGGAGTGCGTGCGTGGCACGCGCCTGTATGCGCCGGATGAACTTGCGGCGCTCCTGGCGCTAGCGCGGCGCGGCGGTGAGCGTGCCGCTGACATCACAGTCACCGGCGAAACCACACTTCAGGCGGCGCAGCGTATCACGGCAAGCGGCGACCATCAGCGTGTGGGCGTCCTCAACTTCGCATCAGCGCGCCATCCGGGCGGTGGGTTTCTGAGTGGCGCGCGCGCGCAGGAGGAAAGCCTCGCTCGCAGCTCGGGGCTGTATCTCAGTCAGATGCGGTGTCCCGCATTCTACTCCTACCACCGCGCTGAGCCGAGCGCCCTCTATTCAGACCATGCCATCTACAGCCCGGCCTGCCCTGTCATCCGGAACGATGATGGTGAGTGGCTGCCAGCGACCTACCGAGTAGATGTGATTACCTGCGCCGCGCCGAACGCGGGCGCGGTTATGCGCAATGAGCCAGAACATGGTGAGCGCATCGTTCCGGCGCTGGAGGGCCGCGCGGGCAAGATTCTCGCGCTGGCGGCCCATACAGGCTGCGATGCGCTCGTGCTGGGCGCGTGGGGCTGCGGTGTCTTCCAGAACGACCCAGCCGTGGTCGCGAGGACATTCCACACGTATGTGGCGGCGGGCGCTCCGTTCTCGCGCAACTTCCAGCGGATCGTCTTCGCCGTGTATGACAGGTCGCGCGACCAGGCCACCTATCGCGCGTTTGCCGAGCGCTTCAACGTAGCCGGCTGAGCGCGGCTAGCTCTGCAAACGCCGTTTCACCGCGCGCGCCATCTCACGCTCGGCCTCGCGCTCCCGAATGGTGTCGCGCTTGTCGTACTGCTTCTTGCCACGGCAGAGACCAATCTGCGCCTTGATGTGGTTATGGCTGAAGTAGAGGCGCAATGGCACGAGCGTCAGTCCCTTCGCCTGCACCTTGGCGACCAGGCGCTCGATCTCGCGACGGTGCAGCAACAATTTGCGCGGCCGCAACGGGTCGTGGTGGACCATCGCCTGCTCGTAGCGAGCGATATTCATGCCTTCAAGCCATATCTCGCCATCCTTGACTCGCGCGTACGCGCCACGCAGGTTGACGTGCCCCGCGCGGATTGACTTGACCTCGGAACCAATCAGGGAGATACCAGCTTCATAGGTCTCGTCCACGAAGTAATCGTGGTATGCCTGCCGGTTGACTGTAATGACGCTGGACTCTTCCGCCACGACCTCTCGCTCCCGCGCCTGCTCCCACGTATCGGAGACCAGCGCCTGATTGCGCACGCCCGGGCGCTATTCCCGCCTCGCGCGCTATGATGTTAGCGTGGGCGTGCGCGCCCACATCCGAAACGAGACCAACCATTGCCACGTTTCGGCGGAATGGCAGCGCCCGCGGGTCGCCACGCCCACCAGCGCTGTTAACCCGCCCATCATACCCCTGAGCGGCGCGCTCCGGCAAGCGGTAGTTGCGAGAGCGCCTGCTCAGGCGCGGAAGGCCTCAGGCATGTTCTATAGGCTCGGACAGGTGATGATACGCCTGCGGTATTGGGTCATTGGCGTCTGGCTGCTCGCGGTTATTCTCGGTTTGCCCTTCGCGCCCCGGATCGCCGGAGCCCTTTCTCCGGGGGGCTTCTCCAGTTCCTCCATGGAATCCCAGCAAGCCATAGACGCGCTCCAGTCTCAGCTCCACCTCAGTTTCGAGACCGTGCTCATCATCTACTCGAGCAAGACGCTCTCCGCGAGCGATCCGAGGTTCATCACCGAAGCGACCGCTGTCACCGCGAAACTCAATAACTGGTCCGAGGTGAACCAGGTCGTGCCGTTCACCGTAGACCCGTCGCAGGTCTCGCGCGATGGCCATACCGCGTACACCACCGTCCTGCTCAAACCCAGGCCCGACGGCGCGCCCAGCGTTTTGCCTGATCTCCGTGCGCGAGTCGTCACGCGCCAGCCAGATCTGAGCGTCACCATTGGTGGCGGCCCGGTCTTTTACGAAGATATCCAGCGCGTCAGTGAAGCTGATTTGCGCCGCGCGGAAGAACTCGCGTTCCCCTTTGCCCTACTCGCATTACTGCTTGTCTTCCGCTCGGTGGTCGCGTCCGCGCTCCCCGCTATTGTCGGCGGCAGCAGCGTTGTTGTCGCGCTGGCGCTGCTCTATGGTATCGCGCTGCATACCTCCGTCTCGATCTTCGCACTGAACATCACCACGCTATTTGGCCTCGGCTTGGGAGTAGATTACTCGCTCTTTATGGTCAGCCGCTTCCGCGAGGAGCTCCGCGCGGGCGCGGAGCCCCACGAAGCGCTGGCGACGACGATGGCGACGGCCGGGCGCGCCGTCTTCTTCTCTGGGCTCACCGTCTCTATCGGACTGCTTGGCCTGGTCGTCTTCCCGATCAACATGCTCCGGTCCGTTGGGCTCGGCGGCATGCTGACCGTCGCGTTTTCAATCGTCGCCGCGGTGACGTTACTGCCCGCGATGCTGGCCGTGCTCGGCCATCGCGTGAACTGGCTTCCGGTGCGCCTCCCCCGCTTTGGCAAGAAGAATACCCAGCGCGTCACGTACAGCGAGAACGATGGCTTCTGGCATCGACTCTCACTCTGGGTCATGCGCCACCCGTTCACTACACTCATCCCAACCCTCATCTTCCTGCTCTTGCTTGGCATCCCGTTCCTGAATGCGCGCCTCGCCGCGCCCGACGCCAGCATCCTTCCGAAGTCAGTCAATTCGCGCGCCGCGTTCGACATCATGCAATCGAAGTTCGCGCAAAGCAAGACAACGCCCATCATACTGGCTGTCGAGACACGGGACAGCCCACTCGCTGCGGCGACCCTCGACACACTGGATTTCTACGTGCGGAGGCTCGAAGCCGACCCGCGCGTCTCCCATGTCACCAGCATCGTCTCGCTTGACCCGCGCATCTCGCTGAGCCAGTACGAGTTGATGTACGCCGACCCGTCAATCATCGCCGACCCATACATCAGCCGCTCGCTGAAGTCGCTGGTGGGCAAACGCATTACGATGATCGAGGTGTATAGCAAATATGGCATGCTCGATACCCGCACCGAGGCCCTGGTCCAGGCCATCCGTGGCACACAGCCGCCCGCGGGCCTGCGGGTGCTGGTAGATGGTGGAACCGCCGGGATCATCGACTACGTCAACACACTCTACGGCGCATTCCCCTGGGCTATGTTGCTTGTGGCGCTCGTCACCTACGTCGCGCTCGCGCTGCTATTCCGCTCGGTGGTGCTGCCGCTCAAAGCGCTCCTGATGAATATGCTCTCGATCGTGGCCAGTTACGGCGCTCTTGTGTTCGTCTTTCAGGAAGGCCATTTGAGCGTACTGCTCAATTTCACACCGCTCGGCTATGTCGAGGCAAGCTCGCCTATCCTAATGTTCTGCGCGCTCTTCGGCCTCTCGATGGACTATGAGGTTTTCCTGCTTTCCCGAATCCGCGAGGCGCACCAACAGGGCAATGACAACATGCATAGCGTCGCGCTGGGCATGGAGCGCAGCGGCGGCATCATCACGAGCGCCGCGGCGATCGTGATCGTCGTCAGCTCCGCGTTCGTCTCCGCCGATATGGTGATCGTCAAGGCGCTGGGCGTCGGCATAGCGCTGGCCGTTCTGCTTGATGCTACGCTCGTCCGCGGACTGCTGGCCCCAGCGACGATGCGGCTACTCGGCGAGATTAACTGGTGGTGGCCGGCCCCGCTCAACCATCTGCTGCCAGCATCGCCAGCGTCTGGGCGACCTCGCGGGAGTCTGGTAGCCGTGAGAAGTAAGCGCAGCGCAAGTCCGCAGGAAGGCGAGCGATGAATTCCAGAGTAACAGCGATGTGGCGTAGCGCGCAGTCCGCCGCTAGTTCCTTTCTACGGCCGCGTGCCCGCCCGCTCGCAGTGGTGACGCTAGCGGGGGTGGCCGCGCTGATGTCGGCTTGCGGAGCGCCTGGCATGATCACCACCGGCGGCTCGTTGCCGCGCGTCGTCCGCGCTACACCGACGCCCGCGCCACTCCCGCCTGTTACATTTCCGCAGGATGAGGCGCCCCACCAGGATCTCACTGAGTGGTGGTATTACACGGGCCACCTACACGGGACAGACGCGCATGGCGCCGCGCATACCTACGGCTTCGAGCTGACCTTCTTCCAGACGCTACGTGGCCAGCTACCACCGTACTACGCCGCGCACTTCGCCGTCAGCGACATCACCGCTGGCAAGTTCACCTTCGCGGAGCGCGCTGGTTTCGCGCCCGCTGACGTGGTTCCTTCGCCAGGATCAACTTCTGGCTTCACGCTCACGCTCGGCGGCTGGAGCATGCATGGGCTGGGCGGTCACGACGTGCTAGCGGCGACGATGGACGGCTACAGCTTCCAGCTTGCGCTGACCGATCAGCTACCGAACGCTATCCTGCACAATGGCAACGGCATCATCACGTACGGACCTGCGGGGTTCTCATACTACTACTCACGCCCGCTGTTGGCCGTCAGCGGCGTCCTGAGCGACCACAACGCGCAATTCAACGTCACTGGCCAGGCGTGGATGGACCACCAATGGGGCGACTTTCTCACGCTGGCAGGCTCCGGCTGGGACTGGTACAGCATCCAGCTCTCGAACCATACGGAATACATGCTCTACGTTATCCGCGACGCGCAGAAGCGCCCCGTCTCCACGTTCGGCACCGCCGTCGCGCCAGATGGCGCGGCGAGCGAGATCACGCCCAGCGCCATACAGTCTCAGGCCCTTGGAAGCTGGACCAGCCCGGTCACCGGCGGCGTCTATCCCTCGGGCTGGCATGTCTCGCTGCCCAACAACGTGACGCTCACCCTTACGCCGATGCTCAAGGACCAGGAGCTCGTGACGGCGCGCTCCACGGGCATCGCGTATTGGGAAGGCGCGGTGTCGATTCGCGGCTCTCAGGCCGGGAACGCCCTCACAGGCGAGGGCTATGTCGAGCTCACCGGGTATGCCTCAATTCCGCCAAACATGCAAGTCGGTGGAGCGCCATAAGCCGCTGGGCATGGCGCTTCGCGCAGGCGCGCCGCGTTGACAAGGGCTCTGGCCGCGCGCTATACTGCCCCTGCGTGTGATACGCATCGCATGGTGGCTGTAGCTCAATAGGCAGAGCGTCAGATTGTGGCTCTGAAGGTTACGGGTTCGAGACCCGTCAGTCACCCCAACAGGTTGGGCCGCTGCTTCTCTAGTAGAGAAGCAGCGGCCCAACCGCATGTGTACAGTGCGCTTATCCGGCCGATGCGCTTGTAACGAGGGCTGGAGCGCATCAGACCTCAATCTCGGCCACCGACTCGACGATGCGGGTAGGACGGTAAGGGAAGCGGTCGACCATCTCGCGGGTGGTGACACCAGTGAGGACGAGCGTGGTCTCCATGCCCGCCTCGGTGCCAGCGATGATGTCAGTGTCCATGCGGTCGCCAATCATCACCGAGGTCTCGGAATGGCCGCCGAGCGCGCGCAGGGCCGAGCGGATCATCAGTGGATTAGGCTTGCCAACATAATACGGCCGCATGCCCGTCGCCTCATGGATGAGCGCCGCGACCGCGCCCGTCGCCGGCACGATGCCGCCGTCTCCTGGACCAATAGGATCAGGATTGGTAGCGATGAAACGCGCGCCCGCGCGGATGAGGCGTATCGCCTGGGTGAGCCGCGCGAAACTGTAGGACAGCGTCTCGCCAAGTACCACATAGTCAGGCGCGGTGTCAGAGAGGATGAAACCAACGTCGTGCAACGCGGTCGTCAGCCCGGCCTCTCCGATGACATACGCCGAGCCGCCCGGGGCCTGCCGGTGCAGAAATTGCGCAGTCGCCATCGCGGACGTAAATAGCTCGTTCTCGCCGACATGTAGCCCTTGCGTCGCCAGCCGGGCCTTGAGGTCGCGTGGCGTGTAGAGTGAATTATTGGTCAAAATCAGAAAAGGCTTGTTCGCGGCGCGCAGCCGGCCGATGAATTCGTCCGCGCCTGGAATGGGCTGTGAGCCTTGCACGAGCACACCGTCCATATCCATCAGCCAGGTCACCGGCTTGCCATCAGGTGAATCGCTCAATGGAGCCCACACTCTCTGCTATAATCCAGCGCTGACCTGCTATCGCATGTGACGCGTCAGCAGACCGTGGCGAGTTCGCCACGCACAGTGTCGCTGATGGCGCGCCACATGCGCAAGGCAGGCGGGCAGAGCGACCCGGTTGCGCTGACCGCCTCGAGCGAGGCAAATTTTCGAACACTGGGAAGGAAAGATATGCGAGACGACCAGCCCATGCGCATGGCGTTACGCTGGTGGGATACCTTGCGGCCCACGGAACGCATTGTCGCGATGTCGTTGCTAGCTGGTGGTGTTGTCGCCACCGCCAATTCCGCACTCTGGGCGGCCGCAACCTGCTATATTGTCCGCCAGCGGGCCCGCGTCGCCATGACTCGCCAACAAGCATGGCGGCTCAGCGAAAACGCTGATGAGGTTTCACAGCGGCTACCAGGAGGCGCAGAGTGACGACGACTAGCCAGACTAACGACCGCAGTGGCGCGTCCGCTTCAGCCACAAGCCACCTGCGCGTCGCGCTCTGCCGTGACGGCGCGCCACAGTTCGACCTGGCGGAAAGTGAAATCGCGCAGGCTATCTCCTCCGGCTCCGCGGTGGCCTGGATAGACGCGCAAGGCGACCCCGCCCGTACAATCCCGCAGATCACGCGCCTCGTCCATCTTCCAGATGTCTTGCGAGAGAGCCTGGCTGACCCCATCGAGCGCTCCCGCATGCTGGACAGCGCCGGCGTCTTCGCTATCGTCATGCACGGCCTCGGATTTGACCGTGTCGCTGAGGAACCTATTGTTACGAAACTCGATATCATCTTCGGGCCGGGATTCCTCATCACCTCCCATCGTGAGCGCTATGAGTGGCTTGAGCAAGTGTGGGGCGAAATCGGGAAAGCCACCGGCGAAGAGAACGCCATGGCGCGCGGGCTTCCCTATTTGCTCCACACCGTCATCGACTCGCTGGTGGATACCTATTTCCCGGTGCTCGACACGCTCGACGATGTCATTGATGAGCTCGAGATCAGCGTTGTCAATGACACCTCGAACAAAGTGCAGCAACGGCTCTTTCACCTCAAGCGCGCCGTAGCGACGCTTCGCCGCGTGACCTTGCCGCAGGCCGAGGTCATGAGCTCAATCACCATGCGGACGGGGGCTCTCATCCCGGCGGACGCCGAGCCTTATTTCGCCGACGTGCGCGACCACACTGTGCGTGTCTACGAGATGCTGGACTCCTACCGTGACCTGCTGAGCGGCCTGCTCGATGTCTACCTCTCGACCGTCTCGAACCGCCTCAATTCGGTCATGAAGCAGCTTGCGATCATCGCCACTATCTTCATGCCGATCACCTTCGTGACTGGCGTGTTTGGCCAGAATTTCGGCTCCATGCCACAAGTCCTGAGCGATCACGGCTTCAACTTCTGGTATGTGCTCGCCTTCATGGCACTGGTCTCCGTCACGCAAATCTGGTATTTCCGCCGCCGGGGGTGGCTCTAGATCGCTGAAACGCAATGAGCGCCGCATTCGCATCCGATGGCAAGGACGGCGAACGCGGCGCTCACCGCATTGAGATGCCCGAAAATGATCTACTCGTTCCCGTCGAACTCACTCCTAATGCGCTCGAAGACGCGGCCGAAGATGCTCCCATCGCCTTTCTCCGCCTGCGTCCGCTCGATATCGGAAAACTCCTGCAGGAGTTCTTTCTGCCGTTTGGTCAGGTTCTGTGGTGTCACGATGCGAATGGTGACCAACTCATCACCACGGGTAGACTGGTGGATCACCGGAACACCCTTGCCCTTGAGGCGGAAGACGCGGCCGCTCTGCGTCCCACTAGGGATCTTGAGCGACTCCTTCCCATCCAGTGTCGGTACCTCCACCTCAGCGCCCAGGGCCGCGTCAGAGAAACTAATCGGCAGCTCATAGGTGATGTCGGTGTTCTGACGCTTGAAATATTCGTGTGGCTTGACGGAGAGCGCGACATAGAGATTGCCCGGCGCGCCGCCACGCGGCGGCGCCTCACCTTCGCCGGTCACCCGGACATTGATGCCATCGTCCACACCAGCGGGGATGTTTACCGTCACACGACGCACGTTGCGCACGCGCCCCTGGCCGTGGCAGCGCTCGCAGGGCGTGGTGATGATGCGGCCTTCGCCGCGGCAGCGGTCGCAGACCATGACATTGACGAATTGACCAAAGATAGATTGCTGGACGCGGCGGATCTCACCTGAGCCCTGACAGTTCGGGCAGCGCTGCGTCGCCGTGCCTGGCTGCGCGCCATTTCCCTGGCAGTTCGGGCAGGTTTCCCAGCGCGGGATCTCGATCTCCTTCTGGGCGCCGCGCACGGCCTCCTCAAAGGTCAGAGTCAGATCGTAGCGCAGGTCTGCGCCGCGCTGCGCCCCTGCGCGCGCGCGCGCGCCCGCGGCTCCCGCGGCGTTGGAGAAGAGCGTCTCGAATAGATCGTTGAAATTGCCGAAGCCGAAGCCTTCGAACGGGTTCGCGCCAGCGCCAGCTTCATTCGAGACGCCTGCGTGGCCAAAACGGTCGTAGGCCGCGCGCTTCTGGGGGTCGCCGAGCACCTCGTAGGCCTCGTTGATCTCCTTGAATCGGGCCTCGGCGCCTTTGTCTTTATTGACATCGGGATGATACTGCCGGGCGAGGCGGCGGAAAGCCTTCTTGATGTCGTCTTCGCTCGCGCCGCGCGCGATCCCCAAGGTCTCGTAGTAGTCGCGTTTCGCGGCCATTGGCATCCTCTTCATCCGCACTGTCGCCAGGACGCGTGCGCTCACCCGCTCTGGCGCCGGCAGATGCGCCAGCGCGCGGGCCGGGCGTTTCGGCCCGGCTCCGCGCGGTTCCAGTTCTCGCAACGCGCGGCGTACACCGCGCGAGCTAAACCACTATAACATAGTCCCCGCCACCGCCCCACACCTGTCGCCGTGGAAGGCGGCGCGTATGAGCCAGTGGCGGAGTGAAAAGCAGATGACTACTGCTCTTCCTTGAAGTCGGCGTCCACAGTGTTGTCACCACCAGCGCCCGCCGCCGCCTCGTCAGTCGTCGCGCTCTCGGATGAGCCAGCGCCAGCCGCGGCATAGATCGACTCGCTCACCTTGAACATCGCCTGCTGGAGCGCCTCGCGTGACGACTTGATACGCTCCACGTCCTCTGTCGCCAGGGCCGCGCGCACGTCGCTGACCCGGTTCTCGACATCGGACTTCAGATCAGCGGGAACCTTGTCGCCCAGGTCGCGCAGTGTCTTCTCAGCGGTATAGGCGGCGTTGTCGGCCTCGTTGCGGGCTTCCACCTCCTCGCGGCGGCGGCGGTCCTCCTCGGCATGCGTTTCGGCGTCGCGGACCATCTTCTCAATTTGGTCCTTCGCCAGGCCGCTGGAAGCCTGTATGGTGATGTGCTGTTCGCGGCCAGTGCCCTTGTCGCGGGCACGCACGTTCACGATGCCGTTCGCGTCGATGTCGAACGTGACTTCGATTTGCGGCACGCCGCGTGGCGCGGGTGGGATGCCATCAAGGATGAATTTACCCAGCGAGCGGTTGTCACGCGCCATCTCGCGTTCGCCTTGTAACACATTGACCTCAACGCTTGTCTGGCCGTCGCTGGCGGTCGAGAAGACCTGGCTCTTCTGCGTCGGGATCGTGGTGTTGCGGTCGATCAGGCGGGTGAAGACGCCGCCATAGGTCTCGATGCCGAGCGAAAGCGGGGTCACGTCGAGCAGCAGGACTTCGCGCACCTCACCGGTCAGCACGCCGGCCTGGATCGCCGCGCCGAGCGCTACGACCTCGTCCGGGTTCACGCCCTTGTTCGGTTCTTTGTTGAAGATGCGTTTGACGACCGCGAACACTGCCGGCATACGGGTCATGCCGCCGACCAGCACCACCTCGTCAATTTGGTCAGCGCGCAGGCTCGCATCCGCCAGACACTTTGTGACAGGGGTCGCTGAGCGCTCGATCAGATCATCCACCAACTGCTCAAGCTTCGCGCGCGTCAGTGTCGTCGCCAGGTGTTTCGGGCCGCTGGAATCCGCCGTGATGAACGGCAGGTTGATCTCCGTCTGCGACGCCGAGCTTAGCTCTTTCTTGGCCTTCTCAGCGGCTTCCTTGAGGCGCTGCAGCGCCATCTTGTCCTGGCGCAGATCCACGCCCTGCTCGCGTCGGAACTCGTCGGCCAGCCAGTTGATGATACGCTGGTCGAAGTCGTCGCCGCCCAGGTGCGTATCACCATTGGTCGCCTTGACCTCGAAGACACCTTCGCCAAGCTCCAGCGCCGAAATGTCGAACGTGCCGCCGCCCAGATCGTAGACGGCGATGCGCTCATCCTTCTTTTTGTCGAGGCCATACGCCAGCGACGCGGCCGTCGGCTCATTGATGATACGCAGCACTTCGAGGCCCGCGATGCGGCCCGCGTCGCGTGTCGCCTGGCGCTGCGCATCGTTGAAATACGCTGGCACCGTAATGACCGCCTGCGAGACCTTCTCCCCCAGATAGGCTTCCGCGTCGGAGCGCAGCTTTTGCAGAATCATGGCGCTGATCTCGGGCGGGCTATATTGTTTGCCCATCACCTCAACCCACGCGTCGCCGTTGGCGGCGCGCACCACCTTGTAGGGAACCAGACGCTTCTCGCGGTCCACCTCTGTATCATCGAACTTGCGCCCCATGAAGCGCTTGATCGAATAGACAGTATTCTCTGAGTTGGTAATCGCCTGCCGCTTGGCGACCTCTCCAACCAGCCGCTCGCCATTCTTGGTGAACGCGACTACAGACGGCGTGGTGCGGTTGCCCTCCGCATTGGGGATGACGACGGGTTCTCCACCCTCCATTACCGCGACGCAGCTATTCGTAGTCCCCAGATCAATGCCGATAACCTTGGGCACAAGACCCTCCTCAACCTAACCGATGTGCGGTCGGGCGCCGCTCACGTGCGCGCCGCTCGTGTTAATTGCCATGTCATACGCAACGTCATATGCGAGCCGGCCGCTCATCCATCAGGCCCCGGCCGCTCCGGAGCGCGCCAATCACCGCGCTCCGTCTCCTCGACGCCCGGCGGACCAGCGCCTGACTCGAACGTTTCGGTATACGCTTCAGCCAGCAGATCGTTGAGCACCTGTGTCAGGTGGCGCACAATCGCGATCGCCCGGCCATATTGCATACGGGTCGGCCCTACGATGCCCAACAGCCCACTCGGCCTGCCTGGAGCGCCGTAGCGCGCCGCCACGACACTCATGTCTTTCATCGCGCCTTGGCCTGTCTCGGAGCCAATGATCACCTGCACGCCTTCACCCGCCATCACCCGTGGCGCGATCGAAGGCAGGAAGCGGTGCCGCTCCAGCGCATCCACGACCTCGCGGATACGCTCGGGATCGTTCCGCCCGAACTCGTCGCTGCGCAACAAGTTCGCAAGGCCTTCGTGATAGACCGCGTCTGGCAGTAACAGCGAGGCCTGCGTGAGCAGGCGCGCCAGCGAGTCGATGATCAGACGCTCATCAGGAGTCAGATTGGGCTCGAGCCGTGCGGCCGTTCGCCCCAGCGTCTCGACATCCGCGCCAGCGAATAGCTCATTGAAGCGATGGGCGATGTGCGCCAGGTCTTCCTGGCGGTAAGGCTCATCCAGCGCCAGGCGCTCCTGCTGCACCGAGCCATCCTCCAGCACCAGCACCATCAGCACAAGCGACTCATAGAGCGACAGCAACTCGAAATGTTTGATTTGCGTCACGGCGCTCCGGGGCGGTGTAATGATCGCCGCGCTCTGTAGCGCCTGCGCCATCACGGAAGCCGTCAACCGCACCCACTCATCCAACTGGCGTTGTACCTGGAAAAACTGGTGGCCAATCAGCCGCTGCTCCTCGATCGAGAGCTGCGATTCGCCCATCAGCCGCTCCACGAAATAGCGATAGCCGAGATCGGTGGGAACGCGACCGGCCGAGATATGTGGCTGCTGGATGAGCCCATCCTCCTCCAGCGCGCTCAACTCATTGCGCACGGTGGCGGAGGCGTAGCCTGTGCCATGAATGGCGGCGAGACGGTCGGAGAGGAACTTTGAGCCAACGGGTTCGCCCGTGCGAATATACTGCTCGACCAGCGCGCGCAGAATGACTTCCTTACGTGCGCTTAGACGACGGTCCTCCGTCATGAGCAGCCCTCCGGCCACAGCGCTAGCGCTCACCTATTCCATCTGTTAGCACTCACAGCGTGTGAGTGCTAACAGATGGAATGATAGCCTCCCCGGTTGCCCATGTCAAGGCATGACCAGTCCAAGTTAAGTCACCTTCCAGGTTCATGAGATCCGTGGCAAGCGCGGTCGCCAACCGGCGCCTCGCGGGCGTACGATAGAATGTAGAGACGCGCTCGCTCCAAAAACGCTGCCCCATAGGCGCCGAGCGCAGATACCGAGGAGGCTGCCATGCCACCATTTGAACTGCCTGCCGCCGATACTCCCTTCGGCGCGCGTGTCGCCGCACATTTGCGCGATGACATTGTCGTATGGCTCATCACGACCGGCGCCGATGGCACGCCACAGCCCAACCCCGTCTGGTTTCTCTGGGATGGGACGAATTTCCTGATCTACAGCCTGCCTGACGCCGCACGGCTGGCGCACATTAAGGCGGTTCCACGGGTCGCGCTCAACTTCGCGGGCAATGGCGCGGGTGGCGATATCGTTATCTTCACCGGCTCAGCCCATATCGCCAGCGAGGAGCCACCCGCTCACCAGAACGCGGCTTACATCGCCAAATATCGTGAGCGCATGGCTAGAAGCTTTGGCGATCCCGCGACATTCGCCGCGCGCTACTCAACGCCGGTCCGCGTGGAGCCGACCAAACTCCGCGGCCATTGATGCGCGCCGCTCCAGCATTGACCGCGTGTCGCAGGAAGACTATACTCGGCTAGCATGCTTCGCGCCCGGGAACGCGAAGCGCCAGTGATTTGTGAGGGTGCCGCTCATGCGGGCGTTCGAGATTGCGGTGTTGGGCGGCGATGGCATCGGACCCGAGGTCACGGCGGAGGCGACACGCGCGCTCACAGCAGCGGTCGCGCGCGCCGGTCATACCCTGAGGACGCATGATGCGCTGGTAGGCCAGGCGGCGATCGTCGCGGAAGGCGCGGCGATCAGCGATGAAACGATGGCGCTCTGCCAGCGCGTGGACGGCGTGCTCTTCGGCGCGGTCGGCGGCGCGGGCGTCGGCTCACCTGATTCCAAGCATCAGCCCGAGCAGGCGCTCTTCCGCCTGCGCAAGGAACTCGAGCTTTACGCCAACGTGCGCCCCGTGCGCCCACTAGCGGCCCTGACGAACGCCTCCACTCTGCGCCGTGACGTGCTGCGCGGCGTGGACCTGGTCGTCGTGCGGGAGCTCACGGGCGGGCTCTATTACGGACGGCCGCGCGGCATCAGTGGTGAAGCGCCGGCTCGCTCCGCTGTAGATACAATGGCGTATACCGAGGCCGAGATCGAGCGCATCGCGCGCTATGCGTTCGCGCTTGCGCGCGGGCGTAGAAACCGGCTGACGTCGGTCGATAAGGCGAATGTGCTCAGTTGCTCGTTGCTTTGGCGCTCGGTCGTTGAGCGCGTCCACGCTGACTTTCCCGACGTAGCGTTGAACCACATGCTGGTCGACGCCTGTTCGATGTCCCTTATCCGTTCGCCGCGCGATTTCGACGTGATCGTGACTGAAAACATGTTCGGCGATATCCTCACTGATGAAGCGTCCATGCTGACCGGTTCGATGGGTATGCTCCCATCAGCGAGTCTGGGCGCCCGCAAGACAGCGCACGGCCAGTTTGGCCTCTATGAGCCGATTCATGGCACAGCGCCAGACATCACTGGCCAGGGGAAAGCGAACCCGCTCGCGGCGATCCTAAGCGGCGCGATGCTGCTACGCCATTCGCTCGGGCTCAAGCGCGAGGCGGCCGTGGTCGAGCGCGCGGTGCGACAGACAATCAGGGCCGGCTTCCGCACAGCGGACATCGCCCGGCCCGGAGAAAAGGTCGTCTCGACGCGTGAAATGGGCGACGCCGTCATCGAGCGGCTCGCGTGAGCGCAGCCACCGCTGTGAAGACAGATTGAGGCGCGTATGACAGAGCACTCAGGCCTGACATTACAGGTGCTCCGTGACCGCTACTCCGTGGTCAGGCTAGCCCCAGACGCCGCCATCCCACAGACGCCGCTGGGCGGCGCGCTCCTCTCGCTGACCATCACGCCGGAGGAAATTTCAATCGTCTGCCCAGAAGCGAGCGCGCCAGCGGGGGCCGAAACGGTCGCTGGCTGGCGCGCACTGCGCGTCATGGCTTAGCTGGACTTCGCAATGATCGGTATTCTCGCGGCGTTGACGCGCACGCTGGCCGAGGCGCAGATCAGCGTCTTCGCGCTCTCGACCTATACCACCGACTACGTGCTCATACGCGAAGACACACTCGCACGGGCCGTCGAGGCGCTTCGCGCGGCTGGGTACACCGTCATAGACGCCTAGCCCCATCACCCCATTTTCGCCTGCGGCGATGGGCCAAGGCTCGCGATGGTCCGTGTAACCTGACGGCGCTCCGCCTCGAGCTCGATCACGCGTTCCCGCCGCTTGCGGCTGGGCGGCTCCTCAAATGAGCTGAGCTCCGCCAGCGAGCGTTCAATCTGTGTCAACCGCTCACTCGCGAGCGCAAAACGCGCTTCCCACACCAGAACCGAGCGCTCGCGGCCAGAACTCATGGGTCACCTCATCCAGAACCGCAGCTAGCGGACCGCGCTAGAGCGCGCCACTCTGCGCCTTCTGCACCAGCCCGGCAATGGTCTCCAGCAGACTCTGGTCTTTGTACGGCTTGACGACATACGCGTTCGCGCCAAGCTGTTGCGCCCGCAGCCGGTGCTTGTCGGCTGCACGCGATGTGAGCACGATAAGCGGCAGGTTGCGATATTGTGGGTCACTCCGCAACGTCGCCATCAACTCATATCCGTCCATGCGGGGCATCTCGATATCCAGAAGAACTGCGGCAGGGCGCTTGCGGCCAATCGTGTCGAGCGCCTCGATACCATCACGTGCGGCCTGCGTCTCCCATCCGTTGGCCTTTAGCATACCTGTAACCACCGTGCGCACGCTTGGGCTGTCATCAACCACCAGCACATAGGACGGGGTCGTGGGCAATGTGGTCGCGGTGCGTCGTCCCTCCGCCTCGACCACGAAATCTCGGGATGATCCCGTGGGCGCGGCGCGATGCGGCGCCGTCGCGTCTGGTGGCACAGTGGGGCGCGCAGCCTGAACCTGCGCCGTTGGGGCAGATTCGGCGACGGGCCGCTGTCCTGTCGCCGAAACGCTCGACTGCAGGAACGGTGGAATCGGCAGCGCCTGCGCCGCGCTCTGCGCGAACGGGGAAGAGGCTGGCGCCTGCATTGGCTGCATGAAAGGCGGCGGCGCCGGGGGTTCGCCGGCCTGCGAGAGATCCAGCCATGATGGAACGTCACCAGGAGCCTGCGAGAACGGTGGCGGCGTCGCCGGGCCCAGGTTCCCGTTCCCTGCCGGCGCTGGCGCGGGGCGCGATGGCCCCGAGGCGAACGGCGGGCGCGAGGCGGGGCTCGCCGGACGCGAGCCGGCCGGCCGCGGGGAGGCGCTGGGAACCGGAGCTGAGGGAAGAGTGTCGCGCCGCGTGGAGCCAGGTTCCGGGAGTACGATTTCCTCCTGGACAGGGGATGCGAGCAACTCGAGCAATTCGAGAATCACCACCAACTGGCCGTTGCCCAGCGCGGTTGCCCCTGCCACACCGCGCACGTTTCGCAGGTGCGAGCCCAGCGGCTTGGCCACGATCTCTTGCTGCGCTACGATGCTGTCCACTAGCAGCGCGACGCGGCGCCGCCCGGCGTTGACGATCAGCAGCGAGGCGCGCTCATCGATGGGCGTCTGCGGCAGATGAAGCAGTGTCGAGAGCCGAGCCAGGGTATATTGCTCGCCCCGAACGACCACCGCGGGCGCCGGAGCCGTAACTCGCTCGTAGTAGTCCAGGCGTCCGATCTGGTCCACGACCGCCATTGGAATGGCATAGACGTTTGCGCCAACCTTGACGAGTACCGCGCGCGCGATTTGCAGACTGATCGGGAAACGCAGTGTGAACATCGAGCCCTGGCCGATGTCCGAGTCGACCTCGATCGATCCCTTGAGCCGGGTCGCAGCGTCGCGCACGACATCCAGGCCCACGCCGCGCCCGCTCTCTTCCGTGATGGAAGCCGCCGTCGAGACGCCCGGCTGGAAGATCAGATTCAGCGCTTCGCGGTCACCAAGCGAGGCGTAGGCGTCTACCCAGCCGCGGGCGACGGCGGTCTCGCGCAGGCGCGCAGGATCAATGCCCTGCCCGTCGTCCTGGACCTCGATCAGTACCTGGTTTCCCTCATAGGCCGCCGAGACAATGATACGACCAGCGCGTGGCTTGCCCGCCGCGAGGCGCTCCTCAGGCAGCTCGATACCATGATTCACAGCGTTTCGAACGAGATGCAGCAGCGGCCCTTCGACCTCTTCCACAATCTTGCGGTCAACCTCGGTGTCGCCGCCTTCGAGGAAGAATTCGACTTCTTTGCCCTCACGCCGCGCGGAGTTACGCGCCGCGCGGTACAGGCGCGGCGCAAGTGACCGCACCGGTACTAGACGGGCTTTCAGCAGGCGGTCCTGCACCTCGGAGCTCAGTCGCGTTTCACGAGCGAACGCGACCTGAAGCTCGCGAATAAGCGCGCTCATTTCACGAGCCAGTGTGACCTCGTCGTTGACAATCTCTCCCAGGATACCGGAAAGGCGGTGAAACTCATCGTAGCGATCCATTTCAAGCGCGTCGAAACCACGCAGATGCTCCGGCCCGTCGGTCTGCCCACGCTGTTGTTGCTGCTGCTGTTGTTGCTGGCGGGCGTGGCGGTTCCAGGGCATTGGCGGCAACGCGCCCAGCAGATTGAGCGATGGCAAGCCGCCGAGGGGATTGGATGCCGACTGCCCGCTAGGTAGCATAAACGTCGCGAAACGGCGGTCAATCTGCGCGTTGATGTCACGCAGACGCTCGCTGGCCTCCGTCGAATCCTCCACCAGCCGGTTCAGCCGGCCGATACGCTCCTCGTAAATCGAGCGGTTGATTAACAACTCGCCAAAGAGATTGACCAATTCATCTAATCGGCTGAGGCGGATCCGGACGCTGAGCTCCTCACTCGAAGCCGGGGCTGGAGCATCTTCAGGCTCAGTGGCGGACGCATCGGCCTCGGTGGCCGCATCATCAGGCGCCACAGGCAATCGCTCGATTTGATGTCCGGTAATCGCCACGAACCGGTCAATCAGCGTCTGGGCGCTTTCGCGCTGCGCCAGCGCGCCAGTGATCGAGCCTGAAACCAACTGGTCGAGCGTCTCCGTTGTCTCCAGCAGGAGTGCGAGCTCATTGGGAGCTAGGCCGCGCCCCTGCTCCGCCAGCAAATCAAGCAGGTCTTCGGAAGCGTGCGCAAGGCGCTGGATGACCACAAACCCCATCATGCCAGCGGCGCCCTTGAGGGTATGGGTCGCGCGCCGCACGGCCTGGATACTCGCCATATCGCCCGGTGTGCGCTCAAGATCGCTGATGCTATTGGTGATCGCGCGCAGGTGCTCAGCGGCCTCCTCGCGGAAGACCTCAAGCGCCTCGGGCGATTGCTCCGTTGTCACCTGTGTGCGGCGGCTCGCACGCGCCTGGGGTCGCACCTCAACAGCGCCACCGCGCACCGTCACCGAGGATTCGCCCATACCGACGCCCAGAGAGGAGAACATCATCTGTCGCCGGAGCTGGACCTCCAGTTCCTGGCGGATGCGCTGTTCCACGTCGTCGCGGATCTCCGCAGCGACGTCCTGACGTACTTCGTCCTCCAGCGTTCGCCGCAACTCCTCGCGCACCGAGCGCTCCACTTCGGCGCGCTGGCCAGCGGTCAGGGTTTCCTGGCTCGAAGGTGGGCTTGCGGGCGTCGTGGGTGACCAGGTGAAGCGCGCGACGGTTGCTGAGTAGCCCCCGTCCGGCGTCGCGCCACCTGCCGTGAAATAGCTGGAGAATTGCGCCAGTGTATCCAGCGAGGCGCGAAACTCAGCCAGAGTCTCGTCCATTTGCTCCTGGGTTACCGTCAGGTTCCGGCCCGCTGAGGTCAGGAGTGTGATGAGCTTCTTCAGCCGGGTTGTAGTCACCCAGATGACTGATAGCGGCAGGTAGGCGCGCACATCCTCCGGGCTATGCCGCAGATCGAGGTTCATCTGCTGCCCGACCCAGGTCTCTAGACGCTCCAGCGCGTCATGCGATCCGTCAAGGAAGCTCTGCAGCTGACCGCGCTCGTTCTCCATCGCCTGTGCGGCCTCGCGCAGCATTTCAACGGTGTCACGAAGCGTCGCGGCCTGGCTGCGCACCGCATCCTCTTCGACACGCATCGCGTCGAGCGCCTCACGCGCGCCTACGGGCAGCTCCTGAGACTGGGAAGCCATGGGCGTAACCGCCCAGGAGCCCCCTGGGACAGGCGAGAGTCGCGCGGGCAGTTCCGCAGTGGCTTGCGACTGAATGAACTCCTCGCGGTCTGCCTGCTCCCTACTAGGGCGGGCGGGCGCGATGGGCAGGGAAGGGGAGCCGTTGAATGCGGGAGGCTGCGTAGGTAGCGCGGGCGCCACGCCCGTCGCCATCGACGAAATGGAGTCACTCCAAGGATCGTGCAGGCGCGGGGTTGTTGGCGCAGGCTCAGCCTGCTGTGGCGCGGTCTGGTGGTACTGTGGCGGCATCGTCGCGGGATCGGGCGCATTACTCGCATTACTTATGCCAGGCGCCGCGGGCGTCGCTGGGCCTAACTGCGCCGCTGGCGATGGCGCGCCAAACGCGGCCAGCCAGTCTGGAATCTCGGCAGGTGGAGCGGAGGGACCGCTCACCCCAGCGGGGGAACTCCACGACGGCGGCGCCGCGTTCGAGGACGTCGCGGGATTGGACATCACAGGCGGCGCGGTCGGCGCCATCTCTGACGCAAGCGCCGATGAAGGACCGCGGTAGGCAAGGCGATCCTGGTCATCTTCCGTCACAATATCCGCGTCGCTGCCACCCGTCCGGCCCACGCGCGTCATCCGCTCCAGGCGCCCACACGACCGGCGCAGGAGCGCGATGGTTGGGCCGTCGAGCGCGGTGCGCTGTTCCAGGGCGCTGTCCAGGATGCTTTCCATTCCCTGGGCGACATGCCCCAATCCAGCGAAGTCCATCATCGCCGCAGAGCCCGCGATGGTATGCGCCCGGCGATACGCCTCCTCAAGCGCCTCTGCGTCATCAGGCGCGATCTGAAGGCGATCAAGATGCGCCTCGATCTCTGGAAGATAGGCGCTCACCTCGTCCAGGAACGAGTTGATAATTGTGGATTTATCGAATCCTTCTGATGACATGCTCAACGCACCATCCTGCCTGGACTAAGGCCCATCTCATGATCCCCCATGTTCGCAGTTGCGGTTCGCGCCCAGATCATCCCCTCTCTTGCGCTGGAGGGAATTCACCCGTCGCGCCAGACGGATAGGGCTGATTACCGTAGCTGTACTGTCCATTGCCTGGCTGCGCATACCCGTTCGGCCCGTAGAACTGCTGGCTCTGCGCCGCTGGGTCCGGCTGACCTTCCGTCCAGGTCGCATCATACGCGCCGATGTCAAACGAGCTCGGCCCCGGCGAGTAGGACGAGGAGAGCGGACCTGCCGGCAACGCCGGATACTCCTGCGGGCTGGGCGCCCACTCTGGCGCTCCCAATTGGGGTAGCGCGCCGGATGTCGGCGGGAAATCTGGACGGGCCTGCAAGCCCGCCGCCTCGGCGATATGCTCCGGCAACCGGAACGTGGCGACGGATGCGCGCAATTGCTCCGCCAGATTGGCCAGATAGCTTACCGCCGACATCGTATCCTGCGTGATCGCGTTCGTTTGGCGAGTAACCTCGGCGATCTGATTCATCGCCACAGCTACGGTCTCCGCGACCTGCCGCCGCTCATTTGCGCCGCGAGCAATGTCATTAATCATGCGCGCCTGCCGATCCACGGCGACGTAAATGCGCTGTAGCGAGCGACCCGCTTCGTCAGCCAGGCGGGTGCCAGCCACCACGTCCTGTGTGCTGTCTTCCATCGCGATGACCGCTTCCTGCGTATCGCCCTGAATGGCGAGCACGATGGCGCTGACTCGCTTGGTCGCGTCAGCCACCCTGGTCGCCAGGATACGGATCTCATCCGCCACTACCGCGAATCCACGACCGTTCTCGCCTGCCGCCGCGGACTGTATCGTCGCGTTGAGCGCCAGCAGATTTGTTTGCTCGGCGATGTCTTCAATCAGACGCACGATCTCGCCCACTTCTTGCGAGCGCTCGCCCAGTCGCTTGATCTTCTTGGACGTATCTTGCACGTTTTCGCGGATATGGGCCATGCCCTCGGTCGTCTTCACGACGGACATCTGGCCTTCGCGCGAGCTGTTGAGCGCTTCCCGCGCCGCCTCTGCCGCCTGAAGCGCGTTCGTCGCGGAAAGCTGGACAAAGTCGGCGATCTGCGCCACGCGGTCGGACGCCAGGGAAATCTGGCGCGCCTGTGTTTCCGAAGCCTGTGTGACTTCAGTCGAGCGGTCCAGCAGACGACGGGTCGCAGCCGTGACCTGGTTGGCGGTCGTCTGAACGCTACCTACGACCTTGGCGAGCTCCTCGATCATGAAATTGAAAGAGTCGGCAAGCACGCCCAGCGTGTCTGGCGTCACCTCAGCTTGTACCCGCAGATCACCCTCGCCGACCGCGCTTACCTCGGTCAACAGGCGCTCGATCTGCGCCTGGAGCAGGGCGGCGTCAGGTGAATCCATCGCGACCTTCTGCGCCGCCATGCCAGTGGCGCGGGCCGAAAGCGCATTGACAACCGCTCCAAGCTGCGCGAAGTCATCGTCACCTGTCACGAAGGCGCGCGCGCGTGGATCACCGGCGACCGCCTGCCGGCCAACATCCGTCAGCATGGCGATGTAGCCGCGCATTACGCTGCGCATCCGGCTCACGGCGATGAGCACGATGAGCAGCGTCAACGCCACGGTCGAGAGCGTCACCGTCCAGAGCGTTGTCTGCGGATTCAGTCCGCCGAGCGGTTGCGCCACCGCATACCAGCCGATAAACAGGATCGCGACTGCTGGCACAGCGCAGGCGAGCGCGGTGAAGAGATTGAGCTGTGCGCTCACTCTCCACCCCGTGCGACTGGAAGCGTCCATAAATGTGGTGGCCTCCTCGAACAGGCTGGCGCGTCTAGACTGGCGAGCCGCCGGACGCCTGGCCCCTGTATCTCATGCGAGAGTATGGCTGAAACACACCAGCGGCCATGACTGCCCGCCGGCCGCGTTGGCGCGTGATCGCATGGCGCGCGGACGACGCCCACGTCACATCGCGCGCTGGGCGCTCGCCCAGCGCGCCAGCGATAGTGTATGCCATCGTCCGTAGTATCGCCTACAGCGCATGACCTACGGAAGACACCTAGGCGCGCTCATCGGCGCGATAGCGCTGTAGGCGGTCGCTGAAGACCAGCTTTTCGGGATCGAGCGCGATGATGTTCCGCCCGTTGTCCTGAACGATCCCATCCAGATATGGCCGGGTCCATTCTGGGGCGCCGGCCATGCTATCGCGCCGGATGGATCCGCCCATGGTGCGAATCTCTGTGACTCCGTCCACCAGGAATCCCGCTTGCATATCACGCACAGTCACCGCCAGCAGCCGGCTACGGGTGGTCTGCGTCGCGTGGCCGACTCCGACGAATGCCGCGAAATCAACAACTGACACAATCGTGCCCCAGAGCTGGGTGATGCCCAATACCCATGGCGCGACATTCGGTAGCGGAGTAACATCGAATCCGCGCTCCACGTTTTGCACCGCCTGTGAAGGCAGCGCGCACGGCACACCCGCCACCTCAAAGACAATGTGCTGCGGTTCGCCCGCCGCCTGCGCCGAGTCGCCGCTCAGCCCCATCAGCCTCAACAGCGCAGCGATCTGCTCGGGATCGGTCGCGCCCTCAGCGCGTGCGATCTGCTCCACTGTTTCAGGGGTGAGCTCGCCGCCTGGGGCCTGGCCACGATTGATCGCCGCCAGCGTCTTGCGCATGAGCTCGAAGACTTGCGCCCGCTGTGACTCCGGTAGCGACTGCCCGCCAGGAGTCGGTCCGCGCGGGGTATCCATTCAACCTCCGTGTGTGGCTGGTGATCGGCGGCGCCCAAGGCGCCTGAAGGCCTCGGCCTACATCGCCCCGGTCAGTTGCCTGACACCCATCAACAGCTCGTTGCTATCGAATGGCTTGGTGAGATAAAGGTCAGCGCCCTGCTGAAGACCCCATTTGCGGTCGACCGGCGTATTTTTCGCGCTGATCAGTATCACCGGTATATCGCGACTGAGGGGATCCGATTTCAGCCTGCGGCACACCTGAAAGCCGTTCATCTTGGGCAAGACCACGTCCAGCACGATGCAGCGAGGGCGCTCGCTGTGCGCTTTCTCCAACGCCTCATCGCCGTCAACGGCAGTTACGACATCAAAGCCGTTCTCCCGCAACGGGGTTGCGATCAAAGTGAGATCTGTCCAGCTATCGTCTACAACCAATATTCGTGGACCGGGCATATGGCTTAACTCCTGCGGATCATCGCTTGATACTTCCACTCATGTTAACGTCCTGGGGCGCTTTCGCGCAGGCTCCTGTCGGGATGGCCTATGCTATGGCGCGCGCCATTCGACGCCATCGGTACTAATACATTCCCCGTCGCATACGCATGCCTTGCTGGCTCTCGCGGCGAGCCGCCCGGGCGCGCGCCGCTGGCGTCTCCAAATACCGTCGAACAGACTGGACAAGCTCAGACGAGTCGAAGGGCTTGGTGATATATTCGGTCGACCCCGCGAGCCGACCGCGCATCTTGTCGAAAATGCCGTCCTTGCCGCTCAGCATAATGATCGGTAGATCGCGATAGTCGGGATTATTTCTCACGAGATGGCAAATATTGTAACCGTCCATCCGCGGCAACACGATATCGAGCAGGATCAGGTCGGGCTGTGTATCCGAGACTGCGGCGAGCGCGGTCAGGCCATCTCCGGCGGTAACCACTCGGATGCTCTCACGTTGCAACGTGATTTGCACAATTTTGCGTACGGTGGGGCTATCATCCACGACCAGTACAACCGGCTGCGCCACCTGCGTATTCCTCCTGAAAACACCTGGCCTCCTCGACTTCACACCATCCGCAAGTGCCTGCGGACGGCGCTATCGGCGTTCGGCCTCGCGCTTCATATGTGATCTATCCGAAATTACTTGGGGTTGCTCAACCTCTTCGATGTAGCCTACGCGCCTCGATCCGGGTCGAAACGGTAAGCAGGCGTTAGCCTCTCGCTTGTTGTGCCCCCAACTGATACGTGTACCACTGGTGCAAGCGGCCCATGTCATAGTCGATGTCGCGCAACAGGGTTTTCCAGACGTCGTCAAACGGGCGGGCTCCGCGCGACTGACCAAGCTCGTCCGCGCAGACCGCATCGTATACCTCGCGCGCCATACCGCGCATCATGCGCGCGGAGTCCCAATAGCAGACGGTCAATTCCTGCCCGCGCACGACCTTGTTTAAGGTCTTGAGATCACCAAACGCAATTTGCCCACGCTCGGCGGTGACGAGGCCCTCCATCCGTGGGAACGCGCGGGCAGCGCGTTCAACCAACGGCGTCATCAGCTCGTCAATGCGCCGCGTGTGGTCGGCGGAGCCTGTGTCACCTCGTGTGCGGCCAGAGCGCGCGAAGTGGGCGTGGTGGGCCAACAGATCATTGATGAATCCACCAAGCATCAACGAGAGGCTGAGCATTAGTTGCTCAGGCGCTTCACGGGGCAGTTTCTCCAGCGCGCCTCTGGACTTCATCAGGGTCTGGATGAGGCTCTGGCTCAATTCTTCTTCCGCACGGTGATCGACGAGATCAAGCAGCCCCTGGGCGAGGAGATTCGCCATGAGGGCGCCGGTCTCGGCTTCCGGCATCAGCAGCGCGAAGGCGATAGCGTATACCGGGCGTCGCTCGTCACAGAGCTTGTAGACCCAGCTGGCATTGGCGCTCAGACGCGTGAGGCGGCTGTCATCTGCCATGAGTGGCACCTTGCGCGTGCGGGCGAATCGAGGAAGTGGTCGGACAGCCATGTGATCGCGTTCATCAGCCAGCCGCAACGCTTCGAGCAAAACATGGTCAACGTTCATCGGTTGGCCAGCGCTAGGCGTATACATACCGCCTGTCCGCCGCATCATGGAGATATCGCGGCGGAACTCGAACCGCCCCTTGTCCCACCGAATGGCCCGGCTCAGCGCCTGCGTTACCATGAACTCGCGCCGCTGCAATTCCTCGGCGGGGCTGAGCATGCCGTTGTTGACCATGTACTGGGTCGTAGCCGCCAAGTCTCGCCGGGCGTCCTGGGGCATGAGCATTGCCTGATCTGTGCTGATGCGGCCCATCGCGCGAAAGAGGTCAAAGAGATCCGGGTCTGGCGTGCTAGGATCTTCCAGGCGAGTAATGGCGCCGTCCTGAATGAAGATATTCAGGCGGCTGTTCGAAGTCTGGACAATAAGAACGCCAGTCTTGCCTCCGAGCGCCAGCATCTTGAGCGTTGACTGAAGACCGAGCGTCTCCAAATCGCCATCCAGGATGCGGTTCTGAGGTCCGACCGACGCTTCGTTCTCCATGTCAGGCTCCCGGAACATGCCATCTCTTCCCTAGGCGCCTCGCTGCCTCATAGCCACACCACCGCACCCAGTCGAGTCGCCACACACGCGCTACTGTATTCGCCAGTTGCGCGTGGCGCCCCTGACCGGCGTTGGTGGCAGGACTTATGGCGCGAAGGACGAAAGTCTGAGCCATTGTATCACACGAGTACTAGCCCATACGGCTATTCTACCCTGTTTCATCCCCGAAAAGAACCAACTCTTCATAAATCGAATCGCCCGACGCTGATGCGCGATCGGGAGTACTCCGCCGCTCACGCCTCGCGCGCTGCCCGCCGGCGAGCGCCGTCGCGACAAACTGGCTGCGATGATGGGGGCCTGGCCCCAGCCGGCGCAACGCCTCCATATGATCAGGCGCGCTATACCCCGCGTTGTGTTCCCACCCAAAGTCGGGGCATTCAAGCGCTAGCTCCGCCATGATATGGTCGCGGTATACCTTGGCGACAATTGAGGCCGCCGAGACAGCAGGCGCCAGCGTATCCGCTTTAACCAGGCAGCGCACGCGATGCGCACGACCCGCTGGAGCGGGTGGCTTCGCCTTACCGTCCACGATGTATTCGTCTGCGTCAATTGTTTCGATCAGCGCCCGAAAAATGTCCCGGTTGGCCCATCCAACTCCACGGTCGTTGATCATCGAGACGGGCGCGACGGCGATCGCGAGCGACACAGCCCGCTCTCGCACGACGACGGCTACCTCTTCACGCCGCCGCTTTGGCGTCGTCTTTGAGTCGCGCAGAAACGGAGCCAGCGGCCCCAGCCACTGGGCAAAATCGGCAGGCAAGATGACAGCGGCAGCGACCAGCGGGCCAGCGAGCGCGCCGCGTCCGACCTCGTCCATGCCGCAGACGCGCTGGTGAGGAGGCGGAACGGTCTCCAGAAGCGCCGGCTGGCGCCACTCGCGCTCGCCGCCGTTCAACTCGCCGCCTCGCGCTCCTGACTCCTCATTCCCCATGCGCGCGCCCGCTATCATGCAGGAATCTCAGCACGGCGTCATTTACCTTTGCGGGCAATTGCTGGTTGACCCAATGGCCCGCCTCGGACACTCGCTCAATGCGCAGATCAGTAACCCATGCCTCGAGCCCATCCAGCATCTCGACTCCAAGGTATGGGTCCTGCTCGCCCCAGATGACCAGCGTGGGCGCTTCGATCACCCGCGTGACCCCTATGACGCCCGGACCGCCACGCACGAGTTGGCGGTAGTACGCCAGTGCGGCGGTCAACGCGCCGGGCCGCGCGATTGCAGTGATATATCGCTGGATGTCTGTGTCGCTAAGCCAATCACGCTTGCGATCCGCCGAGCGAAAGGTGTTCCAGACTGCTCCGTAGTTTTCCGCTGAGGCCGCGCGCTCAGCCCAGCCCGTGAACTGGAAAAAGCCAACGTACGAGCTGCGCAGGAGTTGCCGCGGACGTCGCATCTCCCGCACAGCAAGCGCGAGATGGGGGGCGTTGATGGCCACCAGACGGCGCGTCAGCCGCGGCTCGCGCATGGCGAAGACCCATGCGATGACGCCTCCCCAGTCATGGCCGACAATATCAGCCTCGCGCTCGCCGAATGCGTCAATAACTCCACGCACATCGTCGCAAAGTGATGGAAGGTCATAGCCCACGGTGGGCTTATCGGAGTAGTTGTAGCCGCGCATATCCAGAGCCACAACCCGGCGTATTGCCGCCAGCGCCGGAATCATATCACGCCAGGAGTACCAAAATTCTGGAAAGCCATGCAATAGAATCGCAAGTGGGCCCGAGCCGGCCGTTACATAATGCAGCCGGACGCCGTTCGTCTCCACGTAGCCCTCTCGACAGCCAAGCGGCAGGGCGAAGGCCTCGCAGCCTTCGCCCTGCGCCATTTCAGGCTCGTGACGCTGATGCTCTGGCGTGTTGTTACTCACGCACGTCATCGTACAACAAGGTGCTCAAGTACCGCTCGCCCGCTGAGGGGAAGATCGCGACGATGACCTTGCCAGCGTACTCGGGCCGCGCCGCCACCTGCGCCGCCGCCCAGGCCGCCGCGCCGCTGCTGATGCCGACCAACAGCCCTTCCTCATTCGCAAGGCGCCGCGCCATCTGAATGGCGTCCTCGTCAGCGACCGTGATGATCTCGTCGATCAGCGGAGTCTTTAGCACCGCTGGAACAAAGCCCGCGCCGATTCCCTGAATCTTCGTCGGGCCGGGCTGGCCGCCGGAGAGAACCGGGGAGGCCGATGGCTCGACCGCGATCATCTGGAGAGAAGGCTTGCGCGCCTTCAGCACCTCACCAATGCCGGTGAGCGTACCGCCTGTGCCAACACCGGAAATCACCGCGTCCACCTGGCCGTCCGTGTCACGCCAGATCTCCTCTGCGGTCGTCGCACGGTGAATCGCGGGGTTTGCGGGATTCTCGAACTGCTGGGGCATCCAGGAGCCAGGGGTGGACGCTACCAGTTCATTCGCCTTGGCGATCGCGGCCGGCATGCGGCCAGCGGCCGGAGTCAGCACCACCTGGGCGCCCAGCCTCCGCAACACCATCCGCCGTTCCTGGCTGACCGACTCCGGCATGACGAGGATGCATTTGTAGCCACGCGCCGCGGCGACCCAGGCGATCCCGATGCCAGTATTGCCACTCGTCGGCTCAATGATCGTCGCGCCCGGCTTGAGCGCGCCCCGCTGCTCCGCATCATTGATCATGCTGACAGCGATGCGGTCCTTGACACTGTAGCCCGGCTGGAACGATTCCAGTTTGGCAAGCGTGGTTGCGCCGCCCGGCGCCACCCGGTTCAGGCGAACCAGCGGGGTATTGCCGATCAGTTGTGTCGCGTCTGTCGCCCAATGTGGCATCATCTCACTCCTCGCGCGCGCCAGGGGCGGCGCCCGCGCTCTGCGCAGCGTTGGCCGAACTCTACGCGGCCAGCCGTCAGAGATAGTACAGCAGATGTATCAACTTCATCAACAATGCGTCGTCCCACCTGGCAATGGCGATACCCTATGATACCCTGTGCCTGACTTCCTCCGCCGCAGGAGACGCTTATCTGTTTGAGGAGAATTTGCAGCTTATGTCTACCGTGCCCGCTCTGCCCCGCTGGGACGTCTCCGCTGTCTTTCCCAGCCTTGAGTCCTCCGAGTTCGCTACCGGATTCGAGGAGGTGGTCGCACGCGTCGACGCGCTGGTAGCGTGTTTTGACGAGGTAGGCGTAGACAGGCTGGAATCACCGCCGGTAGTGGATGGGGCGCTCATCTCCGCCGTAGAACGTGTCATCAACGGGATGAATGAGACCATCGGCGCCTACAGGACACTGAGCTCGTACATCTACTCCTACGTCGTGACTGACACACGCAACGCAGCGGCCCAGGCCCGCCAGAGCGAGGCGCAGCGCCAAAGCGTGCGGCTGGCGCAGCTGCGCGCGCGGTTCACTGCGTGGCTGGGCTCATTTGATGTCGACGCCGTCATCGCTGGCTCAACACTGGCAAGCGAACATGGATTCGCGCTGCGAGAGGCGCGAACCCTCTCGACCCACCTGATGGCGCCCGCCGAAGAGGCGCTCGCCGCGGAGATGAATGCCACGGGTGGCCTTGCCTGGGCGCGATTGCACGCGACGCTGACTTCCCAGATCACCGTGCCAGTGCTGCTGGAAGGCGAAACACGCGCGCTCTCGATGAGCCAGGCGCGCAACCTCGCCTTCAACCATGACCGCGCGACGCGCCGCGCCGGCTATGAGGCCGAGCTTGCCGCCTGGGAGCGCAACGCCGCGCCACTCGCCGCGGCGCTCAACAGCATCAAGGGGCAGGTCAACACGCTCGCCCGGTGGCGTGGCTGGATGTCGGCGCTTGATCATTCTCTCGTACAAGCGCGCATTGACCGCGATACCCTGGACGCGATGATGACCGCCGCGCGCGAGTCATTTCCTGACTGGCGGCGCTACCTGCGCGCCAAGGCGCAAGCTCTGGGCATCGAGAGGCTGGCATGGTACGACATCTTTGCGCCGGTCGGCGGCAGCGGTCGTCCGTGGACGTTCGACGCGGGATCGGAGTTCATCGTCAGACGGTTTGGCTCCTACTCCCAGCAACTGAGCGATTTCGCAGCGCGCGCGTTCCGCGAACGCTGGATCGACACCGAGCCACGCTCGGGCAAGGAAGATGGCGCTTTCTGCATGTGGCTCTGGAAAGACGAGTCACGGGTCATGGCCAACTTCAAGCCATCATTCGACGGTGTGAGCACCATCGCGCATGAATTAGGTCACGCCTACCACAACCTACAGATTTCCGAACGCCCGATGCTCCGGCGTGAGACGCCAATGACACTGGCGGAGACTGCCAGCATTTTCTGTGAAACAATTATCCAGCGCGCGGCGCTCGAGGACGCGGAACCAGCTGAACAGATCGAGATCCTCGAAGCGTCGCTCCAGGGTCAGTGCCAGGTCATCGTAGACATCACCAGCCGCTTCCTCTTTGAGCAGGCGGTCTTCGAGAAGCGGCTGGAGCGGGAGCTGTCCGTCGCCGAACTTGGCGAGCTCATGGCGCGGTCCCAGCGCGAAACTTACGGCGATGGGCTGGACAGCACGGCGCTCCATCCGTTCATGTGGGCGGTGAAATCCCACTACTACAGCCCGGCGCAGTCGTACTACAACTTTCCCTACATGTTCGGGCTGCTGTTTGGTGTTGGACTCTATGCCCGCTACCAGCGTGAGCCGAACGCGTTCCGCGCAGGCTACGATGCGCTGCTGGCATCCACCGGCGAAGGCGACGCTGCGACGCTGGCGGCGCGGTTTGGTATTGACACGCGTTCGCCAGATTTCTGGCGCGCGAGTTTGGACGTTATTCGCCAGAGTATCGCGCGCTTCGAGGAACTTGTGGAGAGCGCGAGCTAGAGCGGTAGCTCGCTCACTTGAATGGTATCGCCGCGGCTGGCGCCGACCGATACCAGCGCCAGCCGCGTGTCGAGTAGCTCCTCCAGGCGACGCAGATACTGCTGTGCGTTCTGTGGCAAGTCATCCCAGCGCACGATCTGCGAGGTAGGCGTCTTCCAGCCTGGCCACTCCTCGTAGACTGGCTCACAGATCTTCATGTCTTCGAGATTCGCCGGCATCGAGTCAATCACGCGGTCGCCAGCGCGGTAGCTTGTGCAGATCTTGATCGTGTCAAACTCATCGAGAACATCGAGCTTCATGACCGCGAAGCTGTCCAGCCCATTCACACGCGCCACATAGCGGCCAGCGACCGCGTCGAACCAGCCGCAGCGGCGTGGGCGACCCGTCGTCGTGCCATACTCATGTCCGATATCGCGAATTCTATCGCCGGTCTCATCCAGCAATTCAGTGGGCATAGGACCCGAACCAACGCGCGTAATGTATGACTTGTAGACGCCCATCACGTGCTCGATGGCGCGCGGGGGCAGGCCGGAACCCGTTGCCGCTCCACCCGCGACCGTGGAGGACGAAGTCACGTAAGGATAGGTGCCGAAGTCCACATCCAGCAGGGCAGCCTGCGCGCCCTCCAGCAAAATGCGCTTACCATCGGCGCAGGCTGTCTGAAGCATGGACTGCGTGTCGGCGATATGCTGCCGCAGACGCTGGCCGTATGCGACATACTCGGAGTGGATCTCTTCGAGCGAGAGTGGCGACTCACCGTAGATCTGGGTAATCATGCGATTCTTCTGCGCCAGATTGGTCGCCAGCTTAGCGCGCAGCGAGTCCACATCCAGCAGATCGGCCATACGAATGCCCGTGCGTGAATACTTGTCCACGTAGGCCGGTCCGATGCCGCGCAGGGTTGCGCCAATCTTCTCCGCGCCGCGGCTATCCTCTTCCAGACGATCCAGGAGGATATGATACGGCATCACGACATGTGCGCGGTCGCTGACATAGAGCCGGCTGACATCCACACCGCGCGAGCGCAGCTCTTCCATTTCATTCAATAGCGCGCGGGGGTCAACCACGACACCGTTGCCGATAATACAAGTCACCCCGGGATTGAGCATACCTGCTGGCGCAAGATGGAAAGCGAACTCCTCACCATCCCGCACCACACGATGCCCCGCGTTCGCGCCACCCTGGTAGCGCGCCACAAAGTCCGCACGCGCGGATATTTCATCGACGAGCTTGCCCTTGCCCTCGTCTCCCCACTGCGCGCCTACAATCGCCAGCACACTCATGGCCTGATTTCCCTATCTATTTCCAGCATTGGTCTCACGCGAGCCAGCTGCTGACAGCCTCACCCGCGAATGTAATCTATGATGAGCTGATCGGTAATCTGCTCTACAGGCGCCTCATCGTCCGAGAATACGATACCACCTGGCTGAGCCCGCGCCACCCTTAAGAGGGGCGAGGTCTCCGTCGCTACATCACCGAGCGCGGTATCAGGCGGCGCAGCAGCCAGCCGCTCCTGCACATCCGCCAGCGTCGTTGGCTGCACGGTGGCGTAGATAAGCGTATTGGAGATCGCGCCCGAGGAGGGTACATCCAGCGTGTAGATGGATGGAAACACAAGGCTCAGCGTGTTGACGAACGCTTGCACCAGCCTGTAATCATGCCCGACATGGGCGGCGTTGACGTAGAGCACGCCGTCAGGCGCCATGCGCGCGCGCGTCTCCTGGAAGAATTCCCGCGTCGTCAACTGGAATGGAATATAGGGTGGCTTATAGGCGTCAAGCGCCACAACGTCATACGTGGCGCGTGAGAAACGCATAAATGTACGCCCATCGGCGATGGTCACACGTAGATTTGGCTCAGTCATGGCGAAATACTTCCGGCCGACCTCGACAATCGCCGGATCAATTTCCACCCCGTCAATCGGAACAGGGCCATAGACATCAGTATATTGCTTCGCCACGGTTCCGGCCGCCAGACCCACGATGGCCAGGCGCGGGCGCATATTGACCTGTTTCTGCGGGGCGAAGAATGGAGCCGCGAGCGCATAGTCGGTGTACCAGGACGGCCCGTTTAAGGTCCAGCCTGGGTTGTAGAGCGAGTGGATGGCGTGTCCCTCGTTGAGCACCAGATTCATCGTGCCGTTGGAGTCACGCACCACCTGGATATAGTTGTAAAAGGACTCCTGCTGAAAAATGACCTTGCCGTATCCAATACCAGACACCGACTTGAGCGGCCCCAGCGGCGCAAGCTGCGGCGCGAGCAACGGTATCAGCATAAGCGCGGCCGGCGCGGCGGCCAGCGCGCGGCCGCGCGGCCGCAGTCCCCAAAGAGACACAACCAGCAGCGCGAAGCTAATGACGTAGAATGAGCGCTGGACACCTAAATAGGGGATGAAAAGGAATACCGGCAAGAAAGCGCCGATGATGCTGCCGACGGTTGAGAGCGCATAGAGGTCGCCCGCCGAGCGCCCCGCCGCGCCAACCGTAATGAGCGTCAGGCGAATCGCATAGGGCGACACCATGCCTAGCAGAATGGTCGGGACAGAAAAGAGCAGAACGACTGCGAAGAGCGAGCCAACGAAGATATTTGGGATTTCACTGTTCAACGCGACCGCCGCAAGATACAGCACTGGCTTGCTGATGAGGGGAATGAGGCCGGTAAAAATGGCGGCGACGGACGTGATGCCGCACAACACCCGCGCGCTCGGCCAGCGGTCGGCCACGCGGCCGCCGATGTAATACCCCAACGAGAGGTAAATCAGTGTGAAACCGATCTGGTTCGCCCAGATAAAGAGCGACTGACCGAAGAACGGAGCCATCATACGCGGTCCGAGCATTTCGAGCCCAAGTGACGCCATGCCGCCTATGAAGACCAACAGCATGAGCGGCATGCGACCGGACATCGCGCGGCGAATAGGCGCGGCATCGCTCCCGGGCGCGGCCTTCTCGTCGCCGCCCGCCTGTTGTAAACCCCCAAATGGCAACCGCATACGCTCGTGAATTCCTCTCTCATCGACTCCGGTCAATCGTCTACGGTGACGGCGCGAGGAACGAGAAACTGGTCAACATCGGATCGAAGAACTCGATCGTTCCCGCGGTAAAGCGGTCCTGCGCCGAAAGCAAATTGATGAGATACGGCTTCCCCTGGTACACAGTCGCGTAGACTTGCAGGTGAATGCCAGAACTATTGTTTGTGATGAGTCCTGCGCCGCTCTGCCACGTCACTCCGCCTATTTCGCGCGATGTGACGCCACTCTCGAGCAGAATAAAGTTCTGTGGGTATTTCTGCGCGAAGATGTTGAGCTCATAGTTCACCCAGGTTGACGCCAGCGTGGGGTCACTGTTTTGGTTCGGTAATTCAGAGGACTGGGGAAGCGCGACCTGCATGACATAGCCGGTCTCATTGCTGTCATCCGAAAACTGGACTACCGGCGAGGTTGAATCTACCGACCACGTTTTGGGGTATTGCACCTCAAAGCCGTTCGCCTTGTCCGCGTAGACGAGAAAGCCAGTCTGCGGTGTCGGGCTGGGCGAAGGCGTCGCGGTCACAGCGGGCGCGACCGGCCCCGTGTCGCGCCCGCTCGCGATGCGTCCGGCAGCCGCGACCGCCAGCAACAGGGCGCTCGCCAGCACAGCGCTGATCACGCCACCGATCAGGATGAGTTGGGGAGCGAGCGGCCGCTGCGCCTCCGGCCGTGACGGGCTGCTAGAGTGCTGCGAGTACTCATCGTACCCACTGGACATCGCTTACCCCTTGCGCGGTGACAAACCCTTCGCGCCCGTCCCGGGCGCCGTCACAGTATAGCGCACGCGCAGGTCGTCCCGTCAGGCGCTCGCGGCCGTCTCGGACTCATCGCCTTCAGATGGCTCATCCTCATCCTCGTCGGGAAAGAGCGATGACGAGCGGCGGAATCGCTGATAAAACACCTCGAACATCGCATAAGCCACCGCTACAATTGGCCCGGCGAAGAACGCGCCCCAAATGCCACCCTCGCGCGCGCCGATCAGCAGAGCGGCGATGAGCACAAGTGGCGAGACGCCGAGATGTGAGCTGAACACGCGGGGCGCGATGATTTGGAAAGTGATTTGCTGCGCGATGAACAGCCCGATAATGAGCAGCGTGAGCTTGAGCGGCAAGTCCGCTGGCGCCGCCTGCAAGAGCAACAGCACAAGAGGCGGAGCAAGGGCAATAAATGGGCCAATGAGTGGCAGGATGACGATTACGCCGCACAATAGCGCAACCAGAAATCCGTTCGCCTGTCCAAGCAAGGCCAGGACTGTCCAGGTTAGCCCGCCGTAGATGAGCGACAGAGTCAACTGGGCGCGCAGAAAGCCACCGAACATCTGCATGACGTAGCCACGGAACAACTCGGCATCGGACTTCCAGGCTGGTGGCAGCCGGCGCAGCAGACCTCCTGCGATGCGACCGCCGTCCAGCGAGAAATAGAACGAAATGATGATGACCAGAAATGCGTCGAACAGCAGCGTCAACACTGAGGTGACGATGCTCGCGCTGACATTGAGCGCGTTGTTGGTGAGGCTGCCAGCGTAGTTCGGAAACTGCTGCGATACCTGCGGGATCACGCGCTGGGCGTCACGTGGCTTCATGCCAAGATGGATGAGCGTCTTGGTCGCGTCCGTCGCCAGCTGATTGAGATTCTCTGGCGTGATCGCGCTTGCGACCTCAGTCGCCAGCCGCCGCATTTCATCGACCATCACAGGCACGATCAGGATAATGATTCCGGCGAGCACCACCGCCAGCGCGAGATAGACCAGCGCGACGGCTAGCGGTCTCGGCGCGCCGCGGCGGTGCAGCAGACTAATGATAGGATCGAGAATGAACGCGATCAGCCAGGCGAGGAAGAACTCGACGATGATGTCACCGATAGTGACCAAGCCGTTCCACGTGAGTTGAAGGGCATAGATCGCCAGCACGACCGCCGCCAGGGTCGCGACAACGCGCAGGACGCGATATCGCGCGAGCATGTCCAGTGTCTTCACGGGTGGTGACCTCTCCCCATCCTCAGCTTCCCTCGCATCCTGGCGCGCCAAGCGATGATCTATTTTCGCAATGCTACCATATCCTCACCGCCGAAACAGTCAAATCGTTCACAACCTCACCTGAATGTCACCCTGCTCGGTTCAGTCGCTGAGGCTCAACGTGCGCGCCTCCAACCTGCCGGACATAAGCCCGGAGAGCGCGTCCGCTGGCGTCATTCCGTCCGCTCCCGGCCGCGATTTCAACGGCGCCCAGACGAAGGCCGCCACCTTGCCCGGCTCGATGGAGCCGAGTTCATCTGCGACTCCCAGCGCGTCCGCGCCGTCAAGCGTGGCGAGCCGCAATAATTCTTCGGGGGAAATCGGCTCGCCCGCGCGCGTGTGCAGGTCGCGGGCGTACGCCGCTTCCTCCCAAACGGAGAGTGATGGGGTGCTGGCCAGGCTGTCTGTGCCTAGCGCCAGACGAACATGCGCGGCACGGTATGCGGACCAGGGCATCCGGCCATTGTGCAGGCGCGAGTTGCTGCGCGGGCAGTGCGCCAGCGCGGCGCCTGATTGAGCGACGAGCGCGATGTCCTGGCCATCCACCCAGACTCCATGCGCGAGCAGTGTCTCGCGACTGAGCGCGCCCATGTCGCTCAGGTAGCGCATGGGCGAGAGTCCTGGGGCGCGCTCCAGATCCGCGGGACGGCTGATACCCGCGTAGAGGGTGTCGCGGATGGGCCCAGTGCGATCTTGAAGCCACTGTGTCTCGCCAGGCGACTCCGCGGCATGGATGCAGAGGGGAACGCCCTCGTCCCGCGCCCACGCGGCGGTACGCTCCAAAAGCGGGCGCGAGACCGTATAAGGAGCGTGGAGTGACAGACCGAAGCGGACTCGCGCGCCGGGATATTCCGCGCGCCAGCGGGCAAGCTGCGCCTGCCCGCGCGCGAGCGTCGCGTCAGCCTGTACGGGGTCGCTGTTGAGCAACTCATAGTACACGACGCCTCGCAGCCCGCTCTCGACGACGGGTCCAATACTCTGCCCAGCTGAACTGATTTCACCTACCGCCGCGACGCCGCTCGCTATCGTCCGCCGCACGCCATCCTGCGCGGAGGCGCGCAACGCGGCGTCATCCAGCGTTCCGCGCGCCCGCAAAAGCGCCAGAATCCAGGACGCCATGTCGAGACCCTCTGGAATGCGTCCCTCAAGCGCAGTAAGCTCAAGGTGAGTATGCGCGTTGACGGCTGCTGGCGCCAGCAGCGCGTCCCCTAACCGCTTCCGCCTCGCCCCCGGATAGCGCGCGGCCAGGTCGACCTCGGTTCCGATCGCGATGATTCGCTCGTTCTCGACAACAACCGCGCCATGCTCGACAGGCGGAACACTTACACCAAACACATAGCGGGCTGCAATCAAGATTTGCACGACGACCAGCTCCTCACCTGAGAATTGTCCGGTTACACACAAAACGCCATTGAACGCAGACGCAACAGACCGCCCCAACGCTACTTGACGGGAAACCTGGCGTGCGGTATATCAATCTGCAAGGCGCGCGATTGCTTTGTCCGCGCGTGCGTTCTTTAGTCTTTGTAGACGGTATCTCCACCGAATTTCCCCCGGAAGGCGTTCCTCCTTCGGGACGCATGTAGTTGTCGACTGCGTTGGCGTCGGAGCCAACCAGGCCTGGAGAGCGACGAAAAGCCGCCGCTCGTGCCATTTTGGATGTCGCGGGATACTCAATGAAGAGAGGCGCTCCTATGTTCTCCAGGCGTCTGCTGGCCGCTGGATCAGGCAAGCGGCTATTTCTGTTCCCCTTGATGGCGCTGGCGCTGGCGCTGATGGCCAGCATGAGCTTCGCGCCCGCTGCTTTCGCCGCGCGCCCCAGGCCGGCGGCGCTCGTCGGAACGAAACCCTATTATCTGGCCCTGGGAGACTCACTGGCCTTTGGCTACCAGCCAAATCTCGACTTCTCGCACAGTTATCCGCAGCAGTGGTATAGCAGCGACCTGAGCAAACATCACGTCAAGAGCTATACGAATTTAGGCTGCAACGGCGAGACGAGCAACACCTTCATCAATGGTGGGTGTCCCTACGCCTATCTCCTGCACACCTACTACCTCGGCGCGCAACTCAACGCCGCGCTCAGTTTCATCAACGCGCACTCCGGGCAGGTCAGCCCTGTCTCGCTTGACATTGGCGCCAACGACCTGCTTCCGGACATCAATTCCTCCAACTGCAGCGTCAGCAGTTCCTGGTCCACCGATCTAACGAATCTGGACACGAATCTCACCAAGACAATCCTGCCGAAACTCGTCGCCGCGCTGACGGTCAATGGCGCGCGCACGGGCGATCTGGTGATGATGAATTACTACGATCCCTACCAGAACGTGTGCCCGAATTCGCTGAGCTACGTACAGACCCTCAACCAACACCTTGCCAGCGACGCGGCGCAGTTCAACGTCCCCGTCTCAGATGTCTACACCGCCTTCGGTGGCTCAACCACGCCAAACCCCAATATCTGCACGTACACGTGGATGTGCAGCATCTACACGAACATCCACGCCACGACATCCGGCTATGGCGTCATTGCCAACACCTTGGCCTCAACGACCGGCTACTAGCCGCTCTTCCCCGCGCGACGCCGGGCGGTTCCCACACGTGGAGACCGCCCGACGTCGCGGTTTGGCGCTCAGTTGACACGACAACGGCGCCAAGGAATCGACGACCAGATAATACAGCCGACATGCGACCGCCTGGCCCGACTAAGCGATGCAGGCCGGCTGTCAGTCGCGCCGCGAAACGCTAGCGATCAAGTAGTTCCAGGATGTGATAGTCACTGTCGCGCTTGGCGGGACGGAACCCCTGCGCGCGAATATTTTCCTGGATCTGCTCAACCGTCATGCAGGTGCCTACATCCGCCCCTGCCGCGCTGACGACATTCTCCTCCATCATCGTAGAGCCGAAATCGTTGGCGCCTGCGTGGAGCGCGCGGCCAGCGAGCTCCGGCCCCTGCGACGGCCATGACGCGCTGATATTGGTGAAGTTATCCAGCATCAGACGCGCGAATGCCACCATGCGCAGATACTCGTCACCAGATGCTCGGTCTCCGCCCATAGCGGTGTTGTCCGGCTGGTAACTCCAGCAAATGAAACTGGTGAAGCCATTGCCGTTGTAGTCCAGGCTCTTGTCCTGGAGCTCACGTAGCCGCACGAGTGAGAGGGCTCGCTCCTCCAGTTCCTCACCGAAACCAAAGACCATGGTAGCCGAGGTCGTCATGCCCTCGCGCTGGGCCAGGCCCTCGGCCTCGATCCAACTCTCCCACGTGCCTTTGTGCGGAGCAATGCGGTTGCGGGTCCGGTTGTCCAGGATCTCAGCGCCACCACCTGGCAACCCATCCATGCCCGCTTCGTGCAACTCGTGCAGGATCTCGTTGAGCGGGCGCTTCTCAATGCGGGCGATATTCCAGACTTCGACCGGAGAGAATGCGTCCAGCGCGATATCGGGAAACCTTTGCTTGAGATAGCGCAGCAGGCCGGTGTAGTAGTCCAGCTTGAGATATGGATTGACGCCGCCCTGTAGCAGCACACGCGAGCCACCCCACGCCTGTAGCTCCTCGACCTTGCGGCCGATCTCTTCGTGGGTGAGCAGATACGCCTCTGGGCTGGCGGGCTTGCGATAGAAGGCGCAGAACCCGCAATCAATGATGCAGATGTTCGTATAGTTGACGTTGCGGTCGACCAGATAGGTGACGACGCCATCTGGGTGGCGGCGCTGGCGTATCGCGTCAGCGGCGGCGATCAACTCTTCCTGGCTGGCCTCCTGGTAGAGGCGCATGCCCTCCTCGAGGCTCAGTCGCCCGCCCTCTATGGCGCGATCCAGCAATTCGCGCGTTGACGTGATGGTAGGCATAGTGCGAACTCGCTCTCACTCTCTTCGCATACCGGACCGAACGCCGATGGCGCTCAACCGAGCTTCGCAGGCTCCGATTCCAGCACGTCCATGAACGGGCTGACAGAAAAGACCGCGTTGCCCGCGCCAGGCTCGCCATACCCCGGTGGGGGCGCCAGCCGGTGCGCACGCAGCGTATCGCGGTATGTCTCCAGCAGTCGCAGGTGATATTCCAGCGGCGCACCCTCGGGATTCGCGTCACCTAGCGGTGTCATCGCCTCTGGACACCACGTCGTAAATCGAGGCGTGATGCCCTTGGACGTGAAGAAGTCCAGCCCTTCGGCAGTCGAGCGGATGGCGTCTTCGACCTCAGTATAGCCGTACGGCTGCGCCATCTCGACTCCAGCGACGAAATTCGGGATTACATTTGCCGGGCCGAAGACCTCGGCGGCGTCCACGATGCGCTTGATCCATTCGTCACGGCCTATGTAACGCGCCTTGCCCGGGCAAATCTTGGGGAAGAGGTTCGGGTCCCAGACCTCGTAATTGGGGTGATAGATCTGCGCGCCCGCCACTTTCAGCCGCTTGGCTGACTCCACAGGCCACGCCTGCGTCACCACCTTGCTGATCCAGCGGCCAGGGAAACGGGACTCGATGGCTTCAACATACTGCGCGTAGAACTCGACCTCATCTTTGCCCTGGAGCGAGGAGGTGACGCTGCCGCCGGTGAGCGTATACGCCTTGCTCTCGCCACCGCTCGCGTCGACTCGCTCCAGCGCCGTCAGAATATCCGCGACCGACTTGACCCCAGTGTATGGCCGACCCTCTTGGATCTGCTGGCGATAGTTGTTGTTGATGTCACAGAACTGGCATTCTTCCTTCGCCCCGAAGTACTGGCAGACACGGAAGACTGTCAGGTAGAGGAGATACCCCCACTCGATCGTCGGCGCGATTTCGGCCACGGGACGGCCATCGGGCAGTTTGTCGTTGTAGTACGGCGGCAGGTCATGCAACCCGACCTGCGCGATGGGTTCATCACCAGCATGCAGCCAGAGCGCGCCGTCACGCGGCGCCACGCGATAGGGCGAGCGCGGATTCAGCCGGACTGAGACGATCGTACGCCGGAGATTGTACGGGCCACCCGTCAGCGCGATCTCTTCTGGCGCGCGCCACTTCTGCTCCTCGTCGAGTTGCGCCATAGGCGCCATGTTGAAGGAGAAGATGAAGTAGCTTTTGGGCTGGTGCTCACGCCCCAACGCGCCATCGGACGCGCCTGGCGCCCGTACCAGCGCGCCCTGGTCGAATCGCAACCCCAACCGTAATAGATCGGCCTTGAGAACCGCCTCGGCCGGGAGCGTTGGGTGGCGCGCGATGGCCGCCTCCAGAATATCCTGCTGTCCCATTCAACACTCGCTCTCTTCGCATATCACGGATGAATCAGTGTGGTCGTCCATCCAGCATCTGGACGCTCGCCCAGGAAAAGCCTGGTATCGCCATCTCGAGGAAGCGCCGCAGCCCTGCTAATTCATGCTCTGTCAGACGGTATTTCAGCAGCCGCAGGTAGTTGGCGCAGACGTCCTCGGGCAGGCCTAGCCGCGCGGAAGCGTCCGCTGCGAGGCGGGGGAGATCCGCCAGCCCGCGGTCCGTAGACTCACGCAACAGGCGCGTGACCTGAGCTGTCCTGATGGCCTCAACACGGTCTCCGCGCGCCGCCCAGACGGCGAACACAAACGGTAG
Source organism: Ktedonobacterales bacterium (assembly GCA_036391685.1). GTDB lineage: Bacteria > Chloroflexota > Ktedonobacteria > Ktedonobacterales > JADMIN01 > JAKAIY01. Next base: position 40,351 of record DASVZK010000048.1, read on the forward strand.
TCCCGTCCACGCCTGCCATTCGGCGGCCAGATCGAACACATATGGGCGCCCATGTCCTGCGATTTCGCGACGCAGCCACCCCTCGCGCAGCGCGATATCGCCTATGAGCAGCGCGGCGTCATGCTCCGCGAGCATCGCGTCGAGGTCCGGAGCGACCGTCACATAGCGCGGCCTGGCCCTGTAGCGGCGCTCAGCGAGCAGTCGGGTTAGTTCAACCGAGGTTGTGGAATGGTCCGTGAGCGCGATGGAGCCGCCGTCCAGGTCACGCCAGTCGGCGCGCCATGAGAAGAGCAGCACGCTGTCCACGCGTCCATGCGCGCTCACGGACAGCCCGGGCATGAGAAGCCACTCGGCGGCATGTGACCCGAACGCGAAGCTGGAAACATTCGAGATGTCAACGACTCCGGCCTCCAGCGCCCGGTTCATGCGCGCCGGCGTTCCCTCGACAAGTTCGATATTTGGCAACTCGCCCTGATGCGCGGCGCGCGTGATCCAATCATAGGTGGGGGCGACATTCAGGTAGGCGATCGCGCCCAGACGCGCTACGCTGGACGCGGTAGCGTCCGGCGCCGACGCTTTGAACGAGGATTGTGGCGCGCTCACTGGATGGCCTCCTTGCGCGGCGCCGCGGTCGTGTCATCGAGCGTGACGCCAACAGAACGGAGCAGGATCGCCCGCAGGGTAGGAAACACGGCCTCCAGCTCGCCGGGCTGGCCCGCGACCAGCCAGCGCGTCACAACCTCATTGATGGCGCCGAACCACGCCCACGAGACAGTCTCAGTATCTACGGCGGGTATTCGCCCAAACTGGACCGCCTGGTCCAGCCGCTTCTGTATCATCGCCGCGAAACGACCCCGCACCAGCATCAGCTTCTCATCGAAGCCATGGCCGAGACCAATCGCCTCGACCAGCAGAATCTTGGACAGGCGGCGGTGGCCGGAGAAGGTCTGAAGGACGGTACGCAGCGCGGCGTCGAGTTGCGCGACGGGGTCTGCCTCTGCGCTGATCGCGCGCTCGATAGCCGCCTCCAGGCGCGGCGTCAGGCTCTCGATCAACGCCAGGAAGATGGCCTCTTTGTTAGGGAAATGAAAATAGAAGCCGCCTTTGGAGCTATCTGACTCGCGGGCGATGTCATCTACCGCGGCGCCATGATATCCCTTCGCGGCAAAGACCGTCTCAGCGGCGTCAAGTAGCCGCTGGCGGGTCGCAACCTTGTCGCGAACGCGCTCGCGTCCGCGAGCGCTCCCTGCGGGGTCCTCCATCTGCTGAGCCATGGTGTGCCTCACGCTCCCAGACGCTGGCAACAAACCGACGCGCCAGTCGGTAACGCATCACCACGGATTGTAGGCGCGGATACGCTTCACGTCAAGGCGGGCAGGCCTGAAGTGGGGCGCAGAAAGGGCGCGCGAACCGCTAGTGGCTCAACACGATGGCGCGCTCCCGTCCGTACATGGTACGGGCTGATTCGCCGCGCGCCTGCGCCTGGTCGAACATGAGCAGCGCCACGGCGTACAGGTAAAGTGAAGCATAGAAATCGCGCATCGAGAGCAGCACATCCGCCCTCAACGTCATGGCCTTCGCCAGCAGGACCTTATCGCCGAGGTCGATCGCTCGCTTCTCGATATCATAGATTCGGGGCGAAACATGTGAGGGGTGGCCTGCGAGCAAAGACTCGTCAGCCTGGAGGCTCAGGCGTCGGCTAGGCCACATACTGGGGGTGTAACTGAGGTGATCGAGGCGCGCCAGTGACAGCTCAGCCAGGAGCGCGCCATGCGCATCACCGCTCTCTTTCAATGAATCGATGGCCTGGTTCGCATAGATGTCCGCGAAATGCAGATTGGCCTTGACCCGCGTTTCACTGCCCGCATCGCGCGCGTGTTCCGCCAGATCCATATGGATTTCGGCGACCTGTATATAGAGTCGGCGCAAGCTATCAATCCTGGACGACTCTTCGATCAGCCGCTTTTCGACTTTCCTGTACATCCTCAACGCGTCGCGTAACATATCTGGAATTCCACCCGAGAGCTGACTCATGGCGCGCAGGATATAGGCGCGCATCCACTCATCCGATCCCCTCTCAAACTGGGTCATAAGCGCTCCGCCATATTTGGCGCGCAGTTCATCAGCGTACGCCAAGCTGTCCCATGCCTCTGTGAATTTGGCGGCGATAGCTTGCGAGCGCCCAATCCAACCGCACAGTCGCATGTTGGCTCGCGCGACTGCTTTTTCTTCGCCCGGCGAATAGCGTTCGAGAGCGGCGCGCGCGGTGAGGAATTCATCGAGCGCGTCATCGTAGCGCAACCGGTTGTACTCACAATGCGCCAACCACCTGCTCAACGACACCTGCGCGGCGGCAGCCATAGGCAGTGGACCCAGGAGCGCGATATCGCGAGCCTGCTTAAACATGTGACTCGCGGCGACCCATGCTCCGGCGCTCATTCCCTCATCGTCCTCGGTATCAGCGAGCATTGCCAGAGCAAGCCCTTGGAAGTGATACCATCGCATCAGAAAGCTGGGGCTGCTGGCGAATGCGGTTTCGCTGACGGCAGTCAGCCGGCCGAGGGCCTCTGCGGCCTTGTTGCCTGCCTCGCTCGTCAGATCCGCCCATGCGTTTCTGAGCAGAGCGAGATTGTCTGGAGAGGGTGTAGTTGTCTCGCCTGACCAGATCAGCGCGTCGGGGGTATCTAGCCCCGTTTCAAGTCCGAGATTATCCCATGGATCTACGCTCATGGCGCTCCCCCAGAGTTGAACACTCGACGCCACTCTTGAGCCACCAGGCAGTCACGAGTTTCTGGCCTGGCTGCTCACCGGACAGCATAACACAAGCTTACAGGCTCTCGGGGAGGATGAAACATCGCCTGGCGCATGATATTTTCGCGCCCCGCAACCCTGACGGCCATCGGGGCGACGCGGCTGGCGAGGGATAGGCTACGCGCGACAGCACCCATGCAATGCGGTCACAGCCGATATGGCTGTGACCGCATTGCATGGGTGCAAATCAGACACCACAGCGCGACGTAGGAACTAGCACCAGGCGCCGACCGACCCTCCACACGTCGTCCCGTTCGGCACAGACCCATCCACGATGAGCTGCGACGACGCAGGCGCATGAGCGGGGGGCACGGCGGAACGCGGCGTACCAAACGTCAATCCGACCGTCAACATGATCGCCACGACGGCCACTAACATCATCCTGCGCATATCGCCACCTCCTGAAACACGCCAACACGGCGCGCATCAGAATACATATAATATTAATACTAGAATTAATCAACTGTACATTGGTAGTAGTCGAGGAGTTGCGGATCATCTGCCACCCGCTTCGCCGCAGCACAAATACTTTCACGCACGTAGCGCTGCGTGACATGTCGCGAGCTCGTGATAATCTATCCGGGTAACGGCACTCGAATTACGCTCAGCTGGCATTGGATGTCTCCACATAGGTGCATGGTACATTCCAGTGGCAGTAGCGCGATTGGTTGAGTGTGAGGTGAGGAGGCGGATGTCACGCGGCGCCCGTGGTGAGCATGGCGCAGGTTTCTTCGTTCGCTCGGAGCCGGGGTTGGCCCAGGGCTTGCGCCACAGGGGTCGCCGCACCCGATATGGAGCGCGGCCGCCGCTTGACACGTCCAGAGGAGCGCGGTATTATAGGTGGGCCAGCGCGATCCCTCGCGCGAGCCCTCGCGGGAGTGGCTCAGGGGTAGAGCATCTCCTTGCCAAGGAGAAGGTCGCGGGTTCGAATCCCGTCTCCCGCTCCATACGGCGTCATCCAAAGCTGGATGACGCCGTTTACTTTGGCCAGCGCTCTTGCTGTTCCTGGTCCCGCCACCGCTCTCATGCTGCCCGCAGCCGGACCGTGAAAATGTCAAGCGCCGAGCGGACGCTTGAGTGGCGCGCCTCCAGCTCTGGGATATTCGGCGGGGCACGCCCGCACAACCCGAGCCAGCAGAAGTACGCGCCCATCATCGAGCGGCGGAATCTGAACCACCACTGGCGCGAGCAGACGCGCGCCCAGCAGACGCGCCGCCCGCGCGCCCGCAGCCATCTCGCTCGCCAGCTCACCTTTCTTCGGGGCGATCACGACTCCCCCAAGCCGCGCGAACGGAGCGCAGTATTCCAGCAATGTAGGCAGCGCGGCGACCGCACGGGCCGTGACCACATCAAAGCGACCGCGCATCTCCGGGCGTCGCGCCTGTTCCTCCGCCCGCCCGTTGATCGCCCGCGCGCGCGCGAGTCGCAGCGTCGCGATTGCCTCCTGCTGGAAGCGTGACTTCTTGTTCGTCGCCTCCAGCAGGGTGACATCCCAGTGGGGAAAAGCGATAGCCAGTGGCAGTCCTGGAAAGCCCGCCCCACTCCCCACATCGAGCACTGCGAGTGCGCGCTGGCGCTGCTCTGGGCGTAGCGCCAGCGCGCAGGTCAGCGAGTCGAGGAAGTGGCGTGTGACCACCTCGGCGGGATCGGTGATCGCCGTCAGATTGACATGCTCATTCCACGCCAGCAAGAGATCGCGCAACATGGCGAACCGCGCCAGCTGCGCGTCATCCAGGATGACGCCAACTAACGCGGCCCCTGTCCGCAATGGCTCCAGGCCCTCCAGGTCAGCGGACACGCTTCTGCTTATTGCTCAGATAGTCGATCATCACGTACTCGGCGAGATCGTCAGGGTCAGTGTAGAACGCCCGCCCGCGATTGACGGTCGCCATCTGATTCACGAAATGTTTCAGCAGTGGGTCGTCCCAGAGCATGAAGACGTTGATTGTGATGTTGTCACGGGCGCAGCGCTTGACCTCGCGCAGCGTTTGCGCCAGCGCCTCAGGCGGCGGCGGCCAGTCGAATGTCCAGCCGCCTCCCTGCTGGTAGACCGTCGGGCCACCATCAGTGATCATGATGATCTGCTTGTTGGCGCCACGCGACCGCGAGAGCAATCGTCGCGCCACCATCAATCCGTGCATCATGTTTGTGCCCTGAACGTGGTCCCATTCACCCAGCTCAATGAGCTCCTCCGGCTGATAGACGCGCGCGAAGTTGGAGAAGCCAACCACGTGGAGCGTGTCGCGCGGGAACTGACCGCGAATCAGGCTCTCCAGGGCGATGGCGACTTTCTTGGCCGGTGTCCACAGGTCGTTTTGGAGCATGCTCCAACTCATATCCAACATCAATACTGTGGCTGAGCGCGTCATGTGCTCAGTCTGATGGACCTCGAAATCATCCTTCGCCAGCTTGACCGGAGCTCCTGCGCCTTCCCGGTTGATGGCGTTCATGACGGTGCGCTCGAGGTTGAGCTCGAATGGGTCGCCAAACACGTAGGGCTTGGTCGCCTCGTCACGCTCACCGCCATAGCCGCGCTCGGGGAGGCGGTGCCGGCCAAAGGCGTCGCGCTTGAGCCGGGAAAACACGTCTTCCAGCGCCTTCTGTCCGATGCGCCGGATGCCTTGAGAGGTCAATTCCAATCGCTCGCCGTCGCGCTTGACCATCCCATCTTCTTCGAGCTGCTTGAGCAACTGTTGGATCTGCTCCAACGCCAGCGCCTCTTCGTCGCCCACGAGGTCACGGAGGCGGTCGGGGTCCAGGTCGCCAAACTCGCCGGAGCGCTGCGCCTGCCGCAATTGTTGCTCGAGGTCGTCCATCTCTTGCAGCATGCCCATCAGGCCCATCGCCTCAGTCATCGAGAGCGGCTCGTCGCCCGTCAGGTTGAACCGCGTACGGCGGCCGGTTGGCGCCATCGACTCCAGGTTCATCGCTAGCTCCGCCAGGTCTACGCGCAGGCGGTCGTCGCCGATCAACCCATCGATCATGTCGCGAAGCTGCTCGCGCTGCTCAGCGGACATGCTCTCCATCAGCGCCTGCATCTGGGCCTGGCGTTGAGCCATTTGCGCAATGAGGTCGTCCAGGGTGTTGATGCCTGGTCCAAAGAAGTCGCCGTACTTCTGCATGAAGCTATCGAAGTCAGGCTCCTCGCCCTGGGCGCGCTGGCGCAGCATCTTGTTCAGCTCACGCACCATTTCGCGCATGCGGGCAAGGTCCTCCGGCGTCATACTCTGGATCGCCTGCGTCATGCCCTGGAAGTATTGCTGCATCACCTGTTGCTGCAGCATCTGCAGCAATTGCTGGAACTGCTCGCGCGCCTGCTCGTCCATGAACTCATACTGCGACAGTTTCTGGATTTGCCCGGCTGGGTCCTGCGGTAGCTGATCCAGGAATTCGAGCTTCTTCCCGGCGATGTTTCCCAGCATTTTGCGTAGCGCGTCCTGCCCACCTGCTTCGGGCTCCTCACCGGGCCGCTGGCCTGACTCGGGCGCGGCATCGGACTCTTCGCCGGGCTCGCTTGGATTGTCAGATTGCGCGCTTTGCGGCCCTTCGGAGCGCTCATCGAGCCGGCGCTGAATGCCCTCACGCTCCAGCTGCTTGATCTCCTCCAGCTTCTGTTTGATGTCGTCCATCACGCCGGAGAGATTGTAGCGCTCCATGCGCTGCTGCCGTTTCTGACGCAGGCGCTCGAGCAGGTCCTGGAGTCCCATTTGACGCATGCCATTGCGCGACTGAAACCCTTCGCGCATCATGCGCTCCAGCGCGCGGCGCAGATCACCGTGCTTCAGATACTCATCTGAGAGCGCATCCAGAATATCTTCAGCGTCGAGGTCGTCGAGCCGCTGTGTGCCATCCCAGCGTGAATAACGGAATGGGCGGTTTAAACGATAGCGGTCGAACATCGGACGTCCCCCATCCGTTGGCTGATTGTGTTGAGCGGAAGCCGACGCTAGCGGCGGTAGCGCGTGTGACCAGCGACTTCGTCTTTATTCAGTCGCTTGTTCAGATGCAGCCCCTCGAGAATGAACTCGACCGCCGCGGCGACCGTCGCCGGGCTGCCATGTCCGTGCAACTTGTCGACCGCCGGGCGCAGGCCACCAACTTTCGCCAGTTGGTTGACATATTCCATGGATGGCTGGGTCGCTGCCACCTGCACGTTGAGGCCCTTCTCGAAGCCCGCCACAAGCTGCTCAAACTCAGTGACATCAAAGTACTGCCGGAAAACAACGCTGACCGCCTGGCGCACCAGCTTGTCAACTACCTTTTCTTCTCGTACTTCGCCTACCGTGTCCAGTTCGATCTTGCCCGAGGTGGAGGCCAGCACCGCGGAGAGATCGCTTACCCGCGGGACAGCCTGGCGCTCCTTGAGCCGGATGGCGCGCCGCACAGCGTTGCTGATCAGGTTCTCGCCGTTGGCGATGGACATGCGCACGCTCACACCCGAACGCTGGCTGATCTCATTACTGCGCCGCGCCTGATGGGTAATTTCGGCGATGACTTCCTTCATGTACTGCGGGAAGACAATCTCGATGCCCTCCGCCTCGAATGGGCGCATCTCGCCATCCATAATGGAGATTTCCGCCTCGACCGTTCGTGGGTAGTGCGTGCGGATCTCCGAGCCCATGCGGTCTTTCAGCGGTGTGATGATGCGCCCGCGGTTGGTGTAGTCCTCGGGGTTGGCGCTGGCTACGACGAAGACGTCCAGCGGCAGCCGCACCTTATAGCCGCGAATCTGCACGTCGCGCTCTTCCATGATGTTGAGCAGACCGACCTGGATGCGCTCCGCGAGGTCGGGAAGCTCATTGATGCAAAACACGCCGCGGTTGGTGCGCGGGATGATGCCGTAATGGATCGTCAGCTCGTCGGAGAGGTAGCGACCCTCAGCGACTTTGATAGGATCCACTTCGCCGATCAGGTCCGCGATGCTGATGTCAGGCGTCGCGAGCTTCTCGCCGTAACGCTGATCACGCCCGATCCAGTGGATGGGAGTCTCGTCGCCCTCCTCGGCCACGCGCAGGCGGCACGCCTTGCACAGTGGATTGAACGGGTCGTCATTGATCTCACAGCCCGCGATGACCGGCGCCTCGTCGTCGAGCAGGTTCACCAGACTACGGGCGATGCGCGTCTTCGCCTGTCCGCGCTCGCCGAGCAGCACAATATCCTGACCGGAGAGAATCGCGTTTTCCACCTGCGGAATCACGCTCTCCTCATATCCCACAACGCCGGGGAACAACGTCTCGCCGGCGCGCAGCTTGCGAATGAGGTTCAGGCGCATCTCTTCGCGCACCGAAAGGACACGATAGCCGCTCTCTCGCAGCTGTCCAATCGTGGCGGGCTTGTTCGGATGGCTCATGGTCATGAAGACACGGACTCCTTGCGCGGGATGGCTCTGGCGACAGACATAAACACCTTCGGTGATGAGCGGCCGTCAGGCGGTTCAGAGCGAGGCACATGAGGGATGCGCGCTCGTGACAGTCGCCCGGCGCGGCAGCCGCCCGGCGCGCATCGCGAACGAGAGTCGCCAGACCCGCCCGGCGCATCCACAACCTGGCTTCACATCAGGGAGCGAGCGCAAGGGGCGCTCAACTTCCTTACCCCAGCCATTCTATGTCGCGCTGATTAGTCCGCGCAAGGCGAAGCCTCGCGCCCTGGTCGTATGGGCAGGCGCCAGACCGAAAGCGCGCCCGCCGCGTCTCACGGTTTGGGTTGCGGCGCGACGGGACATGTGTGACACTGGCTTCCGGCGGCGGGAACAAGCGCCCAAACCTCGATCAGGGGTAATGTCTGGAGCGGTGGGATGATGAAATCCGCCACGCGCCAGTGGCGATTGGCGCGCGCCAAGCCGGAATGGCTCATGCGCGCGGGTCTGGTCACATGCGCGGCGCTGGCGTTGGCGCTGCTGGTCATCGCGCGCGCCTCCGCTCCGAACCCCAACACCGCCAGGTCGCTCGTCGGGCGGCCAGCGCCCGCGTTTTCCCTGCCCGCAGCCCAGAGCGGCGCGATGCTTGCCGCGCCTATCACCTTCAATGCCCATGGGCGGCCTACGCTGCTCGTGTTCTTCAATACGCTCTGCGTCCATTGCCTGAGCGAGATCGCCGCAGTGGAGCGAGCAACCGTAAACGCGGACGTTCGCACGGTCTTGGTTGATACCCCTGGCGAGAATGCGCAGATCACCGGCGCGTACCTGGCCCGGCTGCGCCTTGACCCTCCCGCGCTGCTTGACCGTGCAGGGAATGTGGCGCGGGCCTACGGGGTTTCATACACCCCCACGCTGGCGCTAGTTGACCAGCGTGGAATCGTGCTCGAAGTCTGGGTTGGGGAGACGCCGCAGGCTACCGTGGCCGCTGCGCTCGATTCTATCGGAGCAAGTTAACGCCGCTCACCGCCGCGGGCTCGCCAGCGATCAATTGAGCGGGTTGGGCTTGTAGTAGGTGGCCAGCCACTGCCCAGCGAGCTTGCTCGTCGCCAGGGTATCGCCCGCCCAATTGGGGCTCGTCGCCCAATCAGGCTGCTGGCTGCGCGGCGTCAGAGGCGCGTCGCCATTCCAGAAGACGCCCGCCCACCAGGACTGACCGTTGAACGTCTCCAGCAGCGCTTGCATGTCCGCCAGTTGTTCTGGCTGATCGTGGTTCTGGAGGTTTGCGGACAGCGGGATGGGAGGACCGCTGTTTGCGCCCGGTGTGCTTCCGTAGCCCGCCGACGTGAACACTAATGACCGGCCATATTTGACCGAGACTGCGCTCAGACGCTGGACGATGTTCCCGGGACAGATCGTGGGATCTTTGCTGCCGCACACGCCCTGTCCTTGCCAGTTCGCCTGCAACTGGGCAACCGAGAGATCAGCGCTATTCTGGCTCAGCGGGAAATACGCGTCCACCCCAATCAGGTCAACGGCGTCCCACCAGGTAATGTTCTCAAACTCCGGCGAAGTCGCGCCCTCTGGCGAACCGCGCCAGCTCGCCGCGTAGATTACCTTGCCGGAATAGCCCCCGCCTTGCTGCTCCGCATGCTTGTTGTAGGCGGCATAAATGGGGGAGCGGATAGCGTGGATGACATGTCGCCACTCGCAGTCCCGCCGCCCGGAGCACGTGGGGAAACTCTCGCCCGGTACGCCACGGTCGATTGCGGAAGGGTCGGCCTTCGCCGTCGTCACCGGGCTGTCCGTTGTCGCATCTGAGAGACCGTCGCCAATGATGAAGTACGGCAGGTTGTACTTGGCCGAGAGGCGCGCATATTCACTGGCGAACGCCGCGTAGTTGTCCATCCAGCCCTTTTCGAGTTGGTTGACCGTGCCATTGAGCGTCGGCGATCCGAAAAAATCTTCGCTTCTGGTATTCGCCCAAATCTTCCCGACGAGATCAGCGCTCGTGTCCCCATTGGAACTTTGGTCATACTGGCGCACCTGAAGCTCCAGGATGGGAACGAGGCCAGCCGTGCGCGCATCCTTGATCGCCTGCTCGTAATCACTCTCGGGCAGCGTATCGATGTCAGCGTTTTGACCGGCATGCCAGAGGAGCTTTGAGGCGCCGCGGTTCGGCATATCAGCGATCACGGGAATGATGACCGCGTTCATGTGAAAGAGGCTGGCCTGCGAGCGCATGTTCTGAAGCGAGGCTGGCGACGTGTATCCGCCGCCCTTATCGGTCGCCGACCAGTTGAATACGAAGCCCTGGAATTGCGCCGTTGCGGTGTTCTGCAGACTTGTCCCAGTTTGCGCCTGGAAACCACCCACCCAGGAGAAAATACCTGGCAGTCCTAGGGGCCCGGCCAGCATCGCCACCACCAGCGCGGGGAGCGCAAGCAGCGCGCCCAGGCGTAACGCTTTGCCATCCGGAGGACGGCGTCCCGGCTCGGGCAAGGGCGACGCGCCAGGGGCGAACGGCGAGGGAACCAGGGCCATGCGATGATGTCTCCATGTGGTTTCAGAATCACGCGCATGGCGCGAGGACGCATCCTGCGGCGCGAAGCCGCGGTTAGCCTAGTCTTCTCAGGCAGGGAAGGCAAGTTTGCGGTACTTCTCGGCTATCTCGTACCACGCCTCATCGGAGAGGCCAAGCCGCTCGCGCAGCGTGTCTAGAGGCACACCCGACCGTAGCTGCCGGACAGCGTAGAGGTCGCGCAGGTGCTGGAGCGTTACGCGCTTCTCCAGTCCCGCGCGCCTGACGGCCGCGGCCAACACGTAATTGAGGTTGCGGTCTGTACACTCAAAGACCCGCTCGCGTGGCTGGTATCGCCGCAGGTAGCGCTCATAGACAGGCGACCACGCCGCGGGGAGTTCCATCCGCCGCTCACGCCGGCGCTTGGCTTGGCCAGGAAAGCGGACCTCCACGGCCGGACGCTCGGGGTCGGAGAGATCCACATGGCCCAGCGCCAGGCCCATCACTTCCTCTTTTTTCAAGCCGGTGGAGAGCAGCAGCATGACCAGAGTCTGCGCACGCGGATCGTCTTCCGCAGCGCGCTCCAGTCGCGCCACTTCATCGTCGAAGAGCAGGTCGGGAAGCGGCGCGGCGGGACGCGTGAGCATGAGCCGTGCGGACGGGTCCAGCCCAATCGCGCCGACGCCTGCCAGCCAGCCGCAGAAGTTCTTGAGGAACGTGACACGCCGCGCCATCGTCTTGGGCGCCGGGCGGTTGTCGCCAGCGAGTCGCAGATGATCGAGCCAGGCGCCGAGGCGCGCCTGATTGAGGGAGGACAGAGCAGCGCTCGGGCCGAGGAATATCGTCAGCATGCGCAGATCTGAAAGAAAGCAGGTAATCGTGTACGGCGAGTGGTCGGTGCGTCGCAGGTAGTCCTGGTAGGGCAGCGCACAGGCGCCCAGCGTCGTCTCGGGCGTCGGATCGGGAATCTGGACCAGCGAGGGTCGGGGAGCCTGTACGACCTCGACCATGTCAGGGCTGAAAAGCCCCGGCTGTTCGGTCACACCACCAGTCCGCTGAGAGTCGTCTTCCATGGCAGGCGCCGCCTTCCATAGATGCGCCCAGAGGCGCCATATGCCCGAGCGCACGGCGGAAAACCGATCTGCGCTCTCATTGGAACGTCTGTCCTGAATGGCAGTATGGCTTACGCGCTTCCTGAGCGCAAGCCTGCGCCGAGCAGCTGGGCTATGGTAGACTCCCGTTAGCGCTGGGATAGGGGTGCCGCGCGACACCTGGATCCCCGGCGAAGGGGAGCGCCAGTGTGCGGATAGCGACGTTTCGGGATGAATCAGGCGGCCCACGTCTGGGTGTCGTGCGTGATGGCGAGCTGGTCGATCTGCTGCGGGCCGCTACAGTCCTCAATGCGCCGGAAGCCCGCGAGGCGCCGGCCCTGCTTACCGACATGTTAACGCTCATCGCCTCCGGCCCGCGCGCGCTTGATCGCATCCGTGAGCTCACCCGGCAAGCGCCCGATGAAGCCGCGCTCCCGCTCAGCGCCGCGCGCTTGCTGGCGCCGATACCCCGCCCGGCGAAGAACATATTTTGCGTCGGGCGTAACTACGCCGAGCACGCCACAGAATCGTTTCGCGCGACGGGTGAGCGCGCCCCCGACTCACCGCCAGCCACCCCAAATTTCTTCACTAAAGCTGTCACGTCGGTGATAGGCCCATTCGACTCCATACCGTTTGATGCCTCCATCAGCGCTGAATTAGACTGGGAAGTGGAACTTGGCGTCATCCTCGGCGGCGGCGGCAGACGCATCTCCCGCGAGAACGCGCTCAACCACGTTTTTGGCTACACGGTCATCAACGACGTCAGCGCGCGTGATCTTCAGCACGCGCCCGGCGCGCAGTGGTTCTATGGCAAGAGCCTCGACGGCTGTTGCCCAATGGGGCCCTGGATCGTGACCGTTGACGACATTCCTGACCCATCGCAACTGCTTCTCACGCTCAGCGTCAATGGCGTCATGAAGCAGCAAGACACGGCAGCCAGCATGATGTTTGATCCCGCCGCGCTCATCGCCTACCTCTCGCGCGCCATCTCCCTCGAACCAGGAGATATCATCGCTACGGGAACGCCAGCCGGAGTAGGATACGCTCGCGATCCCAAGGAATTTCTGCGCCCCGGCGATGTGATGCATTCGAGCGTCTCCGTCATTGGATCAATGCGAAACCTCGTAGAGGACGTCACCCCCGCGTCAGATTCTAACTGCTGACTCCGACGCCCTGGCGATACTGCGCCCGCGGGCATGAACTACCTGCCGCGCGCTATAATGCGAGCGTTCCTCCCAGCGCCATATCTGGAACTGTCCACCGGCGCACACGGGGACGTGTCCAAAATACAGAAGGTGCGAGAGACCATGGGTAAGCTGATTGATAAGCTGAAGCAGATAGGGCAAGGATCGACCGGCTCACTTGGCTTCGCTCCGCGGCGTGAGACCGGAAGCGCGCCACGTCCGGCGGCGACGCTGGTCACGCTGCGCGCGGGCGATGTGGCGGCGGCCGAGGCGGCGGCCAAAGCCGGAGTGGATGGCATCATCGTCGCTGGGTGGAAGCCCGGCGCGAATGTCTCGACCCTCAGCGGCGCGCTCGATGCGAGCCACACGCTCTGGGGCGTGGAATATGAGGGCGCAGGTGAAGATGAACCTGTCAAGGCGGCGCTCAGCGCCGGCGCCGGGTTCATCCTGCTGGGCGAAAAGGCGGCCGTCGGAGCGCTGTTTGACGAGGCAAAGAACTTCGACCGCATCGTCACCATCACTCCGCCGCTCAACGAAGCCGACTTCCTGACATTGCGCGTCATGAATGCGCTGCCTGCTCAAGCCGCCCTAGTCACGCTGCCAGCCGGTGTGGCCGATCTCGCTGGGCTCAATGTCGCGGCGTTCGCGCGGCTGGCGATTATCGCCGAATCTCTGCGCTACCCGCTCCTGGCAGCCGTCAATGACGTTCCCGACTACCGTGCGTGCCACGCGCTCGTACGGCTAGGTGTGGACGGAATCGTGTTGAGCGGCGTAGGCGTTGAAGCGGGGACGCTCGCCAAACAGATTCGCGCCGTCAGCGCCGATATGGAGAAGATTCCACCGCTGTCGCAGCGCGAGAGCGTGAGCCTGAGCGGCCTCATGAGCGGCGCTGGGGGCGTCCTGGGCGTACCGCCGAAGCGGCCGGAGCCAGCGCCAGAAACCGAACCGGACGAGGAATAGGGTCTCGCTCGGCCCACTACGGCGCCCCCAGGACAGGACCGCTTGGGGGCGCTGTTGCTCGTGTGTGATACACTCGCCTCTGACACGCCCGCATGTCGCGCCAGATCATGGGAAATCGAGGTGAGCCTCGCCGGGCGAGGGAGCAAGAAACAATGGGAATGGACGACCGCGACGAGGCGTATCGTTCGCGTGGCCAGTCGCCACGCAGGCGTCCATATGACGGCGACCCACGCGACATGAGTGGCCCGCGCTCCCGTCCTCCCCGTCGCGACTACGATGACGATGATTCTGCGGGCGCGGCGCGCGGCGCGCCAAACCGCTACACGCGCGATGAGTATGACCGCCGAGGTCCATCTGGCGCTTCATCTTCGAGCGGCCGCAGGCGCAATGACGACTACGACAACGGCTATGCTAACGCTGACCGTCTCCCACGACCCAGCCGCAGCGATCCTCGAGCGCCGCGCCGTAGCCCTGACGGCTATGATCGTTTTGAGAGCAATCCCCGTTCAACTCGCAGCGATCCTAGCGGCTCCTCGCCTCGGGGGGATCGCGCTATGCGTGGCCCCCGCCCACCTGCGCGTGACGACGGCTGGAGCGAGCAGCGACCCGCGCGTGCGGGTGTCCGCAGTGGGGCAGGCGACTCAAGTGGACGCATGCGCCGCGCCGCGCCACCACCGGGTCGCGCTGGGCGCGGCGGTCTCTGGGACGACGAGCCAGCCATGGGACTCGCCGGACGCGACGCTCGCGCGCGCTACCTGCAGAATCAGGCGGCGGAAGAGGACGAGGAGTCGCCCGGCTCGGGCTTTGCCAAAGCGCTGGGCGTGATCGTGCTCGCGTTTGTGCTCGGCGCCGGCTCGGCATTCGGCTATTCACTCGTCAGCGCGCCACATTTGCATACCCAACCAGGCCAGATCGTTACGCCAACGTCGGCGGCGTCAACTCCGTCGACCACACCCTCCCCCTCACCAACGAAGTAAGTCTTTCCGCATTTAACGTTCACTATCACACTCATCACAAACTGCGCCCTCGCCAGCCTGCCGCGTCCAACGCGCTTGCAGGCCGTCTAGGGCAATGATAGTCTAATGTCATAGGTGAAAATTAGCAGATACTAGGGCAGCGCGCACGCCACCGTCATATGCGCTTCAGATCATCGCAGCGCTCCGTCGCTGGCGAGGCCGCTCGTCCCTACCCACTCGATGATGAAGGGGACTGTCAGGATGTCATCACGCGCGAAGCTCGAGGCCTGGGTTGACGAATGCGCTCGTCTCACCCAGCCAGATTCGGTTGTTTGGCTCAATGGCTCCGAGCAGGAATATGCAGGTCTGATCGCAGGAATGCTGCGTGACGGCTCGATGATCCAGCTCAATCAGGATACCTACCCGCATTCGTACCTGTATCGCAGTAACCCGAATGACGTCGCTCGCACTGAGGCCGTCACCTTCATCTGCACCACACGTCAGGAAGACGCGGGCCCCACGAACAACTGGATGGCTCCAGACCAGGCGAAAGCCACCGTCCGCCCCATCTTTGAGGGAGCCATGCGTGGACGCGTGATGTACGTAGTTCCGTACCTGATGGGGCCAGAAGGCTCGCCGTTGGGGATCGTTGGTGTCGAATTGACGGACAGCCCCTACGTCGCCGCCAGTATGCGCATCATGACCCGCATGGGCGATATCGCGCTCAGGCAACTGGACAAAACGAACGGCGAATTCGTCGCGGGATTGCACTCGGTCGCAGACCTCAATCCTGAGCGGCGCTACGTCTTGCACTTCCCCGAGGAGAACCTCATCTGGAGCGTTGGCTCGGGCTACGGTGGCAACGCCCTGCTCGGCAAGAAATGCCTGTCACTGCGTCTCGCCAGCTATATGGGACGCAAAGATGGCTGGCTGGCTGAGCACATGCTCATCCTCGGACTGCAGGACCCTCAGGGCGAGATCAGCTACATGGCGGGAGCGTTCCCAAGCGCCTGCGGAAAGACCAACCTCGCGATGCTCGTTTCTCCGCTCGAAGACCAGGGCTGGAAAGTCTGGACCGTCGGCGACGACATCTGCTGGATGCGCATTGGCGATGATGGCCGCCTCTGGGCGGTGAACCCGGAGACTGGATTCTTCGGCGTCGCTCCTGGCACCAACAAAAAGACCAACCCCAACGCGATGGAAACGCTGTCGAAGAACACGCTCTTCACCAATGTCGCCCTCACACCCGACGGCGAGCCCTGGTGGGAAGACATCGACCCGGCGAATAAGAAGACCCCGCCCGCCGGCACAATTAACTGGCTTGGTGAAGCGTGGTCGCCAGAGAACGCCCCCGCCGCGCACGCCAATTCACGCTTCACGGCTCCCGCCCGCCAGTGCCCATCGATCTTGCCAAGCTGGGACGACCCAGCGGGTGTGCCAATCTCCGCCTTTATCTTCGGCGGCCGTCGCACCTATGTAGCGCCTCTCGTCTTTCAGTCGTTCAACTGGCGGCACGGCGTCTTTGTTGGCGCGACGATGCGCTCAGAGACGACCGCCGCCGCCGAAGGCGCCGTAGGCGAGCTCCGGCGAGACCCAATGGCCATGCTGCCGTTCTGCGGCTACAACATGGGCGATTACTGGGCGCACTGGCTGGAGATGGGAGAAAAGCTCACCAACCCTCCGGCCATCTTCCATGTCAATTGGTTCCGCCGCAACGAGAAAGGCGAGTTCCTCTGGCCTGGATTCGGTCAGAACGTCCGTGTGTTGATGTGGATGCTGGAGCGCATTCGCGGTGGTGGCGCGGCCACGGAGACCGCCATTGGATACGTCCCAACCGCGGATGGCATTAACTTGACAGGTCTCTCGGTCAGCGCGGAGACGATGCAGTCGCTCGTGGCGGTCAATCACGACGAGTGGCAAGAGGAGTGGGCGGATCAGACGGCGTTCTTCAAGGAGTTTGGCGACCACCTGCCCGCCGGAATCGCGCAGGAGCACTCCGCGCTCGGCCAGCGGCTTGGCGCGACGGCCCCGTCTATCTCGGCTCCTCGCTCGTAGGGGAAGCTATCTCCGCGGCCTGGGCGAGCACGGTCGCGCGCGCTTGCTGATAGAGGGCCAGCCGCTCCCGCAGCGACTGGCCCATCGTTGTCAGCGCCTGAATGCGCGACTCGATGAGTTGGAGCTGCTCAGTCGTGGCCCTTTCGGCCTCGGCGATAGCCTCGAGTCGCGACCCAGGCGACTCATCATGGCGCCAGCGCGCTCTCGCCTGCTCGCGCTCCAGCTCATAGCCCACCATGTCCCGGATCTCACTCAGTCCAAGACCAAGCAAATCGCGCATCTCTTTGATGCGCTGGAGCGCGGTCACGTCCTCAACCCGGTACATACGGTAGTTACCATCACTGCGCTGCGCCCGCTCCAGCAGGCCAAGTTCCTCATAGTATCGAAGTGTACGCTTGGATAATCCCGTCAGCTTTGAAACGTCGTCGATCCTCAGCACGGCGCTCGATGTCGCGGGCAAGCCGGGACGCGCCGCTTGACGCTTGGCGCGCGCGCTCCGCCCTTCCGCGGCGCCCTCGGTCTTGATGTCTGTCTCTTGCCTCACCATACATACCGCCAGACTCTTGTCAGCCTGCGCACAACGCCGGATGACCTTCGTGTTTACCAGCTGTATATAGCCCGCGTACCGTGTATTGTGCCGCAGAGCGCGAAATTTGTCACGCGGGCGAAAGGTGGAGGCCGTGGCGCCAGCGGCCGCCGTATGTGGTACCATCTTCACTGAGCGGGAACGCCGCGAGACGGTCATACACCACCCAGCGATCCGAAAGAAGGTATGCGCATGCGGGGCGACGCTGCCGGCGAAAACGCCGGCGCTCTCGTCACTGACACGACATATGTAGATGAAGTAGACAGCGCGTACATTGATGATCATCGCGCGATGGATCGCCCCCACGAAGCCTGCGGCGTTTTTGGCATATACGGCGAGGACCTGGACGTAGCGCGCGTCACGTTTTTCGGATTGTACGCCCTTCAGCATCGCGGCCAGGAAAGCGCCGGCATTGTCACCACTGATGGTAGCGGCGAGTTGAACGACCGGCGTGACGTCGGACTGGTCAACCAGGTCTTCACCGAGCGCGATCTGCGGACTCTCAAGGGCTTCGCCGCAATTGGGCATACGCGCTATTCCACCACCGGCTCAAACCGCATTGAGAATGTCCAGCCGGTGCTCGGGCGCAGCGACCTCGGTCCCTTTGCCATTGGGCACAACGGTAACCTCACCAATACGGTCTTTCTGCGACGACGCCTCGAAGAGCAGGGCGACACCTTCCAGTCAAGCAGTGACACCGAGGTCATCGCCCATCTCCTCGCGAACGCTCCTGGCGCGGACTACGGGGAAAAACTCCGCCATGTCATGCCCAAACTCCAGGGCGCCTATAGCCTGGTCATCCTGACCCCCACCAGTGTCATCGGCGTGCGCGACCCACACGGTGTGCGACCGCTATGTCTGGGGCAACGTCAGGACCACTGGGTCGTCGCGTCTGAATCCTGCGCATTCGCTCCGGTTGGAGCAACGTTTGCGCGCGACGTGAAGGCCGGCGAAATCGTCATTATCGAAGGTTCCGGACCGGATGGCGTACGCAGTGTCGTCGGACAGCCGCCAATGCGCTCCGCGGCGTGTCTCTTTGAATACATCTACTTCGCTCGCCCCGACAGTGTCATTGGCGACCGGTCACTCTACCTGGCGCGGCGTCGCATGGGCGCGGAACTGGCGCGGGAGTACCCGATTGATGTGGACCTGGTGATCGGCGTGCCTGAGTCAGCGACGCCCGCCGCAGCGGGCTACGCTAGCGCCCGGGGCCTACCCTACGCTGACGGCCTAATCAAGAACCGCTACATCCAGCGCACCTTTATTCAGCCCGATCAGACGATGCGCTCCATGGGCGTGCAGATGAAATTCAACGCCGTGAACGCTGTGCTGGAAGGCAAGAGGGTCGTCATGATTGACGACAGCATCGTACGGGGAACAACGGTCAAGCCGCTCGTCAAACTGCTGCGCGACGCTGGCGCGACCGAGGTGCATTTGGGCATCTCATCGCCGCCATTCGCCTGGCCGTGCTATCTCGGCCTCGACGTCGCGCAGCGCGATGAACTGATCGCGGCGCGCACACCCGACCCCGCCGATATCGCCCGCGCTGTTGGCGCTGACAGCCTCCACTACCTGAGCCTCGATGGCCTGACGCGCGCGATAGACCTCCCACGTGACTCCTTCTGCACAGGCTGCTTCACGGGCGTCTACCCCGTGCCAGTGCAGATGGATATGGCGAGCAAGCTCGACCTGGAGCCAGGCGAGCGCCAAATCCCGGCGCAGCAGTGGGGTGGGCTCGGCCTCTAGGGCGCGCAGCCCGGCGACGACGATCCATCGCGATGGAGAAAGGACCGGCCCCATCCATGACCAGTCTGCGCGAGGCGCTCTCACGCCTGCTGGTAATCCCCGGCGTTCGCGCCGTCGCGCTCACTGGGCGCGAGGGCCTGCTCATTGAAACGGCCGGTCGAGGCGACCACCGCATATTCGAGGCCTTGGGCGCGATTGGCGCCAGCGTGATGGGCGCGGCGGACGCATTGGGGCAGGACGTGAGCGTCGGTCCTGCCGCGGCCGCTATTCTCGAATATGACGGCGCGCTCGTTTCGGTAGACCCCGCTGGTGACTTCGCTATGGTCGTCACACTGGTCGAGAACGCCGCGAGCCTCTCGCGGGTTCGCCATACGCTTGGCGCCAGCCAGGACGAGCTGCTGCGTCTGCTCGATCTGCGCTAACCCCCGATTGATTTCTCTGAGAGCTTGAGGAGCCGCATGACTCAGCAGCCCGGACACACGTACGCCAGCGCGGGCGTTAACCTTGACGCCGCCGATCGCGCGAAAGTCCAGATGCGCGAGGCGATCCGCGCGACGCACGGCCCGGAAGCGTTGGGGCCACTTGGAGGCTTCGGTGGGCTTTTCGCGCTGGGCGGGCTTGGCTACCGTGACCCTGTGCTCGTCTCCTCAATTGACGGTGTCGGCACAAAGCTGAAGCTGGCATTCACCTTGAATCGCCACGAATCCATCGGAGCCGATCTCGTCGCGCACTGCGTGGACGATATCCTGGTATGTGGCGCCCGTCCGCTGTTCTTCCTGGACTATCTCGCCCTCGGCGCGATGGACGGCGATCAGGCGGTCACAGTCGTGCGCGGCGTGGCTGAAGGCTGCCTGGCGGCGGGCTGCGCGCTCATCGGCGGTGAGACGGCCGCGATGCCCGGTTTCTATGCTCCCGGCGAATACGACCTGGCGGGCGCGATCGTGGGCATAGTCGAGAGAGACGGCATTATCAGCGGCGAGGCGATCCGCGCGGGCGATGTCGCGCTGGGCTTCCCCTCACTTGGGCTGCACACCAACGGCTACTCGCTCGCCCGCCAGGTATTCGCCACTGATGACATGCGCACGCCCGTCCCTGAGCTTGGCCGCAGCCTTGGCGACGAGCTGCTCCAGCCGCACCGTAACTACCGTTCCGCCGTCCAGCCCCTGCTGGACGCGCGCCTGGTCGCTGGCATGGCGCACATCACGGGCGGCGGCCTGGTGGACAACATCCCCCGCGTGCTGCCGAACGGTCTGGGTGTTGACCTGGACGCCTCCACCTGGGACGTGCTCCCCATTTTCCGCCTCATCCAGGCTCGTGGAAATGTCGCCTGGGACGAGATGAAGCGCGTCTTCAACCTGGGCATCGGCTTTATTGTCTTCGTCCACCCTCAGGATGAGGCCCAGGCGCTCACCCTGGCTGAACAGACCGGCGCGCGCCGTATCGGGGTGGTGACTGCGCGGGCGCAAACGGACGGGCCATGCGTACGCGTGGAGGGCTTGGCATGAGCGACGCGCCCATCATTGGTGTGCTCGTCTCCGGGCGAGGCTCAAACCTTCAGGCGATCTTTGACGCCATCGCGCGCGGCGAGCTACATGCGCGCGTGGGTGTCGTCATCTCCAGTCGCGCGGACGCCCCCGCCCTGGGTATCGCTGCGGCTCATGGAGCCACCTGCTACACCATCATACCGCGCGAGTTCCTCTCGCGCGCGGAGGCGGGCGCGGCGATCGTCGCCGCGTTGCGGGCCGGAGACGTCCAGGTCGTTGCGCTGGCCGGGTACAAACCGATCCTGGATAGTGGCGTGGTGCGCGCCTACCCGAACGCGATCATCAACATCCACCCATCTCTCCTTCCAGCGTTCGCAGGCGGCATGGCGCCACGCCCCCAAGCCGAAGCGCTGGCAGCGGGTGTCAAACTCACTGGCTGCACCGCGCACTTCGTCACCGAAGAGGTGGACGCCGGGCCTATCATTGCCCAGGCCGCCGTGCCCGTCCTCGATGACGACAATGTCGACTCCCTCTCCGCCCGCATTCTTGTCGAAGAACATCGCCTCTTGCCACAGGCGCTTGGATTCGCGCTATCAGGGCGGCTCATTGTCGACGGCAAGCGTGTGATCATTCGCCCGGCCTAGCCCGCCAGGCCCAACCGCTCAGCGTCCTCAGCCATCGCCGCGATGACAAACGCGATGTGCTCGTTGAGGTCTACGCCCAGCTCCTCGGCGCCCTTGATGATGTCCTCACGGTTGACGCCGCGCGCGAAGGCTTTGTCCTTCATCTTTTTGCGCACTGACGAAGCTTCCAGGCCGCGTATGCTCTTGTCAGGCCGCACCAGCGCAGCGGCCGTGATCAGCCCGGCGAGCTCGTCGCAGGCGAAGACGGCCCGCTCCATCAGCGTTTCACGCTGAACGCCGTGATAGTCATTGTGCGCTTTGACCGCACGCGCGACATCCGCCGGGTAGCCGCGCTCTTCAAGCCACTGCGAGCCGATGAGACCATGCTCCCCAATGGTTGGGTGGAGTTCGTAGTCCACATCATGCAGCAGCCCGGTCACGCGCCACTTGAGATCGTCTGCGCCAAATTTGCGGGCATACGCGCCCATAGCGTCGCTGACCGCGATTCCATGCCGCACCAGGCTCTCGCTCTGGTTCTTCTCGCGCAGCAGGGCCAGCGCATCCGCGAAGTCCAGATTCACCGCGACCTCCACTCTCCTTGAACAAACCGCTCCCGCCAATGGCGTTAGTCGCCCTCACCATCGCGGTCAGCGCGGCTGCGGCTATGGCGGCTGGCCGATACAGCGCTTGTGAGCGCGCGGCGGCGCTCCTCATCGTCACGCGGGCGCACACCCAGTCCAGCGCGATCGGGCAAAATCAGCTTGCCCTCTTCAACATGCACACCTTCGAATGGATCGTCGCTGATTAACAGGTGGCCATCCAGATCGGCATAGTCCACCAGCGGGCTGAGGTGCGCCGCCGCGGTGATCGCCAGCGAGGACTCGATCATGCACCCCAGCATGACCTTGAGATGGTGCGCGCGGGCGGTATGGATCATCTTCAGCGCGTGATGGATGCCGCCACACTTCATCAACTTGATATTGACGCCGTCCACCACCCCAACCATGGCCGGGATGTCCTCGACCGTCACGCAGCTTTCGTCGGCGATGATGGGCACGTTGACGTGCTCGCGGACGAAGCGCAACCCTTCAAGGTCGCCGGCGGGCAGCGGCTGCTCGACGAACTCCAATCCAAACGGCTCGAACTGACGAATGACCCGCACGGCTTCTTTCGCCGTCCAGGCCGCGTTGGCATCCACGCGCAGGGTCGCATCCGTCGCCCCGCGAATCGCGCGCACAATTTCGATGTCCCGTTCCGTCCCCACCTTGATCTTGAGTGTGGGATAGCGCGTCGCGGCCGCCGCGGCTTTCTTCGCCATCTCCTCAGGCTCATCGATGCCAATTGTGAACGAGGTCACAGGCGCGCTGTCGGGATTGAGGCCCAACAATTCGTAGACCGGCGCTCCCAAACGCTTGCCCAGGATGTCATACAGCGCCATGTCCACCGCGGCTTTCGCCGCCGCGTGCCCGTGGAGACGCCTGTCGAGCGCGTCCATGATCTCTTCGATATGCGATGCGTCCTCGCCGAGATACTCCGAGAATTCATCGAGCGCCATGAAGACGCTCTCGCGCCGTTCGCCGTAATACCCTGACGGCGCCGCCTCGCCCAACCCAACCGCCTCTTCCGTCGCGATCTGCGCCAGCACATTGCGCGCGTGGGTCTGCACGCTGCGCGAGATGCGGAATGGTGTCGTGAGTGACAAGTCGAGCGCATGCGCGGTGAGATCCATCGTCTGTCTCCTTCCTGTCAGGCGTGGATGTCGCGGTGGGCGACAAGCGCATCGACCAGCGGACCCGCGCCGTAGCGCACCGGATCTGTGGTGGGTAGACCCATCTCCGCTTCGGTCGCGGCGATGACCGCCCGCGCTTCCTCTTCTGGCAGCCCAAAGGTGTTCAGCGCGACAGCGACGACGGGGGCGGACTTCAGCCACCCGGCCGCCTCCTCATAAATCGCGCGCACACGCGGCAGTGGCGGGATCGGCGTGTCGGGATAGCCGTAGACCGCTTGCCGGCCCGCGTGGTGGCACAGAATGAGCAGATCAGGAGCGCAGCCATGTAGCAGACCGAGCGTGACGGCTGAGTAGGCCGGGTGGGTCAGCGAGCCTTGTCCCTCGACGAATGTCCAGTCGAAACGGTTGGAAAAATCGAGCGTGAGCGCCTCGACCCCGCCAGCGACGAAGTCGCTGATATAGCGGTCAACCGGAATGCCCTCACCTGAAATCATAATGCCCGTCTGTCCGGTGGCGGCGAATCCGGCTGACAGCCCGCGCCGCTGAGCGTCACGCGTCACCTCGAACGCCACCGTCATCTTGCCAACATCGCAGTCCGAGCCGCAAAAGTAGACGGTGTGCGAGCCAGCGCGGTGCGCTTCACCTGTGCGAATGCGTTGCGCTGTCGACTCGGGTGGTCGCCGCACATCCCAAATCCGCGCTCCGCTGGCCTTCGCCGCCGCTGATAGCTCTGGGTCATCACTCAGGAATTGGTGCAAACCGCTAATGATCTCAAGCCCGGCGCCGAGCGCGCGCAGGATTCCCGGCCGCCAGGATTCCGGCAGCCGGCCGCCAATTGGCGCGATGCCGATCAGCAACGTGTTCGGCTCAAACGCCAGCGTCTCCTCGACGCTCGCCACAATCGGAACACCTTTGCCGACGCCGCCCAGCTGCCCCAGAACATCGTCCGCCATCTTGCCTGCGCTGGCGCTGTCCACAATCGCGACGACAGGGTCGGAGCCATAGCGCAACACGCCCATCGCCGTCTTCGCTGAAAGCGCACCGAACGCGCCCTCCGCCAATATCGCGATCCGCCGCATATCGTTGGGTTCCCTTCATGTGACGCGCTGAGACGGCCTCAGGCATGCAGCGCCGCGGCGCGCGCGGCGTCAATCAAGATGATACACCCTTCGGCCGGGTCTCCGGCGGCAAGGGTCACACCTTTCGCATACGCCGCCGCCGTCAACGCCGCCGCTATCGCGTCCAGCGCGTCGGCGTCGAGCGGACCTCCAGCGTCCAGCGCGTCGGGCAGCCCGCTGACCAACGCGTTCAGGGCGGTGTGCGCCGTCTGCCGCCCCGCGAGACTGGTCTTCGCCAGGCGCCTCTCGCCAGCATGACTAACCCCAAGCGCGCGCATACTGGCGGTGGGAAAGACCTCAATTACGGTCGAAGCGGGCGCGAGCGCGCGTATCTGCGCCACTAGAGGAAGCGCGCGGAATGTCAGGCCGCCGAGGAATGAGACCGGCAATGGGCGCACGCCCAGGGCGCGCCAGATCGGGTCACGCTCGGCCGCGCGCGTGTAGGGGCTGGGATGTCCTTCCCAGACGCCGCCCGCCAACGCCGCCGTCACCGGTCCGGGCAGCGACAGCGGCGCGTCCAGCGCGATAACGGCAGGGCGCATATCCAGCGCCTGCCCGATAATCTCGTTGTCTGTGACGGGATACGCAAGGCGCGCGAGACTGACGGCCCCAGCGGGCGAGAGCGCGAGCGCCGCCAAAGCGGTCACGCCGCGCCCCGCCGCCAGGTCAACACCAACAACAACCCGGCTCTCACCCTCGTCCGCCACTTACTTGGCCGCTGCGGCTCCCGTGTCCGCGGCCGCCTCGAGCTTGGTGAAGAGCGGTGTGGGCGCCGGCAGGGCCTGCCCCACTGGCAACCGCTGAAATACCCAGCCGCCCGCGTCAACGGCGCCGCTATTGCCAAGCAACTCATGCAGTTTCTGCGAAGAGAACGGCGTGAACGGCAAGAACAGCGTCTTGAGACCGTTGAGCGTCTGGAACATCGTCCAGACCGCACGCGCCGCCGCCGCCTTGTCGGTCTTTACTGTCTTCCACGGCGCCTGATCATCCAGGTATTTGTTCGCCGCGCGCGCGACGCCCATCGCCTTGTTAAGCGCGTCCCGCAGGTGAACCGCTTCAATCGCCTCGCCAACGGCGACGAAGCCGCGCTCGACCGTCGCCAGCATCTCCTCATCCTCGGGGCTGAGGTCGCCCGGCTCCGGCACAACCGCGCCGAAGTTACGATGGGTAAAGGTCAATACGCGGTGCGCGGCGTTGCTATACGTCGCCATCAACTCATCGTTGTGGCGGCGAATGAGCTCGTCATAGGTGAAATCGGAGTCGCGCGTCTCGGGCATGGTCGTTGCCAGGTAATAGCGCAGCGAGTCCGCGCCGAAACGGTCGAGCATATCTTTGGTCCAGATTACGTTGCCCCGGCTGCTAGACGCTTTCATGCCGCCCATCTGCATGAACTCGTTCGCTGGCACGTCGTAGGGTAGCGCCAGATCGCCGTACCCCATCAGCATCGCTGGCCAGATAATCGCGTGAAAGGGGATGTTGTCCTTGCCGATGAAGTAGTAGCTGCGCGAGTGCTCCTGGCCATCTGGCCCTAGGTCCCACCAGCGTCTCCACGCGTCAGGCTCGCCCTTGCGCTGCGCCCACTCGATGCTGGCCGAGAGGTAGCCAATCACCGCGTCGAACCAGACATAGATGCGCTTGTTCTCGTATCCAGGGACAGGGACAGGGACGCCCCAGTCCAGGTCACGAGTAATCGCGCGCGGCCTGAGCCCCTCGGTGATCCAGTTCATGGCGAAGTTGACCACCGCCGGACGCCAGCGCTCGCGATTGCGCTCCAGCCAGACTCGCAGCGGCTCGCTAAACTTGGGCAAATCCAGGAAGAAATGCTCTGTCTCGCGAAACTCGATCTTGCTGGAGACGCTTCCACAGATCTTGCAGCGTGGATCGATCAGTTCCTTCGCGTCCAATGTGCGCCCGCAGTTGTCGCACTGGTCGCCGCGAGCATCCTTGAAGCCACAATGCGGACAGGTCCCCAGCACGTAGCGGTCAGGCAGGAAACGCTGGTCGGTTGGGCAGTAGGGCGACTCCATCGTGTCCTTGAAGAGGTACCCGTTCTCCAGCAGGCGCAGGAAGACATCCTGTGTCACCTTGTAATGGTTCTCTGTGGTTGTGATGGTATACAAATCGAAGGTGACACCCAGCCGGTCGAGCACATCCACAATCTGCGCGTGATAGCGCGCCGCAAGCTCACTTGGCGGGATACCTTCCTTGTCGGCGTCCACCGTGATCGGCGTGCCATGCGCGTCGCTGCCCGAGACCATCAGCACATCATGGCCCGCCAGACGATGATAGCGCGCGAAGATGTCGCCTGGCAGGAATGACCCGACGATCTGCCCAACGTGCGTGCTGGTCTTGGCGTATGGCCATGCCACCGCCACCAGCACGCGCTCATTGTCTGGCGCCGGCGTTGTCTGCTGAATATCCATGCGGGCTAGTACCTCTTTCTTGAGCCAAATCGCACGTCAGTATAGCACAGCGCGGTGAGCGAGCCGGGTCCGTTACTGGCGCGAAACCGCTTGTATCCCGTAAAACCGTGCGCAACGCCCTTGCGTATTAATAGTGGGACGGTTCGTCCAGTCTCTGGACAAATACGTTATAATCAAATTTGGCGGTGGGGATGTGCTGTTGACATCGCCCCTCGCACGAGTGTTGATCGTCGAGGGAAGTGAGTGTAATGCTTCACTACGCGAATTCGAAGACCGGAGCGGAGGTTCATCTGGGTCGCACAGGCGCCGGCTACTATGTCGAGGCCCGTCATCCGGATTTTTCGCTCCCATTCCGCAAGACCTACGAGTGGCACCAGCATGATCTGGCCACTCGCGACTTCGAGCTCCTCTGCGCGGTGGTTGGCGCCACCCGCGAGCGGCGCGAGTCAGCGATCGCGAGCTAGGGACACCAATTCCGGCGCGCGCGCTTAGGTCGCTCAGGCGCAGGCGTACAATGGCGTACACCTCACCCGCTGTTTGGCGGTATCGACTCATCTGGCATTATCTAACCCAGGCGCAACGAAGCCCGCTGGCGCTTTGACCAGCGGGCTTGTCGCGTGTCTGGGCGTCTGCGACTCTAGCGGTCGTCGCCGGGCGCTCCAGCCTCCAGCCGTCGCTTCACCGAGCCCAGGAAACGCGCCGCGGTCAGGCCGTCGAGGATGCGATGGTCGAACGAGAGCGACATATACATCATGTGGCGGATGGCGATGGCGTCGTCGATGACGACGGGCCGCTTCACCACCGCGTCCATCGTCAGGATACCCGCGTTCGGCTGGTTGATGATCGCCATCGAGATCAGCGTCCCGAACACTCCTGGGTTGTTGACCGTGAACGTCGCGCCCTGCACGTCGGCCGGCGCCAGCCGGTTCGCCCGCGCCCGGTTCAGCAGGTCAGCGACCGCGCGGGCGACGCCGACCAGATTGAGCGTATCGGCGTTGCGGATAACCGGCACAACCAGGTTGTTTTCCAGCGCGATCGAGACGCCGATATTGATCGCCTTGCGCAGCACGATCTTGCCATCCTCCGTCCAGGAGGAGTTCATATACGGGTGCTCTTTCAGCGCCTCCGCGACCGCGAGGATGGCGAAGGTCTGGAAGCCGACGCCGACGCCCTCCGCGCGCTTGAACGCATCCTTGTGGCGCTCCAGCCAGCGCGCCAGATTCGTCATATCCACCTCGACCAGCGTGGTGGCGTGCGGCGATGTGCGCTTGCTGCGCACCATATGCTCGGCGATAGCGCGCCGAGCGGCTGACGGCGTCACCATCTGGTCCTCGCCGCTGAGCGCGATCGGCGTTGGCGCCGCACCGGGCGAGGGAGCGATCGAAGCGCTTGGCGACGGAGTGATCATCGGGGATACAGGCGCGACGGGTGGGGCGGGCGCCTGATCGCGCTGGGCGAGGAGAGCCACGATGTCCTCCTTGCGCACGCGACCAGCCTCGCCGGTGCCGGCGATGGCGCTAAGATCGAGGCCGTGCTCCTGCGCCATACGACGGGCAAGCGGCGAGATACGTTCCATCGTCGCCGTGGCGCGCGGGGCGGTAGAAGACGCGGTGGTGTAACCGCTCATACTGGAGGGGCCGGACGCGCCATTTGCGCCACTCTCGGGGATGGGCGCGCCCGTCGCGGCCGGAGCGCTCTGCGGCGCGGTTTCGGCCTGCGCGCCACCGCCATTTCCACCGCTGGAGCCGACGCCGTCTTCAATCTGGGCGATCTCGACGCCAACCTTCACCGTCTGGTCTTCGCCGACCAGAATCTTGACGAGGCGTCCAGCGACGGGTGACGGCAATTCGGCCGTCACCTTGTCGGTGATGATTTCGACCAGCGACTCATCTTTCTTGACCATCTCGCCTTCAGCCTTCAGCCAGCGACCGATGGTGCCCTCAGCCACCGACTCGCCAAGTTGAGGCATGGTGATGGAGGTCGCCATGCGTGATTCCTCTCTCAGCCAGCGCCACATTGCGCTGGGGTATTTACGTGCGCGTCGCGCCGATTACCGCGCCCACTTTCGCGCCGTCAGATAGGACGAGTGACCGCCTCAGGCTGTCACTGAGCGAGCCGCCTGGTGGGCAGCGCTTTCCGCTTCTCGGTCGCCACGCGTATCGCATAAGATAGTGTGTCACGGTCCGGCGGCGCTTGCCAATACCGACTTGTCACGCGCGCATCGACGAGGTATGGTATATGAAACATTTGTTCCACACGTGTCGACAAACCCTTCCGTTTTCTGGGCGCGTGGCGAGAATTGATGCGTGGGCGCACTGGCGGAAGTAGAGCGCGCCAGCGCCCACACCAACAACGAGATTGACGCGTGAATGAGGCAAACTCAGAACGTGAGGAGTGAGACCGTGGCGCAACGAAACACATCGCAATCCAATGAGCGCGAGGCGCGCGTGGAGGCTGGCAAGCCTAGCTTCCCGCCTAACTGGCTGCTCGCGGCGGATTACGACCCGAATGATCACCTGATGAGCCTGAAGGGCAAAGAGTACCTCAATGTGCAGCACCGGCTCCTCTGGTTTATGCGCGACCAGCGTGACATGATCGCCTCCGGCCTGGCGACCACTTCCTATGCGATTCGCACGGAACTGGTGGAGATCGACCGCGAGGTGGGCTGGGCGCATTTCCGGACCACCGTTCGTGATGTGTTGGGAAATGAGTCAGTGATGTATGGCTCAGAGTCCAAGAGTGATTTCCCAGACTACATCGAGAAGGCCAGTACCAAATCCCTTGGTCGCGCGCTGTTGGCGCTCGGCTACGGCGCGGCGTTCGCGCCGGAAATCGACGAGGGCGAGCGCATTGTGGACTCGCCGGTAGAGCGGCGCCCAATGCAGCGGCCGGACACCGCGCCAGCGCGTCGCCCGGCGTCAGTCATCCGAGAATCCGCTGCGCCGCAGCCTGGCGCATCCGCAGGCGCCGAGCAGCCCGCGACCGAGCAGCAGCTCATCAGCATCGGCAAGCTGTACGAGGCGCTCCATCGCCCGCAGGCGTCACTACCGGTCACCTACGCTGAGGCCCGGCAGTTGCTGACCGAACTCAGCGCCGAATACCAGCGCATACGCCGCGCGAGCTAGCGCGAACACCCAGACGAAACGCCCCGCTGGCCCATTTGCAGGCCAGCGGGGCGTTTCGTCTGGGTTACAGAGACCGGTGAAGGCGATTACTCGTCCTCGGTGATCTCCTCGTCATCATCATCCCCGACGAACGCGACCTGTGCGACGTCTTCCTCGTCGTCACCAAAAATCGTTGTCGCCGCCACGACCCGATCGCTCGGGGCAAGGTTCATCAGCCGCACGCCCTGTGTGGGGCGTGAGGTTTGCGCCACCGTGCGCCAATCGGTGCGGATGACAGTCCCTTCAGCTGAGATGATCATGAGATCGCTATCTTCAGCGGTCAGGATGCGCGCCGCCGCCAGCGTGCCTGTCTTGGGAGTCAGCCGCGCGGTGATCACACCGCCGCCGCCACGCCCCTGTACCGGGTACTCGTTGATCGGCGTGCGCTTGCCGTACCCATTAGTCGTTACCACAAGCAGCTCAGGATCTGTGTTCGCTGGCACTGCGCAGAGCGCAACGGCCTGGTCACCCTCATCCAGACGGATGCCGCGCACACCGCCGCTCGTCCGCGACGCCGCGCGCAACTCGCGCACCTCGAAGCGGATCGCCTGCGCATGCGTCGTGATGAAGAGCACTGTATCGTTCGCGCCACAGAGCCGCGCGCCGATCAGTTCGTCACCAGCCTCGAGGTCCATCGCGATCAGGCCGAGTCTGCGGACTACCGCGAACTCATCAAGAGAAGTCTTTTTGACCTCGCCGCGCTTGGTCGCCATCACCATGAAATCGTGCGATGAGAACTTCGGCACGCAGACGACGCCTGTGACCGTTTCATCCTGGTCAATGCCGATGAGATTGCGCACATGGTCGCCCTTGGCGGCGCGCCCCACATCGGGCAACTCATAGGCTTTGACCTGGAAGACGCGCCCGCGGTTCGTGAAGAACAGCAGCGAATCATGGTTGTGGACGGCAAGCAGATGACTCAGCACGTCGTCCTCGCGAATGGACATACCGCGCGAGCCTTTGCCACCACGCCGCTGAGCGCGATAGACACCCGTCGCCATCCGCTTGATGTAACCGTTCTCCGTCAGCATCACGACGACCTCATCGTTGGGGATCAGGTCCTCTTCGGTGAAGTCGGACGCTTCGGCATCCACGATCTCGGTGCGGCGCGGATCACCGTACTTCTCGGACAGGTCCGCGAGGTCAACCTTGATCAGCGCGCGAACCTCACCAATGCTGCCCAGAATCTTCTGCAAGCCCGCGATGGTCTTTTTGATCTCTGCAAGCTCATCCTGGACGCGCTTGCGCTCTAGCGCAGCCAGTCGGCCAAGCTGCATGTCCAGGATCGCCTTGGCTTGCTCCTCACTGAGCTTGAAGCGCAGTTGGAGGTTATTGGAGGCGGTGTCGCGATTCTGCGACCGGCGAATTGTGTCGATCACCGCGTCGAGGTTTTCCAGCGCGATGGTCAAGCCATCCAGGATGTGCCGGCGCGCCTCTGCCTTCGCCAGGTCATACTTTGTCCGGCGTGTGATAACGATCTCGCGATAGGCGATGTAGTGCTGAAGGATGGCCTTGAGCGTCAGGGTGCGAGGTTGGTTGTCCACCAGCGCCAGCACATTAGCGCCAAAGGTCGTCTGCATCGCCGTATACTTGAAGAGCTGGTTGAGCACGCTGACATGGCGCGCGTCGCGACGCAGGTCAATCACCATGCGGGTGCCCTGCCGGTCTGACTCATCGCGCACATCGGTGATGCCATCGATCTTCTTGTCGCGCGCCAGCTCGCTGATCTTCTTGACCAAGTCGGCCTTGTTGACCTGATACGGCAGCTCGGTCACAATCAAACTGACCTTGCCGCGCTCGGTCTCCTCGGTGTGCGCCTTGGCGCGCACAATGATGCGCCCGCGCCCGGTGGCATACGCCTGGCGAATTCCTTCGCGCCCCTGGATGATGCCGCCTGTGGGGAAATCGGGGCCGCGTACGATGCGCATCAAGTCTTCCGTGCTCGCGTCGGGATGATCGATCAGATAGGTGATGCCCGCGCAGAGCTCACGAAGGTTATGCGGCGGAATATTCGTCGCCATGCCAACCGCGATGCCGGCCGCGCCGTTGAGCAGGAGGTTGGGCAACCGGCCTGGAAGGACCAGTGGCTCTTCACTGTGGCCGTCGTAGTTCGGGACGAAATCGACCGTATCGCGGTCAATGTCGTCCAGCAGCTCGGCGGCTATAGCCGACATCTTGGCCTCGGTATAGCGCATCGCCGCAGGCGGATCGTCGTCCACGCTGCCGAAGTTACCTTGTCCCAGCACCAGCGGATAGCGCATATTCCAGGGCTGGGCGAGGCGTACGAGTGTATCGTAGACCGCGGCGTCGCCGTGCGGGTGATATTCCTTGAGCACCTCGCCCACAATACCAGCGCATTTGCGGAATGAGCGGTTGCTTTGGAGGCCCATCTGCTCCATGGCGTAGAGCACGCGCCTGTGTACCGGCTTCAGGCCATCACGCACATCCGGCAACGCCCGGCTGACGATGACGCTCATCGAGTAGTCGAGGTAGGCCCCCGTCATTTGCTCGACAATGCCTACCGGCTTGATGATACCCAGCTCCATGCGGGTCAGATCCTCCCTTGAGCCCCTGGCTCACGACCCCCAAAGGCGATATGTGGCGCGCGGGGGCGCTCACTCGTACACCTCGTACGAGGCGCCTGATGTGAGACGGCACTAACGGTTCCCCAGTCACGCGCACATCCGGTTTAGTATATCATAAAAACGGCCTGCGGCCGCTTCCCGCCTGAGATTCCGCCATAGGTCCCACCGCGTGTAAACGGTGTTCCAGCGCCACACTTCCCTATTCCGGAGAAGGAGCGACAACATGGATATGCCAGGTCCCAGCGCCACACAAAATGAGCCCGGTGAAGCGAGCGGCATCTGGGCGCGGCGCCGCGATGTGGCGTGGGCCATCCTGGGCTGGGGAACCCTCATCGCGGCAGGGCTGTGGCTCGCTGGCCACATCCTGCACACACTGGTGATCGTCGCCATCGCTTCACTGCTCGCGTACGCGCTGGTCCCAGTGGCGACCTTCCTCTCACGTGTCATGCCGCGCTGGCTGGCGATTACGCTGGTGTACGTGACGCTGCTCGTCGTACTCGTCGGCATCTCATCACTCATCATCTCGTCGCTCATCGTACAGATCACCGGGCTAGCGGCCCAGATCTCGTCCGCGCTCTCTCCCAGCCACCCCGGCGGCGAAGCGCCTCTCTACAGCGCGCTGCTCAAGCTTGGTCTCACCAACGACCAGATCACCGCGGCCCGCAACTACGCAACCGACCAAGCCGCCGCCGCCGCTGGCGGCCTGGCGCCGTTCCTCGCGGGCGCCGTCGGCGCCATGTTCGACATTGTCATCGTGATCGTGCTCAGTATCTATCTCATGGCAGACGGTCGCGAATTCGGCGAGTGGCTACGGTCTGGTCTTCCTTCCGCCGTTCGCTGGCGCAGCGCGCTGGTGACGGGGACCGTTGAGCGGGTGGCGGGCGGATATATTCGTGGCCAGATGATCCTCTGCGGCTCGATTGCCCTGCTGGTTGGCGTAGGCATGTGGGTGTTGGGGGTGCCGTTCGCCGCGTTGCTCGGTGTGCTGGCGTTCTTCCTGGAATTCATCCCGTTCATCGGGCCGCCGATCTCGGCGGCCATCGCAGTGCTGCTCGCCTGGCCGATGGGCTGGCTCACCATTGGGCTGGTTCTGGGATGGTTTGTCATCATTCACATCGTCGAAGGCTACGTACTGCAGCCGCGCCTCGTCGGTCACTCCGTTGGTGTGCATCCAACGATCCTGATCATTGCGGCGCTAGGGGCTGGCGAGGTCTTTGGCCTGTGGGGCGCGCTCTTCGCCGCCCCCCTGGCAGGCGTGGCGCAGTCGCTTATCGCTACATTCTGGCGCAACTGGCGGCTGCAACATCCCGAACAATTCCCAACCAAGACTGAATCGGTCGACGCCGCACCCGGTGACGCCGAAGCGGAACAGACCGCGAGCGAAGCGCGCCCGACCTAAGCATGCGCCGGCCCGCCGCTCGCTTACGCGCTTGACACGGCCAGTCCTGTTGCGGTACGATACACGCGCCTGTGACGCAATATGCTTGTGTCGCGCACGCACGTACCCGTAGCTCAGTGGATAGAGCGCTGGCCTGCGGAGCCAGAGATCGGAGGTTCGAGTCCTCTCGGGTACGCCACGAAGCCCCGCTTGGCATAACGGCCAGCGGGGCATTTTCGTGCGCGCGGCGCGCTCAGCGCGCAAACTGTTTCCGCTGGAATACCAGCGTGATGACCGTCCAGATGGGGTAGGCGACATAGAGCGCCAGCGGCGCCCAGAAGGTCGCCTCATTCGTCACACTTCCCAGCCCGGACGCCAGATCGCCGACGATAAAGTAGATGATCGCGTACCAGATCATGCCAGCGGTGAACAAGCCCAGCGGCACAACCCAGCGAGAGCGGCGCAGCAGCCCAATGCCACACACGAGATAGCAGGGCGCCAGCATGAACGCGTCTTCCACCGCGCCAGTGAACAGGCCCGCATCGAAGTGGGTATAACTATTGTCGCCGTTGAGCACATAGGCGTACCAGGTTTCGCCCATGAAGTTGGTGTTGGGCCCGATGCCGAAGAGATGGGGGTTGATCGCGAAGAGCACGTAGTAGAGCTGCTCCGGGCCGGTGATGATCGCCAGGATGAACGAGAGGATGGCAAGCGCGATCAGGCCTGCTCCCGGCCGTGACCGTGGCACTTGCGCCGGCGCGGGCGGCGCGACTGCCTCCTACATGGGGTAACCTCCTGCGAGCGCGCCACGAAGCATGCGGCGCTCTGGCGCAAGGCTACCAGAGCGCGCGCGGCGCGTCAATGGCAGGCGGCGTTAGCTCTCCCGGCCGATAAAGTACCAGGGCTTCACCGGCTCGTCTGTCAGGTCAGTCATCACATGCTTGATCTGGGTGTAGTCCTCCAACGCGTAAAACGACATGTCCTTGCCGAAACCACTCTGCTTGTAGCCACCGTGCGGCATTTCCGAGGCGATGGCGATGTGCTCGTTGACCCAGACCGTTCCGGCCTGGATACGCGCCGCCATGCGGTTGGCGCGGAAGACATCACGCGTCCAGACTGACGCCGCCAGCCCATAGACAGTGTCGTTCGCCAACCGCGCCGCGTCATCCTCATCGTCAAAAGGCTGCGCGCACAAAACCGGCCCAAAGATCTCCTTCTGCACAACTTCATCCGTCTGCGCCTGCGGCAGCAACACCGTCGGCTGATAGTAGAATCCGCCCTGCAGCGCCGCGTAACCTGGCCGCTCCCCGCCAGCCACCACCGCTGAACCAGCCGCCCGCGCCCGCTCGACAAAGCCTTCCACCCGCTCGCGTTGCGGAGCGGAGATTAGCGGCCCCATCTCGGTCGTCGTGTCCTCCGGCAGGCCAACCCTGATGCTTCTCACCAGCGCCAGCAGGCGCTCCATGAAGCCATCGAACGCCTCCCGCTGGATGTAGACACGGGTCGCTGCGGTGCAGTCCTGCCCGGCGTTGATATACGCGCCCATGACCGCGCCATGCGCGGCCGCCTCGAGGTTGGCGTCGGCAAAGACCACAAATGGCGCCTTGCCACCCAGTTCGAGGTGCAGACGCTTGACACCATCCGCTGCCACACGCATGATGTCCTGCCCGGTCGCCGTGTCGCCGGTGAGTGAAATCATCCGCACGCCTGGATGGGCGCAGAGCACAGGCCCGATCTCGCTGCCGCGCCCGGTGATGACGTTCAGCGCGCCCGGAGGCAGTCCAGCATGCTCCATGAGGTCCGCCAGCGCCAGCGCTGTAAGCGGCGTAACGGTCGCGGGCTTGAGGACGACCGAGTTACCTGCCGCCAGCGCGGGCATGATCTTCCAAATGGCCATATTGAGCGGATAGTTCCAGGGCGCGATACTAGCGACCACCCCGATAGGCTCACGCCGGATCGCGCTCTGGTAGCCGGGCAAGTACTCCGCCTGGCCGAGAGTGGACATGACCCGACAAGCTCCGGCGAAATAGCGGGCGTTGTCAATCGAGAAAGCCACATCGAAATCCCGCGCCATCGTAATCGGCTTACCGGTGTTGCGGCTCTCCATCTGCGCCAGGTCTTCCGCCTCAGTGGCCATGGCCTCCGCGAAGCGCATCAGGATGTCGCTGCGCTGGCCCGGCGTCAGCCGCGACCAGCGCCCATCCTCAAACGCATTATGCGCGGCCTCAACGGCAGCGCCCACGTCCGTGGCTCCAGCGGCGGCGACCTCGGCGATAGGCTGTCCTGTCGCGGGCGCGATGACCGGGATGCGCTCGCCCGAGCGCGCGTCTCGCCAAACGCCGTTGATATAGAGCTTGTGCGTCTCTGCGCTGGAGAGCAAGCTGGCGACGGACATGCGGTTTCCTCCCCTGATCGACCCGGCCCCGCTACCAGCGGGACGTGACGACCTTACGCTCCGTATAGAAGTTCACCGCATCCATTCCGGTGGCGTGCAGATCCCCATAAAACGACTGCTTCCACCCCGCGAACGGGAACCAAGCCACCGGCGCGGGCACTCCGACGTTCACACCAACCATTCCAGCCTCGATGCCCATCTGAAACGTCCGCGCGGACGCGCCGCTGGTCGTGCAGATCACAGCGGCGTTGCCGAAGCGCGAGCGGTTTGCGGTCGCGATGGCGTCATCGAGGTTCGGCGCGCTCATGACACTCAGGACCGGACCAAAGATCTCCTCGCGCGCGATGGCCATCTCCGGCCCCACATTTGTGAACACACTCGGGCGCAGGTAGTACCCAGACTCGCGCTCCTCGCCAGACACGCGCCCATCCAGCGCGAGCGTCGCCCCTTCCGCCAGCCCTCGCTCGATGTAGCCCTCTACCCGCGCGCAGTGCTCAGCCCGGATCACCGGCCCCATCTCGGTCGCCGAGTCACCGCCATCACCGACGCGCATCGCCCCGGCGCGCTCGATGAGAATCGGAGTGAGTTTCTCCGCGGCGTCACCCACCGCGACCACAACGCTGCTCGCCAGACAGCGCTCACCCGCATTGCCAAACGCCGAGGAGAGCACGATATTCGCCGCCTGGTCCATATTTGCGTCCGGCGTGACAATGACGAAGTTCTTGGCTCCCGCCAGCGCCTGGACCCGCTTCCCATGCGCCGCAGCCGTGGCGTACACGTATGCCGCGACGGGCTGAGAGCCAACAAACGAGACCGCCGCGACATCGGGGTCGGTCAGCAGCGCGTCCACCGCCGCCTTCGCGCCGTGCGTCACGCTCAGCACGCCTTTTGGCAGCCCCGCTTCGATCCAAAGCTCGGCGATGAAATTGGAGGTAAGCGGCGTGCGCTCGGAAGGCTTATGGATGAAGCAATTCCCCGCCGCGATGGCGACGGGCGACATCCAGAGCGGAATCATCGCCGGAAAGTTGAAAGGCGTGATGCCCGCGACGACGCCCAGCGGCGCCCGCCACATGACAGTATCGACGCCACGGCTGACATTGCTCAGTGACGAGCCTTGCATGAGCGAGGGCAGGCCGCACGCGAACTCCACGACCTCGATGCCGCGCCGGACTTCGCCACGCGCCTCGTCGAGTGTCTTGCCATTCTCATCGGTCACCGAGCGCGCCAGATCTTCGAGGCGTTGATCGAGGAGCGCCTTCAACCTGAACAACACCTGGACGCGCTCGATGACGGGCGTATCGCGCCAGCCTGGCCACGCCGCTTTCGCTTTCTCCGCCGCCACGCGCACTTCGGCGGCGGTCGAGAGAGGCGCGCGCGCCAGCTCCTCGCCGGTCGCCGGGTTGGGAATAGGCAGCGTCTCAGTCGCGTCGGACTCCACCCAGGCGCCATTCACCAGATTCGGGATCACGTGTGTCGTGCTCGCGGTAGCCATATTGATTCACCTCACGTCCTCGTCGCGCACAGGACCCACCTTGGGCGCCTCCGCCATATGGTCAGTCGTTGGGTTCGTCGTCGATGTCGCGCCCGCGCCTAGCCTGCCCGCGCGGCCGTCAGTGTCTCCAGGCCTTGCGCGACAACGGTGAGCGCCTCGTCGAGGTCGCCCTCCGAAATCATCAGCGGTGGATGGACGCGGACAACATTGGCGTCCACGCCACCGACGCCGACCAGCACTCCATGCTCGCGACAGTACGCCCGCACCTGCTTTGCCAGCGCGGCGTCTGGCTCACGGCTCTCGCGGTCCTTGACGAGCTCCACGCCCAACATCAAGCCCAGCCCGCGCGCCTCACCCACCGACGGAATGCGCGCCTCCAACTCTTTCAGCCGCGCCAGCGCTTCGGCTCCCTTCCGCGCCGCCTGGCCAGGCAGGTCCTCAGCCAGCATGAACTCCAGGTTGGCCAGCCCGGCGGCGCAGGACACCGGGTTGCCGCCGAAGGTGCTCAGGTGCTCGCCAGGCCGGAAGGAATCCGCGATCTCCGGGGGAGCGATAGTCGCCGCCAGCGGGAAGCCATCGGCGATGCCCTTCGCCATGACCATGATGTCAGGCTCGACACCAAAATGCTCGATGGCGAAAAGCTTGCCCGTCCGGCCGAAGCCGCACTGCACCTCGTCTGCGATTAGCAGGATGCCGTGACGATCGAGCACTTCCTTGACGCGGCGCAAATACGAGGCAGGTGGCACAATCATCCCGCCCTCGCCCATCACCGGCTCCAGAATGAACGCTGCGACGTCACCGCTCGTATGGAACCGAATGACATCCTCTAGCGCCAGCGCCGCCTTCTCGGCTACTACCTCCGGGTCGGGGCCGTAGAGCGAGCGGTAGGGATAAGGGGTCGGGGCGAAGAACGTCCCGCCAGCGTAGGGGCCTCCACGCGTCTTGCGCGAGTAATTGCCGGTGACGCTCAACGTGCCGTAACTACGGCCGTGGAAGCTGCGCTCCAACGCGATGACCTCGCGCCTGCCCGTAAAGACCTTCGCCATGCGCAGCGCCGCCTCGATGCCCTCCGCACCGCTATTGGAGAAGAATGTCTTCTGGAGCCGTCCAGGAGTCACTTCGGCCAGGCGCTCCGCCAGGTCCGCGACCGGCTGAACATAGTACGTGTACGAACTGGCATGAATCAGCTTGTCGATCTGCGCCTTGGCGGCTGCGCGCACCGCCGGAGCCCCGTGCCCGGCGTTCGCCACCGCGATACCAGCGTAACAGTCAATGTACGAGCGGCCGTCATCACCGAATAGCCGCGCTCCTTCCGCTCGCTCGACCGTGATCGGTTCGAGACCAGCGGTGAAACTCGTCGCCACGTACCGAGCATACTTGTCGGGTGTATCCATCACTTTGACCCCTTCACTGACTCCTGTGCGCGCGGAAGCGCCCACGATTTCGGCCAGGAACCCCACTCAGTTGACACGCCACGTGCGCCCGCGCCGCACGCTCCCCATTCAGACACAGCGCGGCGTCCGCCCTCTAGTTCGCTCCCGCGACGCCCTTTGACAGCCGCCGCTCCACTTGTTGGGAGACCAGCGCCAGGCTGTAGCAGATGATGAAATAGATGATCAGCTCCTCACCGAACAGTCCCCAGCGGGAAGGGGAGAGAGGGTTAGTGATCCCCTGCGTTAGACTGAACACGGTCAAGGACAATTCGTACACACCGAGTACCTGCCAGAATGAGCTGTCCTGGACGAGCGTGATGAAGTTGTTGGTCAACGGCGGAATCATGATTCTCAGCGCCTGCGGCAGCGTGACATAGCGCGCGATCTGGAACTGGCTGAGTCCCAGCGCCTGTGAGGCTTCGATCTGGCCATGATCGACCGCCTCGATGCCGGCCCGTATGACCTCCGAAAGATAGGCACCGTAGTTGAACGACAGGCCTATCACGGCGAAAAAGAGGGCAGTAATATCCACGGTGGTCGGCATCAACGAATTAGAGTTCAGCGCCGTTAGCAGGTTATAGAGCGCCACGTTGGGATTGAAGTTGAACAGGAACAGAAGTACGAGGCGGGCGCCATAAAACCAAGCGAATAGCTGGAGAAGCAGCGGTGTACCGCGGATTGTCTCCACGTAGAACGTGCTCACGCTCCGCGCAAGCGCATTCTTCGCGAGCCGCGCGAAGGCAGTGGGTATAGCGATTGCCATCGCCAGCGCCATCGAGATCAGCGAGCCAATCAGCGTGAGCAGTGTCGCATTTAGTAGCACTGGCGCGCTCTGCGCAAGGGTGTTGATCAGGCCGTTCATCGCGTCACTCCTCCCCACCTAGCCCTTGATCGCAATTGATGGTGGCAGAGCGCTTCCGCCCGGCGCACGCGGCTTGGCCACACGTGGTCTCCGTATCCACGGGACCAGCAGGCCGATCACATAGACCGGAAGTCCGAGCGCCACCATCACCGCGAGTAGCAAAGTCAATGTGAAGAGGACGGAGTCAAGCGCTTGCAGCGGCATACCGTAGCGCGCCCACATTGTCTCTCCGGCCAGCAGCCCGGCGACGAGGCCCACCGCGATTGAGGACAGCAGCACGATACCCGTTAGAGATGTGAGGTCGCGACCCTGCGCGAACGTCCGGCTGCGTAACCGCGCCTCCAGATAGCGCGCCAGGCGGCCCAACGGGAGGCTCAGCACGAGATAGAGGATTGCCGCAAGTCCGTAGAACTGCCAGGTATTGAACGGAAAATGGCGCACCAGCGCCTGCGACTGCGCGGTCAGTTCAACAACGAAGATCAGGCTCAGAATCGAGGAGTCTTTGAACATATAGATGAAATCGTTAATGACAGTCGGCAGCGAGATGGGGATCATCTGGGGCACGATAATCAATCGCAGCGTTTGCCAGCGGCCCAACCCGAGCGCGACCGCGGCTTCGGTTTGGCCTCTATCTATCGCCCCAAGACCAGCGCGCAGATTTTCGCTCTCATAGGCGCAGTAGTTGATCGTCAGCGTTGCGATGCCCGCGGTAAACGGGTTATCCAGCCACTGCGGCAGGAAGATCAGACCATAGTAGATGACCAGCATCTGCACCAGCAGCGGCGTGTTGCGAATGAACTCGACGAGCGCACGCGCTGGAGCCCGCACGATCCATAGGCGCGAGCCGTGCATCTGCGACAGAAGAAATCCGAGGACAATCGCCAGCGGCATGGAGATAAAGCAATACTCGATGGTGGTCGCCAGGCCGACCAGGAAGAAGTTCCGATAGGGAACACCAAACGGGTTCGAGTCGGTGAAGGCAACCTGGAACAGTCGCTGGATGAAGTGGAGAGCGCCGCCAAAGAGAACGCCTGGGTTGAGGAGCGGAGCGGCGGAGTGCGTCTCCACTTTATCAAAGGCGGCCAGGATGAGCGAGCCGCCCAGACCGAATACCAGGACAATCGCGAGGAACATCGCGAGAAATTGAAGGCTGGCCCGCACTGATTTGGTCTCGGGCTGCACAGAATTCTTCATAGTAGAGCTCGCCCCCGGCTCCCGCGAGACGCATCACGAGAGCGCGCACACGCCGGATATCTGTGTTCGAGCTACGCCACCGAGGGCGCGACGCGGGCGGCTGGGACAGGACGTGCGGTCCCGGTCCAGTCGCCCTAAAGTATACTCGCCCCTGGACGAGTCGCCGCAGCGCGCGCCGCTAGCTCGGCGGTAGCGCAGGACACCCCGAGATGTTGGTTGGATGATCCGGTAGGAAGTTGCCGATGCACTTCTGTGAATCATTCCACATGCCGTACTTCTCGAATACCGCTGGGCCACTTCCAGTCGAGTTGTACGCGCCGCCGGTCTCATAGATCTTCTGCAGCGTGCCGTTGTTGTACATGATCTCGATGGCTTTGTTGACTTCGGCCCTCAACGTCGCGAGGTTAGAGTTGTTTGGGTCAAAGGCAATGCCATAATAGCCGGGGTCGAGAGGGCCACCGACAATCTTGAACAGCCCAC
This sequence comes from Ktedonobacterales bacterium, assembly GCA_036391685.1. GTDB lineage: Bacteria > Chloroflexota > Ktedonobacteria > Ktedonobacterales > JADMIN01 > JAKAIY01. Next base: position 81,974 of record DASVZK010000048.1, read on the forward strand.
TCGGATCATTGCCGCCGTACCACTCCGCTATGGGCGTGTCAATGAACATCGCATCCACGCGGCCTGCCTGCAAATCGGAGAACGGCGTTGGCGTGTCTGAGGTGACTTCTTTGATTTTCTGGTCTGGATGGGCGGTGTTCCAGGCGTCCATGACGTTCTGCGCCTCGTAGCCTGTGCCCGTCTCGACCGTCTTGCCGACGAGGTCGTTGAAGCTGTTGATGGTCGTATTGGTCTTAAGCACGACGATCGACTGCGTGTAGACATAGTAGGGAATGCTGAACTTCGCGCCGGACTTGATGTTATCCGATGTGATCTCCAGGCCATTCATGAAGAAGTCGAACTGCTGCGAGGCAAGCCCCTGCGGCCAGTTGGACCAGGTGATCTGCGTCGGCTGCTGCTGGATGCCCATCAGCTTGGCCATCGCGTTGGCGATGTCCACCTCGTAGCCGTAATACGGCGCGTTGGGGTTGTTGGTATCCTTCGGCACGATGTAGGGCATGCCGCCAGTGGAGTCTTCGCCCCACTTGAAGACGCCTGGCTGCAGCGTCCCCGCATGACCAACGGTTTGCGCGCCGGTGTTGTTACCTGTGGTCGTATTGCCAGCGCCGCACGCGCTGAGCAGTAGCGTCGCCGTAAGCAAGGGCGCCGCGAGCGTGGCGACCCTGCGCGACATACTGGGTCTAGTGGCCGCCTTTGACTGACGGAATGGAATCATGACCAGTTCCTGTCTCTTGCTGTGTATCCGGTCCATGTGGACGCCGGAACGGTGACAGTACCACGACAACTACGAAAGAGCGCCTGCGCTCGCCGCCTACAAGGCGTGCAAAACACGGTCCAGGAACAGGCGGGTGCGCTCGTTCCTGGGTTGGGTAAAGACCTGCTCTGGATCGCCCTCCTCGACGATGCGACCACCATCAAAGAAGACCACCCGATCAGCGACGGAACGGGCAAAGCCCATTTCGTGCGTCACAACGACCATCGTGCGGCCTTCTTCGGCAAGCTCCCGAATGACTCGCAGCACCTCGCCCACCAGCTCTGGATCGAGCGCGGACGTTGGCTCATCAAACAGCAGCGCCTTCGGGTTCATCGCCAGCGCGCGCGCAATGGCGACACGTTGTTTCTGACCGCCGGAGAGCTGGCCAGGGTATGCGTCCGCCTTATCGGATAATCCGACCTTCGTCAGTAAGAGCCGGGCCTGATCTTCGGCCTGCTCCCGCGCGAGATTGCGCACCCGCCGGGGGGCGAGGGTGATATTGTCCAGCACGCACATGTGGGGAAACAGATTGAAATTGTAGAAGACCATACCAAGTTCGCGGCGGACGAAACTGAGCTGCGCATGGGTAAGGTCGGAGGTCAAGCGCTGGCCATCAATCGTGATGGAGCCTGATGTGGGAGTCTCGAGATAGTTGAGGCAGCGAATTAGCGTAGACTTGCCGGAGCCGCTCGGCCCGATGACCGCGACGCACTCGCCGCGCTTGACCTTGAAGTCAATGTCCTTGAGGACATGTCGCTCGCCGAAAAATTTGTTCAGGTCGTGCGCATCGATCATATAGTTTGACGACGCGTCTGCGGCCAGATGCGACGTGTCACTTGGAGACGGGCCAGGTTGCGGGTCGCCGGCAGCCATGTATCCCTCCTCTTCCCGGAAATTGCGCCCGTGACGCAGAGACAATTCGCCACATTGAACAAGCAGGCGCGGCTGGGGCATAAGTGGGCGCACTCACCCCACGTTACGCAATACTACGCCCAAAAGACGCGCATGCTCACAGAAGACCGCGGCGCACGCGCCACGAATGTGCGGGCAGTATACACAGCGTAGTGATGGCTGAGCATACAGCGGAATTGGACACCTTGTCCACAATTCGTCATCACCTCGCGTCACGACGAACACTGTCCGGCCAATTTCCGCATTCCACAGTGCGGGCGATCACGCGCCGAGCGCTCTGGTCACCGTCTCGGTCGCATGCATACCATACTTCGCAAGCTCACGCAGGAACGCGCCCGGCTCGAAGACCAACTCGGCTCCGTGCGCTCCTTTGACGCGCGCCTTGCCCTTCGCCAACAGAATGCCTGCGATAGCCAGCGGTGTCCCGGTGTCGATGTCGCCCGCGCCAACGCCCCAGGGCGCGAAGGGCGACACAACCATCTCTTCGATGAGGCGCGAGGGCGCGCCGTCACGCGCGCCCTCGGCCACGACCCGCAGCACGTCACAGTCGCTCGGCGGCGCTGGTTCACTAACCGGCTCGGCGGCCTGGCGCGCGGCCAGCAGCGCGACCATCACTTCGCGAGGAGCGACCCGGGCCACCGACCCACGTTCGACCCCGCGCGCCTCGATCGGCTCGAGGCCCGCTAGCCCCAGACCAACCAGAAGCCGCAGTTGCGCCAGGAATGCCGGGGGAAATGAGATCTTGAACGATGCGTGGCGCAGTCCCCGATCGCCAAAGGAGACGGGGAACAACGCCACCTCAGAGTGCAGGGTATACATCGCGGTGGCGCGGCCGACGGGCCACGGAAACTCGATCTCCTCCCCACCGCTCATCGGCGCGACCGCGCGCCACTCGCCATCCTCATACACCATCGGCTGGAGCGTGCATTCATCGAATATGGTGCGGATCGAGTACGGAGGCGCGAAGTCAGCGTCGGATGGGCGCGCGTCGCCACAACCGATGCGGACATCCAGCCGCTCAACCGTATCGAGGCCATCCACCGCGACTCGCGCCAGGATGTTGGTGATGCCCGGCGTACTGCCAATACCCAGCGCCGCCGTCAGTCCGGCCGCACGGAACGCGTGGTCCAGCTCATATTGCTGGCGGGTCATGTGAAACAGCCCGCCCAGATCGGCGTAGTGAACCCCGGCGGCCAGGGCGGCGCGCATCACGTGCAGATTGAACGGGTAGTCCGTCGCGTTCAGGACTGCGCCCGCGCCGCGCAGTAGATCAGCGGTCGCCGTCTCGTCGCGCGCGTCGCAAGCGACCGCGGTGACCTTCTCGCGGCCCTTGGGCAGCGCGGCGCGCACCCGCTCCGCGACCTCCTGGCTGACATCAGCGAGAACGACCTCCCGCACTCGCGCGTCTTCTGCCAGCGCGCGCGCCGTAATACGGCCCATCGCGCCTCCACCGAGCACTACCAGACGCATAGCTAGATATACCTCTTCTGTTGGCCGCGCATGCGGCGGCTCGCATAGCGCCGCGCGCTCCGATCCGCCACGAACATCGCGAACGTGAAGGATGGAGCGCGCAGGCTCGAACGCAAGATGACGCGGTTACATCGCCGCGGCGGCGCTGCTCTGAGCGGCCACGGCAGGTGTTCCCGCCGCGCTGGTAGCGGCCGTCGGAGTGGCGATCGCGGTGCCAGCCATCGATATCACCTCGCCCGTCACAGGCGCGCTCGTGATCGCCTTGAGTGTATCCTCAAGACGGTTCAGTGTCTCATCAATCTCATCGTATTCAATAACTAGCGGCGGCTCGATGCGCACGCTCATCGCGTTGGTCAGGGTGCCCGAGATCAGCACGCCACGCTTGAACAGGCCGGAAGCCACCTTGTAACCCGTTTCAGCGTCCTTGAAGTGCTGACCAATCAGCAAGCCTCGGCCCGTGATCTTTGTGTAGATCGACTCGTATCTCTGCGCCAGCGGCTGCAGCCGCTCCATGAAATACTCGCCCTTCTCGGCGGCCTGGCGAGGGAGATCCTCCTCCAACACGACGTTGATGGTCGCGATGGCGGCGGCGCAGGCGAGCGGATTGCCGCCCGTTGTCGTCGTATGGAAGAACGGCTCGTCAATGAACTTCTTCCAGACCCGCTTCGAGGCGACGAACGCGCCAATCGGCATCACACCACCGCCCAGCGCCTTGGCGGAGCAGATGATGTCTGGCGTCACATCCCAATGATTCACGCCCCAGAGCGCGCCCGTGCGGCCGAGCCCGGTCTGCACCTCGTCAGCGATAAGCAGCACGCCATACTCGTCGCAGGCCTTGCGGATGCGGGGCCAGAAGTCGTCAGGTGGCACGATAGCGCCCGCCTCGCCCTGCACAGGCTCCATGATGACCGCGGCGATCTCGTTGCCGACCTCCTGCGCGATCTTCAGCTGTTGCTCGACAGCGCCAGCGTCACCATATGGCACGTGGTACACGTTTCCCAGCAGCGGCATCGCCGGCTTGCGGAACGCCGCCTTGCCCATCAGGCTCAGGCTGCCGGCCGTCTTGCCATGGAAGCCACGGACCGCGGCGATGAAGCCCGATTTGCCCGTCGTGGCTTTGGCAAACTTCATCGCGCCCTCGACAGCCTCCGTCCCACTCGAAACGAAGAACGCGTATTCCAGATCGCCTGGCGTGATCTTCGACATCAGGTCCGCCAGCATGCCACGCGGCCAGTCGAGCAATTCCTGCGTCGGCATCGGTGAGCGCTCGAGTTGCGCCTTCACCGCGTTGACAACTTTCTGATGTGACCAGCCAAGACTCAGCAGGCCATAACCGCCCAGGAGATCAATGTAGTCGCGGCCGAAGACATCGGTGAACGTAGCGCCACGCCCGCTCCACTCCACCGCGGCGAAATCGCCGCCCTCAGTGACCGACTTTCGGTACTGCAAGAAGCCAGGATTGTAGTGATTGGCGAAGTTTTCGACGGTCAGCCGCGCCAGTGATTGCGCCTGCTGCTGCGTGAGACTGTCCGAGTGGATGATATCCAGGTATTCACGGGCTGTGCTCAATGCGTCGTTGATGCCGGACTTGCGGCGCGTCTTCATATGTTCCTGTACCCGCGGGTAATAACATCGCCAGTCGCGCGCGAATCAGCGCCAGACCCAGTTTCTGGGCTGTTGTGATCTCGCGCGGCCGCCGGAACCAGGCCTTCCACAACTGGAATGCGCCGGCCAAGGCTCATAGCGCCCCGGCGTTCCGTACGGTAAAGTCGCCCAGCGGCCCCTCTTGGCCGCCGGTTTCGCCGCGCCCCTAGCCCGACCCGCATGACGGGCTGCAAAACATTGAAGGGGAACGCGCGGCTGGCGTAGGCTCTGGGATCTAGCGCATCAGGCGGGCGCGTGACCAGTTCGCACGCTTCGCCAGGCGCTGGGTGCTGGCTTGCGCAATCATATGGGAAGCGCCCGACTCCGCATGCTGTGGGCGGAAACGGGTGCGCCAGATGAGAGAATCAAGCCGGTGACAACCTACAGTGACGAGATGAGGAGTGCAGTGGGTGCGACGCTCACGTGAATGCAGGGGATGGTGTAGTAGCGTCGCCGCCAAGGGGGGAGCAAGGCCGTCAGGGATAGCAGGTCGCCATGTGAAAGCCTTTATAGGGCATGTAGCGTCGAAGAAAGCCCGCTCGCGCGAGCTCGGTCAATGAAGGGTCTGAGGCCTTCATACGAACATCCTCCAAGGATGTATGGCACAATCTTGACTCAAGTGTACCCACTAAACGATAAAATGGCAAGCCGGTGGCGCAACGCCAACCTAACCAACAGACGCTGTCCAACGTGGCGCACGAATCCGGCGCGCGCAATCGCGCGCGCTATGATACAGTCACGGCCGGGCGCGGCGCGCGCCTACCTCCAGCAACTTCGCGCTCCACGGCATCTGAAGCGAATAGGCAGGATATCCGATGTCGCGACCATCTCAGCCCCCGCACGCGCCCGTAATTAAGCGCGGCATTTCACCGTGGGCGGCCGCCGCGCCAAATGCTCCGTGGCGCGCCAGTTTGGATCCCGCGGTCGAGCGCGCGCTAGCGCTCAATGATGTAGCTACTCTGACCGACAACGACTTCGATGTCATCGTGATCGGCGCAGGCGTTGCAGGGCTGAGCGCGACCGTCGGAGCGGCGACCGCTGGCGCCCGCGTTCTCGCGCTGGACGCCGCGCCCACCATCGGCGAGGGAGCTACCGGACGCAACGCAGGTATCCTGAGCGCTGGCATCAATATGATGCTGGCTGACCTGCCGAATGGCAGCCCGCATCGCGCAATGTGGCCCGCGACCACTCGTGAGTTGCTAGGCCTGACGGAGGAGGCCACGCATCACGGCTCGCTTCTCAGTGCAACCGTGACCGGCGCGATCAGTCTGGCGGAGACAGCCGCGGCAGCCCGGCGTCTTGAGCGCGAGGCGCGCGCGCGGCAGGCGCTCGGTCTGCGCGCGGAAATATGGACTGCAGAGCAGGTGGCCAGCCATACGCACGGGCGGCTTGCCGTCCAGAGCGTCAGCGCCGCCCTCTGGCTTCCCGATGAGGGCCGCATCCAGCCGCTGACGCTGCTGGCGCGCACGGCGGAGAAGGCGCGCGCGGCGAGTGGCGTCCTGGCGGGAAACGCTACAGTCGCGCGCTGGGAAGCCAACGGCAAGCGCGCCGCCATCCGCTGGAAGGTGTCCCTCGCGCAGGGCCGCGCATTTACCGCCCGCGGCCTCATCATCGCCACCGGCCCAGTGGTAGCGCCCACAGCGCGCATCTACGCCGTCGCCTTCGCCATCGATCTACCAGAATCCTTTCCGCTCTTCTGGGACGCCGCGCCATATACGTATTGCGATTATCGCCCTTCGACAGGCGCGCTGATCTCAAGCGGCGGTCGGTACGGCCGCGCGGGCGGCTCTCCTCAGGAAGGCGCATATTTTCAGCGCCTCGCGCGCGGCGCGCGCCACTGGTTGCCCGAGCTTGCGGCCGCCACACCGACGCATGCCTGGGCGGTGGACCTGGACACCGCCGCCGACCTCGCCCCAAACGCGCGCGACCTGGGCGCAGCCGCACCCGGCGCAGCCATCGAGGGCCTCGGCGCGCTTGGTGTTCTCCCTGGTATCATCCTCGGCCGCGACATCGGCGTCCGCATCGCTAGCCAGATATGAAGACGTCCGCATCGCTAGCCAGATATGAAGAATGCCCCCTCTCCTTATAAGGAGAGGGGGCGGAAGTAGGGTCTCCTACCGGCTACTCAGCGTCGCCGAAGACCGTATAGTGCCAGCCCTTGCGGGCCTCGCCATGATTCTCCAGCATCATGTGCTTGACCTGGGTGTAGTCCTCGATGGCGTAGGGCGACATGTCGTTGCCGAAGCCGCTCTGCTTGAATCCGCCATGAGGCATCTCGGCGCACAGCGGCAGGTGATCGTTGACCCAGACCGTGCCGAACTCCAACGCCTGCGCTACCCGCATCGCCCGCTGGACGTGCCCGGTCCAAACCGAGCCTGCGAGGCCATAGCGCACCGAATTGGCGCGCTGGATGACCTCGGTCTCGTCATCGAACGGCAGCACGACCACGACCGGACCGAAGATCTCCTCCATGACGACCGGCGCGTCATCCGCGACGCCAGTGATGACCGTTGGCTCGAAGTAGTAGCCGTTGTCCAGTCCGTGCCCTGCGGCGCGCTGGCCACCGGTAACAAACGCGCCCGACCCTCGCGCGGTCGCCACCATCGTTTCGACGCGCCGTAACTGCGCCTCGGAGACCAATGGCCCCATATCGGTCGTGGGGGCGCTGGGCGGGCCGAGCCGCACCTGCTTCACCAGATCAGTGAAGCGCTTGAGGAAATCGTCATAGACACCGCGCTGGACATAGAAGCGGGTCGCCGCGGTGCAGTCCTGCCCGGTGTTGACGAATGCGCCGACGACCGCGCTATTGGCCGCCGCGTCCAGGTCGGCGTCATCGAAGACGATGAAAGGCGCCTTACCACCGAGTTCCATGTGCACGCGCTTGAGCGTACTGGAGGCCTCGCGCATGATGATCTTGCCCGTCTCGGTCGCGCCAGTCAGGGAAATCAGACGTACATCCGGGTGCGCGACTAGCGCTACGCCTACCTCATCACCGCCAGGAACGACATTCAGCACCCCAGCCGGAATACCCGCCTCGATGGCAAGCTCACCTAGCGCGAGCGCCGTCAGCGGTGTCTCGGGCGCTGGCTTGAGGACGACCGTATTGCCCGCGGCAAGGGCCGGCCCGATCTTCCATATCGCCATCATCAACGGGTAATTCCACGGCGCCAGCTGGACGCAGACGCCGATCGGCTCGCGGCGAATGATACTCGTCATGCCCGGCGAATATTCCTGAGACGCCTGACCAGGCAACTGACGCGCGGCTCCCGCGAAGAAGCGCAGGCAGTCGATGGCGAATGGAATGTCGCTGTCCTTCGCCAGCTTCACCGGCTTGCCAACGTTGCGCGACTCCAACTCCGCGAGCTCGTCAGTGTGTTGCTCCAACAGGTCGGCCAGTTTCAGAAGCACGGCCGCACGGCCGCCAGATCCCAGTCCCGTCCAGCTGCCATCCTCGAAAGCGCGCTTGGCGGCAGCCACAGCGCGGTTCGCGTCTGTGGCGTCGCACTCGGGCGCGGTGTCTCCCGGCGCGCCAGTTGCTGGGTTGATGAGCGTGCGCGTCCGCCCGCCCGCTGGAGCGACCAGCTCGCCATCGATCAGCGCCCGTTCAGTGTTCAACGTCTTCAGCGCCATTGCCTCTCCTCGATTCTCTGCGCGCCAGGCGCGCTTGCGCGGTCGCGCAAGAGCCGTCTGCACATCTGGTAGAAGTGGCGCCAGGAATACATACTCCTGTTCACTCACTTACCCAGCGACGACTCAAGCGCGCCGCAAGGCACATCGCCAAGCGCCGCCCTCGCATGTGGCATACGCCTGCCGCGCCATCTCCGCCAGCATACGGACGGGCGCGACGCCGCTCAAGGGCCACGCTGGATACTCCTCACTGCTCTCCATTGGACACCGTGGCGAACCAGTTCCGCCAGGGCGCTGTCTACCACACGCCCAGTCTCGTACAAGACGTGACTCACTCCGCGCCATAGCTCGCCCGCATCCGGCGGAGCAGTAGCGCCGCGCGTAGGTTCAGCTTCGTCAGCGAGTCTCCGAGCTCGACGCCACAGATTTTCTCGATGCGCCGCAGCCGGTATTTCAGCGTATGGCGGTGAATGAAGAGCCGCTCGGCGGCGCGCACACCGTTTCCCTCGCTGTCCAGAAAGACCTCCAGTGTCAACATCAGTTGGCCTTCGTGTGTGCGGTCATGCTCGGCCAGCCGGTTGAGCATCGCGGTGAAGGCGTTCTCGGCAAGCATCTGCGGCGGTAGCGCATGCAACCAGTGCAGGATGCCAAGGTCATCGAACCGCGCCACACGCCGGTTTGCATCCAGCGCGGGCAGCAGCGCCAGCGCTTCCAGCGCATGCTCATATTCTTTGCTCAGCGCGCCCGGCGCCTCGCGCAGCCCGCTGACACCAAGCCGCGCGGTTGCATCCAGCGCGCTCAAGCTTTCCAGTAGCGTCTCGCAGAAGCGGTCGAGCTGTTCTGTTCGCGCGCACTCCACGACAGCGACCACGCGCGCTGAGCGCTCGCCTGTCACACATGGCGCCGCCTCGTGCCGCGACGCATGGCGGGCCGCCAGCTCGACCGAGCGCAAATCCTCACCGCCCGTGTCGATGACGATCACCGCGTGCGGAGCCTCCATGCGCAAATGGAAACGCGACATCTGTTCGCGGAGGGCGCTGTCAGGTGGCGTATCCTCCGCCAGCAGCGCGTTCAGGACGTGCGCTTCCATTCGCTCTTCGGCCTGTCTGCCAGTCTGATTCCTGAACAGGATCAGCGCGGCGACCGTCGCGGCATGCTCGATCGCATGAAAGTCTACCGGCTCCAGGTCCCGTTCACCGGAGATGATCCAGACATAGCCGTAGACGCGCCGCGCGACGACGATTGGCGCCAGAATGCGCGGCATGGTCATCCCCAATGCCTGGGTCTCGTCGGTAACGTCGATGCGCTGTGCGCTCAATGTGTGCCGCGCCTGGGAGAGCGCGCCAGATCGCCGCAGATACTCCAACAGCCGCGGCGAGCTCCGGCCCTCGCGAACCGCTGAGCGACGGCTTTCATCGACTCGCGCGCCTGGCAGCGCCGCCTCCGCCACCACCGCGAACGCCAGGTCGTCGATCTCAACGGGCCGCTGGATGAGGGAGCACAGTTCGCGCGCGACATCATGGAGCGTCCCACCTTCCAGCACCAGCCGCGTCAGCGCGCGATGGATCGCCAGCGACTGCTTGTACAGCAAGTACTGGTCGTTGATGCTGTGCTCGGAGACCAGTCGCGTGATGTCCTCAAAGGCAATCTTCCATGGCAACTCGATGAGAGGAAAGCCCGCATCATCAGCGATCTCGCGCACCTCGGCCGGCGCATGCGCGACGTATTGTCCCGTCGCCAGCACCATGCCAGAGACACCCTTCTCGATCAATCCCTGCACCAGTCGCCGCTGCGCGTCCACGTCATCCTGCAAGCCGAAAAACGTCGTCAGCAGGAGCTCGCCCGGGCGCACCCATTCATACGCCTTGGGGATGTCCACAACCGCGGCCCAAAGCGCCTCGCGGTCGGCGCCGCTGGCTCCGGCGACAAGCTCGCCCTCAGCCATGAGTGGTAGCGCGAGCAACTGGCGTATCGTCAGCATGAGGTGTCCCATAATGCGAGAGGAAATCTCGAGTGTTACTCACCGTTACACTACCACACAGGGCTTCAACCCACGGAACGACGCTCACCCGGGCGCCCAGCGCCCACTCCAATTCTGCACGGGTCCAGGCGCCGGTGAGGCTCAATCGCACAACAAGCGCTGGCCATTGTGTCACGTCGCAACGGGCCCTGTAACGGGATAGTTGGTGGTACGATGCGCGTGAGCCCGCCTGGAGCCGCCGTGTCCGCGGCCAGCCAGACCGTCCGGCGCTGAGTGGGGCGCGCCACAGTGAGCGCGCGAGACGCCGGCCCGCGAGCCTTTCCTTGAGGAGCAAGAAGCGCCATGGCTATCCAGTCCATCAATCCAGCGAACGACGAGGTCATCGAGACCTTTGAACCGTTCAGCGAGGAACAGATCAACCAAACACTTGACCGCGCCCGGGCAGCCTTCCGCCAGTGGCGCGAGACCAGCTTCGCCGAGCGGGCGACGCTCATGCGCGCTATCGCCAAGACGCTCCGAGCCCAGCGCGCCACGCTCGCCGCGCATGTCACCGCTGAAATGGGCAAGCCAATCGCCGAGGCCGAGGCTGAGGTGGACAAGTGCGCCTGGAACTGCGAGTACTACGCCGAGAACGCCGAATCCTTCCTGAAGGATGAGTCCGCGCCAAGTACCGCGACCGAGAGCTACGTCGCCTTCCGCCCGCTGGGCGTCATTTTGGCGGTCATGCCGTGGAACTATCCGTTCTGGCAGGTCTTCCGCTTCGTCGCGCCCGGACTCATGGCGGGCAATACCGGCGTCCTCAAACATGCTTCCAATGTCACGCGCAGCGCGCTCGAGATCGAGCGCGTCATCAGTGAGGCCGCCGCCTCAGTTGGCGCGCCCAACCACCTCTTCCAGACAGTCATTACACCAGGCTCGCAGGTCGACCGCATTATCAAAGACCCGCGCATCGCGGCGGTCACGTTGACCGGCAGCGATCCTGCGGGCGTCTCTGTCGCTACCGCCGCCGGATCCGTGCTAAAGAAGTGCGTGCTGGAACTGGGCGGTTCAGACGCCTTCATTGTGCTGGAGGACGCTGACATCGCTGCGGCGGCCCAAACGGCCGCCAAGGCGCGGTTCCAGAATACTGGCCAAAGCTGCATCGCCGCCAAGCGCTTTATTGTGGTCGAGGCCGTCGCGGACGAATTCGAGCGCAAATTCGCTGAAGCCGCCGCCGCGCTCTCAGTTGGCGATCCAACCAACCGCTCCAATGCAGTGGGAGCGATGGCGCGCGCCGATCTGCGCGCCGATCTTGACCGCCAGGTGCGTTCCTCCGTGGCAGCGGGAGCGAAGGTGCTGACAGGCGGAAAGCCAGTGGATGGGCCAGGCGCATTCTACCAACCAACGATATTAACCAACGTGACGCCCGACATGGACGTATTCCGCCAAGAGACATTCGGCCCTGTCGCGGCGGTCATTCGCGCGCGCGATGAAACGCATGCTATCGAGCTGGCCAATGATTCTGACTTTGGCCTCGGTGGCGCGGTCTGGACGCGCGACACAGCGCGCGGCGAGCGCGTCGCCTCGCTTGTCGAGTCAGGCGCCATGTTTGTCAACGGCATGACCGCTTCCGATCCACGCTTGCCGTTCGGAGGGGTCAAGCGCAGTGGCTATGGGCGTGAGTTGTCGTCGTTCGGCATCCGCGAGTTCGTCAACATCCAGACGGTGTGGATTGGGCCCGCGGTCGCAGCGCCGCCCGTTTCAGCCGCAGCCGAATAGCACGGCGCGCGGGCGCGTCGACTCTGGGGAGAGAACGGTTATGGAGTCACCACTGGTCATCGCGCAGCGCGCCGCAATCCAGGAAGCGCGGGCTCGCTACGAGCGCGGCGATATCTCCGTCGAGAGCTTCAAGCACGCGCTGGACGCGGTCACCGAAGCCCCTGATATCGGGTCGGTCGAGGCGATTATCGCCGAACTGCCAACCGCGCCGCACTCCGCGCTGGCCGCCCTTGAGCCCGCGCCCGCCGCGCTGCCAGCCATCAGGCCGGCGGCGGCCAGCGGTGGGCGCGGTGTCTCACGCATATCCGCGTTCATGGGCGAGACCCGCCGGGTGGGCCGCCCCTGGACGCTCGCTCCCCAGGTTCACATCTCCTGTCTGATGGGCGAGGCGCTGGTGGATCTCCGCCAGGCCAGGCTACCAGCGCACGCCCACATCAAGGTCAACGTCACGATGGGCGAGACGCGCATTCTCATCCCGCGAGGTGTGCGTGTCTCCGCCCGCACGCGCGTCATTATGGGCGAGGCGATGACGCTCGGCGAGAACATCTCAGGGCTGATCGCCAGTGGAGAAGAAGAACACGAGCCTCCAAATGGGGAAGCGGTCGCGGAACTCGAGATTGATGCGCGTGTCCTCATGGGCGAGCTTCGGATCATCCTGGCCGACCAGTCAAGCATGAGCATCAGCGAACTGGCGCAGGACGTACTGCGGGAGGCGCTGACAGGCATCCGCGACGGCATCCGCGACGGCATCCGCGAGGGTTTCCAACAGAGCGCCACCCAGCGCACGCTAGACGCCGCCACACGGCGCGCCGCTCTCAATCCCGGCTCAACGCTCAGCCCGGGCGAGTAAGCCGCCTACGCGGGCGCGACGATGCGCGACGGCTCCAGTGTAATTCGTCGCGCATCAAAGTTCGCCAGCAGGTCGCGCGGGCTCGTGGACTCGCCCGCCGGACACAGGCCGGCGCTCGCGGCGAGCGCGCCCACCACACGCTCTGGCGCGACGCCGCGCGCGCGCAAGCTCCCCACGCCAGCGGAGGCGTCGCGCTTGGCCAGCCGCGCCCCCAACGCGTCTATCGCCAGCGGCGCATGCGCGTACTCTCGGGGTGGCGTGTAGCCGAGCGCTATCGCTAGCGCGCGCTGGACGGCTGTCACCCCCAGCAGATCGGCGCCGCGCACGACCTGCGTGACGCCCATCAGCGCATCGTCTACGACAACCGCCAGATTGTACGCCACCCGCCCATCGCTGCGCCGGACGATGATGTCACCCAGCGTCGCGCGCACATCCTCGCGCGCTTCACCATGCAGGATGTCGAAAAACGCCACTGGCTCCTGTGGCGCGCGGAATCGCCATGACGGTGAGCGTCCTGCCGCCTCGCGTACACGCCGCTCGGCCACGCTCAGCTCACGGCAGGCGCCGGAATAGGGTATCGGCGCGCCAGTGAGATGGGGCGCGCTGGCCACGGCCTCATCCTGGGCATGGCGGCGCTCGGCGCGCGTACAATAGCAAGGATAAAGGAGCCCGGCCGTGCGAAGCCGGGCCAGCGCGGCGGAATAGATTGCCCCGCGTGCGCTCTGGACGTAGGGGCCATATGGCCCGCCCACGTCTGGCCCTTCATCCCAGTCCAAACCGAGCCAGCGCAGATCGTCGAGCAGCTTGTCTGCCGCGCCCGGCTGTGTACGCGGCATGTCCAGATCCTCGATTCGCAGGACGAACTCGCCCCCGGCCGACCGCGCGCAGAGCCATGCTATCAACGCGGTCCTCAGGGCTCCCAGATGAAGCGCGCCCGTCGGCGAGGGAGCGTAGCGCCCACGCGGCGCGCTCATCCGTTCGCCTCGCGTGGCTCATCATCATCGAGCGCGGGCAACGGTCGGGTATGGATTCCTGGCCGATCGAACGGGTATGGCGCCGCGCAGGTCTCCGACCAGGGACAATCGGGGCCACTGTGAGGCAGAGGAGCAGTTCCGACGCGCATGCGTCCCGAGCCACCCACAATCGCCGAGACAAGGCAGACCGGCAGACCGATCACCCCGAGATGGCAGCCTTGAATGGTCTCGACCGGCTGGAAGCCTGGATGCTGAATCGAATATGCGCCCGCTTTGTCCAGCGGGTCGCCCGTCGCCACGTAGGTTGCGATCTCCTCGTCACTGAAATCGCGCATCTTTACGCGCGTGGCCGACGTAGCTGACTGGAGTGCGCCGCGTGCGGGGTCCACCAGCGCCACCCCCGTGGCGACGGTATGCTCTCGCCCTCTGAGCTGGCGCAGCATCGCGGTGGCTTCTTCGTGGTCAGCGGGCTTAGCCAGCGAGCGCCCGGCAAGCAGAACAGTCGTATCGGAGGCCAGCACACGCCGGTCGCTATCGCCGCGCGCCGCGAGCGCCCGCCACGTCGCCAGCGCCTTTTCGCACGCGAGATATTCACCCAGCCCGAGCAGCGGCCCGCGATACGCCTCGCTCAAACCCTCCTCATCCACCTCCACGACGAAGCGTTCAAAGGCGATACCGGCCTGGGCAAGCAACTGACTGCGGCGCGGGGAGGCCGACGCCAGGATGATTGGCAGGCCATCCACATGTCTCTTTCGCTGGCTCACGCGCGCTCCTCTCCGAGCCCAGCTCCGACCGCGTCCAGTGTGACGACGTTCTCGATGTGCGCCGTCTGTGGGAACATATCCAGAGGCTGGACCGAGCGGACGTGATATGCCTCGGCAGTCAGACAGAGGTAGGCCAGATCGCGCGCCAGCGTCACTGGGTCACAGGAGATGTAGACAACGACTGGCGGCCGCCGGGCCACCAGCGCGTCCAGCACGGGACGCTGGCAGCCAGCGCGCGGCGGGTCGATCACCAGCCCGTCCAGCCGCTCGGTCCGGAGAGGCAGGTCATCCTCGACCTTTGCCTGGATGACCTCAACATGCGTCGCGTCGCGCAGGTTCAAGCGCGCGTCGCGCACGGCGCTCGCCGATTCCTCGATTGCCAGCACGCGCCCCGCCTGGCCCGCCATCAGCCGCGCGAAGACGCCAACACCGCAATAGGCGTCAACGAGCGTCACCTCGGGCCCGGACGGTAGCGCGGCCAGCGCCAGCCGCGCCATAACATTCGCTTGCGCGGTGTTGGTCTGGAAGAATGAGCTGGGACGTATGCGGAAACGCGCGCCGCCAAGTTCCTCCTCCATCTCCGCCTCACAAACGTCGCCGATCCGCGCCAGCGCCTCACGCGTCGAGCCGACTGGCGCGGGCTGGAGCAGCAACTGCCCGGTGGCGACACCATAGCGCACAAGCGCTTGCGGTCGCGGTTGCGGCGTGCCGGCCAGGACAGCCAGCGCCTCGTTGATATGGGGATTGGCGATTGGACATGCGTGCAGAGGAAGGACGCGATGTGTCCCGCGAGCCGTTAGTCCGACCTGCCCCTCGCGGTTGACAGCGAAACGCATGTGATTGCGGTAACCCCAGGGCTCCTCGCAGCCAATCGCAGGTGAAACGGGCGGCTCCACGAAACCAGCGGCGCGCAGAAGACCACGCACGCGCTCAGTCTTCCAGGCCAACTGCGCTGGATACGCCATGCTCTGGAACTGGCAGCCGCCACAGACGCCGAAGACCGCGCAGCGCGGCTCGACGCGCTCTTGCGACGCTTCGATGACGCGCGTCAGCCGGGTGGTGGGATCAGGCGCACGGCGCGCGCGCCTGCGCCCGGGGCGTGGCAGACTCCAGGTCGCCTCCACCTCGATGAGTTCGCCCGGCAGCCCACCAGTGACACGGAAGACTTCAGCCCGCCGTCGCAAGTCGGGTTGAACCAGCCAGGCGGGTCCATAGACCGCCAGAAAGTCCTCATCGCTTGGCGTCAACAGTGTCTTGACGACCTCGGCCCGCGCCAGCCCATCCGATTCGAGTGTGGCCACACGCGCGACATAGCGCCCGGTCACCAGCCGCGGCGGCTCCCAAGGCGCCTGCCCTGCCGGCGCTACCTTCCGCTCGGTTGCGCTGTCCATTCGCATCCTTCACCCGGACAGGAATGAGACAGCCGGGGCGCCAAAGTATACCATGCCCGACCCGGCGCGCCGCCAGCCTCTCCTAGAGCCTCGCTAGCCGTTGGTAAGCCTCCGAAGCGAAGAAGTCAGGCAGCAGCGCTCGCGCCGAGGCGGCGAGATCGAGGCCGATAGCATCGCGGGGCGCGATGAACTCCATCGCGTCACCCTCGCCGAGAACTACGTCCTCCTGCCGCGCATTCGTCGGCGCGCAGAAGACATACCACTGAACCATCCCCCTTACCACCGAGGTCGACGGCCGCAAGCCTGACCAGTAGAGCGACATGTCACCAACGACGGTCAGCCCTGTCTCCTCGAAAAGCTCGCGCCGCGCCGCGGTCTCGGGCGTCTCGCCCGCCTCGATTCCACCGCCGGGCAACGACCACTGCCCCGGTGAAGCGTGCGCGTCCCTGGTGCGCAGCTGCAGCAGGATGCGGCCCTGCGTGTCGATCAGCGCCACTCCGGCGACATGCCGCACAACATCAGCGTGGCTCATGCGCGCATCTACCTCCGCTCAGCCCTCGCAAAGCGCAACGACGCGCCGCGTCTCAGTATGACACGGCGCGTCGACATTCTGGAGGGCTGGCTAGAAGTAGCGCTCATAGCGCGGGCCGGACAGCACCGTCTTCGGGCTGAAATACGCGCCGATCATCAACAGGATCCAGAGCACGAAGCCAACCGCTTTGACGATCCCGAGGATGATCCCGAAGAACCCGCCGATCAAGGGCCCAATCAGCGGTATGGCGCCGAACCCGCCAGTGAGCAACGCGAGCACAAGACCTACCAGGCTCAACACGCCAAAGATCACCACGGACTGCGCTGCGTGCCGGCGCACCGTCTGGTTGCGATGCTCTACGAGCAGCAGGATCAATCCCGAGACCCAGCCAAACGCGTAGGCCAGAACCCGCTCCCACCGCTCGGAAATACCCAGCGACGTCTGGGCGGAGCGAGTCTCGTTGTAGTTGTACATGCCATCTCCTCGCGGGCAACCGGCCCGGGCGGGCCGTGCGAGCATGGCGCATCCGGCGCGCATCACTCACACATCTCGATACGCGGCGCTTCACGCGTGGGTTGTGACACCGCTCAATCCCGTTCGCATCACGGCCCGGCCGCTTATAGGTGGTATACTGGCAGATGGGACGGGGGCTTGAGGCGCGTGGGCGATCGCGGGAGCGGGCCGGAAACGGCGCCGCTCGCGAGGAAAGTCCGAACTCCGCAGAGCGGGATGCTGGCTAACGGCCAGTGGGGGTGACCCCAAGGAAAGCGCCACAGAAACATACCGCCAGCGCGCCGTACGCGCGGCGCGCTGGTAAGGGCGAAATGGCGAGGTAAGAGCTCACCAGCGGTCAGGTGACTGGCCGGCTGAGGCAAGCCCCATCTGGAGCAAGGCCAACAGGAGAAGCGGCCGGTGGGTGTACGCCCAGCGGTCCGCGGATGGCTCGTCCGCTACGCCTCCGGGTAGGCCGCTAGAGGCGGCGGGTAACCGCCGCAGTAGAGAGATGATCGCCACCGCGCGCGGCGCAAGGCGCGCGCGGCGACAGAATTCGGCTTATGCGCGCCTCAGACCCCCGCTCCCATCCAAATTCCCCGTCTCATTCACCCGGCTCGCGCCGGAACTCGCCGCTCTTGCCGCCGCTCTTGCGCTCCAGGTGAATGCCGGTCAATTCCATCCCCCGGTCTACCGCCTTGCACATATCGTAGATCGTCAACGCCGCCGCGCTCACCGCCGTCAGCGCCTCCATCTCTGCGCCCGTCTTGCCGACAGTACGCACTGTGGCGCGGATAGCGACCACCCCTTCGCTCTCCCCATCACGCAGATCAAAGGCGATGTCTACCCCAGTGAGCAGGATGGTGTGGCACATTGGGATGATTTGTGGCGTCTGCTTCGCCGCCATCACCCCTGCGACCTGCGCGACCGCCAGCACATCGCCCTTGGCCATTCCGCCGGCGCGAATGCGCGTCAGCGTCTCCGGGCGCATCCGCACGAGCCCCGTCGCCACCGCCTCGCGCGCGGTCTCCGCCTTCGCGCTGACATCCACCATATGCGCGCGGCCTGCCTCATCAAAGTGTGTCAGATCCACGAATCAACTCCTTGGCCAGGGCCACCTGCGACACGACATGGCGCCCGGTGTGCCCGGTACGTCCCGCGGCTCGTTCTATCTCTCGGGCGGGAACTGCGTGGCCACTGCGCTTGCGCCTTACCCGCGCCGGACTTATACTGGCTCTGAGTATACGGCGGTTCCGCGCGCGTGTGCGGCGCGAGCGCGGCAGGCGGTCCACCTACGACGCAGGAGAAGAAAGCGGCATGGCGAAGAAGTCTTCCTCCCACCGACAGCGTCCGGCGCAGAGCGCCCGCGGCGCGGCCAGCAAGGCGCCGTCGAGCGCAGCGACGCTCGTGCGCGCGAACAGGCCCGACGCAGCAAGCGGAGACGCCACCAGGCCCGCCAATGCCGCGCCTCGACCGTCGGCCGCCTCCGTCGTGCGCGACACGCCCGCCGCCCCCGCCAGGCCCGCTCCGAAGCCAGCCACGGCAGTGAAGCCGTCTCCCGCGCCACTGCCCCCAGCAAAGCCGGCCGCTAGCCCCGCGCCCACCGCGGCGCCCTCCAAGCGCGTGGACACGCGGGTCACCCGGGCGCGGGCCACGCAGCGCGCGCGCCAGGCGGGTCTGATCTCTGCTGAGAATTACAGCTACGTCCTGCAGGACCTGAAGCTGGTGGGCGTTCTGGCGGCCGCCGCGGTCGTCATCCTCGTCGCGCTGGCGTTCACCCTGCCGCACTAATCCGCGCGTCGGTAAATTACATCCGGAAGACGCCGAAGCGCGTCTCCGGAATTGGCGCGTTGAGCGCGGTGGCGATGCCCAGCGCGAGCACGCGGCGGGTATCCAGCGGATCAATCACACCATCATCCCAGAGTCGCGCGGCGCTGTAGTATGGGTTGCCCTCTTCCTCGTATTTCGCCAGGATCGGCGCCTTGAACGACTCTCCCTCTTCGGCGCTCATCGGCTTCCCGCGCGCCGCCTGCCCTTCCATCCGCACCGTCAGTAGTGTGCTGGCCGCCTGCTCGCCCCCCATCACCGAGATGCGCGCGTTGGGCCACATCCACAGCTGGCGTGGGCTGTACGCGCGACCACACATGCCATAGTTGCCAGCGCCGAACGAGCCGCCGATGATGACCGTGAATTTTGGCACCTGGGCGTTGGCCACCGCCATAACCATCTTCGCTCCATCCTTGGCGATGCCGCCATTCTCGTACTGCTTACCAACCATAAAGCCTGTAATATTCTGCAGAAAGACGAGTGGGGTCTTGCGCTGGCAGCAAAGCTCGATGAAGTGCGCCGCTTTTAACGCGCTCTCCGAGAAGAGGATGCCGTTATTGGCGACGATGCCCACCGGATATCCCATGATGCGTCCAAAACCACAAACGAGCGTCTCGCCGTAGAGCGCCTTGAATTCGTGAAAGCGGCTCCCATCCACCAGCCGCGCGATGATCTCGCGTACATCGAGGCCCTTGCGCGCGTCGGTCGGGATAATTCCATAGAGGTCGCGCGGGTCGTGCCTAGGCTCTTCCGGCTCGGTGACATCCCAGGGATA
The DNA here is from genome assembly GCA_036391685.1 of Ktedonobacterales bacterium. Lineage (GTDB taxonomy): Bacteria > Chloroflexota > Ktedonobacteria > Ktedonobacterales > JADMIN01 > JAKAIY01. The sequence goes on from DASVZK010000048.1 coordinate 101,725, forward strand.
CGTCTTGCGGCGATTGAGATTTGACACGATCTCGCGCACCATTGCCAGCGCGTGCTCATCGTTCAACGCGTAGTGGTCAGTGACGCCGGACTTGCGGCTGTGCACGTCGGCGCCCCCAAGCTCCTCGGCAGTCACTTCCTCACCCGTTGCCGCCTTCACCAGCGGCGGGCCGCCGAGAAAGATCGTGCCGTTGCCGCGCACAATCACCGTCTCGTCACTCATCGCGGGAATGTACGCGCCGCCTGCCGTGCACGAGCCCATGACCGCCGCGATCTGCGGGATGCCCTTGGCGGACATCTGCGCCTGGTTATAGAAAATGCGACCGAAGTGCTCGCGATCCGGGAAGACATCCGCCTGTAAGGGCAAAAACGCGCCTCCGGAGTCCACCAAATAGACGCACGGCAGACCATTCTGCTCGGCGATCTCCTGCGCCCGCAGGTGCTTCTTGACAGTCATCGGATAGTACGTGCCGCCCTTGACTGTCGCGTCATTGGCGACAATCATGCACTCCTGGCCCTCGATGACCCCGATGCCTGTGACGATGCCCGCTGAAGGCGCATCCCCACCGTACATGCCCCATGCGGCGAGCGGGCTCAACTCCAGGAATGGCGTCTCAGCGTCGCAGAGCCGCTCGATGCGCTCGCGCGCGAGTAGCTTGTTACGCGCGCGGTGCTTGGCGATGGCCTGATGACCGCCCGCCTCATGGACACGCGCCACGCGCTCGCGCAATTCCTCAACCAACCCGGTGAAGTAGGCGCGGCTCTCCTGATACGCGGCGCTGGATCGATCTATGTGGGTTTCGAGAACCGACATCGGTGTTCAGTCTCCTCCCTCGCCATCGAGGAAATCATGGGGGCAAGCGCTCCCGCTGGCGAGTATATCCCCCGCGATGTAGTCCCGGCAAGCGAGGTCTAACGGCCATGACCACGACCGCCAGACTGGCTAGCTAACGTCCGTATGCTAGGGACTCCACCCGCGCGGTGTTACAATAGCGACTGTATAACGCACAGCAGACAAACGATTGTCTGCTGGACAAGTGAGACAGCGATATGGCGCAGGACGAACAGGATCGGGCGGGCGCCACGAGCGAGAGCCCTCCCACCGAGCCGGATACCGGCCCGCAGCCGCTGGCGCGTGTTCGCTACAGCTTTGGCAAGGAACTTCAGCTTTTCCCGGACAGTTTCGTATTGCTCCGCCGCGAAGAGGCCGAGGCCGATCGGGTAGAGCTGTCAAGCGTCAAACGCCTCATCCTGACGCCGGGCGAGCCAAACCCCAGCAAGCTGCTGCTCATGTTCGACCTGGACGATGGCAATACCATTATCGCCGCAGAGGGAATGACGGCCGTGGCGGAATTCCGCGCGCTGCTCGCCAAGCTACGCGAAATCGCCCCGCAAATTGAACTTGACCCACCCGACTTGGATGATCAGCTCAAGCAGGCGCTCGACATCCGCCGCCGCAGCTTGATTGGCTGTTATGGGTCTATCCTCGCCGCTTGCCTTCTCATCTGGATCGTGTATCTTGCCGTCGCCTTCTTTGGCGCCCATGCCCACTAGCCATCGCAGCATCCCACCACTGAACAGGCCCGCCTTCGCAGTGTGAAGGCGGGCCTGCTGTTGTAAAGATGTGGATTTACGCCAGCGCGTCGTCCAGTTTCTTGCGCAGGTCACCGAGAGCGGCTAGCAGAGCCGCGTACGGCTCGGTCGCATTGAGGGTGTCGAGCGCCCCAGCGAGTTGTGGCGCGACGTTCGCCAACCGGGTCACCAATTCCAGGTGCTGCGGGCTGGAGACGACCTGGCCGACAAGGTCTCGCAGGCCAGCCAGGTCACCGCGATAGGTGACACTGTCCGCAGGCGGCTGCAGGCCTTGCGCCGTCGCCACGCGCTGTCGGGCGTCCTCAAGAGCGGCGCGTAGGCGCTCAGCCTCCTGGATGGCCTCTCGGGCTTGCAGCGCCAGCTGCGCGCCGAGCGTGTTCGCCTGGTCGCGCAACTCTTCAGGTGTCGGCGGGGGCGGGGGCGGGGGCGGCGCGGCAGGCTCGGCCGGAGGCTCAGGCATTGGGATAGCGGCCGAAGGCATCGGGCCAGTGGCGCCGTCGAAGAGCGGCGGGAAAGCATCGGACTCGGGGGCGCCCATCTCTGGCGCTATGGTGTTGGGCTGGTAGGCGGAAGCCTCTGTCTGCGCGGCAAATGCCGGCTCCGGCACGGGCTGGTTAGCAACGTTCGCGGTATTAATCTCGAAGAAACCGGCCTCGACGTGCAGCTTGCACTCGCCGATCGTGACCTCGTCGCCCTCACGCAGCAGCGTCTCTGAATGAATCTCCTGGTCATTGACCAGCGTGCCGTTGCTGCTGTTCAGGTCGCTGATGACGTAGCCGCCATCAACAGGGCGCATTTGGGCATGGAAGCGCGACACCAACGGATCGCCATCAAGATTGATCTCGCAACTCGGCGCGCGACCGACACGGATCTCGCGGCCATCGAGCGGGAACTCACGCCCTACGGTCTGGTGCAGAACGGTCGGAGCGACGTTGGTCAAGCGCAGCAGCATTTGTGGCTTGACCGCTGACGGCGCAGGCGTCTGCGAGGGCGAAGACGGGCGCAGCCACGACGGAAGGCCCGCGCCCTGGCCCTCTGGAGCCAGCCGCAAGCCGCAAAGCTGGCAAAATGGCAGGGTACCATCCGTCTCCTGCCCGCAGTGAGGACACACTGTCGTCACGCCTGATCCCATTCCTCTCTCGATTCCTCAAGTGCGAGCGCTGACGCGGACTGGCGTCTGGGCTCTAAATTGTGGCGCGACCAGGGACAGCGCTTTCGCGTTGGGCGCTGGGTTGCGCTTGGCGGCCACATCTGGCTGGCAATTTCTGAGCTAGTATACCGTATACCCAAGACCAATGGTCTATCTGTCGCCCGATTGGGCAAGGGATCCTTTTACGACGGCGTCAGGATGGGGCGCCGCCGTGCTCCTCTGGGTCATACGGTGTGAGACCAAGCGCTTGCCGGTCAGCGTCACTGGCGCCACCATCGATCAGCGCGTCAAGCGCGCGGGCAAGTTCGGGATCATTCCCCCGTGCGGCGGACGGCCCAATCTGTGTAACCCAGGCGAGCAATTCATGACGCCCTCGGAATGACCCTTGTACTTCATCCAGCGCGAAGCTGCCAGGAAGCTTGTAGCTGCCCGACGCCGAGGCTTCCGCTTCCTCTTCGCGCCACTCCTTCGCTTCACTTGCGAGCACCGCCAGCGCTTCCTCCATGGCGGCTCGCCAGCCCCGCAGAAACGCTTCGCGCTCTTGTTGTGTCGCCATATGCGCTATCGCTCCGTCTCTCGCGCTATTTCGAACCTGCGCCGAATTGGTCACAGTCGCCCTGCGCCTCCGGCGCCCACAGGGTAACACACATCGGCTCCGCGCGCGTACTGATTTATTCCGCCACCGACGCGATCACGTAGAATGTGCGCCGGGGAGGGGCCGCGCATGCGTGACGAGACTGTGAAGCATACCAGCGAACCTGGCGCATCCACACTGACGTACCGGCGCGATGCGATTACGGTTGGGCGCCGTGGACGCGACCTGAAGGTGACACCCCCAGCAGTTCTTCAGGCTCTGGATGGCCCGGCGCTGCAGCGTGCGCTGTTCGGCCCGCGCGCGCCAGAGATGGAGCGTCGAATACGCTTCGATGCGCGCTCACGCGCGCTGCATGCGCGTCCGCTCGACTACGCTGTCATCCACGCGGCGCTCATCGCCAACAACGCCGCTCCGATTGACATGGCCTTCGATCCGCGCCCCGCGCTTCCGTTCGCTCCTCAACCCGCGCTGACGCCCCGACCCTACCAGACAGCAGCGCTGGCAGCGTGGCGCGCGGAAGGCTGCTGCGGTGTCGTCACGTTGCCGACCGGCGCGGGCAAAACCTACCTCGGGGCGCTCGCAATCGCGGAAGCAGGCGTCTGGACACTCGTTGTCGCGCCAACGATTGACTTGCTCGGCCAGTGGAAGCGCGCCCTAACCGAAGCGCTGGCCGCGCCACCTGACATGATCGGCGTCTTTGGCGGCGGAGCGCATGAGATCGCGCCCATTACGGTCATCACGTACGACTCGGCGCTCGTTCGGCCTGAAGTGCTCTGGCGGTATGGTTTCGTCATTTTCGACGAATGCCATCACCTGCCCGCGCCAACATACCGCCAGATTGCCGAAGGCGCGTTCGCACCTGTGCGGCTGGGCCTGAGCGCCACTCCGGTGCGCGCGGACCAGATGCACACCGATCTCGATGAGCTCATCGGCCCAGAGGTATACCGACGCGATCCAGAGACGCTCGCGGCAGCCGGCTTTCTCGCTGGGTTCCGCGTCGAGCGTGTAGCGGTCGCCCTGAGCCCGGATGAGCGCACGCGGTATGAAGCGGCGCGCGACATCTATCGCGAGTTTGTCCGCCGTCGCCGGCTCCGCATTGCGTCGCCGGCGGACTTTCAGCGCAAAATCCTGTGGGCCAGCGCCCGCGACCCCGAGGCGCGTGAGGCGATGCGCGCATGGCGCGAGTCGCGCGCATTGGCGCTCGATGCGTCGGCAAAACTGGCGGTGCTGGAAGAGATTCTCAGCCGCCACCGCGAAGAGCGTGTGCTCATCTTTAGCGAATATAACGCGCTCGTCGCCGAAATAAGCCACCGGTTCCTGATACCGCGCGTCACACATGACACGCCAATCAGCGAGCGCCGCGCCATCCTCGAAGGCTTCCGCACGGGCCGTTTCACCAAGCTCGTCACTGGGCGCGTGCTCAATGAAGGTGTCGACATCCCTGAGTGTGGCGTCGCCGTCATAGTCAGCGGCAATGCGACACCACGCGAATACATCCAGCGACTTGGGCGTATCCTGCGTCCCAAAGTGAGCCAGGCAATTCTGTATGAGCTCGTCACTGAAGACACGACCGAGGAGCGCGCCTCCACCGAGCGCAGGAGGCGGAACTAGATGCGTCTTGCGCTCGCTGATATTCCCAAGCGATTCAGCCGCGGCGAGGACACGGTGTCCGTCGCCCCGCGGTTGCTAAGGCTGCGCGAGGCACGCGAGTCGTTAATGGCGCTGATCGGCCACTATGAAGCGTCGCTTGGTCGCACGCGTGCGGACTTTACCCAGGACCGATCGGCGCAAATCATGGGGGATATCCGCATCGCCCGCTGTCTGACGGTGTGTCTGACGGAGTGGTACGCCTGGGCAGCCCAGCCATGGCCTGGACCAGCCTCGCCCGACGAGACCGCAGCGCTCGCCCGCCTGAACGTTGACAGCCCCGGCGCACTCCGGCTTGCGCTCTACGACCATGTAGGCGCCGAGCATGGCGGCTTTGTCGCAGCCGCGGAACGCGACGCTGCAGTGGCCTCCTTCGCGGCGCGCATTTCGCTCACGCGCATGGCGCTCGACGCGCTCCTAGCGTTGGATGACCCGCGCGCCAGCCGCCTCACGCGTCTAAGTGACTCTCCACCCACCCCGGTCGACCTCGTCACGCGCTACAACCAGCTCGCCGTCGAATCCCTGCTATTTCATGCCGCGGAAGTAATATGGCGCATCGCGCCAAATGATGGCGCGCGGGCCGGCGAAACGGTCAAACGAGTGTGCTTTCTGGCGCGCCGTATGGGTGTGAGCTATGAGGTGACACTGGATGTCGCCACCTCCACACCTGCCCTGCTCGTCGCCGAGCGACACGCGCCTTACGCGGCGCCGACGACCCTCGAACGGGCTCGCGTGCCCATCATCATTACCTTTCACGGACCACCCGCAATGGTTGGCGCTCCCCAGCAATATGGTGACCGGTTGGCGCGTCTCTGCCGCGCGCTCCTGGGCTATCGGCGGGAGGTTCCCGCTGACGCCGCGCTTGGCGATGTAGGCGGCTTGTCCGGTGTCGCCAAACTGCATCTGCGCGGCCGCGCCTGTGACTTCATGCTCGATGAGCGTTTGGCGCGCCGGCTGCGCCTGAGCGAGGCGGAAAAGCCAGATCGAGAGGACGACCACCGCGGCGCGCCAGCGTTCGATTCATCATTGGAGCGCCGTCTGTTCGATGATTTCACCGCCCTGGAGCGCGCTGGCGAGTCCGCCGGCTGGAAGCTGGAGCGCGAGCCAGAACCAGTCCTGCTCGGCGATACCATCCTTGTGCCCGATTTCGCGCTCACGCGCGAAAGCCGCCGCGTCTACCTGGAGGTCGCGGGCTACTGGCGGCCGGACTATCGCGCGCGAAAGGCCCGCAAGCTCGCCACTCTAGCGGGCGCAGTGGCGCTGATCGTAGCCGCCCCCCGCGCGGCGCAAGCCGAGTTCGCAGGCCTTGACGCCAGTTATCCGTTCATCTGGTATCGCAATGAGTCGATCAGCGCGGCGGCGATTGTCGCTATCATCCAGCGCGCCTTCGACGACTTTCCCGCACGCCTTGCCGCACTCGATCTACGCGCGCTTTTGGAAGAGACCGAGCGCCGCGCCGTCATCCCATCCTTCGAAGCGAGCGCCGCCCTTCATACCTTCACTCGCGCAGAGCGGGATCAGGCGGTCGCGGCGCTCGCCAGTTACGCCACATCCCAGAATGTCTCCGCGCCGGAGTGGCTCGACGGTGTAGGCCTTTGCGCAGCGGCGCAGTTCGGCCGGCTGGTCACGCAGACGAGGGCGGTGGTCGATTCCGCTGGCGGCCGGCTCGCTCTCAGCGCGATCGGCCCGGCGCTTAACTTCGGTGAGGAGTCCTGGCCGGAGGCGGTGGTCGAGGCGCTAGCCCGGCGCGCCGGCCTGCAAATCGAACGCGCGTCGCTTTTCGCCGCCGACGCAGTCATACCTGACGCCATATCCACGCCGGGCGACGCGCCGAGAACAGACGTGCAGCCTAAGCCCATGACGCCTCGCCAGGCCCGAAAGCCGCAACCACGCAAGGTGGCGCCACGTAGACATTCTGGCGCAAGGTGGAGCACAGGCGACCTGTTTTTCGACAGCTCCACGACCAGCGACGACGCGGCGGAATGAGCCGCCGCCGCGCGATCTCCACCAGCCCGACCGCCATTATGTCAGCGGACACACCCTCTTCATTCCCAGTTCTGGAGGCATACCATGGCCGACAACGATGAGCGCAACAACGGAGCTGAGCGCGTGGCGCCGCAGGAGCCCGTTGACCTGAGCTCTCGGCGGCAGGAGCGTCAGCGCGCGGACGCGGAGCCAGGTAGGTCCAACGGTGACTGGATGGACCCTCGCGACCGGGATGAACAGGCCGACGAGTTGGAGGCGCAAGCCCGCGAGATCGTGCGCGCGTTCCGCGAGAACGCTGGCGAGCTTGGTGAGCGTGTCCAGCAGGCCATCGCCCACGCGCGTGTCTTATGGGAGGAATCTGCGGTCATTGACGCGCCAATTCCCGATGACCTGCATCCTGACGAGCCGCGCGCGCGCGCGTTGATGCGTCGTTGGGTGAAGCGCGATTTCCTGGTGGACCCAGATCTACCCTCCTCCATGTCCATCATCTCGCTCCATGATACTGAGGTCTGGCGTGTCGATCTGCGCGAGCGTGGTGAGACACGCGAGCTCGTCCATGCTACCGAGCCATACAATGGAACCCGCCCCGGGCCGGCCATGCCAATCCAGCCTGTGTGGGACTATACATTTGCTACGACACCGGAGATCGAGTCGGGCGAACGGCGCGTGCGTCTGGAAGGAGCCGCCGCGCTGGGCGTCTGTGAGCGCTGCCACGGATCTGGCAAACGCGCCTGCGCGCATTGCGCAAGCAAAGGCTTCGTCACCTGCCCGGAGTGCCGCGGACGTGGACGAAAAACGTGCCCGCGCTGCCGTGGCCGCGGTCGCATTGCCGACGCGGCCGCCGAGCGACGCGCCCGCGCCGCCAAAAGCTATTTTCAGGTGCACGCGGAACGCCTGGCGCAGAACGCCGTGGAACGGCTGGCTGACCTTTCCGAGCGTTTGCGCCAGGACTATGGCGCGCCACTTCCGCCTTCCGCCAACTGGGCGCCAACCGCGCCCGCTTCGGGCGAGACCATTCCGTGTCCAGACTGCCACGGCGGCACAGTCGCGTGCTCGTGTAACGAAGGGAAGCTGGCCTGCCCCGTGTGTCACGGGACCGAAAATGAGCCCTGCTCCAGCTGCCAGGGCACAGGCAAAGTCATTCGCCACCAGGAGATTGCGCGCCGCTTCGACACGCGCATACGTACTCGACTGGCGATCCCAGCCCATGAGGCCGCGAGTGAGTGGATAACCGATGACATGCTACAGCGTGTCAACGGGGACGTCGTGTGGGAGGGGCCAGCCGATGATCTGGATGGTCCGGCGCCCGCCGGCGCCCCACTGCTCGTCTGGGAAGCGGCGCTGGCGCTCAAGCGCCACGCTGACGCCGAGTTAGAGTCCGAGGCGCCAACCGGCGGCCTTGAGCGGCGGGTGTTGTGGCGGCGCGTCAGGCTTGCGCGCGCGCCGATCTCGCGCCTCGAATACGCCTACGCTGGACGGATGTACACCGTTGTCGCGGTGGGCCGCGCGGGCGAGGAGCGCTTCTGGGCGGATAACTTCCCGCCTCGATGGCATCGCGTCTCGCGCTTCTTCCAGGCTGTCGTGCGCGACATCAATGGCGAGACTGTTCAGCGGCGCCATACCCACTACAGCGAGCGCCACGCCACGCCCTCGCGCATTCCGCCCCACTCGGCGGTACACGCGCTCGACGAAGCGAAACCTGATGCCACCAGCGCACGCGCAGATGGGCCTCAGAGCGAGCCGGACCAGGTCGAGTAGGCTTCGGCTTGACACGGTTATCCGGTATGCGCGTGATACACTGGCCCCACTATCTTCACGTCACGTGATGGCGCCAGACCTTCAGATACAGGAAGACGCATGACCGCAGCCAGTCTCCTCCCCGGCGCGGCGGATGAGCGACGCACAGCCGCCTGGCGCCTAACGCTGGACTGGTACGCGCGCGAAGGACGCGCCGGCCTACCTTGGCGCCACACGCGCGACCCGTATGCCATCCTCATTTCCGAGGTCATGCTGCAGCAGACGCAGGTCGAGCGCGTGATTCCGAAATACCGGAGCTTCTTGGCTACCTTCCCAACGCTAGCCGCGCTCGCCGCCGCGCCGACGGCAGATGTTATTCGCGCCTGGGCCGGGCTGGGCTACAACATGCGTGCGGTACGCCTGCAAAGGATCGCCCAGCAGGTCATGAGCGAACTCAGTGGCGTGTTGCCGGAAAGCGTGGACGGACTGATGGCGCTCACAGGCGTCGGGCGTTATACCGCCGGCGCGGTGGCGTGCTTTGCGTTCGGCCAGCCTGTCGCGACGGTGGATACCAATATTCGCCGGACGCTCTGGCGCCTCTTTCGTGGCGTTGAACCGGAGGAGTGGCCAGCGTCCGCCAACCGAGACGCGCTCGGCCTCGCAGAGTGGGCGCTACCTGAACATGCGGCGTACGACTGGCAACAAGCGCTCATGGACCTCGGCGCCACAGTCTGCCTCGCCCGGCGCCCGATCTGCGAGCGCTGTCCGCTGACCTCGGTCTGCGCGGCGTGGGAGGAGGCGGGCGCGGAGGCGCTTTTCGCATCGGGCGAGGCCATCGCCCGGTTGCGGGATCGGCGCAGACAGATTGCGCACACGGAGCCCACGCGGCGCGCCGTCGCCGAATCGCCCGCGCCGTATATGGCGGCCCGGCCGCGCGCGCGCCGTCCGGGGCAACCGTTCGTTGGTGGAGCGCGCTACTACCGAGGGCGCATCGTCCACGCCCTACGCGAGACCGCGGCGGAAAAGCCACTCAGCCTGTCCGAGCTAGGCGCGCTTGTCAAGGACACGTACACCACGGATGAGGAAAGCTGGCTGCGTGGGCTGGTGGACGGCCTGGCGCGCGATGGCCTCGCCCGGATTATCCCGCCCACGACCCAAGATGGGCCTGAGAACGCCATTCGCGTCGCGCTACCCTGAGCGAAGAAAGTGCCATTTATGAACGAAGTACTTCCAGCCCCACACCAAGAACCGCCTTCCGACTGGTCCATCGCCACCGCGCAACGCGCTGTCGACGCTTCGATTCAGGCGCTTGGCGGATATTGGCCGCCACTGGCCAATCTTGCGCGCCTTTTCGAAGAGTGTGGAGAGCTGGCGCGCGCCATCAACCAAACGCACGGCCCAAAGGTGGTAAAACCGGGCGAGAAGACGGCGAACCTGGAAGAAGAGATCGGGGACACGCTCTACGTTCTGCTCGTACTCGCAAATAGTTTGGACATCGACGGGAGCGCCGCCGTGTGGCATGCGGTCGAAAGAGCCACACGCCGCGCCGGAATACCCATTCTCCCGCCGGCGCAAAGCGATCTCTAACTGTGCCAGCAGGCTCCCGCCGCGCCGCGCCGCGCTAACACCAGCATAGTAAGGACCTGTCCCTATGACCGACCACCACTCACATATCACGCCGCCGGGTGGCGCGGACGACCGCATGCTCAACGATCGCAGCGAGTATCAGGCGTGCTTTGGCTGCGGCGCACGTAACCTGGATGGATTGCAGCTAGTCTTTCACCGCGATGGTGACCTGATCTGGGCCGAAATCACTCCAGAGCAGCGATTCCAGGGCTTTCCCGGCGTCCTGCACGGCGGCATTCTTGCGACCATGCTCGACGAAACGCTGAGCCGCGCGGCAGTCTTCGCCAATCGCTGGATGATGACCGCACGCCTTGAAGTCCGCTATCGCCGCGCGGCTCCTGTGGGGCGCGCGCTGCGAGTCTCTGCCCGGCCCGTTCAAGTGCGCGCCCGCATGGTATCAGCGCGCGGCGATGTGCGACTCGTAGATGAGCCCGACACCATCCTGGCTGAAGCGGAAGGTGTGTTCATGCCCATCAGCGGCGAATACGAGCGCGAGATGGTCGCCCAGCGACCAGACCTCGCAGGATTCTTCACCCGCGAATAGCGCGCCGCGCAGTACCGTATCGCGTGATGCGATCGCGCGTGTCGTGTAGAGCATTCAGTAGATGAGGATTGTCAATTCATGGCGACTGACTTTCTTCCCCATGGCGCGCCGCCGATTATCGAGCGCGTCGAGATTGGACCGCGGAAGGTGCCGGCGCTCCACCTCACTCCACATGACGGCGCGCCAGCGTCCGGGCTACCCGTCGCGCTCATTCAGCATGGCTACGGGGCTGAGAAATCTGACCTGCTGCCGCTGGCCAGCCTCCTCGTCGCCCATGGGTTTATCGCTCTGCTGCCGGACGCCTGGGGTCATGGCGAGCGTTTCCCGGCTAGCGGACCAAACTGGATGACCCATATCTCCGCTGACTTCCTCCTCGAAGTTGTGCGTAACACCGTGGACGATATGCGCGAGGAGATCTCCTGGCTGGAGACGAGTCCCGGCGCGCGCGCGGATCAGATCATCCTGGGCGGCTTCTCCATGGGCGCCATCGCCACACTCGTAGTGGGGACCGAGGACGATCGCGCGAACGGCATGATCGCCGCTTCCGGCGCCTCGCTGCCTGATCTCCTGCCCATCACGCTCTTCGGCTCGGCGCCGCCTAACGAAGAGTCCCAAGCCTGGGCGCGGCGACACGACGCCGCGGCGCGTATCCATGCGTTCGCCCCAAAGCCCCTGCTTATCCAGCACGGACGCTCTGATGATATGGTGCCCGTCGCTGGAGCAGTCCGGCTGCACGAGGCCGCTGAGCCCCACTACACTGAACACCCCGACCATCTCAAGCTCATGCTCTATCCCCACAGCCACATGGTCTCGGAGCAGCAGATGCGTGACGCGGTGGAATGGCTCGTCGCGCGCTTCCATCCGGAAACACTCGCGTCGTAGCCTCCAGCGCCCAGTACCGGTTATCCCTCAGCGCGCCACACCGTTGTACACTGCGTCGGAGCGCCATTGAAGGCGTCACGTGAAATTGGATGACAACAGGCCAGGCAGGAGGACGCTCAGGGTGCGAAGCGCGGGGCAAGCCCAGGCGAAGGAAGCAAGCGACCAATCGCAGTGGAACGACGCGGTAAACGCCGCCCCACGCGCGGACCTCCTGCAGAGCTGGGAGTGGGGCGAGTTTAAGCGCCTTGGCGGGTGGACTCCGCTCCGCCTGCTGGTCAGCGACGGTGAAGAGCCCGTCGCCGGGGCGCAACTGCTCTCCCGTCGCGTGATGGGCGCTCAATCGCTCTACGCGCCGCGGGGCCCCTGGTGGCGCGACGACGAGCGCGGTCGAGCGGGATTGGCGACGCTTCTGGACTGGATTCGCCGCCAGCGCCCAGCCCACGCGCCGTTTCTGCGGGTTGACCCTCCCCTCTCTGACCCGGAACCACTGACCGCGCTAGGATTCCGTCCAGCGCCCCGGCAGATTCAACCGCGCGCGACGATCATTGTGGATCTAACTCCGGCGGACGAGGCGATCCTGGCAGCGTTTAACTCGCGCGTGCGGTATAACGCGCGCCACGCGCAGAAAAAGGGCGTTGCGGTTAGTGAAGGCGGCGTCGAAAACACCCAGGAATTCTGGCGGTTGCTCAATGCTACCGCAACTCGCAAGGGTTTCATCGAGCGCGACCTCAGCTATTTTGACCAGCTGATGAGGACCTTCGGCGACAACGCCCGCATCATACTGGCGCGCTACGAGGGCGCGATTGTATACGGCGCAATGGTCGTCGTATTCGGGCAAACCGCCTACTACCTGTATGGCGGTTCTGGCGGCGACCGCTCGGTCAAACCGTCGGAGCTAGGGCAGTACCGCGCCATGCTCTGGGCCAAGTCGCGTGGCGCAACGCGCTACGATATGTGGGGTATTCCCTTTAGCCCAACGCCTGAGAACCCGCTCTACACCGTCTACACCTTCAAGAGCGGCTTTGGCGGCCAGGAGGCTCGCTATGCGGGCGCGCTCGATCTACCCCTGACGCCTATTCTCGGAGCCCGCGCCCCGGCGCTGGAAGCCCTCGCGCTCAAGTCGCTCTCATTTGCCCGTGGTCGCGGCTTCCGTATTGAGGACCATCTGGCGTAACCCGTGGCCGGCAGCGCTGGCCACGCGCCGCCACTTCCCACCGCAATGAATGACAGTCGCGCAGTTGGAGAAATGCCTTGACACACGTTGCGATCAACGCCCAGCTTGTTTCATTCAGCGCAACCTATCGCAATGCGGGTGTCAGCCGCTACACCTATACACTACTCGAAGCCCTCAGCCAGCTCGAAGACGACTTGACCTGCACGGTCTTCATCAATAGCCAGGAGGCGATTCCCGCGGCCGCCAGCCCGCTCGGACGCAGCCCACGTGTGCGACTCGTCCCATCGCGCTGGCCAACCACGAGCGCAGCGCGGCGCATCCTCTGGGAGCAGATCGATCTGCCACGCCAGGCCCGCCAGTCTGGCGCGCACCTCTTCCATGCGCCGGTCAATGTGCTTCCCGAGGGTGTCACACTACCCTCCATCGTCACGATTCACGACCTTGCGTTCGTGCGCTATCCACAGTTCTTCCGGCCGACACGCCGCGTCTACCAGCGCATCTTTACCGAACGCAGCGCGCGCCGCGCCTCCGCGATTGTCGCGGTCTCAGAGGCGACACGCCAGGACCTCATCTCGGCATTTGGGCTCAAGCCGGACAAAGTCTGTGTCATCCATCCCAGCGTCAGCCCCGACTTCCAGCCAGAGCGTGACCCTGTGCGGCTCGCGGCCTTCCGCGCGCGACACAACCTGCCACCGCGCTACCTGCTGTACCTTGGTACGCTGGAACCGCGCAAAAACCTCACCACCCTTGTCGAAGCCTACGGCCACCTCCTCTCAGCTGTCCCGGATTCTCCCCCGCTGATCCTCGCGGGCGCCAAAGGCTGGTATTACGAGCCGCTCTTCGAGTGTATTCGCAAACTCGGCCTTGAGCGCCACGTGACCTTTGCGGGATACGTGTCGCGTGAAGAGCAGGCGCTGTGGTACGCTGGCGCTGCGCTGTTCCTATATCCATCGCTGTACGAGGGGTTTGGTTTGCCGGTCGTCGAGGCGCTTGCCTGTGGTGTTCCGGCGCTGACTTCCAACGTCTCCAGCCTGCCCGAAGCGGGCGGGCCGGTCGCGCTGCTGACCCCCCCCGAGGATGCGCGCGCGATGGCACATGCCATGCGACAGGCGCTGACTGACCCGTCTCTGCCCCAGCGCGTCCTGATCGAAGGCCCCAAATGGGCGAAACGGTTCACACCGGAACAGATGGCCTGGCGATACGTCAATACATATGAGACGGTCGCAAGGGACGCCTAATATGTCGCCGCGCCGGATGTGGCTGTCAGGGGTTGTTGAGTTGTCAGCGCGGACTATTCGCAGGAGAACGACGTAATGGATGTCGGTGAGCAGCGCGCACAGAATCAATACTCACGCGCGCAAGTGGTATCGCCGGAAGCATCCCTCCCCAACGCCTGGCCGGCGCACGCCGCCCAGCCCGTCCTGCCCATCTACAGCGTTGAAGAGCGGCTCCGGCGGCGGCGGCTACGCGCGATTTTTGGACGCGTTGTCCTTATCATGCTCGACATGCTCGCGATCAACGCGGGGTTCTATCTGGCGTATTTCATCCGCTTCGTCTTCCTCAACGGCGTGCGGTTTACCACGCCATACCTATACCAGCCGTTTGCAAATTTCTTCTGGATCGAGGTCGTTGGCGCGATTGGCTTGCCGTTCGCGTTTGGGCTCAGAGGCCTCTACCGGCTGCGCGCCGCGGGAACATGGTTCCACCAGTCGTGGATCGTCATCTCCGCGACCACGACCGCGTTTGCGATCTTCACCGCGTACGAGTACACATTCCAGCGAACAGACATCTTTGTTGAAAACGCGCGCGCGCTGGTGATTCTGGCCTGGGTTGCGATCATCGCGCTCGTCAGTCTGCTTCGGCTGTTTATCGCCAGTTTCCTGACGCTGCTCTACCGCCGAGGTGTCAATTTGACGCCAGTGCTGGTCGTCGGCTCGAGTAAGCTGGGCAAGCTGATGATGCAGCAGGTCACCGCCTCCCCAAGCCTCGGATATAACATCGTTGGCTTCGTCCGGGACGATGACGCGCCCGCCGAGGACTTCGGCCGCTTCCCGTGTCTCGGCGGCATGGGCGACCTCGACGCGGTTTTGCGGGGCCACCGCATCGAGCAGGTCATCATCGCCATCCCCTCGCACCAGCACGAGCGCATCCTCAGCACAGTCACCGTCTGTGAGCGGGCGGGAGCCGACTTCCGCCTCGTGCCGGACCTGTATGAACTGAGCCTTTCGCGCATTGATGTAGACGCGCTGGAAGGTATCCCGCTCATCGGTCTGCGCCGAAGCCTCACCAACTCCATCCAGTACCGGATCAAGCGGCTGATTGATGTGGTTGGAGCGCTAGCGGTGCTCATTCTTGGCCTGCCCATTTGGCTGCTTATCGCGCTTGCGATCAAGATTGATTCAGCGGGTCCAGTGCTCTATACACAGACTCGCCTCGGCTATCGCGGCCAACCATTCGGCTTCCTCAAGTTTCGCTCGATGCGCGTGGACGCTGATCAGTTGCTCAATCAGGTATTGACCAATGAGAAGGGCGAGGATAAAGGCAAGGTCAAGGCAAAGGACGACCCGCGCCGCACGCGCGTAGGCAAGTTCATCCGCCGCACGAGCGTGGATGAAATCCCACAACTGATCAACGTGCTGCGCGGCGAGATGAGCCTCATCGGGCCGCGTCCGATGCCCGCGCGCATAGACGCATATGAAGACTGGGAGCGCGCTCGCTTCGAGATGCTGCCAGGCATGACAGGCCTCTGGCAGGTGCGCGGACGCAGTGATCTGGATTATGATGAGATGGTCTTGATGGACATTTACTATATCGAGAACTGGAGCCTGAATCTCGACCTGCAGATCGCGCTGCGCACACTGCCCGCCGTCCTTGGCAGCCAGGGCGCGTACTAACCAGCTCATATCTCAGGCGCGGTTGCGCCTGATAGCGCAGGAGATCACAACGCCATGCGAGTCGCGCTCGTGCATGACTGGCTCAACCAAACGGGTGGCGCCGAACGCATGCTGCTGGCCATGACGCGCATGTTCCCGGATGCGCCGATCTATACGTCGATCTACGACCCAAACAGCGTCGATCCCGCCTTCCGCTCGCTCGATGTCCGCACAAGCTTCATGCAGCGCCTGCCGTTCGTCAAACGACGCCACCAGCCTTTTTTGCCACTCTTTCCGCTGGCGTTCGAGCAATTCGACCTCAGCGGCTTCGACCTGGTGATTAGCGACAGCAGCGCCTTCTCCAAAGGGGTCATCACACGTCCCGACGCGCTCCACATCAACTATTGCCACACGCCCATGCGGTACGCCTGGAGTTTCGAGAGCTACGTGGCGCAAGAGCGTGTCGGCGGCCTCTCCCGCATGGCGCTGGCGCCCATCATGAACTGGTTGCGCATGTGGGATGTCACCAGCTCGGCTCGCGTAGACTATTACATCGCCAACTCGCCCGCCGTCGCCGCGCGCATCGCCAAATACTATCGGCGCGAGTCGGTCTACATTCCGCCGCCGGTCGACACAACACGCTTCGCGGTCTCGCGCCAGCGGAGCGACTACTTCCTTATCATCTCACGGCTCATTCCATACAAGCGGATTGACCTGGCGGTGGAGGCGTTCACACGGCTCGGCCTGCCACTGCGCATTGTCGGCAGCGGCCGTGACGAGAAGCGGCTGCGCGCGATGGCGGGGAAGAGCGTGACGTTCCTGGGCCGGCTAAGCGATGAAGAGGCGCGGGCGCAACTCGCCGGCTGCCGGGCGTTCATCTTCCCCGGTGAAGAGGACTTCGGCATCGCGCCAGTCGAGGCGCAAGCCGCAGGCAAGCCCGTTATCGCCTACGGCGCCGGTGGCGCGCTGGCCACCGTAATCCCGGGCAAAACCGGGGTATTCTTCCAGCAGCAGACGCCACAAGCGCTGGCGAACGCCGTTTCCTCGTTCCGTGATGAATGGTTCGATCCCGACGCGATCCGCCGCCACGCCGAGGAATTCGATACGGCGCAGTTCGGCAAGCGATTGATGACCTTCATTCGCGCTCGGGCGCAATCCTATCCGGCCCTCGCAGGACAATTGGCGACTGCGACGTCCTCATCGCCCTTGCCGCCGCCCTCACAATACTCAGCGAGAAGGCCAGCCTCTCCCGCCAGGTAGCGAGCAAGACTGGCCATACTGTTCCGAAATTGAATTGCGTTCGCGCCGCAGAATTACTGACGCATCAACGAAAAGTCGATGGCTGGCTGATTCGGCCGGACGACGCGCGTCATGAGACGCCGCGCGGCGGAGATGCGCTCGCTGCTCACTTGAAAGGCAATGAGAGAGCCGAGCGCTACGCCAGCCAGGCTGCCAAGCAGCACTCCCTCGAGGAAGAACCGGTTACGTAACGTCGCCATCGCCGTCACCTTTCTCACGAACAACCCGCCTCATTCAGCCCGACCCGCGCCGGACTACTGAAGATACACCACTGTGGGAGCCGCGCTCCACAAGCGCTCGAGCCGGTAGAATTCCCGCTCCATGGGGCCAAAAATGTGCGCGATCACGTCACCGCAATCGAGAAGCATCCAGCCGTTATCCGCGGAGCCCTCGAAGCTGCGTGTCGCAACCCCTAGCTCGCTCAGCTTGTCCTCGATCGCGTTTGCCACCGCCTGGATTTGCCTCGGGTTCGAGCCGGTGCAGATGACAAAATAGTCGGCGATGACTGACTGTTCGTGGATATCGAGAACGATGACGTCCGCGGCCTTCTTGTCCACGGCGATATCCGCGATGATCTTGGCAATCTCAGCAGAGTCCAGACCTTTGCCCCCTTGGCGCGCTGACGACGCGCCGTACTCATCGATCGCTCATGTGAACGCGCAATGGCGCTGAAATTACTATACCACCGCCTGGCGCCCGAACGGGAAGCCAAACGCTCCGACACCGATCTGTCGTCATTCTATACGCATGAACAGGCGGCCATGTCTCATCGACTCTCCGATCAGCCAAGACAGCGCCATTTGGGCAAGCTCAAAAGTCCCATCGCAGTGCAAAATCCGCACGCGCCACGCGAGAGCGACATCCTGACATGGGTCACTGTGGGCGCCTATCGAGACGCCCAGAATAGGGCGCCACGCGCGACAGCGGATGCTATACTGCCTTACGTGGCGGCAGGGCCACCAGGCGGAGAGCGGAGCGTCATGCGATATGTGATTCTGGCCGACATCCACGGCAATTACGAGGCGCTGCAAGCAGTACTGGCTGATATCGAAGACTTTGTCCACGAACAACGCACGACTATTGACGAAATCTGGTGCCTTGGCGATATCGTCGGCTACGGGCCACAACCCTCTGAATGTGTTCGCAAGGTAAGCGAGCTGTGCGCGATTACCGTGGCGGGCAATCATGACTGGGCCGCGATTGGCAAACTTGACCTTGACGAGTTCACCAGTGTCGCCGCCAACTCCGCGGAGTGGACGAGCGAGCGCCTGGCGCCGCAGGAGCGGATGTACCTCCGACAGCTTCCAGAACGAGCGCGCGCGGGCGATATCTCGCTGACCCACGGCAGCCCGCTCAATCCCATCTGGGAGTACCTGACCTCACCGATGGGCGCGACCCCCAACTTTGCCGCGTTTGACACAACCTTCTGCTTCGTAGGCCACACTCACGTGCCAACGATCTTCCTGATGCCAGATGACGCGCCGCTGCCAGCGCATCCCACCCGCGCCTACTCCTCGGCCCGCATGTCGGGCGGAGTAAATCCGGGCGACAGCGATCTCCTGGTGTTTCCGGACCTGAGCGCGTTCGACACGGGCGCGCTCTGCGAGCAGATCACACCGAGCCAGGCCCTCTGGATGCTCCCGCCACGTCGCCGCGCGATCATCAATCCCGGCAGCGTCGGCCAGCCGCGCGATGGTGATCCTCGCGCGGCGTACTTGATCTACGACACCGATGTGGGATTCGAGTTTCGGCGCGTCGAATATGACATTGCGGCCACGCAGCGCAGGATGACCGAACTCGGTCTCTCGCCCCGCATGGCCGCCCGCCTCTCACACGGCATCTGAACGCGCTAGCGGCCGCCTGCCCCACGGTCGCGATAAAACGGCTCGATGTCGCGGTCCTGGGCGCTCATCATGATCTCGATAAAGCTGATGCGGGTCAGTGGATACATGAAGCGGTACGCCCCGGCTGTAACCCACTGGACGTGCTTGCCCTCGCGCGTGCGCGGGTTGGTCAGCATGACATACGTCGCGCCCGGTGGGGGGAGATCTTCCATCTCGGCGGTAAATGGCTCGTCATTCGTCAGATGGATGACTACCTGTATCGCCATGTGAGGTGGGGTCCTTTCAACCAGCGGCGCGCTAGGCCGCGATAGGCGACGCCTCGCGGATTGGATCAGGGCGCGATCAGGCATTCAGAAACAGGACTCGCAGGACAACTTTGCCCAACCAGAGCTCGTCCCCATCGTGCAGGCGATACCACTGCTGTTGCATGAGACGAAACCCATTATGAATGGTTTTGTTGGTGCTGTCCATGTCCTCTACATACACGCCATCGCGCTGTACGTGAATGGTGATGTGCTCGCGCGAGAGGCCATCGCCCGCATTGGCCCACGGCCCCAAATCAACATCGAGACGCCGGACGCTCGCGCTGCGCCGGCCAACAGTGTAAGCCGACTTTCCGCTCAACCGGAACTGCTGACCGCCTGCAAGTCGCAGCGCGATGACCGGCGGCGGCAGTTCGGAGCGACCATCCGACGCGGGCGACGCCGGAGCGTATGCCTGGATGGGGTTATTATCGTCTACGGCCAGCAGAGGAGTAGGGAGGCTAACGCTTATGCGGCGGCCGCAACGCTCACAGCAGTGCGCGTCGGGGCTCAGAGTCGCCTGGCAGTTAGGGCACGTCGTCAAGTATACGAATTCCTTGTTACCTCCGGGTCCCGGGGGCGCGCTGTCGGACTCCATTCGTACTCGTTATCCCGAAGTATGATAGACAGTCGCAACTTCTATGTCAAGTTTCGCGGGCGCCCAGGACGGTCAGGGAATGGCGCGATGAGCGGGCTGGCCGCGCTTCCAGCTATCAGCGCGAGCAAGCAAATCGCGCGCGTTCGCACGTGACGCGTTCGTGCTTGCGCCCCCGAGCATTTGCGCAAGCTCCTCTACACGCTGAGCGTCAGTGAGCGACGCCACCTGGGTCGTGGTACGCTCGTCCTTGACCACCTTGCTCACCTGGAAGTGGCTGTCACCCAGGGACGCGATCTGCGGTAAATGCGTAACACAGAGCACTTGCCGCCCCTGTCCAAGCGCCCACAACTTCTCGCCGACCACTTGCCCGGCGCGCCCGCTGATTCCCGCGTCAATCTCATCAAAGATCAGCGTCGGCGTCGCATCGGCTCCTGTGAGGATGGTCTTGATAGCCAGCATGAGCCGCGACGTCTCGCCCCCCGACGCGATGCGCGCCAGTGGCTTGAGCGGTTCGCCGGGATTCGGAGCCAGCAAGAACTCCACCTGATCGACCCCAGTCGCGGTGAAAGCGACGCGCTCGTCCTCTCCCGCCAGGACTCCGTTCGGGTCGCCACGCCGCCCCAGATGGACCTCGAACCGCGCCTTGCGCATGTTCAGGTCATCAAGTTGGCCCTCCATCGCGCGGGCGAGATCGCGGGCCGCTTTGGCGCGGCGCGCTGAGAGCTTGCCAGCCAGGACGCCGATGCGTTCGCGCAGCCGCTCCTCCTCGCTTTGGAGCTCAGCGGCGCGCTCCTCGCGATGCGTCAATACCTCCAGCTCACGCGCCGCTTCGTTCGCGAACGCCAGCGTCTCCTCGATAGTCGCGCCATATTTGCGGCGCAGCCGGTTGATGAGGTCGAGTCGCTCCTCTACTTCAACCAGCCGCGCGGGGTCAGCCAACACCTGGTCCTGGTAGTCACGGGTCGCTCGGGCCACGTCTTCCAGCAGGAACAGCGCCTGCTCCAGCGTGTCACCCTGCCCGGTCAAAGTCTCATCCAGCCGCAATAGCTCGCCCAGCGCGCGCCGCGCGTCAGCGAGAAGATCCAGCGCGCCACGCTCGTTACCATCTTCATCGCCCCGTAAAGCCGCGTAGACCGCCGCCGTCAGCTCGCCGAGCCGCTCCGCGTTGGCGAGCATTCGTCGCTCGCGCTCGAGTTCCTCAACTTCACCGGTCTTGAGCGCCGCCGCGCTGATCTCGTCCACCTGGAACCGAAGCAGCTCGATCCGGCGCTCGATGGCGCGCTCGTCCGCACGGAGACGCTCGACCTCCCGCCGGGTATCGCGCCATTCCCGGTAGAGCGCGCTGATCTCACTCCGGGCGCTCTCCAGCCCCGCGTACCGGTCGAGATAATACAGGTGCCGCTCAGGCTTGAGCAGCGCGAGATGCGCGCTCTGCCCATGAATATCAATCAGCGCGGCCGAGAGGCGCTGGAGCGTCGAAACCGGTGTAGCGCGTCCATTGACACGCGCCATGCTCCGTCCGGCCGCGGTCATTTCCCGACCCAGAATGAGCATACCGTCCTCAAGTTCGATGCCCAGGTCCGCCAGGATGGCTCCGAGCGTGCCGCCATCCTCCTCGACCCCGTCCTCGCCGACATGCTCTCCCGCCAGCAGCGCCGCCACATCGAACACACCCTCGATGGTCGCCCGTTCCCTCCCCGACCGCACGACGTCAGCCGCCATGCGCTCGCCCACGAGCGCCGCGATGGCGTCCACGATGATGGACTTGCCAGCGCCCGTCTCGCCGGTGAATACGTTGAAACCGGGCGAGAGCGCTAGCCGAAGGCGGTCGATAATCGCGAAATCGGTGATGTTGAGCTCGAGCAGCATTCTACAGGTTATCCCGGAGCTTGGCCGTGAGCACACGATAGAAGGCGGTCGGTGAGCGACGCCGCAAAAAGCGCGTCACATGGGCGCTGGTGGTGACCGTCACGCGGCTACCGGTCGCCAGCGGAAAGTTCATCTGCCCATCGGCCGAGAGCATCGCGCCGTCTGATCCAGCCTGCGTCTCCAGTGTGATGACGGCTCCCGGCTCCAACACAAGCGAACGGTCAGCGACGAGATGCGGCGCGATGGGGGTCAACACGCTGCTCCGCACCTGCGGGTGCAGGATAGGCCCGCCCGCGGCGAGATTGTAGGCCGTCGATCCGGTCGCCGTGGAAATGATGACGCCGTCCGCGACGGTAGTGCTATAGTCGAATCCATCGACCCAGACCTTGATGCGAATGACATGAGGCTCCGCGCCGCGAGCAAGAACGATATCATTGAGCGCTGTACAGCTTATCTCGCCATCGAGGGCCTCGAGGTTGGCCTGAAGCATCGAACGCTCATCAATCCAACAGCTTCCATCCAGGTAAAGCGGCAGCGCGTCCCGGACATCCCCTGGCTCCAACTCCGTCAGAAAGCCTACACGCCCAAAATTGACGCCAAGGATGGGCGCGCCTTTTGGCGCGCAAGCGCGAGCGGCGGAGATGATGCTGCCGTCACCGCCTAGCACGATTAACAGATCAGTATGGTCGAGACGGCCGTCCAGATGCTCGGAGTCTCGCCCCGCCGCGCACCATACCTCTCGCCCAGATGCGTGGAGCGTCTCAGCCAACCACCTGGCCATCGCGACGGCGCCCTGGTTGTGGTCCTTATACAGGATGCCGACGGCGTGAATTGGTTTCCGCTCGCTGGCGCTCATCTGCCGTTCTCGCTCCCCACGCGCCCATCGCATTGACGCGTTCACCGGCCCCGCGATGGGCGGCGCTCCCGCACATGGTATGCGCGTCGGGCCAGCCTGTCAAACCGCGCCAGCCCCCGGCGCGCCTGCCGACTTGGTGAATCGCGTCAGCCGGAAGCGCTCCAGCGAGAACTCCGGCTCCTCGCCAAGCGCGACTGCCGCCAGCAGGGCGCCGGTGAGCGGGCCGAATTTGAAGCCGTGACCGGAGAAGCCTGACCCAATAGTGATGCGCTCGGAGCCGGGCAGCCGGTCGAGAATAAAGTCTTCGTCAGGCGTCATATCGTACATGCAGCGGTCCACCAGAGCTACTTCCAGGCTCTCGGCCCTGGGAATAACGCGCCGTATGAACTCGCGCACAAATTCGATCTCATCCAGGTCTGGCTCATAGCCCGCATCGGGGTCAACGGTCGCGCCGGTCACATGCGACGCAATCTTCAGCCAGCCTGGCCCATGCATCGGAAACCCGTAGCATTCCATCTCCGCCAGGAAGACCGGGAATGTCCCAATCGCGAATAGCGCGGGGTCCGCGCCCGCGAAATAGGTAATCTGCTGGCGCGTGGGGCGCACGGTCGCGCGCAGGCCGGGTACAACATCCAGCGCCCACGGCCCGGCCGTCACCACAACGTAGTCCGCTTCCAATGTCGCGGCGCCTTCTAGCCAGACACGCGCGGCGCCTCCCGTTTGCTCCACCTGTGTGACGCGCGCGCCCTCGCGCAGCGTCCCGCCGCGCGCCGTCAGCCGCTCGCGCAGCGCCAGCAAACACTCCGAGGCATAGAGCATGCCGCCACGCGGATTCCAGGTGATCGCGGAGTACTTAGCGGGATCGAACTGTGGAAAGCGGGCGGCGCACTCTTCAGGTGAGAGCCGCTCGACTGGCAGACCCTCGTCGCGCATGATCTCGTAGCCTGCCAGTGTTTGGCCGTCGCCCTCCTGGCCCAGCGTCAGCACGCCTGTCTCTGTATAGAGCCTCCGCCCGCTCTCCCGCTCCAACTCATCCCAGCGTGTCAGGCTGCGCGCCACCATTTGGGTATAGATGCGGTTCGGCCCATACTCGTGCCGAATGGCGCGCGTCATGCCGTGCGATGAAGCCCACGGATGTCCGACGGTGTGGCGCTCCAGAAGTGTCACCTGGACGCCACGACCCACCAGCGCGCACGCCGTTGAGAGTCCAATAACTCCTCCACCAACTACGATCGCGCTGCGCACTGCCATCTTGCCCTCCGCGGTCCTGGATCGCCGCCGCGCTTACATCGCGCGGCGCGCTTACATCGCGCCGTCGCGCACGACGCCTGTGGCGCCATCGTACACCACGTAACTCGGCTTGTGAAAATCGCTCGCGGTGACCCACACTGGCAGCGACCCCGACGCATGTCGCGTTGTCGTCTTGACGGGGATATGGGTGTGGCCACTGACCACCGCACATAATTTTGCCATGCCGCGGACCCGCTCGCCGAGCGTCACGTTGCCAAAGAACGCGTTGCCATACCTCCAGTTCGGGATATCCGGCCTGATAACCAGTTGCTCCCGGAAGATAGGCACATGCGTGACGAGCAGAATGGAGTCGACGCTGCCATCAGCTTCCAGCGCCTCCAGGTTCGCCACGAGCGCGTCCCCGCACGCGGTCGCAAAGTCGACATCCGACCACCGCCAGTTGATGAACTTGGCGTCGGGATGCAGCGTGCGCTTGAACTCGATCCAGTATTCCTCGGTCTGCGGCGGAATATCCTCGGCGGCGCCAGAGTAGTCGTACCAGGCGATGGAGCCGGTGACCGCCAACCCACCCGCGCGCCACTCCCGCGCTTCCAGCCAGCGCATGCCAGCGTCGCGAACCGCGCCCGGCAGAACCTGCTCCCACATCGTCTGGCTATCTGGCCCGCCCAGTTTCCACGGCGCGCTCAGCGCCCAGACATCGTGGTTGCCACCAAGCGCCGCAACCTCGCCAGGCATGCCCTCGAACAACGCCAGACAGTCGCGAATGAGCGTCTCCCCCTCACCAATGTCGCCGGCGATCACGGTCAGATCAGGACGCTCCGCCGCGATCGCCGCCACAAGCGGCTCGATCTCCGCGGCTGTCGTGATGCCCAGGTGCAAATCGCTGGTAATGACGATCTTCGTCATGCATGTCCCCTAGCCCATAGGGTTGGCGTCGCCCGCCTCGCCAGGCTCCGGATAGTCGAATGTGACTGAGCGCGGCTTGCCATAGTCGCTGTCGATCACCCATACCTGCGGCGACTCGCCGTCTGGGCGCGGATGCCAGCCCTGGCGCGACACGTGCGTGTGGCCGCTGATCACTCCGTGCAATTTGCGCGCCGCTTCCAGCCGCGCGCCCAGGGTGAGGTTGCCGAAGTAGGCGTTGCCAATAGTCCAATTCAGATCGTGCGGTCTGCGCTCCATCTGCTCCTCATAGAGCGGCACATGCGTGACGACGAGGATCGCTTGGACGCTGGCATCCTCTTCCAGGCGCATGACCCGCTCCACCAGCCCGTCACCCACGCGCGCGGCGAACTCCTGGTCGGGCCACGGCCAGTTTACCAAGCGCGCATCCAAATTATAGCGGCCTTTGTTCGCCGCCCAGAACGCCGCGCTTCGGTTGAGTCCAGGCGCGGCAGCCGAATAATCGTACCAGGCGATAGACCCGGCGACGCCTAGCCCCTCTTTCACCCATACCTCATCCTCCAGCCAGAGCATCCCTGCCGCACGCGCGGCAGCCGCCAGCGCACGCTCCCAAAGCTCCACGCTTGACAGGCCTTCGCACGCCCACACATCGTGATTACCCGCCAGTACGGCGGTATCACCAGGTAGTCCAAGAAAGATCTCCAGGCAACTCCGGAAGCGCGAGTGCCCCTCGCCGATATCGCCCGCGAGGACGGTGAGGTCTGGGCGCTCTGCCGCAATTGCGGTCGCGAGGTTCTCTAGTGTCTCTCGCCTGGTAATGCCCAGATGCAAATCACTCGCCACCACCACCCGCGTCATACGCGTTCTCCACCGCTACCGCGAGCGCGCCCCAAACGCAACATGGCGCTCGCGCGACATCCCTAACTATGAGGGAGCATGCGCGGAACAACGACAAACAACTCCGACTCTGCCCCCACCAGCAGCTTCCTGCCATCTGGGGCCCACTTGACGCCAGGGCCGATCTGAAGATTGCCGTTGGCGCTCGATGTACTTCCCACCTGGACGGTGGACAGCGTCTTGCCCGACGCGCAATCAATGATCAGAACGGTGACATCGGCCTGCGCGCTGACTACGCCGCCGTTGGCGATCGCCGCAAGCATCTTGCCATCGGGGCTCCACGCGAATCCGCTAGAAACGTACTGCTGTGGCTGACCACCGGGCAGCGGGCTTAACATCGCGTCCATTGCGGCGTCACGGATGGGCAAGAGCGGCAGGCTTGCCACCCCCTCCCTTTCCAGTTGCAACGCAGAGGGAGTTGGCTGCTTGCTCGGTTGAATCCGCCAATCATAGGAGGAGGTCAACAGGTACGTTCCATTTGGCGACCAGGCCACGAACTCCGAGCTCGCCTCGAATGCTGCGGCAGTCTGAAAGTCCGGCGGTCCCCCTGCGTTTCGCTGAATCGCCATTGGCTGCCAGACGGTAAAGCTCGCTGCGCCATCAGGATTGCCAATTGGCCCCAGGGGAGAGCGCGCGGGTGGATTGTGCGAATTGAGCGCATCCGCTCCAGCCAACGCGCCGTCAGCTTGCCAGCTATAGTTCAGTGAAGCTGGCAGAAGCTGCGCCGATGTCCCATTGAGGTATGAGTCGGATGACGGCGACGCCATAACCGGCTTTCCGGTTTTCACATTCCATTCATTATCAATCGGCGACTGCGTGGTCAGGATCGCGCCAAAAGCGCGCGCGCTAGCGCCGTCAATCGCGCTAATACAGACACCTTGCATGGTCGCGATGACAGGCTCCGATGAACCGCTCGCGCCTGGCGCCGCGGCGAATTCGAGATTGAATGGCAGGGCCACGCTTTGGCCATCGGGCGACCAGAGAACTCCGTCGTACGACACGCCTTGCTTTGTCAGGTCGCCAGAGTTAGCGAGCCCATTTTCTGGGGTAATGTATTGCGGCGCATGGAGATGCAGGTCGCGCTGTACGGTCACATCTGGCTGTAGCGTCGTGAGCCGCCTGCCAGTCGTCGCGTCCACGATGACTACAGCGGTGGGGTAGTAACTGTAGCTGAAGGGATTGGGCTGACTGCAATTCTCCACCGTTCCCAGAATCGCAATCTTTGCGCCATCAGGCGACCACGCGGCGTCTTGCAGGCAGGCGATGCCGTACGTCTCGGGGTCCAGCGCCAATATCGCGCTGGACTGTGTGGATGGCCCCTTCGGCGCTGGCGCTGGCAGGGCATGTGTGAAGACCACTCCAACGATCGCCACCAGCGCTAGCGCACCTGTCGCTGAAATCAGCCAGCGCCGCCAGCCTGGAATCCGCCCACGCGTCGCTCCAGGCGCACGTTGGCCCCCCTCATCGGTCGCTGATGGCTGGGATACCTCGCCAGCAAGGGCGCGCAGCGCGTCCTGACGTTTGCGGCGCTCATCGCCGCCCGATCCTTCACCGCCCAGTGTCATCGTTCAACCATCATCTACGTCAACCGAGCGCCAACACTGACCCCATTATAGTCGAGTGTGAAACACCCCGCGCATGGCCCTGCGATTGACCACGCGCCGGGCGCTATCGCATACTGACCAACGACCGGACGCGCTCGCTTCCAGCGCCGTCCTACCGTCTACTTACGCAATCAGCGCGAGGAGGCGCTGCTACATGACCGACATCAATGGCGATGATTTCCAGCCAGCGGCGCGCTGGCCCAACTATCAGCACCTGACAATGAGCCAGAACGGGATAGCGGTTGTCGTTACCCTCAACCGCCCCGACGTGCATAACGCCTTCAATGAGCGGCTGATCGCCGAGCTTACCGACGCGTTCACCCAGTTCAGCGCCGATGAGTCTGTGCGGGCGATTGTGCTCCGCGGCGCGGGGCGCAGCTTCTGCGCCGGCGCCGACCTGAACTGGATGCGCTCCAGCCTCGACGCGACCCACGACGAGAACGTCGCGGACGCGCTGCGTATGGCGGATCTGTTCCGCGCTATAGACACCTGCCCACATCCGGTAATCGGGCGCCTGCACGGAGCTGCGCTGGGCGGCGGGGCCGGGCTGACCGCCGTCTGCGATATCGCCATCGCCGCCGACGACACACGCTTCGGCTTCACCGAGGCGCGTCTGGGCATCGCCCCCGCGGTCATCTCGCCGTTCGCCGTGCGCAAGATTGGCGAAAGTCACGCGCGCGCACTCTTCCTCACCGCTGAGCGCTTCGACGCCGCCCGCGCGCTGGCCATCGGCCTCATCCATCAGGCCGTCCCCGCAGCCGAGCTGGACGAGGCCGTAAGCGCGACATTGCGCAATCTTGGCCAGGGCAGCCCTGCGGGCATCCGCGTCGCCAAGCGCATGGCGATGACCGTCACCCACCTGCCCGACGCCGAAGCGCGCCAGCTCACAGCCAGCGCCATCGCCGGGCTGCGTGTCAGTGATGGAGGGCAGGAGGGCATTCGCGCATTTCTCGAGAAGCGCAAGGCTACCTGGGTCGTGGACCATGAGTAGGCCTCGTAGCCAGTTCAAGCGTGTACTGGTGGCGAATCGGGGCGAAATCGCTGTGCGTGTCATGGCCGCCTGCCAGGAAATGGGCGCCACTGCCATCGCCGTCTACTCCGAAGCCGACCACAACGCCATGCATGTCCGCGCCGCCGACCTGGCCATGCCCATTGGCCCTGCGCCGGCGCGCGAGAGCTATCTGAACATCGCGGCGATCATCGCGGCAGCGCGCGCCAGCGGCGCGGAGGCGATCCACCCCGGCTACGGCTTCCTTTCTGAAAACGCCGAGTTCGCCGAGGCTTGCGCCGCCGCCAACATTGTCTTCGTCGGACCGCCGCCCGAGGCGATCCGGCTGATGGGCTCCAAGACCGCGGCCAAGCAAGCTGTCGAGCGCGCGGGCGTGCCGACCGTCCCGGGCTATGCTGGCGCCGCGCGCGACACCCGCTCGCTGGAGCGTGAGGCCACGCGCATCGGCTACCCCATCATGCTCAAAGCGGCAGCCGGAGGCGGCGGCAAAGGCATGCGCGTCGTCCACACCGCTGGCGCTTTCACGGAGTCGCTTGAAGCCGCGCGGCGCGAGGCGCTCGCGGCCTTCGGCGATGACAGTGTCTTCATCGAAAAACTGGTCATCGCGCCACGCCACGTCGAGTTTCAGGTACTCGCGGACACCTTCGGCCATACCATCCATCTGGGCGAGCGCGAATGCTCCATCCAGCGCCGGCACCAAAAGGTCATCGAAGAAAGCCCGTGTCCCGTCCTCACCCCGGCCCTCCGAGAGGAGATGGGAGCCGCGGCTGTCGCGGCAGCGCGCGCTGTGGGGTACGTGAGCGCGGGCACCTGCGAATTCTTGCTCGACCAGGACGGGCGCTATTACTTCCTGGAGATGAACACTCGGCTGCAGGTCGAGCACCCTGTCACGGAGTCCGTCACCGGTTATGATCTGGCGCGCTGGCAACTTGCCATCGCCGCTGGCCAGCAATTGACCATCCAGCAGGCTGACATTATCCCGCGCGGTCACGCCATCGAGGCGCGGCTTTACGCTGAGGACCCGGCGCGCGGCTATTTGCCCTCCAGTGGTCGCGTCGCTGTATTCGCGCCGCCGCGCGCGCCTGGTGTACGCGTCGATGCCGGAATCGAGCCAGGCGACGAGGTCACGGTCAACTACGACCCGATGCTGGCCAAGCTCATCGTCCATGCCGAGTCGCGCCCCGCCGCCATTGAGCGGCTGCGCTGGACGCTCGACCGGTTCGCCGTCCTCGGCGTCGCCACCAATAGCGCGCTGCTGCGGGCCATCGCCTCCGAGCCGGACTACCAGGCCGCAGCGACAAATACGGCCTACCTGGACACGCACACGTTTCCCGATCTGGAGTCGCCGCCTCCGCCACCACCGGTCGCGCTCGCCGCCGCCGCGCTGCACGATGCGCTCGCCTCAAGCGCCGCCACGCCCGGCAAGGGTCCGTTCAATCCCTGGCGCGCGGACACGGCTGTGGCGGCGAGTGGCGCCCAAACGCAGCGCTACGGGGTGGAAAGCGCTAGCCACGCTGTCCAACTGCGGCAGACTCCCGAGGGGCTATGGCGCGTGTGGGTTGATGGAGAAGGTTTCCCCACGCCGGACGCGACAGTCGCGGCATCGCTTGGCGCTGGTGGCCGTCTTACACTCTCCATCGGGGACAAGCGCGAGACGCTCTTCGTCGCGCGTCTCGACGGACAAACGCTCGTCTGGCGGCGTGGCGCGGCGTGGGCGCTTGAGAAGCCGCGACCCCTCGATGTCGATACCGCGGCGCATGGCGCGGATATCGTCACTGGCGCGCAGACGCTCACTGCGCCGATGGCGGGCTCGATTATCAAAGTGAATGTCGCCGAGGGTGACACGGTCGAGGCGCGGCAGACGCTGGTTGTGCTGGGCGCGATGAAGATGGAGCATGCCATTGCCGCGCCCCACGGCGGACGCGTGCGTCGCGTGCTACGATCTGCGGGCGACGTGGTACCCGGCGGCGAGCCCCTCGTAGAGATCGACCCCTTTGGAGAAGGCATCGCATGAATTATCAGCCGCTAAAAGGTTTACCACGAAGGGTAACCGTCGTTGAGGTCGGCCCGCGTGATGGCCTGCAGAACGAGAAGACGGTCATCAACACCGCCGACAAGATTCAGTTCATCAACCTGCTCTCCGCGGCGGGATTCCCGGTCATCGAAGCGACTTCCTTCGTCAGCCCGCGCGCCATTCCGCAATTGACCGACGCCGCCGAAGTCATGGCAGGCATCACGCGATACCCCAGCGTGCGCTATACAGCGCTCGTGCCAAACGCGAAGGGCATGGAACGCGCGCTAGCGGCGGGGCTGCGGGAGGTCGCGGTGTTTACCGCCGCCTCCGAGACATTCGTCCAGCACAATATCAACATGAGTACCGCGGGCAGCATCGAGAGCTTCCGCCCAGTGCTGGCATTGGCGCAGCAGGCGGGGGTTCGCGTGCGGGGTTATATCTCCACCGCGTTTGGCTGCCCCTATGAAGGAGCCGTCGCGCCGGAGGCGGTCAAGCGCGTGGCAGGCCTCCTGCTGGAGCTTGGCGTCGCGGAACTCTCGCTTGGTGACACGATCGGCGTCGCCACGCCAAATCAGGTGGTTGATGTCACCCGCGCGCTCGCGCCGCTCGTTGATGCCGAGCGATTGGCCATGCACTTCCATGATACTCGCGGGACCGCGCTGGCGAATGTTCTCACCGCGCTCCAACTCGGGATCAGCATCTTTGATAGCGCGGCGGGCGGCCTCGGGGGCTGCCCCTATGCTCCGGGCGCATCTGGCAACCTGGCGACCGAGGACCTGCTCTATCTGCTTTCCGGTCTGGGGATCGAGACGGGGATCGACCTGGAGAAGGTAGTGGCCGCCAGCGCATTCCTCGCCGCAACGAGGCGCCAGGCGCCCGCAAGCCGTTATTACGCGGCTGCCACTGCGGAACTGTAACGTTTCGATAGCTCGCGCCCGAAGCGCAGGGCAGGCGTAGCTCTATAGGCATTTCACTGGGCCTTGTCACCAGGCGCTCCGAGCGCTGGATCTCGAGTTAAGGACTTTGTCGTGTCATGTTGCGAGCGGTTATCTGTCGCAGCGCGATGCGAGTTTTCTCTCCGCGGCCGTAAAGTATTGCGTATTACACAATCTTGACGCATACTTGCTCTCAACTTCACCTGCACATGACAACGTCGTCATGTTTTTTTCAGTTAGCGCGCTTCGGATGAGCGCGTGTAATTGATTGATTTCTGGCGCGAGGCCGACTGCCGCGGCCGGGCGTCTGGCGGCGTCCTTAGTAACTGGCATGACAAGGCGCCGCTCCTGTCATACGCATGGATCGGGATGACGCGCGCGCTCGCCGTCGAAGCGCATCGCCCGTGGCATAGCGAACCAGCGTGGCATGGCTGCTCGCGTGGCCTTGTCGCGCAAGGCGCCACACGAAAGGAGGTGAGATTCTCAGAAATACCCCCGCGATGACCCAACGGAGTGAGCGCTGGCGCTCGCCCCGGCGCGCTGCATCATCCTAGTATCCGCCTGGATCAGAGACGTGTCATGCGGCACTCGCGGATGAGTGTCTGACAACGCAGGAGGGTCCAATGGCTACGAGTTCCTCTGCTGATACAACCCCCAATGGCATGGGGGCTGTTATCGCCGCGTCAACAACTGGCACAGCGATCGAATGGTATGATTTCTTCCTGTATGGGACCATGGCGACGCTGATCTTCCCGAAGTTGTTTTTCCCGACTTCGGACCTGTTCGTCAGCACGTTATTGTCCCTGTTCACATTCCTCGTCGGATTCATCGCGCGCCCGATTGGCGGCGCACTCTTTGGACATCTCGGCGACCGCATTGGCCGCAAGTCCACACTGGTAGCGACGCTGCTGCTGATGGGCATCTCGACGCTGCTGGTCGGCTTCATGCCTGGCTACGCGACGATAGGCATCGCCGCGCCTATCATCCTGTCCGTGTTGCGCTTCATGCAAGGGCTTGGTGTCGGGGGCGAGTGGGGCGGCTCCGTGCTGCTGGCAATGGAGTACGGCCACAAGAAGAATCGCGGCTTCTGGGCGGCATGGCCTCAAATGGGTGTGCCAATCGGCCTGATTCTCTCGACTGAGATCGTCCTCTACTTCAGTTCACAGTCCAACTTCCAGGCATTTGGTTGGCGCATACCGTTCTACATCAGCGCCGCGCTAATTCTCATCGGCCTGTGGATCCGCCTGCGCATCTTTGAGACGCCTCTCTTCGCGCAGGTGAAAGCCGCAGGTCGTGAAGCCGCCTCGCCAGTGGCTGAAGCGTTCAAGCGCAGTTGGGTGGAGATCGTGCTCAGCGCGGGCGCGCGCTTTGTGGAGCAGGCGCCGTTCTACCTGTTCACAACTTTTGTCATCACCTACGGGCTCTCGCTTGATGTCCCCAAGTCGCTGGTGCTTTCTGGCATCACGACCGCCGCGATTGTCGAGCTTTTCACGATTCCGCTCTTCGGCTACCTGTCCGATCGGGTCGGGCGGCGCGCCTGGTATCTGATCGGGTGCGCGGTGATGGCGGCGTTCGCCTTCCCGTACTTTAGCCTGCTCAATACGAAGACCTCCGGAATGATCACGCTCGGCATCGTGCTCTCGCTAGCGCTCTGCCACGCGTGGGTCTACGGCCCGCAGGCGGCGCTGATCGCTGAGCGGTTTGGCACGCGCTCGCGCTACAGTGGCGCTTCGCTCGGATATCAGCTTGCCGCGCCGTTCGCTGGCGGCCTGGCGCCGATCATCGCGCTGCTGCTGCTAAAAGGCAAGACCAGCCTGGCCGCTCTAGGCCTGGCGAAGGTCGATGTCACGATCGGTTCCGGCTCCTGGCAGGCTGTCTCGGTATACATCATCATCCTGGCGGTGATCTCATTCGCATCGGTCTACGGGCTCAAGGAACTCAGCAAGGCCGACATCTCTGGTATTGAGGAAGTCGTCGCCGCGCCCAGCGTCGCGCTGGATTAGCGGTATGGAGACGGCCCGCGGCGGGTTGCCGTGATCTGATGGGGCCAGCCTCCTTGCTTTGTGGGGAAGCTGGCCTCTTTCATGCCGCTACGGCGCGCGATGGCGCGCGTGATCGGCATGCGGAGGACTACGCAGGTGGCGCTCGACGATCTCGCGGGCGTCAAGGCGCTCGCCTTCGACGTGTTTGGGACGGTCGTGGACTATCGCGGCTCGATCATCGCGGAGGGCGCCGCGCTCAACCGCGATAAGGGCCTGACAGTGGACTGGGCCGCGTTCGCCGACGCCTGGCGCGCGCAATACCGCCCAAATATGAACCGCGTAGCGCGTGGCGAGCTCCCCTGGATGAATCTGGACGCGCTGCACCGTCTCGCGCTGGATGCGTTGTTGGCGCGGTTCGGCGTGACCACACTCACAGAGGACGAGACGCGCCACCTCAACCGCATCTGGCGCCGCCTCCTTCCATGGCCCGATGCGGTGGCCGGGCTATCCAGGCTACGCGCGAAATATATCGTGACAACGCTGTCGAATGGGGACGTGGCGCTGCTGGTGAATATGGCGCGCATTGCGGGCCTGCCCTGGGACTTCATCTGCTCGGCGGAACTCGTACAGGCGTACAAGCCTGATCCTCGCGCGTACCAAATGACCTACCGCTTGCTGGACCTTACGCCGGAGGAGGTCATGCTGGTCGCGGCGCACCCTGATGACCTGCGGGCGGCGCGCACGCAGGGACTGCGGACCTGCTTCACGCCGCGCCCGCTCGAAGCCGGGCCGGACGCCATACCACCCATCATCGCGGAGCCAGAAGTAGACCTGATCGCCACCGATTTCGAAGAGCTCGCCCGGCTGCTGGGGACCTAAATACGACGGGGTTCATGCATGTCGACGCGCTAACCGCGCAGTTGGCGCTGCGCGGTTAGCGCTGCGCCCACAGGCGTTTGATATGATCGTCGGTTCGAGTCTCTTTGGCGACATCGTG
Organism: Ktedonobacterales bacterium; assembly: GCA_036391685.1. Classification (GTDB taxonomy): domain Bacteria; phylum Chloroflexota; class Ktedonobacteria; order Ktedonobacterales; family JADMIN01; genus JAKAIY01. Next base: position 135,891 of record DASVZK010000048.1, read on the forward strand.
TCCGAGATTATGGCGACGGTCTCTGGATCCATCGGCATCGCGCCGTCAGCGAATCTGAACCCAGAGCACCGCTGGCCATCACTCTTCGAGCGGATCCGCGGTTTCGGAGCAGATGACCAAGTCGGTGATCGCGAGTCTGCGACCGTTCTGTAAGTGAGAGATCGCGGGCTGTCCCGTCCTGTACAGCCGGCTTCAGCGGTCAGCGTCCTGACAGACTCGACGCCGAGTTAACCGGGTCACGCACGCATGAAATACCGACAGTGACCCAGACGAAGGTCTTGAGATTCGAGGTCTGACGGGCTCTTCGATGAAACCCATACCCTGAATGAACTCAGGTTATCAGCGACTGAGCGGCATGAGCTGTATCTGCTTCGCCAGTCCGTAGGCGGTCGGAAGATCACTGTCACTCTCGACCAAGACACGACCGATCACGAGCGCCGCATTGTGCGGCGATGCGATCTGGGCCATGCCCTGAGGCGTGGCCCCTTTCCAGCCCGGCCCGCTGATAAGGTACTCGCCCGCCGCGGTTCCCGTGGCGCGTTTGCCAACATAGGCGAAATTGGCGCCGTCCGACGGATCAGTGAACTGAATGCTGTAGTAGCGGCCCGCCATATCTGGCACGCGCAGGACGAGCGGCCCTTTCGCGAGGTCGAGCAGGCCGGCGACGTAGAGTAGATCGTCACTTCCAGTAGCTAGCAAGCTGGCGTTTGACGCCGCGGACGACGCGCGATTGGGCGTCGCGTACAGCGTATTGACGGGGATGGGGCCGCCGGGCGCATGCCGAACGACCGCCCGTTTGAAGGCGCTGTACGTGAACGCTGGCCAAAGATACAGGAACACGACCGTGCCGGCTATCCAAAGGATAACGGTCACGAGCACGAACCCAATCAGCCCGCTCCCCCCCGCGGAGAAGATTCTGTAGGTGGTCCAGGCGAGGATCGCCAGAATGACGAAAGTTATCGGATAGGCATATTTCAGAATTAACCGGTTCATCGCACGTCACCGCACTCTCGTGACTGGCGGCAGGTGGTACTCGCCATCGAGGATCGCGCGACCCGGCAGATATGCGCGCAGCGTCAGCTTGAAGCGGCCTGGAGGCGCCGGCAGCCAGTTGGACTCACGCGCGGCAGGAGCCGAGCGCTGAATCAAAATGTCCGTTGAGCCATCGGCGTTGGGCGCGAGGCCGGAGCGGCTACCGACGCTTGAGCGATTGATGGGGTTCGGCGCCATGTACCCGACAACATCAGTCATCGTAAGCGACCAGAAGGCGTAGTTCGGCGGCAGATGCCCCGCGGGAAAATGCAGGACGTACTCGCGCTGGCCGTCCAGCCGCTGCCCCGCGCCGTCCACAGTCGCAGTCCAGTAGGCCGCCTCTTCGGCGAGATTGACGGCGGGCAGTATCCTGGCGCATGCCGCCCGCACGAGGATGCCGTTGCCGGGCCGGCCGGCTTTCATGGTGATGCTCCAGCCATTGACAGTCGTGGAAATGGCTCTCATCGCCACGTTCATCATGACATTTGCCGTGAGAAACGCCAGCACCGCGCCGATAATGACCGCTTGCACGACGTGAGAGTTGGAGAGCGTGGTGAGGAACTGTGTCATACCCCGGCTCCCAGCAAGGTCCGCATGATCCGCACACGCGCCGCCCGCGTCGCGCATAGCGCGCACATGGGCTGTTGAGACGCGCAGACTTCTTCACCAGGCTACCAGGGATGGCGCCTGTTCACCGCGGTCGCGATTCCACTAGGGCCTCAGGCGAATCCGCCGAGGTCAAGGCTCAGGCAGCCAGAGAGTGGCTCCAGCATTGCGCGGAAGGCGATTTCCTGCCGTCCCCAGCGGCGCACTTCGTGTATGCGGACCTCAAAGCTCGATCCGCGCCGCTCGACGTCCAGGCGTCCTTTTTCAATGGCGTAGCACAGATCACCGAATGTCAGCGGATCTGGCATCTGCGCCTCCATGGGCGCGCCGGGGGATGGGTCCATAAGCCACCTCCTCGCGTTACCTGGACAGTCACCCTCTCATCCCTAGTGTACATGAGGGGCGCAAGCGCCGAACATACGCGATTACACCCATGCGGCGCCCGCACGGCTCATCCATGAGCAAGATTCGCGCCAGCCGCAGACCCGTCGCCGCACGCTCCTCATCTGACGACTGGCTGGCGGAATTCGTTCGGCCTCCGGTCCGCGCTGGCTATTCCGCTTCCTCGTCTGGCTCGCTCGCCCGATGTTCCTCGGGCTCACCCCGCTCCTCTGCGGCAAGGCGGTCCACTACCTGCCGGGTCGCGCGAATGCTCGCGCCTCGCCCCTGGACGATCGGCGCCAGCCGCTCCTGCCGAGCCCGCAACGCCGCTGTCATGTCCTCAGGCTCCATCCCGATGGCCGCAGCGACCTGCGCAAGCGCGGCGCTCTCGGCGTGGGTGAAATCATCCCGATCTTCACACCACGCCGCCAGTTGCAGCAGGCGCACGCCCCACGGCTCGTCGTCGCCGCCTTCAGGCGCGATGAAATGCGTGGTGAGGAACCGGCGACGCTGCGGCCAGACATCGCCTACCAGCCCAATATTCACGATCACTCCCAGCCGGCGCAGGTCGGCGGCGTCGAGTCGCATGTCACTCACCAGCATCGCCATGACGTCATCGATGGCGTCCGCGTGGCAGGATGACGCCACGGCGAAGCCGTCCTGGGGCAGCCGCAGCAGCGTGCGCGCTGTCCGGCCCCACATGTATATGCGCAGATGGTCACTGACCTCGTTTGCGATTACACAGGTGGTTGCGGGATCCACCTCGGCCGTGAATCCAAAGTCTTCATACATGCCCATCGTGTAGACCACTGTTGAGCCGGCGGGCAGGAAACCCAGCAGCGCGTTCATGGTCGTCGTCTTGCCAACGCCGGGCGTCGGATCGGTAGGCCCGGAGACAAGGAATGACTGGTGGCGCTCGACGAGAAGCCAGAGTAGCGCCGCGGTCCAGGTGTCCAGGCTGCCGGCCGCCACAAGCTGCGCGATGGAGAGCGGCCGGTCGGACTCGTAGTGCCACATACGCCTCTGGTAGGGGCTTCGGGGATCAAACATGCCGCGCCTCGCTCTCTCCACGCGAGCGTCCGCTCGCCATTTGCGCCAGATGACGCCCACCATGCGTCTCCTAATCGTACATCGTGGACGCATTCTTCCGCCCACTCCAATCCGCTCAGGCGATTGACTGCCGGCGAACATCTGTGCTACCTTCTACCCGCCAGGGGGTGCGGGACAATGGCGACACGAAAGGTGGAGCGCGCGAGCGCGCCGGATGCGCTCGCGCGCGGCGGAGATGGCGACGCCCCTGCGCCCGCGCCGTCGGGCGCGCTACTGCGTCTCGCCCGTGACCGCCTCACGGACGCGGGCGGACCGCTCGCCACCGCCGATCTCGCGCCCGCGGTCTTTGGCGCTCAGGGCCACGCATGGGAGGGCATGCTCGACTCGCTGCTGCAAGGCTCGCCACTTTTCTCCCGGGATGAGCGCGACGGATTGTGGCGGCTGAGCGCCTGGGAGCTTGTCAGCAGGCCGCTGAACGAGCTCGAATTCGTCGCCGTGGATGTGGAGACGACCGGGCTCGCGCCTGGCCGGCACCGGCTCATCGAGGTCGCTGGCGTCATCGTTACCGCGGGCGGTGAGCTAACCTCGTTTCGGCGCCTCATCAACCCCGAGCGCCGTATCCCACAGTTCATAACCCAGTTCACTGGCATCACCGAGTCCATGGTCACGCGCTCGGCCCGCGCGGCGTCCGTTCTGCCCAAACTGCGGGAGTTCATCGGCGAACGGCCTATCGTCGGCCATAATATCGGCTTCGATCTCTCCTTCCTCAATGCCGAAGCCGACCGCGCGGGCATGGGTCGTGCGTTTCCCGACACGGGGATCGACACCATCGCGCTCGCTCGGCGCTATGTCACCGGATTACGCCGCGCCAGCCTCGACCGTGTGGCGCTCGCCCTGCATGTTCCCGTCCATACCCGACACCGCGCGCTACCTGACGCGCGCCTTACCGCGCAGGTCTTCGCGCTACTGCTGGCCCGCGCCCGCGAGGAGGGCTGCGAGACACTGGAAGACCTTTTCCGGGCCCACGATGGCGTCGCGCCCTCACGGATTAGCGAGCCGAGTCCCCGCCCCACAGGAAAGCTCTATCTCAATCCCGCCTGGCGTCAGGACTTTCCTTCCTCGCCCGGCGTTTACCTGATGAGCGACGCGGCGGACGAGGTCATCTATGTCGGCAAGGCCAAGCGGCTGCGTGACCGCCTCGCGTCGTATTACAACCAGCCGCTGGGCTATACCCGAAAGATGGATGGCCTGCTTCAGAGCGTGGTCAAGATCGAGACGCGCGAGCTTGGGTCCGAGTTGGAGGCGCTGCTCGTCGAATCGCAACTCATCAAGGCGCTCCAACCCCGCTACAACGTCCAGTTGAAAAACCACGAACGCTACCCGTTCATCAAAGTCAACCTGGACAGTCCCTGGCCGCGTTTCTACGCCACCCGCGAGATCGCCGCCGATGGCGCGCGCTACTTCGGGCCTTTCCGCAGCGGGCGCATCATCGAGGTCACGCTGGAGCTCATCTATAAGGTGCTCCCCATCCGCAACTGTCTGCGCTCGCTGCCGCCTCAGGCGCCACCCAGCGAACCCTGCCTGCGCTACCACCTCAAGCGCTGCCCTGCGCCGTGCAAAGGCTCACTCTCCGAGGAGGAGCGGCGCGCCTATCTCGCGGCGGCGCTTGAGGCCTGCGCATTCCTGGGCGGCGAGCGCGATGACCTGCTGGACCGGCTGAAACGCGAGATGTTCGAGGCGTCCGCCAGGCAGGACTACGAGCGCGCCGCCCGTCTGCGCGACGCGCTACGCGACGCCGATCAGGTTCTGCTCGGCCAGCGCCTTGTCACCGGAGCGGTCGAGGCGAACAACCTGCTCATCGCCTATCCCTCCGCGTTCGCAGGGCAGGTGGAGCTGTACCTCATACGCCACGGCCGGCTCGCGAGCCAGCGGCGCGTGGCGCGGGCGCACACCGATATCGCCGCCGCCGCCCGCGAATTAGCCGGCATCGCAGCCGCGCTGGGCTCGCCACCGCCCTGCGTCGGCCGCAACGAAGTCGACCAGATCAACATCATCGCCCGCTGGATTAGTCATCACAGCGACGACAGCGAGCGCGCCTTCTTCAATTTGCCCCGCGCGCTTGAGGATGAACTGGATGTCGCCGCTTTCGCCGCACGCGTCGCCGCCATGGCGTCAGTGGAACTGGAGGCCGCCACCACTGGCGATAACGCCGAGGGTGGCATCACCGAAATTGACGAGTACGACGGCTGATCGCTTGATTGACACACCTTCCCGTTCGCGTTATCCTTGCGCCAACGCATGCGGGCGACGCTGGTCGTGGGCGTTCGCCGGTGGGCTTGAGGTGGCGGAATGGGACTAGCAGGGCGCGAGGTCAGCGTCAAGTCATACTCGATTCGCGAGCTCATAGCGCATGCTGACAGCGCAACGTTCGTCATTCCACCCTTTCAGCGCGATGTCGTCTGGGAACAGGAACGAATGGCGGGCTTGTGGGATAGCATGTATCGCTTCTATCCCATCGGGACCATGCTCTATTGGAAGACCACTGACCAGCTGGATCTTATCCGCGCCGTTGGAGGCGTTCCGCTCCGCCCTGAGCAACTCGCCGCGCCTCGCGACGCCTTCCGCTACATCCTTGACGGCCAGCAGCGTCTGACCGCCATCTACGCGGGCATGCGGGGTGGAACGAACCGTATCGAAGGCAAAGAGTCCGTCAATTACAGCCTGTACTTCGACGCCACCGCGAACCTGGCAGCCGCTAAAACTGACGATCTCATTGGCGATGACGCGCTGGACCTCGAAAGCGATGTCTTCACTGGGTCTGAGGACAAGCCAGCGAAAAGCCCCTATTTTCTCTTCGAGGCGGAGCTCCGGGCGCGGCGCAAGAAGCTGACACTGGCTGGCTTGCCCGAAAATCTGATCGTCCGCGTCTCAGATCCGGCCGCCACCAGCGCCACGCGACTGGAGGCGCTGACCGCGCAACCCAACGTCCCGCGCGCCGCCATTAGCCGGCTCGCGCAGTTGCGCCATATGCTGGACGCCTACCGTATCCCTGTGACACGCGTCAGCGGCGTAGATATCGCCGATGTCTGCGGCATCTACATGCGCATCAACCGTTTTGGGCGGCGGCTCGATCCGGCGGATGTGGTCATAGGCGCGGTCTTCAGCGTCGGGAAGGCAGGCGCCAAAGGGTTCAATCTGCGGCTGCGGTTCAACGAGATACGCGAGGAGTTGGCGGCGCTCAATCCGCGCTGGCGTCGCATTGAGTCCTTCCGGCTGTTCCAGATGATCGCCATGTGCGTGCGCGAGTCCCACCAGCGCGCTAACAATCCGGACTACAAGCGATACAGTGTGGACGCGTCACGACTCCTACGTCTGACGCCTGGCATTTTGCAGCCGATGTGGCCCGACATTCATTCCGCGCTCGTCCGCACGCTGAAATTCCTCATATCGCTGGGGATCTATGAGCCGGAACGTATACCCTCCGCCTACCTGTCCATGCCCATCTGCGCTTACCTCTTCCGACGCCCTGACCCGGACGAGCGCCAGGCGCGGTTCATTCGCCAGTGGTTCTGGCGCGCCGCGTTCCATGACCAGGGCCTGGATGCGCCGAACGACATCTTTCGCGCTCGCGAGGTGTTCTTCGCGCGCTTGGCTGCGGGTGAAACCCCGCACTTGAAGCAACTCAACCTGCGCGCGCAGGACCTGCTCAGCAATCAGGTCATCACCTCAGTCTTCTCAAAAGCCTATCTGGCGTTCCTCTCACAACGCGGACCGCGCGACTTCAAGTCCGGAGAATTCGTCACGTTCAATCCAGAGCAGCCCGAGGAATACGTCGTTTCCGATCCTACGCTCCACCACATCTGCCCAAAGAAACTGCTCAGCAACCTGCGCCGTGAGGCGAAAGGCCGCCGCGCCTGGAGCCTGGAAAGCTTCAGCGAGAATGCGCTACTCAACCTCTGCATCCAGCCCGGCGCCACAAACCGTGAGATGGGCCACAAGAGCCCCGCGGACTATTTTGGGGAGTATGAGAGCCTGCCCGACTTCGATGCGGTCCTCGAGTCGCATCTCATTCCACCGGAGTTCGCCAGACAGCGCACCTTCGACCTGGACAGCTACCCAGGTTTCCTGGAGGCGCGGCTCGCGCTCTTCAAGGATGCGCTAGCGCGCGCGCTGCCCGATGTCGAGGTGCGCTGGCAGGAACCTGTGGTTGGCTAGACTTCCACCACGACTGGCAAAATCATTGGCCGCCGCTTGTTCGCCTCGAAGATGAACTCACTTAGCGTGTCGCGGATCTTGTTTTTGACGTAGTTCCAGTCCGCGTTGCCGCGGCGACTATGCTTCTGAAACGCCTGCATCACCCGCACTCGAGCCGCCTCTAACAGCGGCTCAGACTCACGCTCGTAGACGAACCCGCGCGAGATGATGTCCGGTCGCGCAAGCGCCTCGCCAGTCTCAGAGTCCACGGTTAGTACGACGACCAGCACACCGTCGCTCGAGAGCGCGCGCCGATCACGCAGGACCACTTGCCCCACATCGCCTACGCCTGTTCCATCGACGTACACATTGCCGCAGGACGTGTGGTCCACAATCTCGATATCAGCATTCGGCGTCACCTCGATGATGTCGCCATCTTGCGCCACCATTGTTCGCTGCGGGGCGACGCCCATGCTCTGCGCGAGCTCCGCATGTCGCGCCAGCATGCGGTATTCACCGTGCACCGGAATCACGCATTGTGGCCGGGTTAGCGCCAGCATCAGCTTCAACTCCTCACGGCTGGCGTGACCGGAGACATGCACCTGCGCCATACCCTGCGAGTAGACCTTCGCGCCCTGGCGCATGAGGTTGTCGATATTGCGGTAGACCGCGCGCTCATTCCCAACAATCGGCGTCGAGCTCAGAATGACCGTGTCACCCGGCTGCGCCTGCACCAGGCGGTGGTCGCCATTGGCGATGCGGGTCAGCGCCGAGGTCGGCTCGCCCTGACTGCCCGTACAGACGATGACCAGTTTGCTGGCCGGAATCTGATTGATGTCCTCGGCCTTCACCAGCGTGCCTGTCGGCACACTGAGATAGCCGAGCTCGATGGCCATCTGCACGTTGTTGACCATCGAGCGGCCAACGAGCGCGACCTTCCGGCCCTGTTTCACCGCGACGTCGATGACTTGCTGGACCCGCGAGATGAGCGATGCGAACGTCGCGACCAGGATTCGCCCCTGCGCCCGGCTGAAGATGTCCTCGAAAGTGTCCGAGATGACGCGCTCCGACGGCGTAAAGCCCGGGCTCTCGATGCGGGTGGAGTCGCCCAACAGCACGAGCAGCCCTTCATCACCCAGTCGCGCTAGCGCGCCGATGTCCGCCTTCAGCCCGTCGACCGGGGTGAAATCGAACTTGTAATCACCTGTGTGCAGTACTGTTCCGGCGGGAGTACGCAGCGCCATCGCCACCGCATCTGGGATGCTGTGGTTGATACGGATACCGGTCACCGAGAACGCGCCTGCCTTGACCGGTGCGCCGGGCTCGATCTCGATCAGATTGGCGCGGTCCAGAATGCGCCGCTCGCGGAGTTTGACAGTGATCAGACCGAGGGTCAGTTTTGTCGCGTAGACTGGTGGAAAATTCAGTTGCGGCAGGAGATAGGGCAGGCCGCCGATATGGTCTTCGTGTCCATGTGTAATGAAGACGCCGCGGATCCGGTCGAGCTTGTCCTGCAGGTACGTCGTATCAGGGATGACCAGATCCACACCGAGCATGTCATCATCAGGAAACATCAGGCCACCATCAATGATGACGATGTCCGACCCGTATTCGATGACCATCATATTCTTGCCGATCTCGCCTAGCCCGCCCAGCGGGATGAAGCGGAACGGAGTAGCGCGCTGGCCGCCACGATTCGTGCGTCCGTGTGTCATATGTTGATGTGTCGCTTTCTTGCGTCTGTTCGCAGGTATTACTTCCGCGCCGGCGCGCCTCGCCAGGCGTGATGTGATCATACCGGTCGAGCGCCCGAGGGGTGCGCCGGCAATGGCCGTCGGTGATTTCGCGCGGGACTGGCCCTCACAGCCGTTGCGCTCGCTCGGGAGGCGTACACCCCCGCGCGATGAGCCCGCTTATCCTCGCTCGTCCCCCGCCTCATCCTGGTCCAGAAAGAGCCGCCCCAGCGTCGTCATGGTCGCTACGTATTCGTCGCCCGTAAACGCCAGGTCGATGTAGCCCTCTTCCGCCATCTCGCGCAGATCGTCCGTCACGATCATATAGCCCTTCACCATGCGGCTGATATCGCTCTCCGGCAGCGGCCCCCATTCACGCAACTTGCGCAGGGTCGCCAGAATCACCGGGGTATTGTCGTCAATCGAACGCATCGCTCGCCCCTTGCGCCTTCGAGTCGTATCTCCCGCGCTAACGCAGCGCGACATCGCTGGCGCCCGCGATGAGCGTGGACAGCGACGAGCCGTTCGCCAGTTGCGCGCTCGTCACCTGGCGCGTGACGCCGGAGGCGTCGGTTGAGGTGGAGAGCACGCTCGTCACCAGTAGCGTATCACCCGACACCCACTGCGGCGCATACGTTGAGGTCGAGTCGAGCGGCTTGCCTAGCCTGGTCGCGAAGAGACTGGCGCCCTGGTAGGCGACAGCGCCGCCCGGCCCGACCGACATGACCGCATGGATGGCCAGCGGCTGGTCTCCAACAGCCCCAAGTGTAGCCTGACAGGCGCCGTAATATACCGACGCCACACAGACCGTACGGTGGGCTTTCGCGGCCTTGGCGTCAACATGTCCGATCTGCTCGTATGTTACAGTAATTCCCCCAATGCTCCACGCGCCGGCGACAGCGTTGCCCTGAGAATCAGAGTACACATTGCCCAGGCTCGAAAACCAGTTTCCATAGAACTGGTCGCCATTTTGCGCGTTCGCGATCGCCACATCGCGCGAGACCGCGTCTGAGATCGAGGTCGCGTTGATGTATGGGTTGAGGCTCAGATAGTACAGATACGCCTGCCCTATTGCGCCGGTCTTGCCCAGACCCGGCAGCGTCATACAGGTGTAATACAGGTTGGTTCCGACCACCTGCGCATCACCATAAGCGCTCGGCTGCTGGCAGGACGAGTCCTGGCTCTCACCCTGCGTCGTGCGCAACTGCCACACACGTGGGCCATTGGGGTCGCCAACGTCGTAGGCGCTCAGTCCACCTCCGCCGCCAGCGATGAGCAGCGCGTCCTTATACCAGGTATAGGTGTGGCCATAGACGCTGCCCGTCATCGGCGTCTGATACGTCGTGCACGCCGCTGAAGTCGAGTTGAGGCACTGTGACACGTCCACATAGTAGATTGGACCCGACGACCGCGAGCCACTCGCCGGCGCCAGGTCCTGTACGAGCGCAAACGCCAGCGAGGCGCCGCTCGGCGACCAGACCAGTGGTCCCCAGACCAGATCAGCGCCGGCCGAGAGCGTGAGTTGGGTCACCTGACGCGCGGCGCCCGCGCCTTTCTGCCGAACCCATATCTGGTTGTCATACACGAAGGCGTATTCGCGGTCAGGGCCCGAGGCGGCAATCTGCGGCGGCGCGGCGGGGTGATCGTTCGTCGCCCCCTGCAGACCGAGATTGAAATTGATGCCTCCACCCCCAGACGTGGTAGAGCAGCCGGCGACGAGGAGAGCCAGCAGCGCCAGCGCCATGACCAGCCCGGCGCCACGGCCAGTCGCTCTCACTCCCGCTCCTCCTGGCATTCGACATTCCCTGCCGTGCGTCTCCACATACACTCCTGAACGTTCAGCGTCGCCGCAAACCTGGCGGCCGCCAGCCACTATAGGTTCAGCGCCGGGCGCACACAGAGCGCCGCGACGCCATCACCTCCCTCGGGCTGGCAGCGCCAGCCGCTTAGCGTCAGCCCCTGCCGCAGCGGCGCGTCCGCCTGGATGAGCGCCCACGTGATCTCGTAGTGATCCAGCAGACGCGACCAGCCCGGCTTGACCTCGGTGATGGTGAGGTAATCACGAAGGAACTGGCTGCTATAAACATCAGACCGGCTGTCAATGAAAACATGATACCCCGGCAGAGCGAAATCCAGATAGCCCCCCCACTCATACGGGTTGAATCCACGCCCTGGCGGTAGCCCGTCGTGCTGGAGCGCCGCCACCGCGGCGACGGGCAGTTGCGTCGCGTCCCATTGCGCATGCGCCAGCGGCTGCGAGCGCCCCGGAAGCGCGCCACCGTGCGCCACGAGGCCCACCGCCAGCGCGACACCTATCGCTGACCATATTCCCCCACGCAGCAAACGGTCCACCGCCTCGAACCGGCGCGACCTGGCGGCCAGCCAGCTCCACGCGCGCTCTAGCCGGAACAGTGCGCGCCCGCGCCATCCTTCGACTGGCGCCGCCGTTTCCGACGCCTCGCCGGCAAGGCCGACCAGCGCCTGCGCCATATATGGTAAGCAGATCAGCGGCCAAAGAGGTGTAAAGCGCACATAGGCGAAAGCCAACGCCGTCCAGAGCCCGCAAAGCGTCAATCCCAGCGGCTCCACACCGCGCCCGCCACCGCGCCAGAGCGCCAGCATCCACACCGCCGTCAGCGCGAAGACCAACCCCAGAAACACCCACTCCAGCCCCATATGGAAGTTGGGGGACTGGTACTCCGCGGTCAATAGCGGGATGAGCGGATTACGGACGAATGCGGCGACGTGTCTCCAATAGTCAAAGCCCCAGGGGGTCAACAGCGTCGCCAGGACAGATCCTGTCAGCGCTAGCGCCATCTCTTCCGGGCGCGCGACACGGCGGCTGGGCGGGAGAATGAAGGCCAGCGCAGTCGCCGCGCCCAATAGCGCGAACCCGCCTGTGTAGCCAGCATGAAGATTCGCCCAAACCGCCGACGCTGCAGGGAAGAGCCACAGCCGCCAACGTGCGCCATTCCGCCAGTAGCGCCACAGCCACTCACTCCACCACAATGTCAGCACAAGCGAGAACAGTTGCGCGCGCGCCGTCCAGGAGAGCATCACTACCGCGCCGCCGGTCAGCGCGAGCGCCGCGGAAGCCAGGGCGGGCAGCCCCCGCGCCCGCAACGCGCTGTAGAGGCCACGCACAGTCAGCGCGACCAGCAGCGAGGCAACCGCGACGACGCCATTCAGCCCGCCGACCAGATAGCCAAGCGCGTAGATGATCTGTGACAACCATTCCCAGTGCACGACTGACTGCCCCAGCATTGTCGAGATGAATGGCTCCGTGCGTGGTAGTCCACCGCGCAAGGTCATCAAGCCAAGCGAGACGTCCCAGCCCGCATCGCCATCTATCCCCAGAATACGTCCCTGCAGGCCGAACAGGCCGAAGGCGAACACGCAGATGAACAGCGTGTCGCCGAGCGAAGGCATCAGCCACACCGCGATACGCTCACCGCGCGTCAGAGGCCGCGCGTCAGTATTCGGTTGTGGCGATTTCCCCACCCGCGCCTCGTTCACACCACGCCCCCATTTTTTGTAACATTTCAATGCTGTACTGCTCTATACAACGCATACTGCTGACCGGACGCCCAGCCAGGGGCGCTCCCACTTGCGCGTGGCGCAGGCGGCGCGGGTCGCGGCATAATTTGCTGGCCGGCGTCGTCGCCGCTGGCGATCAACGAGAATGACGAAGCCAACATCCAGTACCAAAAGCGCACGTCGCCTGGAGCGCAATCCTCCGGAAAGGAGACCGTCACCTATGTCCCTGAGAGATTTGTTCGGTCTGTCGCCAGATCCCAAGGCGCTGGAGAAACGGCCCGACGGCGCGCCACGACTCCCTCCTGGACAGACACTGACGTCCAAATGGCCGGTGCTGACGTACGAGCCTACGCCACGCTTCGACGCCGCCGCATACCGCTTCAAGGTCTGGGGCGCGGTGGAAGAGCCTCTGGAATTGACCTGGGAGCAATTGCAGGCGCTGCCACATGTCCAGTTGACGGCTGACTTCCACTGTGTCACCACGTGGAGCCGGTTCGACAACGCCTGGGAAGGCGTAGCCATCCGCGACATCCTGAAAATGGTCAAACCCAAGCCCGAAGCGCAGTTCGTCACCGCGCATTCCTGGACCAGCTATACGACAAATATGCCGCTCAGCGACCTCGACGACGACGACACGCTGATCGCGTTCAATCACGATGGCGCGCCCATCACCGCGGAGCATGGGGGACCGGTGCGCCTGATCGTTCCCAAACTCTACGCCTATAAGAGCGCCAAATGGCTTTCTGGCCTGGAGTTCATGGAAAAGGACCGCCCCGGCTTCTGGGAGATTCGCGGTTATCACAACCACGCCGACCCGTGGACCGAAGAGCGCTTCTGGTAGGCAGAGCGCCAACCGGGTTCCATTCGTGGCTCTACGCCCGCCCTGACGCGATGCGAGTCGCGCTGTGGCGGGCGTCCCGCTCTGTACCGCGCATAGCGATATGGAGTACACTGTCCGCTGTGCGGATTCGCCATCCGCAAGACTCGCTGGGGGCTGCTGGTGGAAGGCTGCGCCGGCGGAAAGATGTGAGGAGCAGACATGACGGTACGTGTCGTCATTACCGGTATGGGCCTGGTGACGCCGCTCGGCAACAACGTAGCGGCGACGTGGGACGCGCTGACGCGCGGCGTATCCGGCGCGGGGCCGATTACCCGTTTCGACGCGAGCCGGCATGATGTGCGCATCGCCGCGGAAGTTAAGGACTTTGATCCACTCCTCTTTATGGACCGTAAGCTGGCGCGCCGCACGGAACTGTTCACCCAGTTCGCGCTCTGCGCCGCGAAAGAGGCGGTTGCACAGTCTGGTCTTGACATCGCCGCCATCCGCGACGACGTAGGCGTGGTGATCGGCTCCGGCGCAGGCTCACTGCAAATGCTGGAGGACCAGTTCCGGCTACTGCTCAACGGGCGCGAGGACCGCGTCAGCCCATTCTTCATCCCCGCCATGCCAGCCGATATGGCGTCAGCGACTGTCTCGATGGAGCTTGGCGCTCGCGGCCTCAATTACGCCACTGTCTCAGCTTGCGCCACCGGCGCTAACGCCATCGGCGAAGCCTTCGAAGCGATCCGGCGCGGTGACGCGACGGCGATGATCGCCGGCGGCACAGAGTCGGCCATCGTTTCGATCGCGGTCGCCGCCTTCGACAGCATGCACGCTCTCAGCACGCGCAATGATGACCCGCCACGCGCCAGCCGTCCATTTGACAAGGACCGTGATGGGTTCCTGATGGGCGAGGGAGCTGGCGTCGTCGTGCTGGAGACGCTGGAAGGCGCTCTGGCGCGCGGCGCCACCCCGCTGGCAGAGGTCGTCGGCTACGCTTCCACTTCAGACGCCCACCACATTACCGAGCCCGCGCCGGGCGGCACAGGACTCGCGCGCGCCATCCGCCGCGCGCTGAGGAAAGCGGATCTTGCGCCGGAGCAGGTCGGCTACATCAATGCCCACGGAACCTCGACGCTCTACAACGACCGCGAGGAAACCGCCGCCATCAAATCGGTCTTTGGCGACCACGCATACAACCTGGCGGTCAGCTCTACCAAGTCCATGACGGGCCACATGGTAGGCGCGGCCGGTGGCGCTGAGGCGATCTTTACCGCCCTGGCGCTTCACCGTGGTCTGCTGCCGCCGACGATCAACTACGAGACGCCTGACCCCGAATGCGACCTCGATTATGTGCCGAACAAGGCGCGGCCGGTCGATCTGGAATTCGCCATTTCAAACTCGATGGGTTTCGGAGGGCATAATGCGGTACTCGCGCTCAAGCGCGTGGACCAGTAAAGAGTAGCTCACCTCGCCGGGAGCGGCCGCCATGTTCGTGCCTGAAACAGGCTTCCGCAGAGTCATGCACGCCGACCTCGACTGCTTCTTCGCAGCGGTCGAGGAACTGGATGATCCCAGCCTGCGAGGTCGCCCGGTCATCGTCGGTGGCGACCCCGACCGGCGCGGCGTGGTCAGCACCGCTAACTACGCCGCGCGGCGCTACGGCGTCCACAGCGCGCAGTCTGCGGCGGTCGCGCGGCGGCTCTGCCCGCGCGCCATCTTCCTCCGCCCACGATTCGCGCGCTATCGCGAGCTCTCCGAGCGCGTCATGGCGATTCTTGATGGTTACATGATGGTTCGCGAGCAGGTCTCCATTGATGAGGCCTATGGCGAGCTAGCGCCTGGTCTCCCCGGCTGCCAGCCAGCGCAGGCCATCGGCGCGGAGATCAAGCGGCGCGTGCGTGAAGAGACTGGCCTGGTCATTTCGATTGGCGCTGGCCGCAACAAGACTATCGCGAAGCTCGCCAGCGACCTCTCCAAACCTGATGGTCTGCTGGTGGTGAAACCCGGCGAAGAGCTCGCGTTCCTTCATCCGCTCGCTGTGGGACGGCTCAACGGCGTCGGCCCGCAGACCCGCGTGAGACTCGAGGCGCTTGGGCTGTTGACCATCGGCGATGTGGCGTCGCGGCCTCACGATGAGCTCATCGCCCACTTCGGCAAGCACGGCGACTGGCTCTGGAGCCTTGCGAATGGCGAGGATACCCGGCCGGTGATCGCCGATTACGGGCCGCCTAAGAGTGTCTCCTGTGAAGACACGTTCGACCGTGACATCGCCGACCTGCAGCGAGCCGCTGAGCAGGTGGAACGGTTGGCGCGTATGGTCGGTGAGCGTGTCGCGCGTCAGGGCCTCATAGGCGCTGGTGTCACGCTCAAAGTTCGCTGGGCCGATTTCCGCATCATGACGCGCCAGCGCCCGCTCGCCCGCGCCACTGACAGCGGCGACGAGATTACCGCGACGGCGCTTGACTTGCTATCGAAAGAGATCGGGCCGCTGATCGCGGCGGGCAGGGCCATCCGCCTGCTGGGAGTCGGACTTCACGCGATTCGCATGCGCGAGAGCGCAGTGGAGGAGATGGGTCGTTTCGTCGCGCCTGGCTACTATCAGCCGCCGCTCTTCCAGCCCTAGACTATCGCCGCCTGTCCTGGCCGCGCGGCCAGCAGGCGCGCAACAGAAATGAGGCCTCACATGATCCTCGACGCGCACGGCGTTCGCATCGGGTACGACGCGTATGGTCAGGGCGACACCACTCTGCTGCTCTTTCACGCCTATCCTCTGAGCCGCGGCCAGTGGCGCGCGCAGGCCGAAGGCCTGGCTCATACGCTGGCGCTACGAGTCGTGACGCTCGACCTGCCCGGCTGCGGTGAGTCCACAGACACGAGCGCGGTCATCACTGTCGAGCGCATGGCCGACGCCGCCAACGCCGCGCTCACGTCGCTGGGCGCGTTAGGCGGTGGGCGGCGCGTTCTCATCGGCGGCCTCTCACTCGGCGGGTATGTCGCGCTGGCCGCCATGCGCCGCTATCCAGAATCAGTCGCCGGACTCATTCTGGCCGACACCCGCGCCAGCGCCGATACGCCCGAGGGCAAGGCGGGGCGCGAAGCGACTGCGCAATTCGTCATTGCCAACGGTCCAGGCGCACTCTTCGATCGAGACGCCGCCAAGCTGCTCTCGAACCGCGTCATCACGCGCTATCCCGAGGTCGTAGCGCACGCGCGCGCGCTGGCCGAGGTGAACACTGTCACCGGCCTGGCGGCGGTGGCGCGCGGGATGGGTGAGCGCCCGGACGCCACGCCTACCCTACCGGACATCCGTTGCCCGGCGCTCGTGCTGGTCGGCGATCAGGACGCGCTTACTCCTGTCGCCGACGCCCGTATCCTGTTCGAGCGCATCCCCGACGCGGAACTGGAGGTCATCGAAGATTCGGGCCATCTCTCCAACCTGGAGCGCGCCGACCTGGTCACCGAGCGCATGGCCCGCTTCCTGCGCGAGCGGCTGGATGTCGGTCCACGGGTATAGCAGGCGCCAGAGAGCAAGTCCACGCGCCCACGCAGGCCGTCAGCGGTCCGCTTCGCCGTTCGCATGGCGCAGCTTTAGCTCACCAGCGAAACTTGTCCCGCTCGCTTGAGGCGCGACGTCAAAGAGTTCGGCCAGCGTTGCGCTCACGTCCGCGAATGTCTGGCGCGTGCCCAGATTTGCGCTGGAAATGTCGGGGCCGGTGACCAGCAGCGGGGCCATCTCGCGCGTATGATCGCTGCCGCGCCAGGTGGGATCATTGCCGTGGTCGCCGGTGATCATGAGCGCCTCGCGTGGGGCAAGCGATGGCTGCGCCTCAGCGAGCCACACATCGAAGGAGCGCAACGCTTCAGCGTAGCCCTGCGGATTACGTCGATGTCCATACAGCTGGTCCGTGTCCACTAGGTTGACAAAGAGTAGCCCGCAGAAGTCTCGCCGACGCAGCCGCTCCGTCGCCACGGCCAACGCCCCCGCGTTATCGCCAGGATGAACGCTTGACGTCAGGCCGCGCCCGGCGAAGAGATCGCCGATCTTGCCCACGCCGATCACGTCATAGCGCGCGGCTACGAGCGAATCAAGCAGGGTCGGGCCAGGTGGCTCAAGCGCAAAATCCTTGCGCCGCGGCGTCCTGACAAATGCGCCTGGTGGCCCAACGAATGGGCGGGCGATCACCCGGCCCACCGCATGCTCACCTGTCAACATCGCTCGCGCCACCGCGCACATCGAGTACAGGCGGTCCACGGAGATCACGTCCTCGTGCGCCGCCAGCTGGAACACACTATCCGCTGAGGTGTAAAGAATAGGCTTGCCGGTAGCCAAGCTTTGGGAACCCAGCCGCTGAATGATTTCCACCCCAGAGGCGGCGACATTGCCCAGGACGCCGCGCCCAATCGCCGCCTCAAAGCGCTCAACCAGATCAACCGGGAAGCCATTTGGATAGGTCGGCATCGGGCGCGTCAGCGTGAGACCCATGAGCTCCCAGTGGCCGGAGACGCTATCTTTGCCCGCTGCGCGCTCGATCATCCGTCCGTAAGCGCCGGACGGCTTCTGGGACGGTGGCGTCCCTGCGAACGTATCGAGATAGCCCAGGCCGAGCCGCCCCATCTGCGGGAGCGCCAGCCCGCCCACAGCGGCCGCGGCGTGCCCGAGGCTATCGGCGCCGACATCACCATACGCCGCCGCGTCAGGAGCCCGGCCGACGCCCAGGCCATCTACCACGATGAGGATAACCCGGTCGAGCGCGGGTTGAGACACAAACGCCTCCCCGATCATCGCGCCTACTGCCCGGCGCCGAACCCCTGCATGTTCTCCCCGCCCTTGTCCAGCAGCGGATAATGTCCCTGCGCCACCAGTCCCTGAATGTAGCTGTAAGCGAGATCAGCTTGCGATTGCGACATCGCGCCGCCCGTTACCGCTCGCTTCAGCAATCCCTGCACCGCCGCCAGATAGGCGGCGTCCACACCGCTCTTCTGCGCGTGCTGCGCTGCCGTCACCTGCGCCACGGTCATGCCGCTGGCCAGCTTGGTCTGCAACGCCGCCGAGGTCAGCCCAAGCGCTTTGGCTGTCGCTGTGAGAATCGACGCCCGTGCGGTCGACAAGGATGCGCTATTCGCGCCCTGCCCGCTTGCGCGCTGAGCCTGGATGGCCTTCAGCGCTGCGCAGGGATTGGACGCGTACTGGCTGAGTTCCTGTTCGGCTTTGGTCTTCTGCGCCTGCGTGATCTTTCCATCAGCATAGAGCTGGTTGATCACTTTCTGCAGCGCGTCTTTGTTCGCGCTTTCAAGCTGACTCTGCGAGACATTCAGGTCGGCCGCGACGGTCTGTTCATATAGCGCGCAATAGTCGCCTTTGGCGACCTGCGCCTTGGTGGCCTGCCTGGCCTGACCTCCCGCCGCCAGCGCCTGGAGGGAGGGTCCTACGATAACGCCTATGACCAGCCCTAACGCCAATAACACCGCCCCACCAGCGCCAAGTACGATTCGCTGCCGCATCTGCGCGCTCGCTTTCCGTCTCGATTGCGCATCCGAGCGTGCGCACAGAACGCAGTGCGGCGCAGGGAACGCGTGACTACTCTAGTAGTACGTCGTAGTGGCTGGTCAGGTGAAGACCTACGCGTACATCGTGACGTCTGTAGGAGAGACTTGCGACAAACACGCGACATAGCCATGCTGGAACACGGCGCCATTGAGCGCGTTGACATGCCGAATGGCGGCGGGCTATCATCCCAGAAGGGCGGCGCTCCCGAGGTGGCGCCGCCCTGTTATTGCTGCGTCGGAAGCCACTGACCGGCGAGCGTGAAGGGTGACAGTGATGGCGGCTCCACAGATTTCTCCTGCCCGCGCGGATCAGTTCTTTACTCATCGATTGCCCAACGGCCTGCTTTTGCTCGGCCAGCGTATGCCCGATCTGGAGTCCGTCTCGGTCTGCTTTTACGTCCGAACCGGCGCGCGCGATGAAGCTGAACCGGCGCTGTACGGCGTCTCGCACTTCCTCGAGCACATGGTCTTCAAGGGTACAGCGCGACGCGACTCTGAGCAGATTACCCTCGATTTCAACCTTATGGGCGCCGAATTCAATGCCTTCACCTCGCTCGAGCAGACGGTCTTCTATGCCCGCGTGCTCAATGAGAACCTTCCTCAGGCGGTAGACCTGCTCAGTGACATGATGCGCCCGAAGCTGGATGAGAGCGACTTCAACATGGAACGCAACGTCATCCTGGAAGAGATCGCCCGGGCGGAGGATGTGCCAACCGGCCAGGCGTACCGCCGCATGATGCAGACCTATTTCACGGGAACGCCGATGGGTCACGACGTGCTGGGCAGCAAAGAGAGCATCCGCGACATGGCTGCTGAGGGCATGCGCGCCTATCACGCCCGGCGCTACGCCGCCAACAATCTCATCTTCGCCATCGCCGGCGCGTTCGAGTGGGATCAGGTCGTCGCCCTGGTCGAGCAGCATTGCGGTGGATGGACGGGCGGCGAAGAGGGCCGGTCTGTTGGCCCAATCGTCCCGGCCATCCCTGGCGCGACCGCCATCGTCAAACCACAGCAAAAGCAGCAATTAGTCTTGATCGCCAGCCCATCCGTCGGCATCCAGGATGACGACCTCTACGCGGCGCATCTCGCCGCCATGGCGCTTGGCGATGGCGCCGGCTCGCGCCTCTTCTGGAATATCTTCCAGAAGGGACTCGCCGAGTCGGCCTCCGCCTCAATCTCGCCGTTCGACTCCACTGGGCTGCTGCTCACCTTCCTGAGCACTACTCCCGACCACGCGCCCGCCGTGCTCGAGCTGGCCCAGGCGGAGCTGCGCGGGCTACAGGAAGACGGAGTGCAGGAGGATGAGTTGCGCCGCGCCAAGGACAAGCTCATCAGCCGCACCGTTCTCGACGGCGATTCCGCATTCAGCCGCATGCAGGATCTCGCCTATACCTGGGTCGCTGAGGGCGCAGTGCGCAGCATCCAGGATGAGATGAACCGCATTGAAGCCGTGACGCTAGCTGACGTGCGCCGCGCACTCGACCGTTTCCCTGTTACCGCGTCGCAGGTGATCACCGCCTACGGCCCGCTCGAAGCCGCGGCGCTGGGGTTTGTGAGCTAAGGCTGCTGGCCCGGAGGTAGCCTGATCGGGCCACTAGTCCCGGTCGTTTGCCGGGTTATAGGACCTATGGTATACTGCCGCGGATTGCATGGGGCGGGCGGCGACGCGCGCTCGCTTGATCGCTGGCTCCTGACGACCGGGGGCCGTGCTAGCTACTGCGATACATCGCGCGGCGCGCTGTCCCACTGACCCGGCGTGGGCTAGATGGGGCGCTTCAGGGCCAGGTCGTCTGGACAAATACATTCGCCGCGACTGAACAAGGGACACATGATGGGCAAGTACAAGCTGTGGCTGCATCACCAGGAGATTGGCCGCCGCCTGCGCGACCAGATCAACACCCTCGAGCAGGAGCGGGGCCGCGTCCAGAAGATGACGCCTGACCAGTCCGCGCCTCTGCCAGACGGGGACAACCCGATCATCACCGCGCTGCGCGCCTACACCGATTCCGGCCACCAGCTGAGCAACATCGACGTCATCAAGGCCGCCATGCCCAAACTGGACGGTGACTCGGACCAACGCCAGCCCGCGGCTAGCGTCGCGACCGCTGCGAAGAGCAGCGCCGCCCCCGTGGCTCCCGCCGCGGACTCAGCGGTCGTCGCGAGTCTGCTGGCGCGGGCGGAGCAGATCCCAAGCGATCCCATGGAACGCATGCGCCAGATGGCCAGCATGGGTAATCGCCCACCGTCCGCATCCCCTGAGGCGTCCGCCGGTGGCGCTTCGGCTCAGGGCGCTCCCGCGGACTCCCTCCAGGGCTGGTGGCAGAACCGCCAGCAAGATGACGAGTAGCGCTCGGCGGTACGCCGCCACTGCCGCCCATACGACTTTTCAGCGAGCGAGAAGGTGCAAAGCCAATGGCTTCTGATCCCTCCACTGTAACGAAGCTCTTCGAGCAGTTGCCGTTGCAGGCCATGCAGTCGGTCGCCGACGGATACATGGCGTGGTACGTCACCCGCGTCACCCAGTCCCTTGATGAGACCATCGCCGGACGCCGGTCGGAATTGCGCGACAATGACGCCAAAGAAGCGTCGTATCGCCCTTCTCCCGCCGAGCTCTCCGCCATTGAGCGCCTGCAGCGCAGCGGCGTGACCGGGGTTGACCTGCTCGACCGCATGGTGGAGCAGGGCGAGGACTGGCTGGTCCTCACGATGCGCCGGCTAGACCATTTCGAGAAGACCGGCCTCGCGCCGAAAGACTATTCCACGTGGTGCGAGCACGCCCTCGGCGGCGCGTACGACTGGATTGACCACGAGCGCCTGGGCGCCAGCGCCACGTCCGCCGGCGCGCCCGCTGGCGGAGCCGCTCCGGCCGGACAGGCCGCGGCGGGCGCGGGCGTCCCCGACTGGCTTGCCAGTCGCGCGAGCGCGACCCCCGGCCGCTCTCCCGAGGAGGGCCCAACCGCGCCCGTCCCTAGCGTGGGCAGCCCACGCTGGAGCGAGCAGGGTGGCGGAGCGCCCGCTGGCGCCGGTTACTACAACGGCCAGCAGGGTCAGGCCACCCAACAGGGGCAAGGCGACGACGACGGCAAGGGCCGCAACATTTTCCGCATCTTCTCCAACTAGTTTTGCCCATCACACATGGACGGGGAGCGCTCGCCTGGCTGCGAGCGCTCCCCGTTTCTATAGCCCCGCCGCGCCAGTTGCCCAGATAACCCCGCTCTGCTACACTTGCCACACCCGCGCATGCAGCGTTCGGTAGCACCCCACAAAGAGTGGAGGCAAGGTCATGGCAATGCGGCCAGACGACGTCACGCGCGGCTCAGGTGAGCGCGTGCGCGACTACCAGGCGCCCGGCGTAACAGAGACACCCGGCTCGTTACCGGGTGTTGGCGGTCTGGGGCCAGGATTCGAAGGCGGGGGCGCGGCCGAACCCGCTCTGCCGCCATCGCATTCCCCGGTGGACATACCGCGATTGCCATTCCGCGGCGCGGCGCTCTATTCCAGCGGAAACTTCGGCTCAGGCGTCTTTTACGGCTTCAACAATTTCATCCTGACCATCTTCCTCCACGCCTTGCACGTCCCGCTTCCACTCAATGATCTACTGGGCAGCACGCGCTCTTTTGAGGGGGCCGTTCTGCAGCCGCTTGTTGGCGCATGGAGTGACCGCACGTGGCGGGAGCGGCTCGGCGGGCGGCGCAGACCATTCATTTATTGGTTCACACCGATCTGCGCGTTTTTTCTGATCGCCACTCCGTTCCTGGCCCAGCTCACCACGCTTGGCCGCCCATTTGGATGGTCATCAAATCTGACCGCGATCATCCTGGCGTCCGCCGCCATCTTCCTCTTCACGCTGACGTTCAACGTCATGTACGACCCCTACCAGGCGCTACTGGCAGATATCACGCCAGACAAGCAGCGCGGCGCGGTCAATGGCCTGTTCCAGGCCTTCGGAGCGCTCGGGCAGGTGACAGTTCTGGTCCTCGCCATCGTACTCTCCACCGCCAACCACGGCGATCTGCCCGCGACGCCACTCTTCCTTTTTACCGGCATCGCGCTGATGGTCTGCTTTCTGCCCACCGTGCTGGGCGTGCGCGAGCCACGAGCGCTGCCCGGCGGTCGCGACGCGCATCGCTTTGGACCGCGGGATTACTGGCGTGGGCTGCGCGAAGACCCGCAGGTAGCGCTCTATTTCGCTAATCAGTTCTTCCTCTGGTTCGGCATCAATGCCATCACACCCAACCTGACATACTATGCGCAAGATCATCTGCATTTCGACGACACACAAGCGCTGGTCCTCAGCTTCATTCTCCTGCTCACTAGCGCGCTCTTCGTCTGGCCGTTCGGCCTGCTCGGCGATCGCATAGGCCTCAAGCGCACGTTCCTGCTCGGTGTGGCGTTGATGGCGGCCGCAGCCATCGCCGCCGTCTTCATCCGCGACGTTATCCCGCTCTACATCGCGCTGGCTGTCGCGGGAACCGGCAACGCCGCCCAAACCGCCGCGTCATACCCGCTGCTCACGCGCGTCACTCTGCCCGATCGGATGGGCCTGTACACCGGCTTGAGCAGTACCGTCACGAGCATCGCGGCGCCGGCGGGAGCGCTCCTCTCCGGGACTCTGATCCAGAGCTTTGGCTATCCGGTCTTCTTCCCGTTCGTGGCTCTGATGTTCCTGGTTTCGATCCTGCCGCTGGCGGCTCTGCGCACCGAGCGCTCGATCGCCCAGCGCGTCCTACGTGGCGAGCTGGCGGCTGTGTGACAGGCGACCTCCATCACACGGCAGGCGCGCGCGGAGCATAAACGTGATGCGCGGACTCGGACCCTGGATGGTCCGCTCCGCGCATCACTGACTCCAAGAGAGTCGTTCAGCGCTCCAACTTGTCCTTAGGTCGCTGTTCCTCGGATGGCTCCTCGGCTCTCTCGACCTCGATGGAGCACTCGGTCATCAAAGCGACCGCCGCGCCAATCGCGGCCCACACCGGAACCAGAGCCGCGCCCACAACACCCACTGTGAGCGGGAAGTCGATGATTGTGTGTCCTTCCGAGTTTTTGATCGTCACTCTCCGCACATTGCCTTCATGTACGAGGCGCTTGATCTGGGCGATGGCGTCATCGCTTGTGAAATGGTAACGCTCGGTGGTCGTCCTGGTTTCGGGCGGCGTCTGCACTGTGGTCACTGGAATCACTCCTTTCCATACCCAGGACATGAAACGCCCGCTGGCGTCACGTCCATACCACGGAACACGACTACGCTCTACCAGCCAGGTCACAACCCGACTCGCGTCCGCGCCCACGCGGAAGATGCTCCAGACATCGCCCGCAGTTCGAGTCTCACGCGATCCCTCGGGCCCGACGCGAAAATGACGAATCCCCTCTCCAGTGCGGAGAGGGGATCGGGAAGATGAGCCGCGCCGCCTCAGGAGAACGCGTTGAATCCGGTGATCGCCTGGCCGAGGATGAGTGTATGGATGTCGTCGGTACCCTCGTAGGTGTAGACCGACTCCAGGTTGTTCATGTGGCGCGAAACGGGATACTCCAGCGTAATGCCGTTGGCGCCCAGAATGCCGCGCGCCTCACGCGCGGTGTTCAGCGCCTCACGCACGTTGTTGCGCTTGGCCATTGAGACCTGGACGGGGTGCGCCAGCCCCTCGTCCTTGAGCCGACCTAATTGCAGCGCCAGAAGCTGCGCCTTGACGAGCTCCGTCGCCATCATCGCCAGCTTGCGCTGCGTCAACTGGAAACCCCCGATTGCCTTGCCGAACTGCTCACGCGACCTGGCGTAGTCCAGCGCCGACTCGTAGCAGGCCATCGCCGCGCCGTTAGCGCCCCAGGCGATACCGTAGCGCGCCTCATCCAGGCACGAGAGCGGTCCACGCAACCCGCGCACGCCGGGCAGCATGTTCTCTGCCGGGATGCGGCAATCGGCGAAATGGAGCTCCGAGGTGATCGAGGCGCGCAGCGAGAGCTTGTGATGCACGTCGCTGGTCGTAAAGCCTGGTGTTCCGCGCTCGACCAGGAAGCCGCGAATGCCGTCCTCTGCCTTGGCCCAGACAACTGCCAGATCAGCGATGCCGCCGTTGGTGATCCACATCTTTGTGCCGTTCAGCACGTAGTGGTCGCCATCTTTCTTCGCTGTCGTGCGCATGCCGGAGGGATCACTGCCAAAGTCCGGCTCCGTCAGTCCGAAGCAGCCAATGACCTCGCCTTTCGCCATCTTCGGCAGCCACTCTTGCTTCTGCTCTTCAGAGCCGAAGGCGTGAATCGGGAACATCGCCAACGAGCCCTGCACCGAAACAAACGAGCGCAGCCCGCTATCGCCGTACTCCAGCTCCTGGCAGGCGAGCCCGTAGCAGACCGCGCTCAGCCCCGCGCAGCCGTAGCCTTCCAGGTGCATGCCCAGCAGACCCATCTCCGCGAGCTCCGGCACAAGCTCGCGCGGGAACGTCCCCGCTTCGAAATGCTCGCCGATCAACGGCAGCACCCGGTCGCGCACGAAGGTGCGCACGGTGTCCCGCACGAGGCGCTCTTCCTCGTTCAACAGGTGGTCCACGTTGTATAAATCCAGCGGCGAAGGGGCAGCGACGCTGTGCTTCAGATGCCCCGCGTGCGAGGTCTGCTCGGCGACGGAATCGGCCATATCCTGACACTCCCAGTTTCCAGGTACACCGTTGTACCGCTCGTGGGGAGCGGTCAAACCGGAACGTTGAATCCATTTCGATCTTGCATAGGTTCGAGCCGGGCGCCCAGGTCGTTAGAGCGGGCGCGAACTCAAGCCAACCCTGAGAATACCACATGGCCCTGCCCGCAGTTGCGCGCGCGGCCCAGGCGGAGTATACTGCCCGCTAACATCACCGGACGGAGCCGTATGATACGCCATTCCTGGCGTCACATCGGGCGAACCGGAGGCCTGTGATGACTGAAGAAGACCTGCAGAGCCTCATTGGCAGACTGCGAAAGATTCACCGCGCAGAACGCCGTCGCGCCTGGTGGCATGGACGGACAGAACCGCTTGCGCTGGGCGGCGCGTTTGTCGTCATCGCCTGGCTGATCTGGCCCACAAACCGCCTCGAATCCGTCTGCATCGGCGCATTCGGCCTCATCGTCGCCGCTGCCGCGCTCGCCTGAACGGCGCCGGCCGCTACACCCGCCGCTCAGGAGCGCCCAACGCGGCGCGAAGTCGCTCGTAGAGCGCGCTGCGACGCTCCTCGGGAATACGCCGCTGGCGTTGTCCCTCCCCAAGGACGATCACGCGCTGGGTCGAATCCAGCACGACCTGGCAATGTTCACAGGTCGCCAGGTGCTCTCGCGCCGCCGCGCTTAACTCGGCGTCAAGCGCGCCATCCAGATAGGTGGAGAGATAGGCAAGCAGATCTTCACAGGTCAGACGCATCATCCCTCCCGTTCCGCTGTCGCGCCGGGATGGCGCATCCACTCGGCGAAGTATCCGCTCAACCGCTCGCGCAGCAACAGGCGCGCGCGATGTAGTCGCACTTTACAGGCGGGCTCACTAATACCCTGCACCTGCGCGCAATCCGCGGTGGACAGGCCCTCCACGTCGCGCAGGGTGAACGCCGCCCGCAGGCTCTCCGGCAGCCGAGCAATCTCTACCCACAGCCGCTCCTGCGCTTCCTGACTGAGCAGCCGCTCTTCCGGCACGTTGCGCCAGTCAACCGAAGAACTCGCCGCGATGGGCGCGTCATCATCCGGAAGTGGGCTGGCGGCCTGGCGCTTGCGAATCAGCATGAGCGCGTGGTTGTGGGCGATGCGATACAGCCAGGTATCTAGTTTGCCGCGCGCCTCGAAGCGGTCTATCGCCTCCATCGCCGAGATAAAGGTCATTTGCGTGACCTCTTCGGCGTCGCTCTCGCTGCCGAGCATTCCAAGCGCAAGGCGATATGTACGGTCAGCGTGCTCCTCGAAAAACGCCGCGACCGCCGCAGCGTCACGCCGTTTCAAGCCCGCTATCAACTCCGCCTCGTCGAGTATTTGTTCCGCCATCGAATGTCACCGAGTCCAATACCGCGCCACTATTGGCACTATATCATCGTTTGGGACTGGCGCTCCGCTCCGCCTTCTACGCCAACGACTGTAACCTTTTCCCGCCGCGCGCATTTCATCAGTGTAGTGCGGACATGAGCCGCGCGCATGACTTTTCGCCTCAGCTTTCGCGCACGAAAGGACACCTTTGCATGATTCCGCAGAATGAGGGCGCGCTTGACCGCGTTCTTCGCTTCGTCGTAGGCGCAGTATTTGCAGTTCTGGTCTTCACCACTTTTACCGGCGTGTGGCAGATCGTCGTAGGCGTGGTCGCCGCCATCCTGCTCGTGACCGCGGTGGTTGGCTTCTGCCCGCTCTACGCGCTCTTCCGGTTGAACACAAAAGGCGGAAGGCGAGCGCAAGCCTAGCCGCCCGGCGCCTATAACACGTCCCCTGACCTTTCTCCGTTGCGGGCCAGGGGACGTGTTGCGCCCCTCGGTACACGCCGCTGACGACCCCATATGCCGCAGCAGTGCGCTCAAGCTCTTGAAACATCGCGCGTATGGCTACGTAGCGGGCGCGGAGCGCGCCGTCCCTGAGCGAGTCCGAGAGGAGGAGCAGTCGTATGGCGTCGTCACCGATGGCAGGCCGGCCACATCAACACAGGACACTGGGAGCCTGGCGCCTGCTCCCAGTCGCGGTCGTCATCGTGAGTACCGCGGCGGAAGTATCGCTTGCGCTGGGCTGGGTCTTCTGGCCAGCTTCCACGCCCACATATTCGTTTGGTTTCAGTGACTTCACCCACATGAAGATCTGGTTCGCCAGCGTGGCGCTGGCGCTGGCGATCCTCCAGTTGTTCTGGGCGGCCCGTATCTACCAGCTTATCAGGTTCCCCCCAAATGGGCGCTTCTACAACGTGCTCCATCGCTGGTCCGGGCGTGTGGCGCTGCTGCTCACGCTGCCAGTCGCCTACCACTGCATCATCATCGCTGGGCAGGTTCCACGCGACAACCGTGTGCTGGCGCATATGGCTTTCGGCGCATTCTTCTATGGCGCTGTCGTCGCCAAGATCCTGATCGTGCGCCGGCCCGGCCTGGCTGGCTGGCTGACGCCCATCGCCGGAGGACTGCTGTTCGTGCTGCTGCTCGGCCTCTGGCTGACGTCGGTTCCGTGGTTCGTCCAGGTCTACGGCCTGAGTCTGTAGCCACGACACCGCTCCGGTCTCGATGCCGTCTCGACAGCGCTCCGCGCGGGGCGCTATACTGCCTGCGAGCGTCCGTGCGATGGGGCAGGCGGCAAAGCGCGGGCGCGCTTTGCGTCTCATCCCTCCGGTCGCTCGCTGCAACCCGCTCGTATGGAGGGACCTCTTATGACCCAGCCCGCGCTCGACCGACTCCGCCAGGGAACCGTCCTCTGCGATGGGGCGATGGGAACCGTCCTCTATGCCCGGGCGAGCGCCTCCCTGATGCACGGCCGCTGCTTCGACGAGCTCAACCTCACAGCGCCAGACCTTGTGCAGGATATCCACCGGCAGTACATCCTCGCCGGCGCCGAGTTCATCGAGACCAATACGTTTGGCGCCAACGCGGCCAAACTGAGCGCCTATGGCCTCGCTGACGAGGCGCGCGCGCTCAACCGCCGCGCCGCACAACTCGCGCGCGAGGCGCGCGAGGTCGCTGGGCGCACAATTTACGTCGCCGGTTCGGTAGGTCCATCCGGCCTCAGCTTGTCCACCGCGGCCAAAGAAGGTGAGGCGCAGGCGGCTACCCTGCGCGCGCTCTTTCGCGAACAGATCGAAGGGCTCATAGAAGGTGGCGCTGACCTGCTCATCCTGGAGACCTTCTCCAGCCTGGCCGAACTACAGCAAGCCGTGGCGGCGGCGCGCGAGGCGGGCGACCTGCCCATCATCGCCCAGATGACCTTCACCGAGGACGGCCACTCGCTCGCGGGAGACTCACCCGCGCAGGCGGCGCGCGCGCTTGCGGCCCTGCGGGTTGACGTCATCGGCGCAAACTGTAGCGTCGGGCCGGCGGGCATTCTGGACGCCGTAACTGAAATGGCAGGCGCTCTGCAAGAGCTTGGGCTGGATACCGAGCGCGACATCCTGCTCTCCGCGCAGCCCAACGCTGGACTGCCCACGCGCGTTGAGAATCGCTTCCTGTATGGGTCCACGCCAGCCTATTTCGCGGAATATGCGCAGCGATTCGCCTCAGCGGGCGCGCGGCTGATCGGGGGCTGTTGCGGCTCGACGCCTGACCATATCGCCGCGATGAGCGCCTCCCTGGCGGACTACCGCCCCGCCCCTCTCGCCGCTCACTGGGCGGCGCCCATGATCCCGCCAGGGTACCAGCCTCTCGAGACTCCCCTGGACTCTGGCGAGGTGGAGGCGACTCAACTCCAGCGCGATCTGGCCGCGGGCCGGTTCGCGGTCAGCATCGAGCTCGACCCACCAAAGGGGCTGAACCCGAGCAAGATCATGGAAGGCGCCGCAAAGCTGCGTGAGGCCGGCGTCCGCTACATCAACATCGCTGATAGCCCGATGGCGCGGGTGCGCATGGGCTGTATTGCGATGGCCCGCCTGCTGCGTGACCACCTCGACCTCGAGCCCATTGTCCATTTCACCACCCGCGATCGCAATATGATGGCGCTGCAATCCGACCTGCTCGGCGCACACGCGCTCGGCGTTCGTAATGTGCTGGCGCTTACGGGTGATCCCGTCCGCGCAGGCAACTATCCGAACCTGACTGGCGTTTGGGATGTGGACTCAGTCGGCCTGCTACGCGTCCTACACGGCATGAATGAAGGACATGATGTCGCGGGCAGCTCGCTCGGCGGCACGGCGCGCTTCTTCATCGGCGCGGCGCTCAATCTCAATATGGATGACCGGCTGATTGATGTGAACCAGGAGCGCGCCCGCGGCAAGCTGGAGGAGTTCACCGTACCGACTCACACGCACGATCAACTGACCGAGATGGAGCTGGAGCTACACCGTCTGCGCCATAAGCTGGATGCGGGCGCGCAATTCATCATGACCCAGCCGATTTACGACCTTGCCCCACTCGAACGCTTCATCGCGACATTTGGCAAGCCGGAGGCGCCGCTCATCCTCGGCATGATCCCGCTGCATAGCTCAAAACACGCCGAATATCTGCACAACGAGGTGCCTGGCATTAGTATCCCCGAAGATGTGCGTGCGCGCATGCGGGCGGCGGGCGAGCGCGGGCGCGAAATGGGCATTGAGCTGGCGCGTGACGTGATCTTGCAGGCGCGGGCGCGTGGACTGATCCAGGGCTGCTACCTCATGCCCTCGTATGGTCGGTATGATCTGGTCGCGGACCTCGCGCGCGAGCTCTTGACCATCGAATAGCGGCTAGACCCCCGGTTGTTCGTAGATCACATACTGGCCCTGGCGGAAAACGACTGGCCAGCGTTCCGCCCGCGCGAGCAGCGGCTCTAGCGCTGGCAACTGGTCTGGCTGCGCCAGACTGCGCAGCAGGTCGTCCACAATGACGTACCGCGCGCGCCCAAGCGACACATCGAAGGCCCAGCGGTCGCGCGGCAGACCCGCCGGGTAGAATG
Source organism: Ktedonobacterales bacterium (assembly GCA_036391685.1). GTDB lineage: Bacteria > Chloroflexota > Ktedonobacteria > Ktedonobacterales > JADMIN01 > JAKAIY01. Next base: position 166,344 of record DASVZK010000048.1, read on the forward strand.
CCGCCGCCTGTCCACTGTACGCCACCGCCTGCGTCATGTCGGCGCTCTTCAGGGAATCGGCGCCATCAGGATGATCGAGCGCCCAGGCGATCTGGGGTGACGCCAGAACGAGATTACCGGATCGGGCGTGCGTGATGATGTAGCGCTGGGTAGCTTGCGCGTCGCCTGGAGTCGCCAGCAGCGCATCTTGCGGCGTCACCAGCGTCCCTGAAAGTCCGACTACGTCGCCTGCGCCAGCCATCGCCAGCGGCGCCCCCAGGATGACGAAAACCAGGAGCGCGGTCAGCGTCCGCATCCATATCGACCCTGGCGCGCCGCCATCTGGCCGGACAACCTGGCTGCGCGCCAGCCTTTTGTCCAGCGGCTCCAGCCAGCGCGCAGCCCAGGTAAAGAGCGCGCCCGCGGCGGCGGCGAGCGCCACGCCGGCGCCGAGCGCCAGCAGCGGCAGAAGCGGCGTGACAGTATGCAAACTTGGGCCAACCGGGCGCGCCTTGAGGATGACGAGACCCAGCAAGCCGGCCGCGCCCAGGAGGTAGCCACGCGCAGGTGTCGCGCGCACAAGGAAGAGTCCCACCACACCCAACAACAACCACGCGTCCACCGTCAGGAAGCGCTCGTAGTTCAGCAGCAGCACGATCAACTGGACCAAAGGGTTGCCGCCGCCCGCGCGGCTGCCAACGCTCAGAGCGTCCGCCCAAAACACACCCGGCGAGAGCGCCAGCAGCGCCAGCAGACCCGCGCCTAGCGTCCCAGCCCCGATGCCTAGCGCCGCCAGCGCCTGCCGCCATCCCCATCGCAGCCCAACCAGCGCGATTAACGCGATCCACGCCGCGCCAACGTAATCACAGTACGCCGCGAGGCCCGCCAATAGCGCCGCCGCGTAGAGCCAGCGCCGGGCGCGCGTCATATCTGACGCTTTAAGCGCTTCCCAGCCTAGCCAGAATACGCCCATCCCCACAAGCGCGAGCAGTCCATAGCTGTAGCCCCAGCGCGTGTCTTCCAGCATCACTGGGGCGACGGCATAGACCGCGGCGGCCCACAGCGCGGTATCCATTCCCAGGAGGCGCCGCCCAACCAGGAGTAATAGCGCACTAGTGAGGGTCGCATAGACCGCCGAAAGCGCCCGCGCCGCCACAATGCCATACCCGAAGACGCGAATCGCAAGCGCGAGCTGAAGGTAATAGAGTGGTGGATGCTGAATGAAGACCTGCGTGAGCGCAAACAGGCGCAATCGCCCATGGAGGAGATTCCAGGCAAGGTCGAGGTTGTAGCCTTCCTGCGGGTCCCACCCTGGCGTCTGCGCCATCCGCCACACGTGGAACGTCGCGGTCAACGCGACCAGCGCCACACCCAACGCTATCTGCGACGTCACACGCCCGCGCCCGCGCGCCGCAAGTGCGCCAGCCTCCACCCTCGACGCCACTACACTACCTCATTGGCCAGCCATCGCCACGCGACGGTACGCGGCGACGGAAACGATATTCCGCTTACCGCGCCAGTATATCAGCGATTGAGCCGCTGCGGCGTCCAGAGAGACTACTTCGCCGCCACCTCGATGCGCTGCGCGAGCGTGACATCCTTGGTGGTGACGCCGCCCTGATCGTGGGTGGAGAGTCGCATAGTCACGCGCGAATAGTTGATGGTGATATCGGGATGGTGGCCCAACTCCTCGGCAACCAGCGCCACGCGATCCACGAACGCGATGCCCGCTGGGAACGTGGGAAAGTGAAAGGTTTTCACCAGCGCGTCGCCCTCGCGCGTCCATCCGGGCAGGGTGTGCAGTTCCGCGCTGATCTCGCCCACTGTCAGCTTTGCCATCGTTCTGACTCCTTTCGCCGGCTGAGTCACATGAGACTTAGTGGTCGCGGCGGCGGTCGCGTGGCGACTGGCGTGGATTGCCCTTCCTGCGCGTCGCCGCCCGCGCCTCGGCGTCCTCACCATCCTGCTCCAGCTCGCGCCGTACAGCCTGCTGGTGCGTGAAGCGCTGGCGAATCAGGCGCGGAGCTCCGGCCGGACCCGCAACACGCGCGCTCCGCGCGCCCTGGCGTTCCGCGCCATCCCGTACACCGAAGTCATTCGAGACGACCAGCGCCTCGCCACCTGCGTCACAAACTGCGGCTGACATCCGCACAATGACATTATCTGCTGTCTCGCCCGCGCGGGAGTACGTCACCTGTCCCCGGCTGAAGCCTGCGATAGGCTGATGGGACTCACTCGGGCCGTCGCCGTCGAAGACAACCACCACGCGATGCGGTGTATGGCGATGCTGAGCCACGACCTGCCTGAGCAGCGCCTCGCGCGCCGCCCCAATATCGCGGTGGAATAGCGTGGTCAAGGCAGGCGTAGCGCGAATGACGTTATAGCCATCAACAAAGACCGTGCGCGCGCCCATCTCGCCCTCCAGCCGCTGTCAGCGGCGCATGAACTCCTTCACGCCGCTCATAGCCTTAGCCTACCGCTCGCGCGCCGCGCGCGGCAAGTCCCTCACTCGCCATCCACGGTTTCAACAGCAGCCCCCTCACCCGGCGTCGCCCATTCGCGCTGACGCCAGATCTCGAAGAGCGCGATTGAGCCAGCGACCGCGGCGTTAAGCGACCCGACGTGCCCGCGCATGGGCAGATTGATCAGCAGGTCGCAATGTTCGCGGGCAAGGCGGCTGATGCCCTTCCCTTCATTGCCCACAACCAGCGCGATGGGCCCCTTCAGATTCGCCTGGTCAAAACGGGTCTTCGCGGCGCCATCCAGCCCGATACACCACAGACCACGTTTCTTCAAGTCATCCAGCGTGCGAGTAATGTTAGTCACCCGCGCAACAGGCAGGAATTCGACCGCGCCCGCCGAGGTCTTGTCCACCGCGGGAGTCAGGCCGGCGGCGCGATGCTCCGGGATGATGACGCCATGCGCGCCGACCGCCTCGGCGGTACGAACGAGCGAGCCGAGATTCTGCACATCCTGGATGGCGTCCAGCACGACCACCAGCGCATCCTCACCAAGATCCTTTGCCCGCTCCAGGATCTCATCAACGTCGGCGTACTCGCGCGGTGCGACCAGCGCCATCACTCCCTGGTGGTTCGCCCCCTTGGAAAGGTCGTCCAGACGTCGCCGCGCCACCGGCTCAACTGGCACACCGACACGCCGCGCCTGGTCGAGCACCTGGGTCAGGCCGGCGTCGCGCGGCCCCTGGGCCATCATGATGCGATGCACTCGCCGCCTGGAACGCAACGCTTCCAGTACGGGATAGCGCCCCCACACGTAATCCGCCATGACGACGCTAGCCCTCTTTCACCGACCACACCGCGCCCTGCGGCGTGTCTTTTACAATCACATTGAACCGCTCATCGAGCTCCTTGCGGACGGCGTCGGCCGCCGCCCAGTCGCGCGCCTTGCGGGCCTCGTCGCGTTTGCTCACCAGCGTGTCGATCTCCGCCTTGTCCGCCTCGGAGAGGCCGCCCGCGCGGGCCTCTTCCTCCAGACCGATGCCGAGCGCGCCCGTCAACTCGATCAGAACATCCAGCGCGTCGCGCAGCGCCGCCGCGGAGTCCGGCGCGAGCGCATGCGCGCGTAGTCCTGTCGCGTAGTCGTTGATACGGTGCGCCAGTTCGTCAATGACACTCAGCGCGCGCGACGTATTCAGGTCATCATCGAGCGCGCTAATGAACTCCGCGCGGGCAGCGACCCCGCTGGCGCGCAAAGCGGCCGCCTCATCGCTGGCTGTGGCGGCATCCACGGGCTGGCTGGCAGCCCAGGCGATGACGCGCTCCGTGTTGGCGCGGGTCTCCGCCCAGCGCCGCCAGCGAATGACGGTCGCACGGAGCTGCTCCTCTGAGTAGACCAGATTCGCGCGATACTGCGTCCCCAGAAGGTACGTGCGCAGCGCCATCGGCGGGACCTCGCCCGACGCGAGCGTCGAAGCGATGGTCACAAACGCGCCGGAATGCGCCATCTTGGTCGCCGCTTCGGGCACGCCTTCGCGCTCCTCTGTCTCTTCCAGCGCCTGCTCCTCGAGTTCCTCCTGCGGGGCGGGGTGATCACCTGCCGCGGGCAGGCTCAGCATGCCGGTATGCACCCAATATCGCGCGAAGGGAACCTTTCCAGTATAGCTCTCGCTCTGGGCGATCTCGTTCTCGTGATGCGGGAAGATCAGGTCGGCGCCACCTCCGTGAATGTCGATTTGCTCGCCCAGCGCGGCCATCGCCATGGTCGAGCATTCGATGTGCCACCCTGGCCGGCCCTTGCCCCAGGGGCTCTCCCACCAGGGCTCGCCGGACTTGGCCGACTTCCAGAGGGCAAAGTCGCGCGGATCGCGCTTTCGCTCGTCCTCCTCGATGCGCGCGCCGGCCCGCATCGCCTTCTCGTCGCGCCCGGAAAGCCGGCCATACGAGGGAAAACTCGGCACCGAAAAGTACACATCGCCATCGACCGCGTAGGCGTGGCCCTTCTCGATCAGACCTGCTACCATGTCGATGATCTGCGGGATGTACTGTGTGACATAGGTGAACTCGTCCGCCGGCTGGACGCCGATCCGCCCCATATCACGGAAGTAGGACTCGGTATAGCGCTTGGCGGCTTCGAAGGCCGGGATGCCCTCACGCTGGCCAGCGGCGATGATCTTGTCGTCAATGTCTGTGAAATTCTGGATATAGCGCAGCCTGTAACCGCGATATCGCAGATACCGCCGCAGCGTATCATTGACGGCGAAGACGCGCGCGTGGCCGAGGTGTGGATCATTTTTCGGCGTCAGGCCGCAGACGTACATCTTGACGACATCGCCTGCCGGCTCAAACGTCTCTTTGCGGCCTGATTCTGTATTGTAGAGTTGCATGCTCGATCGCTCTCCTTCTCGCGCGCAGCCCGGCTCCACGATACCACAGTGGAGTGGCGGCGCATGAGGCCAGTAAGCTTGGGCTGTTGGATGATGTCACGCTCGGCTGGCGCCGGCAGGAAGAGGACGCCAGGGTAGTCACCCGCCGGAGGCGCGCGGGAGCGTGCTACCGGCGGGTGTAGCTACATCCATTCAGTGGACACAGCGAGCGGCTATCCCGCGCGACGGGGTCTGCCGCGGCGGTGGTCCGTTGGGCAAGGGCGCCCTGTATGTCCGCTGTCATGAGGAATCAGGCTCCAAACGAGACGACGAAAACAGGCGCAGCGCGCGGCCGCAGGATACAGTATCGCCCGATGTCACAACCCGCGTCAAGCAAGGGCCATTCCAACGAGCGCTGAAATGAAACAATCGTGACGCCCGCCCGCTCTAATCAGTCAGCCGTTGGGCGTCTGGCAAGGCGTTCGCACTCGGGCAAGGATTTCCCTCCCGCTGAGCATCCAATTTGAAGAGTTCGGCAGAAGGGCTCCAAATAGCATAATATGTGAGGTGTATCTCACTTTACGGCGAGATGACACGAAGGGAGCAGTCCATGGTGGCGCCACGCCCTGACAATACACTTTCCACACGCGCGGAAGCGACGCGACTCAGCGCCGCGCCGGAGGCCAAATCCGGGAAGCCTCTCCTGCGCGGCTACCTCCACGCGGCGGCGGCGGTCGCGGCGACTATCTGCACGATTCTGCTCGCCATCGCCAGCAACGGCGACCGGCCCAAACAGGTCTCGCTGCTGATCTATGGCGCGAGTTCGATCCTGCTCTTCGGCTGGAGCGCGCTCTACCATCTCGGAAACTGGAGCGAGCCCGTTCGTCGACTCTTTCGCCGGATTGACCACGCGAACATTTTCGTGCTCATCGCGGGCACGTACACGCCCATCGCGTTCAACACGTTGACGGGCGTCTGGCGCGTAGTATTGCTGGCAACCATCTGGACGCTCGCCGCTCTGGGAATGCTCGCTGTTGCGCCAGCGCTACGCATACCGCGACCGGTGATGGTGGGCCTTTACGTCGCGATGGGGTGGGTCGCGCTGGCCTTCCTGCCGCAGATCGCGGCCGCGGTCGGGCTGGCGGCTATTGGGCTGCTTGCCCTCGGTGGCGCGCTCTACACGCTTGGCGCGCTGGCCTACGCCCTGCATAAACCTGACCCCTGGCCGCGCGTGTTCGGCTACCACGAGGTCTTCCATCTGGCGACCATTGCCGCCGCTGCCTCGTTCCTGGCGTTCATGGTGGCTGACGTTCTCCCCTACGTGCGCCGCTGAGACTCGCCAGTCAGTTCCGGCGGAGAACAGAGGCGGCCACCAAATACATTGGTGGCCGCCTCTGTTTCGTCCTCTCGGGCACATGACGATTTCGCTTAGGGTCGGTAGTTCTGGATCGTTATCCAATCGACCTGCACATCGAGGACCTCGCCGGCATACGAGGCGGGCGGGCAGCCATAGAGCGGACACTCATGCTGGAGAACGGTGCGCTTGATTGACAGCGGCGTGGTGTACGCGGGGCCGTCGTAGACCCATGCTGGCCTGGTCATGTCATCGATGTAGACCGTCACTTTATGGCCAATGGTCTCGACGCGCCACGTATGCCACTGCGTGAGATCAAGTGTATAGTCGCGCTCCACCTGGAAGGGATCACTATCGGAGGACCGATAGTGCAAAAACGTGTAGCACCTATCCAGCCATGAGCCCTCGCAGTAGTCCGATTCACCCTGGTACCACTGGTAGCGCGGGTCTTCTACCCAGCGCATCGGCAGCGCGCGCTGCGAGCGAACCACGTCGGAATCTCTGGGCGGAACGATCCGAAAACGAACAGTCACTGCCTGGTCTACCCCGCCATACTGACTGGCGACCTCGATGCCGCTTGTATACCAGCCGGTTCCACAGCTTTCCCGATACAAGTACGCCATTTTGAGGTGTAAATAACCATCGCCGGGCACCTGCACGAGCGAGGCCGCCGCGCAATTGTGCGCTCCGTCTTTAAATGAGCCAACATACACAGACCAGTGCGATGGGAGTCCTGGCCTGTTGAACTGATCATCGAGCACCGTGATCCACGAGGAAGCAGGCAAGCCCACACTAATGTAGCCAACCTTGTGCACGGTTCGCACTCCGGACGGAAAACCGATCTCAAGCGTTACGCTGTATTCTCCGGCCACCGTATAGGTGTGCTTGGGGTCGCGCTCGCCCGCTCCCGCGCCATCGCCGAAGTCCCATTTCACCGAGGTGATCCCATTGGCGGCAGGCCCAACAAAGCGCACGGTCAGCGGAGCGGCTCCGGAAGTCGGTGTGGCGCTGAAATCAACCGGTTCAGATGTCGCCGTCGCGCGCGCATTTGGCGCAATTGCCGACAGTTGCGGGAACAGGGCGGAAACGACACAGGCGACGAGAAGGACAGCGCCCACTGCCGCGCTAACCCATTGGAAATGCGGCCGCTGGACCGCGAATATTCTGTGTCCGTTTTCGCCATCACTCTGCGCTTGAGCCACCAGCCTCGCCTCTACACCTTCTGGAATCCACAGTTGCGCCCAGTTCCCGATCGTTCCCAAGCGGAACTGATGAGCGAAGGAGCGCCATCCTTTTTGTCCATGACGGTCATATTGTCTATCTGGTCACGCTCGCGGCAGCACGTGCGCGCCACAGCGCCTAGATTCAGCGCACTCTCACATAGACGGAACGGCCCTCCACATTTGCAGAAACGCTGGAAGACCATCAACTCCGACGCGTCCAGCGCGTCCCCTCGCTACAAAGCCCGCGCGCTCATAGGCTGTGATAGCGCGCAGATTCCACGCATACACGAAGAGGCGGAATCCGGTCGGTTGAAACTGGTCTCGCGCCAGCGTCAAGCCAGCCAGCGTGAACGGCGCTCCGAACCCACGGCCAGTGAGGTCCGGCCGCAGACCAAGTCCAATGGTAATCGAGCCGTCGGCCCTCGCCAGATGCGGTTCCTCGGGCGCCTCGGGCTCAGAGCCGACCTCACATGCGCTGCCGAACGCGAAGAATCCAGCGGGCGGCTCCTGTTCCCAGGCAGCGCCGTCAAGAAGGCGCGCCGCGAAATACGGGCTGCGCTTGTCGAGCATCTCGCCTAGCGCATCAACGCCATCGGGCTGGTCGGCCACGGCGTTATACACCGCATAAGGTGGCGCGTAGCGCCAGGCCAATATCATTTCCGCGTCGGGCCGTGTCATGGGCGCGAAGCGAAAGCGCGCCGAGCTAGTCATGTTCGTCCGCCAGCAGCGCCTGAAAGGCCGGGTCGTCACGCAGCGGATCGAGATCAGCATCCTGCCGCGCAAGGGCGATCAGGCGCGGGTTTTCCGCGAACGACTGGCGCAACAGCGCGAGTGGTTCTTCATGTGGAGCGGAGGGAGCAAGCGCGCAGGCGAGATTATAGCGCGCGGCCGCATTGACTTCTGGCCCAGCGTCTAGCGCCACCACCGCGTCAAGCATGCGTCGCTGGATGGCTTGCGCGCCGTGCCGATCACCACGCCCGACCAGCATTTCAGCAAGATGCGTCTGTGGATGCACAAAGCCGTTGTTGATGACCATATCTAGCAGGCTCGGTCCGCCATCGTCTTGCGCCGAGCGCGCGAGTCCCCTGAGCGCGCCTGAAGGCAACGCCTCGACGGCCGCGACCAAGGCCTCCACGCTGTCGCGCGACCGCGCAAGCGCCTGCTCCCAGGTCATCGCTGAAAGATCAGCGAACGACTCCGTGTTCAGCGGCTGGTAGTCCGAATAGTTGGGTCCATCTCCCCCGCGACCGCGTACCTCGACTCGCTCACGTTCGCGATCACGCCAAAAAGCCAAATGACCAAGATATTCTTTGGGCGCCCAGTCACCCACCGTGCCCGTCCGCTCGCGCTCGCTTTCCTCCAGCGTCTCGCCAAAGGCGCGCTCGTCTACTGGGCCTTGACGCAACAGCGCGGCCAGGCGCGCGATCAGCGCCGCCTCCCCGACCTGAGCTGACTCATCCATGCTCGTATGCCTCCCCGGTCCGCCGCCAAGGTTGCGGCGCGCGCTAACGCTTCACCGCGAAGCCTGCGTACGATACCGACACATCGTGGCTCACATCATAGAGAAAACGCCGGCCCAGGTCTCCGGCGGTAGATCTCCCGCATTTGTAACGCCAGAGCGCGGCAAGCGCGTCCGGCGTGATGCGCGGAGTCAGTCCAACCACTTCGCGCAGCTCGAGACCGTTGCGCTCAAGTATAGCCAGAAGTTCGTCGGGCCGGATGAACCGCTCCCACACATGCAGGTGTCGCGGCAGTATGCGCGTCAGCGGAAACTCCTGCAACAACCAGATGGCAAGCGCGCCGCTGGCGATGGTGCGATTGATCGTGTCGAAAAGGAACACGCCTCCAGGCGCGAGCGCGCGAGCGATCTCCCCTACGACCCGCTCTGGATCTTCGACGTGCTCAAGCGTGTCGCAACACACGACAATATGATATGCCTCGCTGCCGACCGGCAGCGCCTCGCCCGCTCCCGCCACGTAGTGAATGTCTAGTCCCGATGCGGCCGCATGCTCCGCTGCGACGGCGAGCGCCCGCGACGCAGGATCTATCCCTGTGACCGCGCAGCCCCAGCGCGCGAGCTCCTCCGCGAGCAGCCCCCCTCCGCACCCCACGTCGAGCCCCCACATCCCCGCCGGCTCGACGCCGAGCCGCTCGAGCGCGCCATGAAAGTACTTCACACGCGCGGGATTCAGGCTCGTGCGCAGCAAGGAGAAGATACCCTGGTCATCCCACCAGAGATCACCAGGCTGATCGTAGAGCGTATTGTCAGCAGGCATACCCACACCGCACGCTATGGATAGATGCCACGCACCGTATCTGCGTCGGCGATGCGCTGGATGGCGACCATGTGGGCGGCTGTCCGCAAATCGACATCCTTATCGCGGGCCACGCGCATCACATCGTCAAATCCGCGATCCATCACACGCCCAAGCTGCCGGTGAATCTCGTTTTCATCCCAGAAGAACGCCTGCAAGTCCTGAACCCACTCGAAGTAGCTCACAGCGACGCCGCCACAGTTGGCCAGGATATCTGGCACAATCCGCACACCGCGTTGCTTCAGCAAGGCGTCCGCTTCCGGGGTGATCGGGCCGTTTGCGGCCTCCACGATGAGCCTGGCCTTGACGCGCCCTGCGTTCTTGCGTGTGATTTGGGTCTGTGTCGCCGCGGGAATCAAAATATCGCACGCGACCTCGAGCGCGTGGTGGGCGGGAAGCGCTTTCGCGCCGGTAAAGCCCGCAAGCGAACCTGTCGCCGCCTTGTGTTGCTGCGCGGCGGCAATATCCAGTCCATCCGCGTTGTAGAGCGCGTGGCCACGGTCGCTCACCGACACGACGCGCACGCCCAGATCGCTGAGTAGCTCAGCGGCGATTAAGCCGGTGGCGCCAAAACCCTGGATGGCGACGGCTGACGACTTGAGGTCGATGCCAGCATCCTCCGCCGCCCGCCGCAGGATCATCACAACGCCAGTCCCGGTGGCCTCGTTGCGCCCCTCGCTCCCACCGATCGAGAGTGGCTTTCCAGTGACAACCGCCGGAACGGAGTAGCCTTCGTGCATGGAATAGGTATCCATAATCCAGGCCATGATCTGCGAGTTCGTGTTGATGTCAGGCGCCGGGATATCGCTGTTCGGGCCCATCAGAATCGAGATCTCAGTCGCATAACGCCGGGTCAGGCGCTCGAGTTCGCTCTCACTGAGCCGCTTCGGATCCACAACTACGCCGCCATGCGCCCCGCCGAACGGGATATCGATGACCGCGCTCTTCCAGGACATCCACATCGCCAGCGCGCGCGTCTCATCCAGCGAAACGGCCGCATCGTAGCGAATGCCGCCTTTGGCGGGACCGCGGTCAATGTTGTGCTGGACGCGAAAGCCCGAGAACATCTCGACGCGCCTATCGTCCATTCGCACCGGGAAGTTCACGGCAAGCTCGCGCTGCGGAACGCGCAGGATAGCGCGTACGCCCTGGTCGAGACCTAGCCTCTCCGCCGCCGCCTCGAACTGCTCCAGCGCCATCGCATAGAGATTGGGGCGTCCAGCGCCCTCCTCAGACTCCATGGACCGGCCCTCCCCGGACTCCGCCCGGACAATCATGACAGCTCGCGCCAGTATACGCGGGCGGGCGCTGTCAGGCCTGATCGAGCTTGCTCTGCAGCAACGGCGTTACCACGTCGGGTCGCGCGCGTCCCTTCGTGCGCCTCATTACCTGGCCCATCAGGAATTGGATCGCTGACGCCTTGCCAGCGCGATAGTCTTCCACGGCGCGTGGGTTCTCGGCGATGACCGCCGCGACCTCCGACTCCAACTCGCCTGCATCGCTCAGTTGCGAGATGCCCTCGGCGGCAACGACGTCTTTGGGGCTCTTCCCGCTGACAAACGCCTTTTCCAGCACATTTTTAGCTTGCTTGCCGCTGATCGAGCCGCTCTCCATCAGGTCCAGGAGCTCAGCCAGACCAGCCGCCGACACCGGGCTCATGGTGATATCTTTCGCCGCGGCGTTCAGCAAGCGGCGAAGGTCGCCCAGGACCCAATTGGCGACCGCTTTGGCTCGCGCAGCCGGGTCGGCTGGCTTGCCAGCGCTGACCGCCGCCTCGAAATAGTCTGCCAGCGCCCGCTCGGAGGTCAACTGGTCAGCGTCGTAGACTGACAAGCCATAAGCGCTCACGATCCGCGCGCGCCGTGCGTCGGGCAGCTCAGGCAAGCTAACGCGCAACCGCTCGACCCACTCCCGGCTCACCACCAGCGGCGGCAGGTCCGGCTCTGGGAAATAGCGATAATCGTCAGCGTCCTCTTTCACACGTTGCAGCACTGTGATGCTCTTGTCTTCCACCCACCCGCGCGTCGACTGGATAATGCGCCGTCCAGCGGTAATCTCCTCGATCTGCCGTTGGGCCTCGTAGGCCAACGCACGCTCCACGGCCTTGAAGGAGTTCATGTTCTTGATCTCGGTCTTGACGCCGAACTCCTTCTGGCCGCGCGAACGCACGGAGATGTTCGCGTCGCAGCGCAGCGCCGCCTCCTCCATCTTGCCCGAGCTAACGCCCAGGTAGAGCAGGATCGACCGCAGCTTCTCCATGTAGAGCCGCGCCTCCGTCGGACTGCGCATGTCCGGCTCGCTCACAATTTCCATGAGCGGAACACCCGCCCGGTTCAAGTCCACCAGGCTATAGCTGTCGCCGCCGTACGAGATATGCGCCAGCCGGCCTGTATCTTCCTCCAGGTGCACGCGCGTTACGCCGATGCGCTTTTCCTGCCCGTCATGCGTGATCGTCACGTAACCGTTGCGGCTGAGCGGCATATCGTATTGCGAGATTTGATAGCCCTTGGGCAGATCGGGATAGAAGTAATTCTTCCGGTCGAACTTGGAAAATTCAGGGATCTCGCAATTGAGCGCCAGCGCGGTCATGATCATGTAGTCCACCGCCCGCTCATTCATCACCGGAAGCACACCCGGGAAGCCCATGCAGATCGGGCAGCAGTGCGTGTTCGGCTGCGCGTTGGCGTAGTCCGCCGGGCAACGGCAGAACATTTTGCTCGCGGTGAGAAGTTGCGAGTGGACTTCGAGGCCGATGACGATCTCGAAATCAGTCGCGACAGATTCAGCGGCGGAGGACATGAAACTACACCTTTTGCTAACTCTTGAAAATGGCGGGATATTGGATGGCGCGAGCTAGCGCTGATGCGCCTTGACGAAGCGGCCCATGCGCTCGATGGCCTGTTCGATCTTGTCGCGCGCCGTGCAATATGTGCAGCGGATATAGCCCTCACCCGCCTCGCCGAACGCCGACCCAGGAACGACCGCGACCTGCTCCTCCTGGAGCAGCCGCTCAGCGAATTCGTCAGAGGTCAGGCCAGTGACGGTGATCGCGGGGAAGGCGTAAAAGGCGCCCTTTGGCTGGTAGCAGGTCAGTCCGACCGCGTTGAGGCCTTGGACCATCAGCGAGCGCCGTTCATTGTAGCTGGCGACCATCGCCAGCACGTCCTCTTCGCCATGCGTGATCGCCTCCAGCGCCGCCGCCTGACTCATCGTGGGCGCGCACATGATGGCGTACTGGTGCACCTTGAGGACCGCTTCGAGCAGATGTGCGCTGGCGCAGACATAGCCGACCCGCCAGCCCGTCATTGCGTAGGCTTTGGAGAAACCATCAACGAGCGCCACTCGCGCCTTCATGCCAGGCAGCGCCACGATGCTGACATGCTCCCCAGCATAGACGAGGCGGCTATAGACCTCATCACTGATCACGAGAAGATCGTGACGCTGCGCCAGGTCGGCTATCTTTTCCAGTTCGGCGCGCGCGATGACAGCGCCGGTAGGATTGTTGGGATTGCCGAGCAGAATGACCTTCGTGCGTGGTGTCAGCGCCGCCTCGATCGCGGAGGCCTTGATCTCGAACTCATCGTCCACCCGTGTCGCGACCGGCACGACCACGCCACCGGCCAGCGTCACGTCCGCCTCATAGGCGACATAACCCGGATCAGGTATGATCACCTCATCACCTGGATTGATCACTGCGCGCAGGGTGGCGTCGATGGCCTCACTGACGCCAACGGTCACCATGATCTCGGTCTTCGGGTCCCAGGTGACGCCATACCGACGCTGGAGGTGTTCGGAAAGCGCCGTGCGCAGCTCTAGTGTGCCGAGGTTGGAGGTGTAGTGTGTCATCCCAGACTGGATGGCGGCGATCCCCGCCTGGCTGATACGCTCCGGCGTTATGAAATCTGGCTCGCCAACACCAAGCGAGATAACATCTGGCATGGCCGCGGCGATATCAAAAAACTTGCGGATACCCGATGGCTTGATCGCGCGCACCCGCGCGGACAGCATTTCGCGCTGCGTCAGGCCTTCCATACCGGCATTCTCCATAATCGTGTTCGGCATACCGAAGTCTCGGACCGCAGGGGATGCGGACCCAGCAAGCGCGGGAAAAGCGCATGCCGCCTCAATGGGCATGATAGCACATGGCGGCCGCTCAGGCAGGCGAGCGCGCATGCCCCAGCGCACTGGCGCCGCCCCACGCAAACTGCTACAATCGAGCAGTTCACCACGCCTGAGTTCAGTAGAGGGAGGGATGTGATGGCGAACCTGACACTCTTCGATCTGACCGGCAAAGTCGCGCTGGTGACTGGCGGCGGACGTGGCATCGGCGAGGTTGCGGCCACGGCGCTGGCGGAGGCGGGCGCGCAAGTCGTCATCACCGGGCGGCGTGAAGAATACCTCACTGCCACCAGCCAAAACCTCACCGCGCGTGGGCTGGCCTGCCACGCTATCGTAGCTGACGTCACACAGCCTGAAGACGTCGCAAGAACGGTCACAGCGACACTGGACCACTACGGACGGCTCGATATCCTCGTCAACAACGCTGGCCAGACATGGGGGCAAGCCACTGAGGATATGCCCTTCGAACGCTGGCGACAGGTCATAGAAGTCAACCTGAACGGGATGTTCTTGATGTCCCAGGCGGCTGGACGCCGTATGCTGGAGCGCGGCTCAGGTCGCATCATCAACGTCGCGTCGGTCGCGGGGTTGGTCGCGGGTGATCCGCAAGGTGTTCACACCATCGCGTACAACACCAGCAAGGCTGGCGTGATCTCGTTTACCCGTAGCCTGGCGATGGAGTGGGGCCGGCGAGGCGTCAACGTCAACGCCATCGCGCCTGGCTGGTTCCCGACCCGCATGGCCGCGGCGAGCATCAACGCCTATCGCGAGCGCTTCGAAACGCGCACCGCGCTCGGGCGGATCGGCGATCTGGATGAGCTACGCGGCGCGTTTGTCTTTCTGAGCGCGCCCGCGTCGAGCTATATGACCGGGCAGACGCTGGTGGTCGATGGAGGCATTTCAATTTAGAGGCGATGAACCCAGTCGGCGCATCCGGTGCGAAGGAACCAGCAGGCGCACTGAATCGTAGATAGATGTGAAGAACCAAAGCGCTGGCTGGCTCCGATCGCCGCGCGGCGATGGAGCGTCGTGGGCAAGACGAGGCGGACGATGAGACAGGAACCACTGACAGGGCTGGCGGCCGGGTTCCGCAAGGTAGCGGATGCTCCAGCGCGTTCTCGGCGGCCGCGCTGGAGCGATTACACGGCGTTTGTTTTCTCCTCAGGCGGCGCGCGGGGCGCGCTTCAGGTGGGCGTGCTGAAGGCGCTCTTCGAGTTCGGCGAGACTCCTGATGTTGTTGTGGGCACATCCATCGGGTCATGGAATGGCGCGCTGGTGGCGCGAAATCCATCGCCCAGCGTCATCGAGGAGTTGACTGACATCTGGCGTGGACTGACCACCAGCCGCGTGCTGCTTGGATGGGAGCCACGCTTCAACCCGGTCGCGCCGGCGTTCGCCGGAGCGTTCGTTGTCGCGGCGATGCGGCGAGTGACGATGGGATTCCCTTCCCTATACTCTGATGCTGGACTACGTAGCATCCTCGCCGAGCATCTGCATGGCGTGCGCTTTGAGGACCTGCGCCTCCCACTCCGGGTGATGGCGTCCAACATCACCACTGGCGACATCTCCGTCTTTGGTAAAGGCCCACTCGAAATGGCGCTGCTGGCGTCCGCCGCGATTCCCGGCATCTTTCCACCGGTGCGCATTCACGGTCAGACCTTCGTGGACGGCGGGGCGCTGGAGAGCGCGAGCATCGATACCGCCATCGCGATGGGCGCGCGGCGCGTCTTCGTCCTCGATGCGGGCTATGACGCCACTCCCGAGGCTGACGACCTGTTGTACCGTCTCATCACCCGTGATAGTCATGGTGGCCAGCAGCCCAATGCGCATGCTCTCGCGTTGATACTCGAGCGCACGGCGACGATGATGGGTCGCTATCAGCTTCAGCGCGCTATCGAGCGCGTCCCACCCGGTGTTGAGGCCCATATCATCCGGCCCACGACAACGGATGGTGAAGCGACCCTCGATTTCGACCATGCAGCGAAGTGGATCGAAGACGCCCACACGTTTGCGCTCAACTACCTACGCGAGAAGGTGCGGCCACTACCAGGCGCAGCCCTCCTCGCCGCCGATGATCATGCGCCGAATGAACCAGATTCCCGAGACAGCGCAGCCGACCGGCGAGCGGGCTAAGAGTTCGCGTCGCGTTCTGGTTCGGGTGTGATCGCGACGGATCACTCCTGTCCGTCACTTGGGAACCAGCGGCCGCTCTCCGCGGTATCCTGCGCCGCTGTGGCTGAGAGCGAGCGGCGCGCCAGGGGCGAGAAGCAGACGAGCAGCAGTATGAGCGCGGCTAATCCGATCTCTCCCCACCAATAACCGTCCATGAGCGCCAGGAGCAGCGTCGCGCCTATTCCCACCAATCCTGCCGCGGCCAGCGCGCCCGCCTGGCGTGCGGCGCCCGCGCCGACACTCAGACGCTGCCACCGCAGCGCCGGCGCGACTGCAGGCCGGAAAAGCGCCGCGACACTCAGCCCACAGAGCGACACACCCGCGCACAGACTGACGAGCAGACCCCAGGGAGGCTCCCTGCCCGGCGCGACCACTTCGACCACATATCCCACACACGCGCAGCCCATCAAGCCAGCTGCGACGCCAAAACTGATCCGCGCCCCCAGCGTCGCGGGGCGCTCGACCACCGGCAAAGCGCCAGCGCGCGTCAGGGGCCGCCGCGGATCGCGCGATCGTAGAGGCGCGGCGCCTGGTACGCGCATTGTCAGCGCCACCCCAACCGCGCCAGCGCCGAACGCCGCCAGCGGGATCAAGCGCGCGGCCCAGGAGGCGGGCATGCTGAAGCCAATCCATAGGAGAGGAAGAGCCAGCATGATGCAACCCAGCCCAAAACAGCCAAGCAGCGTGTCGCGGGTCAAACCCGCCGGGTGACGAGAAGCCGACCGCTCGGCGATCCATCGCTCGCGATCACGCATGCGGCAGCGCCCCCTCGCGTCCCAAACTATGCGCGCTCCGGGCGATACCGTGGGTCGGAGCGTTGCCGTTCCCAATTCTCGTCATTCTTGCGCACGTAGGCCTGATACAATTCACTTGCGCTGAACCCCTGGTCCTGCGCCAACTGTACAAGAAAATGCAAAATATCGGCGGTCTCCATCAGCCGCGCCTCCCGGTTCGCATCGAGCGAGCGCGGGTTCTTCCATGGCTTCCAGTTCAGTTCGTCATCGAGCTCGCAGCACTCATGAATGATGGCTCGGGTCATGGTCGTCGCGCGCTCGATCGGCGCCCAACTATAGAAACCGTCAGGGCGCGTCTGGGTATAGTATGCCGCCAGTCGCGCCTGACGCTCGAAAATATCTGCCAGCATATCAACCGCGCTTGTATCCTGCCCGTCTCGCGGAGAGTCGCCCACGCGTCGCTCCTTCTCGCTCAACCCGGCTGCCTTAATTCATCCCACGCCTCAGGCGCGTAGCCCTGGCGCCTCGTATCGCTCGACTTCATTGTACAGCGAACCCTGATCCATTCGTTGTAACGCGCCCGCGTATGATGTACTAGTAGAAGGCGCCGTAGCTCCCCATCCCATCCCGCATGGAGCGTGGCGGCGGGCGCCTAGCAGCATGAGAGGCGCGCCAGCATGTCGCTACGAGGGAAGGCAGTGCCCCACGACATTACCGGCGAATTCGCATCGCAGCCGTCCACGCCTGGTGAGCAGCGGTCCACCGGGCGTCCGGGCGGACTGCGCGCGCTCTACGAGGAAACACTGCCAGCGATCTATCACTTCATTTATGGGAAGGTCGGTAATCGCGAAGAGGCCGAGGACCTAACCTCTCAGGTCTACCTGAAGGCGCTCAACGGGCTAGACCAGACGCGCGACGCGGATAGTGTGCACGCCTGGCTCTTCCAGGTAGCCAGAACCACTATCGCCGACTACTGGCGCGGTTTCTACCGTTTGCGCTCTAGCTCGCTCGATGACCTGCTCGCTGCCGGTTGGGACAGTCCGGAGACCGCGGGAAACGCACGGAGTGAGGCAGGCGCCGAGGTGGTTCCGGCTGCGGCGCGCGCCCAGCGCATTCTCGCCCGCCTGCCTGAACGGTATCGCGATGTGCTGGCGCTGCGGTTCCTGCAGAATCTGTCGCTCCGTGAGACCGCCGCCCGCATGAATCTCACCGAAGCGAATGTCAAGGTCCTCCAGTTCCGGGCGCTGCGCCGCGCGAGCCAGTTCAATGATGCCTCAGACAATCACCCAGACCATCCACCTTCTCATGACCAGAGTTCCGAGACGCGGGGGTAGGCGCGACATGACCACAGACGACCAGCGGCCGCCCCAGACGAGCGGACCTCTCGACCAGGATGGGACTCCGCGCGAAACGCAGACCGAGAGCGTGGAGCGCTATGTGCGCGCGCATGACATCATAGAGCGAATGCGCGCCGACTTGCGTCCCGACCGGGCCAGCGCAACCGATGACGACCCACGGCTGGATCTCACCGCCGCGCTGCTGCGCGCGGCCACTCCCCACGCCGCCGACGTCGACCCTGGTTTCGCTGAGCGCCTGTTCGCGCGCCTTGAGACAGCGCAGGCCAACGGCCCCGAGGTCCTACGAGGCGCTCCAACCACCAGCCAGCCGGCCGCGAAGACGGCGAAGACAGTAGGTCCGCCGCGCCGCCGTGCGGTCTCTCGGCGCGGGCTGGTGCTTGGCGGGCTAACCGCTGCCGCGGCGGCGGTCATCGGCGGCGCGGCGGGCGCCGCGCTCGAGGCCACAACCCATTCCAGCCCCACAGCGCTTGCTACACCGCACTCGATTCCACTGGTCCCAGATGGCGTTGGCGCATGGGTCGCTGTCGCGCGTGAAATGGATCTCCCGCTCGGCTCAGTCATACGGTTTCAGACAGACGCGGTCATCGGCTATCTGCGCCACACCGAGGCGGGATTCACGGCGCTCTCTGGTGTTTGCACACATATGGCCTGTCTCCTCCAGTGGAACGGGCTTGACCGGACATTTGACTGCCCATGCCACGGCAGCCGGTTCCTGGAAAGCGGGAAGCAGGCGCCTGGCGCTCCGTACGCCTACCCATCACTGCCAGCGATCCAGACGCGCGTTGACCAGGGATATGTCTGGGTCTATGTCATCTCGCGCAGCGGCTCGACGACCGACCCCAATGGAGCCCCAAGCCCCACACCCGGCAATCGCTACGGCGCCTGACAAACCGGACGTATCCAAGAGGCCCAGCGCGCTGCAGCGAGACGCCTGGGTGGGGGTATGATGCTTTGGGGCGCGCCATCGGAAGTGACGGCGCACCCAAAGGAGCCCGCAACCGTGAGCGTAACGCCAGCGACTGCCCCAACCGCAGCGCTAAGAAACATCACGCGCCGTTCCCTGGCGCTTGTGGTCGTCTGCGGCGCGCTCGGGTTGTTAGGAATCGGGGCGCTGGCTGATACACTGGCGGTCGCCCCACTCCATCCTCCGACGCGCGCCATCATGACGAACCAGGCCGGACTGGACAACATTAGTCTGACCATATCTCCGGGCCCGCTCACCGCTGGCCGGAATACGGCTTTTACCTTGCGCATTCAGGATAGTGCTGGCGCGCCAGTAGCGCAGGCGCACGTTGTATGCGACTTCACCATGCCCGCGATGCCGATGCCCGCTATGCGACCAATCGCAGTGGAACAGAGTCCGGGTGTCTACATGTGCCAGGAGACGCTTCCAGACGCCGGCATGTGGGCCGTAACCATCTCCTTCACCGCGCCCGCAAATGTGTCCGCGCATACGACGTTCGCGCTACAATCGCGCTGACCTGAGAAATACCTGAAACGGCGGCGCCAGCGCGACGGAACCGCCGTACAGCAAGGTGTCATCCAAATTGCTGAGCCCGATTGTTTCAGTAATGGGTGTAGAATGAAATGTGCGATGAACGTTCCAAGCTGGCGTGACAGTTCACAGATCCATGCGTTCTAACCATTAGGGGTAAAGCGCCTGTGTTGGTAGGCGTTGGCGCTGGCCATGAGATGGTTGGCGTGGTTGCCGTTTGAGGCGCTTTGCAGTGCCGGTCGCTGTAAGTCGCGCGGTTGGTTCCCGCAACGATCATCTAGGCGCGAGGTTTCATCGAACGACCTGTAAGCCATGACGTAACACGACCGTTTGTGTCGATTATTCCCTGCATCGGTCTTATCCTAGCTGGCGTTAGCCATCTCTGATCAGGCGACTAACGGCAGGCGCGCAGCGCGCGTAGGTGACCTTTTCCCGGTGGAATGTGTGGTGGCGCCGTCACCGAGTGTTTTCCGAACGTCGTTCGGATTGGAAGGGGGCGAACTCTCGATGGATGAGTTCGAGCAACAGCCGCAACAACCAGAAGTTCCGCAGGACGCCAACGCGACAAGCCGGCGCAATTTCCTTAAAGTGGCCGTCGTGAGTTCGGCTGCTGCCGCGGCGGCAGTCGGTGGCGCGGGCGTCGCCGCTTCAGCGCTCGCCTCGAGGGCTCCCTCGGGTCTCTCGAAGCTGCTCGTTCTGAATACCAATGTGGTGAGCACGACCAACGCCTGCTTCACCAACACGGATTTTCAGGAAGTCTCGGCGCTTAACCCGAACGAAAGCTTCTATGTGTGGGCCTGGTTCACTCTGCCGTCCGGCAACGGCGGCGAGACATTCACGGCTAGCCTTTCTAGCGCAACGCCGCTGCCCAGCTATGTCACGTATCAAGGGAGCAAGCAGCAGAAGGCGTTCGCGAACGGATCGGGCTGCCCGAATGCCGATCCTTCGCTTTCGCTCACGACGCTTGGCAAGTCCGACACGCTGCCGGTGACGTTCAAGACCGACGCGAGCGGCGACAGCACTGTGCTCATCCAGGTTCACCTGAACGCGAGCAGCGCTCCGGCGGGGTCAATCACCCTGACGATTGAGTTGACTGGCCCTGGCGGCTACGATACGACCGCCACGACCACCGTCACGTTCAGCTAGCCAGCGAGGATTCCCGGCGCCGCGCGATTCTCCAATTCCTGGGAGAATCGCGCGCGTCTGTTCTCTTGACGGCGCGGCTCCAGACGCATATCCTTTCCTCGGGCGCGCTGCCGCTCCTGTGTATCCCGCACATTGACCAAGGCAGCCCGCCATTTTCGGAAGATATCGTGAGCAGAACGGCGATATGACAGATTCACCCTCACCGCTCGCCGGTCCAAAGTCCAGACAGGGTGTTGAGACATACATCGTTCCTGACGGCACCTGCTTCATCTATGATCCGCTCCATGACACCAGCTACGCGCTCGATCAACTCGGGGCGCTGGTCTGGGATTATTGTGATGGACGTACCCCGGTTGACCGCATGATCGCGGAGGTCTCGGACCTGATTCCAGGCGCCGAGAGCCTGGCGGCGCGCGTGACTGGTCTGCTAGCGGAATTCGCGCAGGAGGACTTGCTGGAAGCGCCCCCGACGAAGCCGCGGACCAGCGAGAGTGAGGGTGGCGCCGCGCGATGAATGATTTCCGCCAGGGCCGCCAAACGCCACCACCGGGAGAAATGGCCACCGGCGCCGAAAGTGTCACCGCCGCGATTGCTGGCTCGACCATCCAGTTTACCGGTGGATCCAGTGGCGTCCACGAGCGGCTCGCGGCGCTACTGGACCCGTTTCTCGTACCGGCCGAGAAACAGTTGGCGGCCGGTACAGTAGACATCGCCGTACAGCTAGAAGCGGCGCCAGACCTAGGCGGCTGGCGCGTCTACATCAACCACGACTTTCTGACAATGGCGTATGACTCCACGTACTTGCTGCCGTACCTGGAGTGGCTGGCTATCTCGCATGCGATCGCGCGCTCAAGCCGGACGGTCGCGTTTCACGCGGCGGCGGTCGCCAGGGAACGGCAGGCCGTGATTCTCATCGCCGCGTCTGGAGCGGGCAAGACCACGATTACCGCGGGTCTTGCGGCGCGAGGCTGGCAGCCCCTCGCCGACGATCTCACGGTCGTGGATGTCGAGACGCGGGCTATACATCCGTTCCACCGCGCCTTTCACGCGGACACATTCACGCGCGCGCTCATCGGCAAATCCCTGTATTTCGAGACTCCCGACCCGGCGCTGCCCGACTACATCCGGCCACAGGCCTGGGCTGGCGGAGACTGCGCGCCAGCCAGCGTCGCGGTCATCCGCCGCGACCCCGAATCACCCAGCAGTATACAGCCCATTACGCGCGCGCAAGCCGCGGGCGCGCTCTTCACCTCGGCCATACAAAGCGCGCTGCCGCGATCGCGTGTTGCCCGCCTCTCGGCCGATATCGCGACACAGATTACCAGTTCCTGGGAACTCAACAACAGTGACCTGACGGAGACACTCGATCTTCTCGAAGGGCAATTGCTGGGCTCCTCATAACAGCCAGACGTCATCTCGCGTTGCCGTCAATCGCGCCTGGCGAGCGCAGCGGTTCAGTGGTGTGTTCACGCGCTAGCAGGAATCAGGAGTTACGACGTGGATGAGCTGCAAGAGGCGGCGACACCAGTAGAGCAGAGTGTAACTGCGCCTGCTGAGCAAGACCAGCCCACCTCCATACAGCCACCTGATACGATCTCGCAGAGTAGCGCCGTTCCTGGCCAGCCAGCGCCGTATTTCGATATTCAGGTGGGTGATGCGCCCCAAGTAGTAGACCGATCTGTCATCGATCTTGGCGCTGTGACCGCGCCTCGACTTCCACGCGCCATCGACGCGGGTCAAGCGCCGGTTCGCGCCGCGCCACAGTCCTACAAAGCGGCGATACGGCGATGGAGTCCACAGAGAAAGCGCACCGCGCTCATTGCTATCATTCTCGCCTGTTTTCTGCTAGGGTTTGGTGGAATCTATGGCGGCGCGACAGTCTTTGACGCGCTGAGCGCAGCGCGAGACGCCAAGGCTCAGGCGCAAGTTGTACAAGGAATCATCAAAGGTGGCCAGCTCACAGAGAGCGCCAATCTGCTGGCTCTCCAATACCGACTGCGCGCGCTCAATACCGATTTGAGCCGTATCCAGGCCGACCTACCAGGTGGACCTTTCGCGGGGGTGGCCCAGAATTCCACGCCCGCGCACGCGCTGCGTATGGGACTCGACCTGACCGCCGCGGGCCTTTACGCGGTGGACGCAGGGCTCGCGGTAGCGCCCCACATCAAAGCAATCATCAGCAGCGTGACAGGCGGCGCTTCCAACGCCGCCAATCCAGCCACAAATGCGCCTCCGCTCACCGCCGCCGATATCACACGGGCCAACGCCGATGTGACCGCAGCCGGCCGCTATGTTATGCTCGCAACTGCCGAGCGGGCGAAAGTCACCGATCACGATTTGCAGGCGCTAGGATTCGGTTCCTACGTCAGTATGCTGCATAAGCTCGATGCGCTCGCGCCACAACTCGCTACCTACCTGGAGTATGGCCAGCGTGCGCTAGCCGCGCTGCCCGATCTGCTGGGCATCACAAAGCCAGTGAACTACTTGCTGCTCGACCTGGATAGCGACGAGCTACGTCCCTCAGGAGGGTTCCAGGGGGTGTTCGGCATCCTCACCTTTGACCACGCCCGTTTGACGAGTGGGGTACATCTCAAGAACATTTACGCGCTTGACTGCCCGAACGGGTTTCCGCCCAACTGCGCGCCACGCCCACTACCTTCCGGGTACAGTTGGTTTACCTACCCTGACGGTCTGCGCAACGCCAACCTCGACCCGAATTATCCGGCGACTGCTCGCCTGAACGAGCGCATGCTTGGCGTGGATCATGGCCCAGCGGTGGCAGGGGTGATCTCGATCACGCCGTTTGTCATCCAGCAGGCGCTCGCACTCACAGGGCCGGTCAACGTCAGCGGCTATCCACAAAAACTCTCGGCGCAGAACTTCAGTGAGCTCATCCACTACTACCATTCGATCATCGGCTCCAACAATATCGCCAAGTCCAAAGCGTTCGACGCCGCGGCGGGAAGCGCGCTACTCAAGGCGATCGGCCGCCTGTCGCAGTCCGATCAGAATAAACTCCTGCAACTCGCGCTCTCGGACCTGCGCGCTGGTGATATCCAGGTATACCTGAATGACACGCGGGTCGAAAGCGTGCTCGCCGATCTGGGGCTGGACGGGGCGCTTCGGACGCCGACTGGCGACACGTTTGCGGTGGTCAATACGAACCACGGCGCGAATTACGCGAACACTGATGTTACCGCCACGCAGTCGGATCGCATCACCATCGACGCGCAGGGAAACGCATCACACACGCTGACGATAACCTACAAATTCCCCGTTCGAAAACACCTCTATACATCCGCCCTCGTCGGCGTGTACCGGGACTTCATACAGACGCTTGCGCCCGCGCGCTCCCATCTGCAATCCATAACCGGCTGCCCGCCAGTCAGGATCACCGAGCCTGGTTGGGCGGATTTCGCCTGTAACCTCACACTGTGGCGTGGAAGCTCGGCCACTGTTGTCTTCAAGTGGAGCACTCCAAACGCCACAATCACAACGGCGACCGGCGCGTCTCAATACAATCTGCTCGTCCAGCGCCAGGCGGGAACACGTGACGGGCTCACCGTCGCCATGAGTCTTCCTGCCGGCGCGCGGCTCCTGACGCCGCTCGCGAATGGCATGACACTCACCAGCGGTCAAGTGCGTTACACGGCGGCGCTCACCGAAGCGCGCGCGATAAGCTTCAGCTGGGTCGCATGACACCACGCGCGACGGCCTCGCGATAGGCAGTGACCGTGGCTTCGGCGACAGCGCCCCACGAAAACGCCTTTGCCCGCTCAAGGCTTGCCAGGCGGAGCCGCGCGCGCCACTCCGCCGAATGGCCGAGCGTCATCAACGCGGCGGCGATCCCCGCCTGTTTCTCTGGGTCCACCAGATAGGCGGCGTTCCCTGCCACCTCGGCAAGCGCGCCAGTATGAGATGTGATGACTGGCGCGCCACACGCCATACCTTCGATGACAGGCAAACCAAAACCTTCAGCCAGCGAGATGTATATCAACGCATCGGCGCCACTCATCAGCGCAACCACATCCTCATCGGGAACATAACCAAGCAGCCGCGCGGCGTTGTTCAGATCAGGCTCCCGGGTGGCGTTCACAATCTCGTCATATCCGTAACCAGCTTTGCCTGCGATAAGGAGCTGCTGGGTGATTGCGCCACCACTCCGCGCCTGCTCGAACGCCCGGATGATCCGCGACAGGTTCTTCCGCGCCTCCACCGTTCCGACGGCCAGAAAATACGGACTATTGACGCCATATTTTCGCAGCGCGGCGCGGCGCTCGTCAGCCGTAGCCGGGTGAAAGCGCGCATCCACCCCATTGTGGATGACACGGATACGCTCGAGCGCGATGCCGAAACGCTCGGTCAGGTCGCGCGCCGTCTGCT
This sequence comes from Ktedonobacterales bacterium, assembly GCA_036391685.1. Taxonomy (GTDB): domain Bacteria; phylum Chloroflexota; class Ktedonobacteria; order Ktedonobacterales; family JADMIN01; genus JAKAIY01. Next base: position 191,444 of record DASVZK010000048.1, read on the forward strand.
CCGAAATGGCCATCAGCGCGCTCGCGCGAGGAATGACTCGCATCAGGGCCGCAAGATAGCGCGCAACCCACGGCTTGAAGTATTCCGGGTGAGTAATGGGGAATACGTCATGGACGGTAAGCGCGAATGGCGTCCTGCCCGCGCCCCACAGCGGCCCATAGCTATCCAGATAGTGAATGACATCGTACTTCCGCCCTGAATATGGAATGATCACCTGATCCACCGCATTGCGCCAGAGAAAGCGCGCGCCCCGCAGTGTCGGCGGGGCCGGGGGCCAGCCAATCGCCAAACGGTGGAAACGCGGGTCGGCGGCCAGGCCTAGTCGCTGATAATCCGCTTCGCGGACCAGCACGTCCCATTCCATATCCACGGCGCTCGCGGCGAGCGCCGTGAGTAATCCCGCTGTATACGTGCGCGCGCCGGCGCCTTTGCCGTAGAGTGGCGCTGTGTTGATCAACGCCCGCATGCTCGCCCTTTTCATTGACCTGCGACTACACGGCAATCGCATCACAAGAACCTGTTATAGATTATCGTCACGAACGACCGGTTCATCCGTTTTGTTTAGTGGAGAGATCACGCGGCTTGGGAAACCTACGCGGCGTGTGATTGCGCCAACGTAGGCCGTGTGGTAGGAGGTGGGCGTTCGTGGACATCCTGTACCTGAATCACAACGTCAAAGGACGCGGCACCTATCACCGTTGTTTCCAGTTCGCCAAGCACATGGTCGCACTCGGTCACCGGGTGGACCTGCTCACCATATCACCGGCCGAGCGCCTGCGCTTCCGCGAGACGGTCAGCGAAGGCGTCCACATTATTGAGACGCCAGACCTGCTGATTGGCATGACCCGCACAGGGTGGGATCCATACAACACCTGGCGGCGCAAAGGCTTTCTGAAGACGCGGCGCTATGATCTGATTCACGCCTTTGATTGCCGTCCGGCTGTCATATTGCCCGCGCTGGCGCAGCAGCGGCGGGACGGCGCGACGCTGCTCACCGATTGGGCGGACTGGTGGGGGCGTGGCGGAGTAATTGACGAGCGACCGAACAAGCTTATCAAGCTGACGTTCGAAGGCATCGAAACCTACTTCGAGGAGCACTACCGCACTCAGGCCGATGGGCTCACGGTCATCTCAGACGCGCTACACCAACGAGCGCTGGCCCTTGGTGTCCATCCCGAGCGCATTACCCATATCAGTGGGGGAGCAGACATCGAGCATATCAAGCCCGGTGACCGGATCGCCGCTCGCCGCGCGCTCGGCCTGCACACCGCTGGCCCTATCGTCGGCTTTAGCGGCTTTGTGCATTACGATCTCGAGCTGCTTCTCGGGGCATTCGACCACCTCGTCCGTTTACGCCCCGATGCGCGCTTGCTCCTGACTGGCGCTACCTCGCCGCTGATTCAGCAGTACGCGCGGCGCGGCGGCTGGTCAGATCGCGTCATCGAGGCCGGCGTGATCGATTACAGCATCCTGCCCCAATACCATGCGGCGGTAGACGTGTTCGCGCTCCCCTTTGCCAATAAACTGGCCAATCGGGGCCGCTGGCCCAACAAGATTGGCGATTACCTGGCAGCGGCCAGACCAATCGTCAGCAACCCGGTTGGCGATATCAAAGCGTTGTTCGCCGCATTCAATATCGGCTATCTGACCGATGAGGCGCCGGAAGCGTTCGCGCAAGGTCTCTACCGCGCGCTGGAGGACTCCGTGAGCGCACAGGCGCAATCGCAGACCGCGCGGTATGTCGCTGAGCACGTCCTTTCCTGGGCGCAACTGAGCGTGCGCATGGAGGACCATTACCGGCGCATCCAGTCAATGAGCGCCGGCATGCGGCGTGTCGACGTTCCAGCGACAGCGCAGCCCGCGCTGCGCCGCGCTGACGGATGACGCGCGCATGCGCATTCTCTGGTTGATGACGCGCTACTGGCCGACTGTCGGTGGCGCGGAGACCCACGCGCGCTATCTCATCCACGAGCTTGCCGCGCGTGGGCATGCCATCCACGTCGTCTCGCACTGGGACAGCAATCGTACCGATTGGCTGCGCGGTACAACCGTCGCGGCGCCCGCTGTCACCCGGAACTACCCCGATGGCGACGCTGCGATCGTGACCCGGCTGGGATTTGGAATGCGGCGGCGCGCTCGCGCACTGTGGCCCAGCGCTACTTACTACCTGCGCCAACGCGGCGCGGCCCGGGCGCTCGCGCGGCCGCTCACCGAGGACATCCTGGCCGCGTGCGGACCGCACTGGGACATCGTTCATGGTGTGCGTATCGGCCGGGAGCCGCTCTACCTCGCCGGACGCGACCTCGCGCGCCGCATTGGCGCGCCATTCGTCTTCACACCGCTACATCATCCCCGATGGGAAGGGCGGCGCTATCGCGTATACCTGGACCTTTACCGCGAGGCGGACGCGGTCGTGGCGCTCACGCCCAGCGAAGAGCGGATATACGAGCGACTCGGCGTCCCGCGCGAGCGCATTGGCCTCCAAGGCATCGGCCCCGACGTGCCGCCAGACGCGAGACCCGACCGCTTTCGCGCCGCGCACAAGGTCAACGGGCCTATGATCCTGTTTCTGGGCCAGAAATACCTCTATAAAGGCTGGCGACGAGTACTGGACGCGGCGCCACGCGTCTGGGCGCGATGGCCGGCAGCCACGTTCGTCTTCCTGGGGCCGCGCACCAACGCTTCCCGTCGCGCATTCGCCCGCCTCCATGATCCGCGCATCATCGAGCTAGATGCCGTAGACCTGCAGACCAAGGGGGATGCGCTGGCCGCGTGCGACATCTTTTGCTTACCGTCCGAGCAGGAGAGTTTCGGCGGCGTGTACACCGAGGCCTGGAACTATGCGAAACCCGTTATCGGCTGCGCTCTTCCCGCCGTGGCCGATGTCATCACCGATGGGGTGGACGGGTTGCTCATCGCGCCCGGAGCCGCGGGTGACTTGGCCCAGGCGCTCCTCGCATTGCTCGATGATCCTGCGCGCGCGGCGACGCTGGGGCGCAATGGCCAGGCGAAAGCGCAGCGATTGTATACCTGGCCGCATATCACCGATCAACTGGAGAAGATTTATGACGGCGCGCTCAGCCGCGCACGCGCGCCGTGACATCCATCCGCTAGCGATGCGTGACTACGGAACCGATGGCAAACCAGCGCGCGCCTCAGCCTTCCATCGCTCCACATTTTTGGCGTAAATGTCTTCGAGCAGCGCGCGGAGGCCGTAGGTCTGGCGCCATTCGGGGTAATGCGCCTGAAACTTGCGCGTGTCGCTGATGTACCAGATGTGGTCCCCAATGCGGTTTGTCTCGGTGTACGTCCAGTGAAGACGCTCGCCTGCGATTTCCTCGCAGAGCGCGATCGCTTCGAGCATCGAGCAATTGCTGAAGCGCCCTCCGCCTATGTTATAGATCTCGCCACTGTGTGGATTCTTGAAGACCTCGAAGAAGGCGGCGACTAGATCTGCGCTGTGTATATTGTCGCGCACCTGCTTTCCCTTGTATCCATAGACCTGGTATGGCTGACGCGTGGTGACGCACTTCATCAGGTACGCCAGGAAGCCGTGAAGCGCGGTTCCGGCATGGTTCGGGCCAGTAAGGCATCCGCCCCGGAAGCATGCCGTCCGCATGCCGAAGTAGCGCCCATATTCCTGTGTCAACACGTCCCCGGCGACCTTAGAAACCCCAAAGATCGAGTGTGTGGACTGGTCAATAGACATGCTCTCATCAATGCCGTTGATGAACGGGTGCGCTGAATCGATCTCCCAGCGCGTCTCCTGCTCAATCAATGGCAGCTTGTTTGGCGAGTCACCGTAGACCTTGTTGGTAGAGGTATAGATGAAAACGGTGTCGGGGGAGTAGCGTCGCGCGGCTTCCAAGACATGCAGCGTGCCGCTCGCGTTGACTGTGAAATCGGTGACCGGCGCGCGCGCTGCCCAGTCATGCGAGGGCTGAGCGGCGGTGTGCGCGACGAGCGCGATGGCTTTGCCATAGCGGCGGAAGATGCGCTGCAACGCCTCTTCATCGCGAATATCCGCGTCGAAGTGCGTGTAACGCGTCGGATTCAGCGCCAGCAGCCGGTCCCTGTTCCTGGCAGTCGAAGCTTCTTCACCAAAAAAGAGCTTGCGCATATCGTTGTCTACACCCACGACATCAAAACCCAGGTCACAGAAAAACTGCGCAGCCTCGGAGCCAATTAGCCCACCGGATCCAGTAATAACCGCTACCGCCACACGCTACTCCTCCATGCGCTCAAATCCCGCCGCTGCAGCCCGCCCTAACCGATCCCACCAGCGCGCCTGGAATTCTGCGACAAACAGTCCCCCAGCATAGCGCGTCATCAACTCATGACACTGCGATGAATCCATCATACTAAACGATCTGCTTACCGCGCCATACTCGCCCAACTGAGAGACGGCCAATGAACTGAATCATCCAGTTGATGCGTGGATTGAGCGTCGCTAGATCCACGATATCCTTCGTATCACCGAGCTGGAAAAGCCATGCTCCCGCGACAAAGACCAGCACGTAGATCACGCTCTTGCTCATCAGACCCGCCAGCCCATTGATCATCAGCGCTGTGACCGGTATAGCCGCCACCAGAGAATACAGGACAACGCGAATCGCCATGCTCACCGGGTATGTGTTCTTGAGCTCACGACGGAGCACGAGGAACTCTACCAGGCCAACCCAAAGCTGTGAGAAACCTGTCGCGAGCATCGCGCCCGCCGGACCAGCGAGACGAATCAGGATAACATCCAGCGCCAGATTGATGGCGAACCCGATCCAGCGGGTCATCAACACAACCCGCTGCTTGTTGACAACATACAGCGCGCTCTGATTGGCCCCACCGCCCAGCAAGCGGCCCAGGAACGAGAAGATCAGGAAGATGCGCAGTAGCGTCGCGGCCGGCGCATACTGCACGCCGTAGATCGTCGTGATGATCTGGTCGGCCAGCAAAAACGTGAGTATCTGCAGCGGAATCACGAGCAGAAGTTGCAGCATGATGATAGCCCGCCACAGTGATATCAGGCGGCCAGGCCCGCGGGCGGAATAGGCGACCGACATCGCCGCGACGCTCACACCACCGAGCCCTGAGATCAGCAACACCCCGATGATGGTCACCATCTGGTACGCCAGATTGTAGAAGCCAATCGCGGCATAACTCACAGCAAACAGCGACATAATCATAATGTCCATCTGCTTGCCAAGAGCGCCGTTCGAGACGTTGGTGAGCCAGGCGCTCAGCGCCAGGCTGCGTACCTGGCCATCTGCCAGCGTGATCGCGCGTCCGCGGCCAACGAGATACGGGCGGAGCACGATGAGAAACGCGATCACGGCACACCAGGATGCGAGAGCCTGGGCGGCGAATACGCCATCTATGCCATAGCCCAGCCAGATCAGCGCGAAGGTGAGCGCCGCGCCCGCCAACTGCGCGACGCCACCAATGACGAGTGTCGCTCTGGTTTTCAGGACAGAGGCGAAAAACGCGCCCTGCAAAGCGATGATGGCGCTGCCCGCCAGATATGCTCCCATCAGCGCCGCGCGCAGCCCGCCATAGCCGGCGACGGTGTGCGCAAAATCCTTGGGCGCAAGGCCCGCAGACTGCATTGGCCCAGCGACGAGTGGCAGGCCAACGGCCAGCAGCGCGCCAATCACAAGCATGATGAGCGCGCGCGCGATCAGCATTTGACGCAAAAAGGATGCGGCCCCGCCGCGTCCGGCTGAAGCCAGCGCGCGGGGCACGAACACCGCGGCCGCGTCCTCCAAGCCAAACGCGAAGAGCAGCAAGAGCACACTGACAAGCGATGAAAGCAGCGTATAGACGCCAAAATCCGCGGCGCTCAGCCCGCGAGCGATGATCACTGACAGTGCGAAGCTCAGGCCGAAGATCAGGATGGAGTAGACCTGATTCCAGAGGTAGCCACCGGGCGCGCGCCGCAGCAGTTCGTCAGCGTGATCGCCGTCCGCTGCGGCCGCCGACGATCGTGCGGGTATCGCGACATCAGCAACCGGTGGCGCTGGCGCCGCGCCGCCAACGGCCCGCGCAATCGCAGTCTGGCGGAATGCGGTGGCCTCGGTGATATTGGAGCTCGCAAAGGCGCTTTCCTCGATCAGCGGAAGCGTGACCTCCGCCATCGCCACCAGCGGGCCGGTCTGAAGGTTCCAGTCCCAACTCGGATCGACCTCTTCCATGACTCGCTGGCCACCTGCCAGCGCCGAACCCTCCGCTACCGCTGGTGTGCGACGACGTGCCGCCCAACGGCGCAGCGATGGTGGCGCAGGCATGGGGGAGTCGGGAGCCTGCGCGTTGTGCGGTGTTATTGGCGGCGGAAGTGGAGGATGGGCAGATATGCGCGCTGGATCAGCTTGCGCGGGCGCTGATTCTGACGGGTCGAGCGCGGCGGGCCCGGCTGCTTCCTGATTTTGGGCGTCAGCCTGCCCTGCGCTGGCCGTTGGCGCGCTGGCCGTTGGCGGTAATTCCGCGAGATTTCGGCCCAATGCTGGAGCAGGAGCGGCGGTAAGCCGGGCGGGGACCACGCGGAACGCCGCGATCTGCGCGGCGAGCGCCAGCATCCACACGATCGGCGCGATACGCGGTTGCGCGTCATACGCTTCGACGAACGCCTGAGTAATGAATGTCACCAAACCGAGAATCACGCCCAGCGAATAAAACATCCCCAGTTGACGCCCAGATTTTCGGTGGTAGCGCGCCCAGGCCAGCGCCGACCAGATACCATGTATCAGCACGAAGACGAACGCCAGCGCGCCGAGCAGCCCAATACTGACCCACAGATCCAAATAGGTGTCATGCGGCGAGAACGGCGTGCTACCCGTGGTGGCGAACGCTTGCAGGCCAATGCCAGTGAGGGGGCGCCCCTTGACTATCACCCAGGCGCGCTTGTAGAGCGCCAAACGAAATTGAACGTTTGGATTGGAGATCAGTTCCGTAGGAGAGAACAGCGCCGTATACCGGCCAAAGGCCGCCGTCTGACGCCCCAATGCGAGCGCCAGAGCGCCCGCAAGTCCTCCTAGCAGAATCGAGCCCACAATGGCGCGCTGTGCGGCGGTACCGAGCCACATCAGGGTGATCACCGCCACCAGCGCGCTCGCAGCCAGCGCGACCAGCGTGCCTCGGGACGCCGCAAGCACGATATCGAGCGCAAGTAGCGTCACACTGAGTAGAAGTCCCGCCTTCTTCAGGGTTGCGAAGGCGGTTGACAGCTGGATCTCCATCCAGAGCGGCACCGCGAACGGCAGCGCCAACGCCATGTATAGCCCGATGTTATTCGGGTGATACTGCGAGAGAACGCTCACTTCCGCGCCCAGTCGCCCGATCACCGCCCCATTGCCGATCGGCGCTCCTGTAACCTTGAGCGCCAGCGCATAGACCGCCAGCGCGACGGCCCCCGCGTAGAACGACTGGATCAGCCATCGCTCAGCCTGTCGCGTCCGGATCGTGTACGTGACGAGCATGGCGAAGAGAACAGGATACAGAAATGCCGCTCGCAGCGCCTGAACGCGCCCCAAGGCCCCGACACCTGACTCCAAAGCCACCGATTGAACGCATGCCAGCCCAAACACAGCAATCGCGATTAGGCTCACACGGGGAACAGACACGAAAAACGAACGGAGCCAGCGGATGACCCCTCGGCGGTCGAGCATCACGCAGCCCAACAAGGTGAAATAGACGCCAACTTCCTGCGGGCTGATATTGAACTGGGACAGTGTCGTATGAAACGGCGCCCAGAACACGAGGAGCGCGACCGCGACGACAAGCGCGTCCCCGCGCGTCGTCGCCCACCAGACAACAATGATGGTCACCATCGCCACGAGCGCGATAGAAGCGACTGTGGATGAGACGGCGCTCGCCGCGCCCAGCGCAACCGCGGCCACGCTACCTACCAGCAGGCCCGCGCGCGGGTCCCGCCACCACTCAGCGCCGCTGGCAGGAGTGCGCGGCCCTCCTGGTCGCTGACTAGCTATCATGGGACGTCCACTCGGGCGGCGCGGTCCGGCGTGGAGGGTCGGCTACGATATCATTCTCTGGTTCCGACGCCGCAACCGAGACAGCCGTCTGATGTGGAGGTTGTGGCGTAGCGGCTGGGGGTGCAGTCAAGCGCGACTCCTGCGGAGGGAAGACCGGCATGGATACGGGTCCGGAACGGGCGGGAGGCGCGGTGTAGGCGCGCCGGCTCTGTGCGGCGAGCGCCGCGCGTGTGAACCACAATGCGACGATGATTCCTAGCGCAAGCCCCGCCGCGCCGCCGGTACCTATCGATTTAAGGTAGCCAGGACTGCGCGTCACTGAAGCCTCGGTCGCTGGCGTCGCCACGTAGGTATTTCCAGCGACGGTATAGCGTTCGCGTTGCAGCGCGACAAGGCTCGCGTCTGTCGCGGTATAGGCCGCTTCGAGCGTCTGCAAGGAGCTGTTCAGCGCCTGCGCCTTTGTCGATTTGGGCGAGAGCGGCGCGAGTGCGGCGCGCGTCGCGGCCATCTGGGTATTGAGCTGATTTTCGTGGTCAATCAAGGTGGTGTAAGCGAAATCATAGGCGTGCGTGATCACCAGTCCAGCGTCGTTAACCCACGCGGTGGCCACAGCGTTCGCGAGTGTGACGGCGACCTGTGGCGAAGCCGCCGTTGCTGTCACGCGCGTCAGTGGCGTATAGGCCACAATGCTGACCTTGACTGCCTGGCGAATTTCCTGCGCCGTAAGCTCAGGATATTTGTAACGGATGCGCTGAATCACGCTATCCTGCAACGCGCCCTGCTGATAATAGGCGTTGACGGTGTTCGCCTCGTCCGGACTAATGAGATTGGTGAATCCCGGCGGCATAGCGTAGACCACGACGAAAGCGTCTGCTTGATAACTGGAGGGCGTAACGAGTACCCCAATCAAACCGCCTAGAATGCCCAGCAGTCCGAATCCCAGCGCGATTAGAACCGCCCATCTCGTTGTCACGTCTTGCCGCACCATCACTGCCCCCGACGCCCCTTAGCGTATGCGTCAATCGACCGTTTCGCCGTAAGCCGGTCGCACGCGCCACTGAACTGGGCCTGCGCCTGGCGTCTTGCCGTACAGGAAGCGTTCCCACGCTGCCGAGTTGGCCCTGCGCGCAATATCACCGCGCAGTGGGAGCGAGACGCGCCAGGAGTAGCGTCGAGATCTCATCCACCCGTCGCTCCCAGCTATGCGTCATGGCGCGCTGCGCGACCCGCAGACGCGCTGTCTCATCATAACCTATCGCCTCGCTCAGCCGCGCCGTGAACGCCTCTGGGTCCTGTTGCGCAATGCCCAACCCATCCACTGCTTCCGCCAGGAGTCCGGGAAGCGCCGTCGCGACGACAGGAACTCCGGCTGCGAGGTACTCATACAGTTTCAACGGAGAAACGCTAGTCGTGTAATCATTGATATGGTACGGGATGATACCCGCGCTCGCGTAGCGCAGCGCCTCAGGAAGTTCCCGCTGGGGAAGCGGCCCAAGGTAGTGGAGGTTGGGGCCATGCGGAGCATCGGCTGGGGTGGTCCCATCTGCCGAGCCGGTCGGGCCAATACAGATGAATTGCACGCCAGGCAAGCGCCGTGCAACCGCCCCAAGTAGCGCGAAATCGACCTTGTACTGGTCGAGCGCGCCGATAAAGACCACCCGCGGCCTGGAAATCTCCGCGACAAGCGGATGGTCGGGCCCCGGCTCTAGCGCCTGGGCGAAGAGCGCCGTATCAGCGACGTTCGGCATGAGAGTGACGGACGGGTTCACCGGACGCCAGCGCTCCAGGAGTGGCGGCGCTGAGACGATGACCTCATCGACGCCACGGACAAGGTAGCGCTCCTCCTTGCGCACGTCATAGACCGCAACACGCTGGTAATGGTTGTAGCGCGCGGCGGCGGCATAGTCGTCCACGCAGTGGTAGACACTCAATCGCTCACGGAACTGGCCGAGCAAATCGCCAGCGTCGGGCGCATAGAACCAGGCGATGGGACGCTCCCAACCGAGACGGCGCCACGCGCGCGTCACAGAGGCGCGGAAACGATTATCCATCCAGTAGCTCAGGCCGCGAGAGCGCTGGGTGATGGGATAAGGAATCCAGTCCCAGGCCTGAAAAACGTGGACCCCATCCGCAACGCGCCAGCCGTGCTTCCGCTCGCGGCCACGACTTCGCCCGACGAACGAGCCGGCGACAGGTAGCGGCGCCTCGATGTAGGCGACGCGCGTGCGCATGGCGAGCCGGCGCATAATCTGCTGACGGTTTGTTGGAATAGGCGCATCCCACTCCGCATTTGAGATACAAACAATTGGAGGAAGATCCATCACACCACCTCTCGCCGCCGCCGTGGCCGCATGTCAGTCAAACCGGGCGCGAGCACAGGAGAGCCCCGCGACAGGTACGGGTAACCCATTGGGTTCTGGGTCGTGGGGCGCCGGTTCGTGGAAGTGTACAATAGCGCCTGAGTGTGGCGCGCGGCGGGCGTAAGGGTTACAGAATGCGGATTGCGATCATCACCGGTGTCTTTCCCAAAGTCTCCGAAACATTCGTGTTGCGCCACATCTCCGCCCTGCTCGGTCGCGGGCACGAAGTAGATATCTACTCGGACTATCATCCACGTGACGACGAGTTTCCACCGCGCGACCCGCTGGCCGCCGAGATGGGCGCGCGAACCATCTACATGGATGTGCCACCACTCTTGAGCGGGCAGCGGCTAGCAAGCGCGCCACTCCGACTGATCCGCAGCGTCCGCGTCGCGCCGCAGCTAACCGCGGCCGCCCTCAATCCTCGAGAATATGGTTGGCAAGCCGTCAGCCTCTCGCAGATGAACCGCCTCTACACGCTGGCGCGCACGCGGCGCCGCTACGACATCATCCATGCCCATTTCGGCATGATCGGCGATCGCTTCCGTTTCACGAGCGCGCTCTGGGACGCGCCGCTGGCTGTCAGTTTCCACGGGTTCGACTATAGCGAGTGGCCGCTGGCTCACGGCCCCAACTGCTACGTGCGCCTGTTCGGCATCGCCGCGCGCATTGTCGCCAACAGCGAGAACACTCGCCGTCGCGTGGAGCTGCTCGGTTGCCCGCCGGACAAGATGGTTCGCATCGCACCCTACTGGAATATGGCGGGATTTACGAACGAACCTCGCATACGGACAGAGGGCGAGCCATTTCGCGCGCTGACCGTGGCCAGGCTGATCGATATCAAGGGTTTGGATGACAGCATAACGGCTATCGCCCTCGCACAGCGGGCGCGTCCTGACCTCGATCTGCGCTATGACATCGTTGGCGCCGGGCCATTACGCGCTGACTTGGAGTCGCTGATCCACCGGCTCGGCCTCGGCGACCGCGTCACGTTGCACGGCGCGCGAAATAGCGCCACTGTGAGCGCGCTCATGGCCCGCGCGCACGTTTTCTTGCTTGCCAGCCGCACAACCGCTACTGGCGCGGAAGAGGGCTTTGGCGTCACCCTGCTCGAAGCGCAAGCCGCGGGGTTGCCAGTGGTCGCAACCAGGCATGGCGCCTTTCCAGAGGTGGTGCGCGATGGCGAGACAGGCTTCCTGGCGCCGGAGCGAGCGCCAGACGCGCTGGCGGCCTCTCTCGGCGCGCTCATAGACCATCCAGCGCAGGCGCGACAAATGGGAACCGCGGGCCGCCGTCGCGTCGAGGAGTATTTCGCGCCCGACATGATCACCGACGCCTACGAGGCGCTGTATGAGGACATGGCCAGCGCGCGCCGCCGATCCTATTCGCTGGCGTCGGCTTTGCCCATCACCTCAACTGTTAGCGACCACGCCCAAGCCGGCGCGCAAACGGCTCCGGCGGTGGGCGCTCGCCCGCTCCACATCGCGCTGCTGAGCCGTTCCATTATCACGCACCACTTTGGAGGCATGGAGACACACGGCGAATCCTTGCGGCGCGCGCTGGTAGAGGCGGGCCATCGGGTCACGACACTCACCACCGCGCTACCGAGCGGGCCAGCCGTGGTCCGCGATGAGTGGGGGTCCATCTATTACCTGGCTGGAGGCAAGTCGGGCGCCTACAGCCGGGCATGGAACGAGACGCTGACGCGCACGCTGCTTGATCTGCACGACAAAGATGCGTTCGACATTGTCGCCTCGCAGAGCGCTGCCGCTTTTCCATACATTGAGATGCGAGGCCGTCTGGCGCCTTCTCAACGTATCCCAACCGTTGTCATGACACACGGGGCCGTGCTGGCGGCGCTCCCGGGCCATCTCAAAGAGATGCGATATCACCCCGCGCAGGTGTTGTTGCGGCGCCTGCCGGAGGATGCGCTCAACTGGGAGAACTTCCGCCGGGGCCTACCCGGGGCAGACCATATTACTGTGCTCAGCGAGGCTGACGGAGCCGATATCCGCCGCTGGTTTCCCGTCCCGGCGCATAACATTACCGTCATCCCTAATGGTGTCGACACGGTCGCGTTCAGCCCTTCCAGCGCCGCGCGCGCCGAAGCGCGAGAGCGGCTAGGTCTGGGCAGTGACGAGTCAGTAATCGGCATACTCGCGAGCCTTGAGCCACGCAAGGGTCAGCATGTCATGCTCGACGCGCTCGCCACGCCGGCTCTGCGCGCCGCGCAAGACTTGCGGCCCGTTCGCCTCGCGCTAATCGGCGATGGCCCCTCTCGCGCCGCGCTGCGCGCGCGCGCCGAGCGCCTTGGGCTGGCTGACCGCGTTGTCTATGCGGGACCCGTCGCACACGACCAGGCGCCCGCGCTCCTCAATGCCATGGACATTGTCGCGCTGCCTTCACTGGCCGAAGGCATGCCGCTGGCGCTTCTGGAAGCGATGGCTTGTGGCAAGGCAATTGTCGCCAGCGATGTTGGCGCGATCAGCGATGTCCTAGTGGATGGCGTTAATGGTCTGCTCGTCCCACCCGCCGCCCCACAGGCGTTGGCACGCGCGCTCGACACGCTGATTGGCGATCCAAATTATGCAAGCGCGCTCGGCGCGCGCGCGCGCCTTGATACCGCGCCGCGTTATGATGTATCTCGGTCCACAAGCCGTTATGACGCTGTCTTTCGGCAGGTGGCCGCGCAGAAAGTCTAGCGATTGGCAGGCCCGCGAGGTGAGGGAGGCGCTGTGATGAGCGACGAGCCAGAGTTGGAGGTCAGCGGTCGGCCGCCGGCCGCTGCTCTGTCCTTACCTGGTCTGCTCTTTCCGACGCGCGATGGCGCGGCGCCAGTCGAGCGGCTGCTCTGGCTCTGTTCGAGAGTGTCACTGAGTGCGGCAGAACTCATGGATGTCACGCGGACCGGCGAGGAACTGACCAACGATGACTGGAAGCGCATCGCGGCGCTCGCAGGCGCGAACGGTGTCGAGACGCTGCTATTCACACATATCGCCGCCGCTGGACTCCTCGACCGCGTGCCACCAGCGATTGTCGCGCGCATGCGCCAGCGGTACGGCGAGGTGGCCATCGGCGGCCGGCGGTTGGAGATGGCCCTCGGGCGCGTGCTGCCGCTGCTGGAGCGCACCCAGGCGCCTGTGATCATCGTCAAAGGGCTGCCGCTGGCGCGCCGACTATACGGAAACATCGCCCTGCGGCCGGTCTCAGATATCGATCTGATGATACGTATCGAAGACGGCCCTACCGTCGCCGCCGCGCTGCGCGCCGCCGGATTCACTCCGGTCGCTGGCAAGAGCGCCCCGCTGAGCCGACATGCTCTTCGTTTTCGCGAGATGCAATTTCAGGACGCGAAAGGGCGCATCATCGAGGCGCACGTCAACCCGTGCCGTTATCCCGCTTATCGGCGCGCTTTCGCTCCCGAGCCGATCTGGGCCGCGGCGGCCCCGCTGAGTGGCCCGTATCACTGGGGCCTGGGACTGGCGCCGCACGATGAGCTACGCTTCCTCTGCATGCACTACGCCATCCAGCACCACATCGGGCGGCTCATCTGGTTGACGGATGTCGCCGAAATCGCCCGTCGCGTCCCAGACACGCCAGCGTGGGACGCGCTGGCAGCCGACGCCATCAGCCGCGGGGCGGCTGCGCCCGTCGCGGTAACGCTAGCCCGTGCCCGCGCGCTGCTCGATGCGCCTGTTCCCGAAGCGGCGCTGGACCGACTGCGCTCGGCGGCGCTGGCGACTGCCGAGCGCAGCGCGTGGGAATCGGCGACGCGCGAGATGAGCGGCCTGCGCTGGTATCTCTCACAGATGACGCTCATGCGGTCACCACTGGAGCGCGCGGCCCTGTTCTGGAATGGCTCGGCAGCGTTTGCCGGACGACTGCGCCGCCGTGTGACCCGGCGCGGGAGTCGCCGCGCGGACCCGTGACACCGACGCCGCTGGCCTTCGCCCCTACATGCCAAGTTCCCAGCGCGCGTCTTCCGTCATGCGCTCAGGAGTCCACATCGGCTCGAACGTCAGATCGACCTCACAGGCCTCCACGCCTGGCGTCTCCCTGGCCCGCTCCTGGACATCAGCCATGACCTCGCCTGCGACAGGGCAGCCAATCGCCGTCAGCGTCATCGTGACGTTGACCTTGCCGCCATCGACCTTGAGGCCGTATACCAGCCCCAGATCAACGATATTGACTGGGATCTCAGGGTCGTAGACCTGCCGGAGCGCATCTAGTAGCGCTTCGGCGCTAATCTTCGTGTCGCCGCTCAGCTCAATCTGGTCTGCTGTCTGCACACTCTGCAGATCTGCCATCTCGCTATCTCCTGACGCGCCGGGTCTCACGTCATATCGCTCGCGCGCTATCGTCTCCCGCGCCATGTTCACAAATCTCGCGCCGTACACCGGCGCTCTCCAGAGTATACCGCGCCAGGTCAGGCGCTCGGCGGCGGCTCGATCCCGCCCTCGGCGAGCAGGCGCTCGAACGCATCCAGGCCCGCGATCAGCGCTGGTGTCATAAGGATCGCGCCTCGCGCCGCCCGTAACTCCTCCAGCGTGAACCAGCGTCCGCCGTCTGTTTCGGTCGGATGAAAGGTGAAGGGGCCATCATGCCATACGAGGTACAGGGCGGTCATCTCCGTCTCCTGCTCGGAGCGCACCAGCGTCACCCCAAGCGGCCGTAGTGGCGCGGAGGCGCCAAGCTCCTCCTCCAGTTCACGGCGCGCCGTCTCATCGTAGGTATCGCCTGAGATCACATGGCCCGACGCGGACGCGCAGTAGTAGCCGGGGAAGAGGTCCTTGCGCGCCGAGCGGAGTTGGAGCAGGAGGCGCCCCGCATTATCCAGCACGAACACCTGCACGCTGCGATGGATGAGCCGTGGATTGCGGTGCGCGTCGCCCCGCCGGATGGTCCCGATCACCTGGTCGCGCTCATTGACGCGATCGAATAGCTCATCAGGATTGTCCACCCCCGCGGGTGTGTCACCCGCCGTCATGCTGGCTCCTCCATTCGTCTCCCGAGCACGAACCGCTCGATCGCCTGCGCGGCGCCGTCATCGTCGTTCGACCCTGTGATCACGTCGGCGGCGGCGCGGACGCCGAGCGCCGCATGTCCCATCGCGACGCCGAGGCCGGCCGCGCGCAGCATCGAAATGTCATTCACTCCGTCACCGATAGCCATCGTTTCCTCGATCGGAACCCCGCGGTCAGCCGCCAGCTCCATCAACGCGGCCCCTTTCGAAACACCTGGCGCGAAGACCGTAAGTTCGGCCTGTCCGTAGCTACCTGACGGCAGGATTTGCCATTCAGCGGTGAGATCGTCCATGCGTTCCGCCAGTGCGTGAAGCAACGTATTTGGCCCAAATGTGACGATTCGCAGTGGAGCCGCCCGGCCACGCAGCATCGACATCACCGGCTTGTAGCGGACCTGCTGCGCGAAATTGTCCAGATACGGCTCCATCCAGCCGCCGGCTGGCGGCTCCGCGGACGACACCATGCGCTCGCCCGACGCCGGGCTGAACTGGGCGACCGCACGCAGCCCGCTCTCTACGATTCTGCGCGCCGCCACCTGCGCCACATCACGTGTAAGTGGCGCGACCGCTTCGACCGTGCCGCTGGGGAAGCCACGTCGCAGCGCGCCATCATACAGAATAAGCGCGCTGGCGGCGTCGAGCGCGCGAGCGACTGGCGCCGCGCCTGTCCAGCGACGCGCCGTGGCCAGCGCCAGTGTCACACCCAGCGAGCGCGCCTCATGCGCCGCGGCGAGCATGCGCGGTGTAAGCTCACCAGTTGGAGTCAAAATGGTGCCGTCCACGTCGAGCGCGATCAGGCGGTAATCCGTCACTGGCGTACTTCCCGTTCCGCCGGGTCCGCCGCCCGTCGTGCCCGAATAGCCCGCGCCACGAAGTACGCTACCAGCCCTACCGCTAGCGCCACCGTCCAGGCGAAGAGCGCGGTGTCAGCGGCCGCGCGGACACTAGTGAAGAGAGCGATGCGCGGGCCGCCGGTGACCGCCCGGCGCGCCTCTATTCCAGAGACGAGTAGCTCACATACGCCGCTCACGAAAAACCACAGGCCAGCCGCGCCCGCCACAACCGCCCGCCACAACCGCCACTTTCGCGGCGAAAGCTCTATCCAGGCCAGCGCGCCGCCCGCAACGATCTGCCCGACACCAAACAGCAGCGAGGCGATGAGATTGGGCGGTATGGCGCTGGACATGCGGGGTATCTCCTGGGCGGCTGCCACGCGATGTGTGGCGTGTTCACCCTTTCATCTTCGCGCCTTCGTTGACATGTTGTCAATTGGGCGCGAGCGGGCATGCGCGTGGTACGATTGACTTCGACGGACACGATGTTGTGCGGCTCGCGACGCCTGATTCGTCGCGCCGACGCCGCTGTCAGGAGGCTGCTTCCATGGATCTGAAGGGCGTACAGATCACCTGGCTGGGTCACGGCACATTCCTGTTCACATCAAATAGCGGCAAGCGCATTCTCCTCGATCCATGGGTGCAGGGCAATCCCGCCGTACCAGCGGACAAGAAGCAGGTAGGCAAGCTCGATAGCATCCTCGTCACCCACGGCCATATGGACCATATCGGCGACGCTGTGCAGATTTCCGCCAGCGCGCAGCCACAGCACGTTGTAGCCATCGTCGAGACTGCGGGATGGCTGGAGTCTAAAGGCGTACAGAATACCGTCGGCATGAACAAAGGCGGCACATACGACCTCGGTGGCGTCAAGGTGACGATGACGCGCGCCGACCACTCCTGCGGAATCAGCGACGGCGACCGGACGGTCTACGGTGGCGAGGCGGCGGGCTATGTGATCACTTTTGAGAGCGGGCTCAAAGTATATGCCGCGGGCGACACCAATGTCTTCAGTGACATGGCGATTATCGGCGACCTTTATCAGCCCGACCTGGCGCTGTTGCCCATCGGCGATTTCTATACGATGGGTCCCCGTGAGGCGGCTTACGCCATGCGACTGCTACGCGCTCCCGCCGTTATCCCGATGCACTACGCTACCTTCCCTATCCTGACCGGCACACCAGCCGCGTTGCGCGACGCGCTTGGCTCGTTTGGATTGGGTGAGGTGGAAGTGCTGAACGTCCAACCCGGCCAAACGGTCAGCTAGCGGCCGTATCCAATTTCCGGCGGCGCGGATAGAACAGGCATGAGAAGGCGTTGGCGCAACGCGAGCGGAGATACGCGGACATGACGGATACCGACGGCGCGCGACAGGTGACACGCAAGGGCCTGCGCGACCTCACCAAAGAACATAGCGACCTCGGCCCGGCGCCCTATGAGGGTCCGCTGGTCGATAGCTATGGCCGCCACATCCGTAACCTGCGCATCTCGGTTACCGACCGCTGCAATTTCCGCTGCGTCTATTGCATGCCCGCCGAAGGGCTCCCCTGGCTGCCACGCGCCGACATCCTCAGCTACGAGGAAATCGCCCGGCTAGCGCGCATTGCCGTTTCATTGGGCATCGATCAGATTCGTCTGACGGGCGGCGAGCCGCTGGTACGCCGCGACCTGCCCGATCTGGTGGCGATGCTCTCGTCCATTCCGGGCCTCAACAGTCTCAGCCTGACGACCAACGGCTTCTCGCTGGCGAGGATGGCGCGCCCTTTGGCCGAAGCGGGGCTAACGCGCATCAACGTCAGTGTCGATTCGCTCGTGCGCGAGCGCTTCGCCCAACTGACGCGCCGCGATGCGCTGGCGCAGGTCATCGCTGGCCTCGACGCGCTGGCCGATTGCCCCACTATTCGCCCGATAAAGATCAACGCCGTCGCTATGCGCGGCTTCACAGAAGAGGAAGTCGTAGACTTCGCGCGTTTCGCCCGCCGCACTGGCTTCCGCGTGCGGTGGATCGAGTTCATGCCACTTGACGCCGACCAAATCTGGCGCAAAGAGGACATCCTTACCGGAGCGGAGATCAAGGCGCTCATCGAGGCCGAGTTCGGCCCACTGGTTCCTGTCAAGGGCATCGATCCCTCTGAGACGGCGCGCCGCTATACTTTCAGCGACGGTATCGGAGAGGTGGGATTCATCAACCCGGTCAGCGAGCCCTTCTGCGCGCAGTGCGACCGCATCCGGCTGACCGCCGAAGGCCAGCTACGCACCTGCCTGTTCGCCCTGACCGAGACCGACCTGCGCGGTCCGCTGCGCGCGAACGCCAGCGATGCTGAGATCGAGCAGACCCTTCGCCAGGCGGTCTGGGGCAAGGAGCTCAAGCACTACATCGGCGACAAGCGTTTCCGCCGCTCCTCGCGCTCCATGTCCATGATCGGCGGCTGATCTCAACTCTCCCTTTCCACCATCCCCTCGCGCCAGGCGTAGACGGCGGCCTGCGTGCGGTCGGCCAGGTGCAGTTTGCTGAGAATGTTGGAGACGTGGCGCTTGACGGTATGCTCGCTGATCACCAGCGCCTCCGCGATCTCCGCGTTTTGTCGGCCTTCGGCGATCAACCGCAAAACCTCTATCTCGCGTTCGCTGAGGTCAGTCTCCACGTTGGATTTTTCGCCCGTCCCCTGGCGCAACTCGCGCATCACCCGCGCCGCGACTTGCGGCGACATGACCACCTCACCTCGCGCCGCCTTGCGCACCGCGTCCACCAACTCGCCGGTCCGCACATGTTTCAGGATGTAGGAGAGCGCGCCGGCGCGGATGGCGGGCAGGATATGCTCTTCGTCATCGAACGAGGTCAACACGATCACCTGCGTCGAAGGGCTGACACGCTTGAGTTGGCGCGTCGCTTCAACGCCGTCCATCCCCGGCATGACAAGATCCATCAGCGCGACATCCGGCGCGAGGTCCGCGGCCAGGCGCACGCCCTCCGACCCGGACGACGCCTCGCCAACTAACTGGATATCGCTCATGCGCTGCAGGAAAGTGCGCACGCCCTCACGCACCAATTCGTGGTCGTCTATGATCAGGACCGTAATCGGCTGTGTCTCCGCAGTCATCGGTTCGTCTCCTCCGGCTCGATGCCGCCCGGCGCTTCTCCGGCGGCCACCGCTCCTGGCGTCCGTCCGCCTAGCGGAATGCGTGTCTCCACACTCGTCCCGCCAACTGAGCTGGAAATGCGCAACGTCCCGCCTAGCGCCGCCACGCGCTCGCGCATGCTGCTCAGTCCCAGCCCACGTCCACTGGCCCGCTCTACATGGAAGCCATGGCCGTTGTCGCGAATGCGCAGTGAAAGCGCGTCACCCTCCATCACCGCGCGCACGTCTACTCGGGTCGCGCCGCTGTGCTTGGCGATGTTCGCCAGCGCCTCCTGCACGACACGGTAGACCTCCTGCTCAACGGTCGGGTCCAGGTCCACCGCGCCGGTGGTCTCCAGCGCGCATGCGATACCGTGGCGCTGCTCCCATTCACCGCACAGCTCATGCAGCGCCATGCCCAGGCCGCGATTGATCAGCGGCGCCGGACGCAACGCCTGAATCAACGCGGTCATCTCCGCCTGCGCGCTCGTCGCCACCGACTCGGCCTGGTCGAGGATGCGCCGCGCGGCGCTCTCGTTCCCAACCTCAAGTCGCGCGCCACCAACCAGCATCGTCAGCGCGAAAAGCTGCTGCTTGACTGAGTCGTGCAGGTCCCGCGCCAGCCGGTTGCGCTCCTCGATCACGGCCAGCCGCTGCTGGTCGCGTAGCAGTTGCCGCAACCGCTCGGCCATCGCGTTGAGGTCGCGCGCCAGCCGGCCCAGCTCGTCCTCAGATGGGTCGCGCGCGGTAGCGGTGAAATCCCCCTGGCTCCACGCGGCCGCCGCCTCCGTGAGACGCTGGACTCTCCGGGTTAGCCCGCGCGCGGTCAGGATGCCAAAAACCGCGCCAAAGACGCTGGCGATCGCCGCGAAAAACAGCGCCGTCGGCAAGATAGCCGCCAGGTCCGCAAGGTAGATCGGACGCACCAGGGCGCCCATGTCAGCCGCGATCAGCAGCGCGCCGGCGACCTTGCCATCCGCGCCCACGACCGGGGCCGCAGCCACTGTCAACCCGTCCGGAAGAACTCGAACTAGCGCGCCTGGCTGGCTCGTCCCGCGAAGGGCGTCGCGCGTCACCGCGAGGGTGGCGACTGTGCGCGAGAGCGTGGCGAAGTCGCCTGGCGACGCAGAGCCAGGCGTAAGCCGGGCCAGCGTTTGACCGCGCCCATCGAGCGCATAGATGGCGGCGTTCTTGCCGGGAATCAACCCGACCTCGCCGCGCGTATTGTTGGTCAGTCCCTCGACGATTGCCAGCTTGTCCTCGTATGCGCCGAGCGCCGTCAGCAACTGTCCGCTGTCCGGCGGAGTTCGCGCGTAGAGTGGCGTGACACGGCGAGCGAGCGTCACCAGGTCGTGCGCCATCGCCAGCGGTCGCTGCGGCGTGAAGAGCGCCACGATGCCCGGCAGGAGGAAGAATACGACAGCCAGCGTCATCATCGCCGTGAAGGCGGAGACGAAGCATGTGAGCATTAGCCGCCATCGCAAGGTGGCGAAGCGGCGTCTCAGCGCGTTCATAGCCGCCTCCTTCTCGTCTATGCGCGGCCTCCAGACACAAGCCACTGTACCATGCGCGAGCGAGTATCTCCGGCGCCGAGTGACGCCGGAGATACGCACAGGCCTGTTATTCGTAGCGCAACACTTCGACAGGGCGCACACGCGTCGATTGCCACGCCACCAGCGCCGCGACCACCACGCAGACTATAACCGTCGCCGCCGCCACACCGAGGACGATCGGCGTGGGTACAACAATTGTCAGATCGAAGGCGGTCTTGCCCAGGATTGTCGCCGCGACCATCACCAGAGCCAGCGCCAGGAACGCCCCAGTGAACCCAATCACGCCATTCTCGACGATCACCTCGCCCAGCACTGCGCGACTGGTATATCCGACCGCCTTGAGGATGCCAATCTCACGCCGCCGCTCCAGCATGGTCAGCCCAACGGTGTTGGCGATGATGATGACGCTGGCCAGCATCGCCAGCGAGGTTACCGCGATCAGCACGTCGATCAGATTGTTCAGCAGCGTAGCGTACTGATCGGCGAAGTCCGAGAAATTGTACGTGACCGCGTTGGGGATCGCGGATTGGATAGCGGCCAGCTTCGCGTCCGTCTCGGTGGGGTCCAGCCGCATGCGAAAACCGTACTCTGGCTTGCCGCCGCTGAGCGTGTCGACCGCCGCGCTATCCACCAGCATGGGGCCGAATTGGGGAATCTTCGAGTTGTAGAAGCCAATGATAGTAAAGGTGATGGGCGTGGCCCTCGCCCGGCTGGCGACACTGATACTATCCCCCAGCTTCAGGTTGTTGGGAGCCTGTGATGCGGCGAGCGGCAGCAGCGCGTTCAGCATCCCCGCATCCCCGGCGTTGAGCGACCGCCCGCTGGATATGGGCGTGTCAGTCAGATCCAGTGTCGCCCCGCCCGCGAGATCGTAACCTTGCGCGCCGTTCATCACGCCCGCGACATCGCTGGCGCTGTAGGTCCCGCTAGCTGTGGCCGCCTCGATGAACAGCGCGATGGGCTGGCCGTTGACAGCGACGGGCGCGAAGCGCGTAAATGGGACCTCTGTCTGGTTCTGGATACCCGAAGTACGCGCCAGTTGCGCCTCGACCGCCGCTCGGTCCGCGCTGCTGGCGATGACTTCGGCGTTCAACGCGTTCCCGCTCAGCAGGTACGAGTTGATTGCCACACTGATGTTTTGTCCCAGTACCAGGATCAGTGCGATGGCGAAGACACCAATGTAGAGCGCAAGCAGTGTCGTCACCGTGCGCGCCTTTTGTCGCCCAATGGAACGCAGCGCCAGCTTGACGTTCACCTTCCAGGACTTGGGCATAACCACCAGAGCCGCAGCCAGCAACGTTACGACCAGGCAAAGCGCGCCGAACGCCGGAACCGCCATCAACAGCGCGCCGGATGCCGCAAGCGCGACGATCACCAGCGCTACGTACCACCAGCGCATGCGCTCCAGTACAGGAAACCGGCTGATGACCCAGACCACCCCGCCAAAGAGCAGTCCCAGGACAGCCAGGACACCCGCAGCGGAGCCAACCGCCAGCGCCGTCAGCCGTGGATCGCGGAGGATCGCCAGCGCCAGCGCGAAGAACATCACCACGAAGAGGGCCAGTAGGAGGGCGGTCAAAACGGCGCCTTGCCATCCCGCGCGCTCGGGGGTTTCGCGCAGCACGGCCTGCGGGCGCACCTGCGCCGCCTGGATAATCGGCAGCAGACCGAAAATCAGCGCGGTGACGAAACCGACCGCCAGGCCGGAACCCACCATCCACGGGTCGATCGCCGCCGGCAGCGCCACCTGCAGGCTGGCTTCGATGACTGGCTTGACCAGCAGGCCTCCACCAACGCCAGCCGCCGCGCCGATCACGCCACCGAGCAGGCCAACAAGTCCGGCCTCCAGTCCGAACATCGCGTAGAGGTCGCCGCGCCGATAGCCGACCGTCTTGAGCGTCGCGATTTCGATGCGGCGGCGCCGCAGCAGCACCTGCATCGTGTTGACGATGCCGACACCACCGATGAGCAGCGCCAGCAACGCCACCATTTGAAGGAAATACTGGATCTGCTGGACCTGCTTGGCGTTGGAGGCCTGCGCCTGTTGCGCTGTCTGCTGTGACGCCAGCGGGAAGCGCGCCTGGATGAGCTTCTCGGCGGCTGTCGCGTTGGCGTCGCTATGCTCAGGCACATCAGCGTAGACGGCGCTGTAGGCCAGCGACTGGCCGTCCAGGCTCGGCTGCGCCGCCATCCGCGCGATGTTGACCAGCAGCAACGACCCATTGAAGAAGCCCTTACTCTGGATGATGCCGGCGATCGTGACCGGGAGCGAGCGCCCGTCATTGGTGTATAGTTGCTCGGCATCGCCGACGCGCAGACCCAGCGCCTGCGCCATCCCCGTGGTGATGACCACCTGGTCTCCGGTGAGCAGGCTACTTAGACTTCGGCTGGCGCCGTCGGTGAAAGTCGGCGCGTCCGCCAGCGGGAAAGTCTCCGGGTCCACCGCGTTGACCTGGAAGAAGCGCGAGGCTTTGCCAGCCCTCACATGGAACTCGCCGCTCACAGCGTCCACCGCCGTATAACCCGTTAGCGTCCCATCGCTCTTGAGCTGATCGAAATAGCTGAGCTGCTCGCCAGTCAACGGCGCGACGGTGTCAGTGATCGCCAGGTCGCCGCCGTTGAGCAGTCGGACATTGGAGGTCAGGCCCAGATTTATGGCGTTGGAGACAAGCTGCAGAGCGACGACCGACGCCACACCGATGGCGATGCAGAATACGGCCAGCAGCGAGCGCTGCCCACCGCGCAACTGCGAGCGCGTCGCATAGGTCCAGTACATGTGCGCTTTCATATCAGACTCCCTCTTATCGTAAGCGCGCAGCCTTCACCGCGCATGGCTCAGTCACTCGGCGGCGATCTGCCCATCCACGATGCGGATCGCGCGATCGGCGGACTGGGCGACGTTGGGGTCGTGGGTCGCGATGACGAATGTTACGTCAGTCGCCTGGCGTAGCTCGCGGATCATCGCGAGCACGTTCTCGCCATTCATGCGATCGAGGTTGCCAGTTGGCTCGTCCATGATGACAATTGCCGGGTTCGTCGCCAGCGCGCGCGCCACTGCGACTCGCTGCTGCTCACCGCCCGACATCTGGTAGGGTCGGTTGGTGAGCCGGTGGCCCAACCCGACGAGCGCCAGCAACTCCTTCGCGCGGTCAGAGGGACGGCCGGGATGCTTTCCGGCATAAAGCGGCGTCTCGACGTTCTCCTGCGCGGTGAGCGTTGGGATGAGGTTGAACGCCTGAAAGACCATGCCGATGCTGCGGTTGCGCAGCCGCGCTAGCCGCGCCTCGCTCATGTGGGTAATGTCCACGCCGTCCACGAAGACCTGGCCGCTGGTAGGGCTATCCAGCCCTGAGATGATGCCAAGCAGCGTGGACTTGCCGGAACCCGACGGCCCAACCATCGCCACCAGCTCGCCATGTTCGATGCGCAGGCTGACGCCTTTGAGGATCTCGACGCGCTCGCGGCCTAGCGGCAGCGACTTGCGCGCGTCGCGCGTCTCTAACGCCGCTACGCCGGCGCCGGCCGTGATGTCAGGCTTGGACTGAGTGAAGGATGAGTTTTCCATAGCAGTGGCTCCTCCCTGATGAGCCGGGGCGGCTCGTCCGCCCCATGTCGCCCGTCGTTGACACCTCAAGGGTGCCTGAAAATCAGGGAGATTCCATCGCTCGCGAGCGCCAACGCCATGGCGCGCGCGAGCCAACACGCCCAATGGCTCTGGAGTGCTATCGGCGCTGTCCTGCTGTCCGGAGCGTCACTGCGTATGGGCGCGGTCAGCTCGTCAGCAGCGCTACGACCTCGGCGGGCGACACCGCAATTTCCGCCCCCGCCCCCAGAAGCGCCTCATACGCCGCCACGCCACGACGGGAGAAGTCGCGCGCGACGATGTGCGCTAGCGGCCGCGCCGTATCCTCCGCGGAGCCCGGCTCCAGCAGGAGAACGCGGACCCCTTGCTGGCGCGCGTCCAGCGCCGCGTCCAGCAGCGGGACATTGCCCGGGCCAAGCGGAGCGGGGCAGATAATCAGTGTTCCCGCCTCGGCGATGTGGGCGCGCGCCGCCGCCAAACCCTCCGGCGAGACTGGCGCATAAGGAGGCTCGGCCAGCGTCAGCGCCGCCAGCCGCTCGGACAGTGAGTGATCGCTGTCGCCAATGTTGAGCGGCCCAGCGCTGAACGGGATGCCAGCGTCGGCGAGCGCGCGCATCAGCAGTTCGCCCGAACCGCCGCCCGCGATGATGTGCGCGCGAATGTGCAGCGCAGCCGCCGCAGGCGTCAGCCCCAAGTCGAGCGCCTCGACCAGTGGGGGGGGCTGTACGCTCAGCCGCTCGTCGCCGCGCAGAATGCCGACACGCACCGGTGTCTGGTAGAGCGCCGAGAGAGTCGCTGGGTCGAGCGCGCTGGCGGGTGGGCCGTCGGCGACGATGCGGCGCTTGAAAAGCGCCAGACGCGGAAAGTAGCGCGCGGCGAGGTTGATATCGTGCATCGTCGCCAGCACCGTCAGGCCGCGCTCGCGGTTCAGCCTGCGCAACAGTTCCAGCGTCTCGATCTGGCGGCGGATGTCGAGGTGCGCCGTCGGCTCGTCTAACAGCAGTGACGGCGCCTGCTGCGCCAGTGTCAGCGCGATCAGCGCCCACTGCCGCTCGCCGCCGCTCAACTCAGCGAATACGCGATCGGCCAGCGCCGTCACACCCACCAGGTCCATCGCCTCATCCACTGCGCGCCCGTCGCTGGCGCGCATCACGCCCCACGTGCCCAGATGCGGCATGCGTCCCAGCTCTACGATCTGGCGCACGGTATACGCGAACTGGACACTGAAGTCCTGTGGCGCCAGCGCCACCCGTCGCGCCACGGCCTCCCGGGAAAGCGAGCGCATGTCCGCGCCATCCAGCAAGACACGCCCGGCTTGCGGCCGCAACGCGCCCGCGGCCAGTTTCAGCAAGGTAGACTTGCCCGCGCCATTCGGACCCAGTAGCGCCACCATCTCGCCGGGCCGGATGGTCAGCGAGACGTCATCGGCCACTGGCGCGCCACCAGGCGTGTAGGCGAAGACAACCTTCTCGTAGGCGATAGCCGCCGGCGCTGGTTGCGGACTGCCCATCGTAGCTCCTCGCCGCCTACCACCGGTAGCGCTGGCCGGCATAGCGCAGCAACCAGAGGAAGAAGGGTCCACCAACCACGGCCGTAAGCACACCCAGTGGTAACTCAGTTGGCGCGACAACTGTGCGCGCCAACAGGTCGGCCAGCGTCACGAAGATGGCGCCACCTAGAGAGGACGCGGCCAACAGCGGACGTGCGCGCGGCCCCAGCGCCATCCGGCAAAGATGCGGCGCGACCAGGCCAACAAAGCCGATCAGGCCGCCAATCGTGACCGACGCGGCCACAAGCATGGCCGCAGTTGCGACGATTACCAGCTTGCGCCGCTCCACGGCGACGCCCAGGCTGGCGGCCATCTCCTCGCCGAGCGCGAAGGTGTCGAGCGTTGGCGCGACCCACAGCGCAGCGACCAGCCCTAACCCCAGCAACGCGGCGACCACCCACAGTGATGCCCACGACCCAACATCCACCGCGCCGGAAAACCAGAAATACAGCGCGCCGAAGCGTTGCTGGAGCGAGACATTCAGAATGATCAGCAGCGTCTGGGCCGCCGTCAGCACCGCGCCAACCGCGACGCCCGCCAGCAGCAGTGTCACCACTGGCGTGCGTCCACCACGCGTCGCCAACGCATACACAATCGCCACGGCGAGCAACGCCCCCGCAAATGCCAGCAACGCCACCAGGCTGAAACCCAGCCAGTCCACCGTGATCGAGGCGGTCAGGACAATAGCCATGACCGCTCCCAGCCCGGCGCCCGAGGATGTCCCCAGCAGCAGCGGGTCGGCCAGCGGGTTGCGCAGCAGCCCCTGGAGCAGCGCGCCTGCCATACCCAGCGCGGCGCCCACGAGGGCAGCTCCCAGCGCGCGCGGCAAGCGCACCTGCATAATGATCAGGTCATCCGCCACCGTCCAGCGCGGCGTAATGGGCAGGCCCAGATGCCGAAGGATGATCTCCAGCGTGGTGAGTGGTGGTATGGCCACCGATCCCCGAAACGTCGCCAGGGCAAGGCTAAGTAGCGCAACCAGCCCCAATATAGGCAAGGCCGCACGGGGCCGTCTCAAGCTGTCGACGGTGGAGCGCGTGAACGGTCGCCGCGCCGCGCCGCTCGGGCGGTCGCTCGCATTAGCCGTTTCCGGCGCTGGAACCATGCGCGCGCTCCTCGTCATATCGTGAGACCTGGCGCGCTACGAGAACAGTGTCGGGTGAAGGTCTTTGGCGATGTCCTGCAAGCCCTGAATGATGCGCGGTCCCGGGCGCTGTGTGAGGTTCGGGTCGATCGAAAAGATCATCCCGCTTTTGACCGCCGCGATAGCCGACCAACCGGGCCGTTGCGCCACTGACGCGACGCTGTCGCCATCCGTCAGTATGATGACGTCCGGATTGGCGGCGATGATCGCTTCATTATTGACCGCGGGGTAGCCGCCGCCCGACGCATTCCCGTGGAACACATTCATGCCGCCAGCGTCTGAGATCAGCTCATCGCCGAAGGAGCCGCCGCCAAAGACATAGGTCGGCCCGTTGCCATAGTACAACTCCATGTAAACGGTGGGCTTCGACGCGCTGGCGACCTTCGCCTTCACCGCGTTGATCGCGGATTGCATCGAATTCGCGACAGCGCTGGCGTCCTTCTCATCATGGACCAGCTGGCCAATCAATCGAATCTCGGTGATCGAGCCTTCCAGGTCGAGCGCTGGCAGGTCGTAGACCGTGATATGCGCCGCCAGCAACTGCGTGTCGGCGTGGCTGACGCTGGAGTTGGTCTCATGGCCGTAGCTCAATACGAGATCGGGATTGAGAGCGATGATCTGCTCAACGTTGGGCGTGCTATTGACATCGGTTATCTTGACCTTCGACGTCATGTCAGCTGGGTAGTCGGTATAGTAGTCCACACCGACAACGTGCGCATCCTGATGCAGAGCGCCGAGGATCTCGCTGTCCACTGGAGTCAATGAGACGATGCGCTGCGGTGCGGTTTTGGGTAGGACAATCGTCGTGCCATTAGAGTCCTTGGCCAGAGCCGGCTGCTCAGGCGCGGATGTCGTGGATGTCGTGGATGTTCCAGCGCCGCAGGCGGAAAGCGTGACGGTGAGCAGGAGCGAGCCAGCGAGCGCGGCGCCAGCGAAAGGCGCACGAAGAAAGTGACGCATCGCGTCCAGTTCCTCCAGAGAGACAGGCTGCGCGGCCAGCGCCACAGTCGCCGCCCATTCCTCCGTGGTAATAACCAACAATGATCGCATTCCGCCGGAACTTGCGCCTGACGATACCCAGAAAAAATACACGCGCCCTCAAGCTCTGGCTCGCAGAGTGAGGGCGCGACAGGCGCGAAAGCGCGACGCCGCTCTCTCCCCTTGGCGCGAAGGATGAGCGTTTTCCGTCAGGTCGGTCTCCTGGCTCCCGGGTCTCGCGGCTGCCGAACTATGTGCGGCATGAGCGCGAGCGCGACTCACCTGGCCTTCCCGCTGGCTATGCGCGTCAGCAGTGACCCCATCCGCGCCGGGCGGATGGATGGCGAGTCTCGTTCCCAGATACAGTGGCGCGTCCGCGCCGGCGTCTCACCGGCTTCCCAGGCGTACCCTCGTTATGAGGGCCGCCACCTCACGGGTCTTCGATATGCGATTGTACCCAGGAAGTATAGCTGGCGTGGCGCGAGTGCGTCAACCTGATGCCCAAGCCTCAGGCGTCGATCTGCGCCCGCTGCAGCTTGCCGGAGTAGTCCACATAGACCGCCTTCCACTCGGTAAAGAACTCCAGCGCGCCGAGGCCCGCCTCGCGATGACCGTTGCCAGTGCCACGTGTGCCACCAAATGGTAGCTGGATCTCCGCGCCAATTGTCCCGGCGTTCACGTAGACGATACCAGAGTTGAGCTCGCGCATCGCCAGCTGGGCGGCATTGATGTTTTGCGTAAAGATCGAGCTGGAGAGGCCATATTTCACGCCGTTGTTGACCTCAATCGCCTCGTCGAGCGTCTCGACCTCGATGATCGAGAGGACGGGGCCGAAGATCTCCTCCTGCGCTACCCGCATCTGCGGGCGCACATCCGTGAGCAGCGTGGGCTGATAAAAGTGGCCGTTATCCAGATGGCCGCCGCTCGCCGGGGCGCCGCCACAGAGAATGCGCGCCCCCTCGCCGCGGGCGACGTCCATATACCCATGCACGCGGTCGCGCTGGGTAGCGCTGATCAGCGGGCCGACATCCGTTTCCGCGTCCAGCCCATGCCCGAGCCGCAAAGCCGACGCCCGCTCAACCAGCCGCCGCTCTAGCTCCGCCCGCACGCCCTTCTGGGCGATTAGCCGGCTGCACGCTGTGCAGCGTTGACCAGTCGTGCCAAACGCGCTCCAGATGATGCCATCCACCGCCAGTTCGAGGTCGGCGTCATCGAGAACCATGATTGCGTTCTTGCCGCCCAGCTCCAGCGCGACACGCTTCAACTGCCGCGCCGCCTCAACGTTCACCTCGCGTCCGATCTCGTTCGATCCGGTGAATGAGATCGCCGCCACGTCAGGATGCCGCACGAGCGGTGTCCCCACCTCGACGCCCGTTCCGCACACGAGGTTCATGACGCCAGCGGGCAGCCCCGCATCGGCGAACGTCTCCACCAGCAGCGCGGCGGAGGCGGGTGTGTCGGTGGCAGGCTTAAGCACAACGGTATTACCAGCGATCAGCGCCGCCATCATTTTCCAACTGGGAATGGCGACAGGGAAGTTCCACGGCGTGACACAGCCGACCACTCCGACGGGCTCACGCACCGCCATCGCCGCTTTGTTCGGAAGCTCCGATGGCGCCACCTGGCCAAAGAGCCGCCGGCCCTCGCCCGCCATGTAGAAGGCCATATCGATGCCTTCCTGCACGTCACCGCGGGCCTCTACCAGAACCTTCCCCATCTCCTGGGTCAAGGTTCGGGCGATATGCTCCTTGCGCTCGGCGAGCAGCTGACCAACGCGAAACAGGATCTCGCCACGCTTAGGCGCGGGTGTCTTGCGCCAACCATCGAACGCCGCGCTCGCGGCCGCCACGGCTCGGTCCACGTCCTCCACGCTGGAGCGGGGAAAGTGGCCAATCAACTCACCATTCGCGGGATCGTGGTTCTCGCTCGTCCGCCCGTCGGCGGCAGGTGTCCACTCGCCAGCAATGTAGTTCAGATGGGTGCGCGGTTCTCGCTTTGATGTCGCCACTCAGGCGCCTCCCTTCCAGACACAGGTTCGCAACGCGCTTGGTGATCATTTGAACGGTAGGCCAGAGGAAATTAACCGCTCCAGTTGCGGCAATTCAGCCACGAGCCAGACAAGCAGTGGAGCGGCGAAGAGCGCGGGCAGCCAGTTTGCCACGCGCAGATCCCGAATCTTGAGCAGCTTCAGGCCGATCGCCAGCAGGACAACACCCCCCGTCGCCGTCAACTCAGTCAACGTGTCAGGCGTCGCGGTGAGCGCGGGCGCGATGTTGTGCGCCAGCAAGCTCACAGCGCCCTGGTACAGGAGAATGGTCAGCGTGGAGAGGAGCACGCCCCAACCCAGAGTAGCGCCAAAGGCGAGCGCCGCGAAACCGTCGAGCGTCGCCTTAATGACCAGCTTGGTCGTGTCCCCAGAAAGGCCATTGTCGATTGAGCCCAAGATGGAGAGCGGGCCAACGCAAAAAACCAGACTGGAGGTGACGAACGCCTCGCTCAGGGTTGAGCCAGGGCGCGCCAAGCGCTTCTGCGCCCAGTCGCCTAACGCGTGCAGACCACGCTCGATGTCGAGCGCCTCGCCAACCAGCACGCCAAGCAAGAGCGCGCCCAAAACGATCAGCGCGTTTTTGGTCATCATCGCGTCCAGCAGGCCCACAACCGCGGTGAAGAGGCCGAGGGCGCCAAACAGCGCGTCATGGATGCGCTGCGGCAGTCGGTCACCCACCAGCGACCCCAGTGTTCCACCTATCAGGACTGTCAACGCGTTGAGCAACGTGCCGTTGACTGAGGAAAAGAGTGAGGCCAGCAGGGACACAGATACCGTCCATCGTCAGAGGTGAGCCAGCAGGCCGGCGTGCCCGGCGCGCCCTCCAACTATACCACCCGCCTCTTCCAACTCTGGGCTTCAGCGCGACTGGCCCCCAGATCTCGATATGTGAGCAATGTGGCAATAGGGCAACGGAAAGTGAAGACGGTCACTAGCCCCGCAGCGCGCTACCCTAGTATAATCAGGTCGCCTCAGCGTCTACTCGGAGGACCCTCGATGCCGCGAGAATCCGCATTCATCCCCGCTTACGCCAAGATAAACCTGACTCTGTCCGCACTCGGCAAGCGCCCGGACGGCTACCATGACCTGGCGTCCATCATGCAGACCATCTCTCTGCATGACACCCTCTTCATGCGGGCCGATGAACGCGATGGGCTAGCCGATGAGTTCCGGTGTAACGTACCCGCCCTCGCGGGACCAGATAATCTGGTCGCCCGCGCCATCGCGCTGCTCCGAGTCGAATCAGGACCCGCCATCCCCCGCATCACGGCCGAGCTACACAAGCGGGTTCCCACGCAGGGTGGCCTGGGGGGCGGCAGTTCTGACGCCGCCGCAGCACTCGCCACCCTGAACTCCTTGCTGGATCTCGGCTATTCCCAGAAGCGGCTCGAGGACCTAGCCGGCCATCTGGGATCTGACACACCCTATCTCGTCGCTGGGGGCACGGCGCGTATCTCTGGCAGAGGGGAGCATATAGAGCCGTTGCCCGACTGCGAGCCGCTCTGGATCGTTCTTGTCACCCCCAACACTCCCGTCTCGACGGCTGCGTTGTTCCAGTCGCTGACGCCAGCCGACTACGGCGACGCGACAGCGACTGAGGCACTTGCCACCGCGATCCGCGACGGTCGCCCGCTCCCACTGGATACATTGGCAAACACACTGGAGCCTGCCGTGTTTCGCCTCTATCCCGCCGTAGCAGGCGCTCGCGAGCGCCTGCTTGCGCTTGGCGCGCCCCTCGTGCGAATGAGTGGCAGCGGACCATCCTTGTTCGTCCCTTACCGTACCATCATTGAAGCTGATGAACTGGTGCGGCGCGCACGCGCTGACGGCGCGCGCGCCTGGCTTTGTCATACCATCACGCGCGAACAGGTACTAACCTCCCGGTCATTGCGTTAATAGAATATCGTACTCTACCTAAACACAGCGAAGCGAGTAACTGACGGGTGGACAGAAGCCCAGGTAGGCGCCAAATGGTGAGCGAGCGCGCGCATCACTAAGGAGACAAAGATGTCTTCAGGCGTCTTACGGCAGAAGCAGGTGGTCGGGTGTTACTCGAGGAACACGAAAACCAACTCGTAATGCGCGCCAGTGGCCGCGACCATGAAGCGTTCACAGAGCTCTATCGGCTCTACAATGAACGCATCTATCGCTACGTCCGTCTGAAGCTCGGTAGCCCTACCGACGCGGAAGACATCACATCGGTCGTTTTCTGCAACGCCTGGCGAACCATCGACCATTTCGCTCCACACCGTGACACCTCGTTCGCCGCGTGGTTGTTCCGCATCGCGCATCACGCCATCATCGATCGCTACCGCCGCTTCCGCGAAACAGTGTCACTCAACAATGAACAGAATCAACCTGCTGCGCTCGCCGTCCAGCCTGGGCCAGAGGCCCAGATCGAGCGCCAGATCGAGATAGATGAACTGTATGCGGCGCTCGAGTTGTTGACTCCCGAACAGCGCGAGGTCGTCCTGCTGCGGTTTGTCGAAGGACTGTCCGCACGCGAGGTCGGCCAGATCATGGGAAAACAGGAAGGCGCGGTCCGCGGAATGCAGTTCCGTGCGATCGAGTCATTACGACGCGCGCTCGCGCGAGGGGCTGAGGCTGCTCAATGAGTCCCAAACTGGATCGCACGCAACAATTGAATGAGATCCTTGATGAGGCGGAGAACTCGCCTGGCGCGCTGCAGTCCGCCGCGCAGCGCATCCAGACCCATGACCCAGAACTGGCTAGTGACCTGCGGCTCATCGCCGCACTGCGGAATGTCGCGCCCGCGCGTCCGGAAATGGAAACCGCGCGACTGGCCATCGGCCAGCGCCTGACACGCGAGATACTCGCCGAATCCGGCGGCGGCGCCGAACCCGCGTCGTTGAGGACATTGCATCTCTCCGAACCCCCAATGCCCGAAGTCACCGCTACCAACGCCCTGGCTCCGTCGCTCGCCGCAAGAGCCTCAATCATCATCCGGCCGGTCGCGCGCTGGGCGCGCCAGCGGAAGCGCGCGGTGATTAGCATCGCCGTGGCGGCGGCCATTCTGCTCGCGGTCGGAGTGACTCTTTCGATGGCCAGCGTCGATAGTTTGCCTGGCTCACCACTGTATGGACTTAAGCTGTCCGAAGAGTCGTTCCTGCTGGCGCTGCCACTCGGGCCGGATGCCCATGCGCAGGTGTTGAGCATGGTCGCGATGCGCCGTTTGCATGAGGCGCAAGCGGAGGCGCAAGCCCATCATGACGCCGAAGCCCAGTCGCTGCTGAATCAATATAATCAGGATATGATCCAGCTCATCACACTTGCGGCGAGCGTCAATGCGCACGATGGTGACAGCAGCGCCATTACCGCGCAGATTTCGCAACTCGTCCTGACTCAGGACTCCATCTTGCGATCATCCACCACGATGGGCGACAGCCTGTTCCAGCAAGCGCTCTCAGCCAGCGCCGCGACGGTCCAGCAAACACTCCAGCAACAGCACATCGCGCTTCCTAACGGCAACGCGCAGAATAACGACAAAGGGCGCTCTCCACAGCCAACCGCAACGGCCACAGCCACGCCAACCCCCTCGCCACAGGCGACGCCAACACCGCCAGGTGTCAGTGGCTCACATGGGCATGGACATCATCATGGCGGCGGCGGCTCCAATAACCAGTAATCATCGCTAACGCGTTCTGTTCTGGTTGATCGCGACCGGGCCCCGCTCAGACACGTCATGATATAGTGAATGAATGTCCCGCCCCAGACGCGGGCGCTTGCCTCAGTGCGCAAACATCTGGAGCGCGTGGGACTGATCATGGGGTGTCATTATGGCGGCAGAGCAGGACTCCGCTCTCCTTCCTGGCGCGGCGCGCATGGAAACAGACTACGAGACCAGGCGCAGCATCGATCAGCGCATCGCGAACATGGCGAAACGCGCGCTGAAACGGCAAGCGCAGACGACGCTACGCTGGGCACTGGGCCAGATTGGGCGCGCGACGCGCGATTGGGACGGGCCGCCGCAACCCCTGCGGGCGGGTGATCCGCACATTCGGCGGATTCTGGTCGTCCGCGTGGATCTGCTAGGTGACGTCGTCCTCTCGACCCCAGCCGTGCGCGTCCTGCGCCGAGCATACCCACGAGCGCAGATCGACATGCTTGTCCAGGCGCCCTACGCGGGCATCCTGGAGGGTGATCCCGATATTCATCGCGTCCATGTCTGGAACCCACATGTCTGGCGGCGGCCGAACGCCTGGCTGCGCGCCTCCACCTGGGTGGAGACTCTTACCGCGTTGGGCCGACTGCGCATGCCGCGCTATGACCTGGCCATCAGCGTCTCGGGCGACATCGGCAGTATCGTCACCCGTCTTACCGGCGCGCGCCGCCGGGTGGGCTACTCGCGAGAAGCCTACCAGTGGTTCATGACGGACCCTGTGGAGGGCGGGCGTTACCAGGAACGCGCGCATGAGACCAGCTACGTCCTGCGGCTGGCAGCCGCGGCCGGCGCGGCGCCGCGCCCTGAGGATGCGCAACCACGCCTGGCCGTCGCTCCACAGGCCGCCACGCGCATGCGCGATACGCTCGCCGCTGCGCGCTCGACACGCGGATTGCCGAAAGGCCCAGTCATCGCGATGCACGCTGGCGCGCATAATGGACAGGCCAAGCGCTGGCCGGCGCGCCACTGGGCGACTCTCGCGCGGCGCCTGGTCACCGACCTGGGCGCGCTTGTTGTCCTCACCGGCGCGCCCAACGAGGACCCGTTGGCGCGCGAGGTCGAGCGGATGGCAGGCGTTCCATTGCTCAATCTCTGCGGCAAGACGTCGCTGCCGGAACTCAAGGCGCTGCTCTCGCTCGTGGATCTGGTTATCTCGGGCGACAGTGGCCCGATGCATATTGCCTGCGCTGTCGGCGCGCCGGTGATTGCCCTCCATGGACCAACTGACCCACTGATCAGCGGCCCGACCGCGCCGGACGCCCTCGTATTGCGGCGCGAGGTCTGGTGCTCGCCCTGCTACGACGCCAGCGCGACCGCGGAGTGCCGCTTCGGAAACCCCGTTTGCATGAAAGAGCTCGCGCCAAGTGTCGTCTTTGCTGCGGCGCGCAAACGGCTGGCAACCCGCTCTCCCTCTGGATCGCTGTTCAGTTTACCGCCCGAGCCCGCGTCACATGGCGCTCCCTGACGGCCCCGCGCCAGCCCGGTTACCGCAAGACGCGCGGATCCTGGTCATCCGCGCAGGCGATATGGGCGACGCGCTGCTCGCTACACCGATGTTGCGCGCTCTTCGCGCCCGGTATCCTGCCGCACACCTCGATCTCCTGATCACAGCCAATGCCGCGAGCATGCTCGCTGAGTGCCCGCTGGTCGACACGATGTACATCTTTCCACGCGGCTTCGGCGCGGGCGTTTCCTGGCCAGGTCGCGCTATCGTCCTTGCGGCCAGGCTGCGCGCCGCGCGGTATGACGCCGTCATCTTCGCTAACCATCTGACTTTGCCTTCGGGGCGGCGCTGGCGGCAAGCGTTCGCTGTTCTCGCTGGCGCGCGGCTCACTATCGGACTGGATAACGGGCATGGGTCCTTTTTGCGTGTGAAGGTTCCCGATGACGGGTTTGGCGCGCGCCACGAAGTCGAATACGCGCTCGTGCTTGCCGGGCGCCTCGACGCGCCCTTGCCTGAAACGGACCGCGCGCCGCGCCTGAGCGACCTCGGCTGGAGCGATATTCGCCCTGCGCCTCGGGAGGCTGGTGAGCCACCGCACATCATCCTGCACCCTGGGGCTGGCGCATACAGCCTCGCGCGGCGCTGGCCCGCGACGCGGTATGTCCAGCTCGCACGCGCCCTGCGACTGGACTATTCCGCTCGCGTGACGCTTGTCGGTGGCCCCGAGGAGCGTGCGCTGGCCAGGGATATCATGGAAGCGCTGGGAGCGCCGTCCTGGGTTACTAGCGCCACCGGAGCGACCACCCCGCGCAGCCTCACGGAGACCATCTCCAGCGCCCATCTCTTCATAGGCAATGACTCGCTGCCAATGCATCTGGCCGCAGCCTCAGGCGTTCCCACCATCGCCATATTTGGGCCAAGCAACGCCCGCGCATGGGGTCCCTATGCGCCTGACGACCCAGAACGCGTCGCGCTCATCCGCAGGTCGGACCTGCCCTGCAGTCCGTGCATCTACCGGGGCCATGAACTGGGCACGCCGCAGGGCTGCCCCCCGCGCTCCTGCCTCACCGAACTGGAGGTTGGTCCTGTCCTGCAGGCAGCGCGCCGTCTGCTCCGACGGAAGCGGGAAGCGCCGCGCGCTTAACCGGCCGGGTGAAGTTACCCACCTCAACCTCAGGCAGTTCGCGGCGCAGTGTCGCCACGAACGCGCGCATGCCCATCGGCGCGCCATCCGCTGGTGGAACCTTCGGCAGGAATACCTCGGGGTCGATGTTGAGATTGCGCAACTGAACGAGCCGCACGCCTGTCTCACGCAGGAACGCAATCAACGCCGCCACCTCATCCTCGGCGTCAATCAGACCGGGAAAGCACAACAGGTTGATGCTACTGTACACGCCAGCGTCGCGCGCGCGCTTCAGCCCTTCCTTGACATGCTCGAACGTGTAGCCCAGCGGGCGGTAGTAGGCGTCATACGTCTCGCGCCGGGCGGAGATCGTGCTGACCCGGATACAGTCCAGCCCAGCGTCATAGAGCCGCTGGAGCGTGCGCGGGTTGCTGCCGTTGGTGTTAATATTGAGCACGCCTTGCGTCGTGCGCGCGCGTATCTCACGGATCGCCCGCTCGATCAGCCGCCCCTGCAGCAGCGGCTCACCCTCACAACCCTGACCGAAGCTGTAGATCGCGTTCTCGGATCGCTCCAGGTGCGCGACGCCCACCTGCACTACCTCATCAACGCTCGGAATGAAGGTCAGGCGATCCTGCGGCGAGACGAGGTCATCTTCATCCTGCTTGGAGATACAGCCGACACAGCGCGCGTTACAGCCCGGCGAGACGGCGACCGCGCCCTCCCAGCGCCCGAAGAACAGGTTGCTGGCCGTCGGGCACTGGTAGTCGAGCGCGCAGTGGGCGTGGTGCGCGAGCACACGGTTCCCCGGCTCCGCGGCCAGCCGCTCCTGTACCAGCCGCCCAAGCTTGTGGGCATCGTACTTCCGGCCGATCCACCGCTCAGGGTCATCGGTCGAAAATGCGGCGGCGTAGAGCCGCCCGCGCCACCCCGCGATAGCGGTATAACCGAAGAACGGCAGCGGCTCCGTTCCAGGAGTCTTTTCATAGGCGGGCAACTTGGCGCGGGTATAACCGATGGGCAGCAGCGCGGCCAGCGCCCAGCCGTGTCGCTCGCTCACCACTTGGCGCGCGCCCGTCACGTCCTGGCCAACAGCCAGCCGGTGCGGCAGCATCGCCAGCGACGCGCCCTCTGGTAGCGGAATGAGGTCATCCGGTGAAAGTGGGGCTCCAGTATAGTCCAGGGCGCGCAGGCCGCGCCGCTCACCCACATCACCGTCAAGCGTGCTGTAGACCAGGTGGGGCGCGTCCTCATATCGATGCGAGCGAGCGGCCATTAGTAGGGCAACTCCGCCTGTGGCAACAGGGTAATCATGACCGCCTCAGAGGTTGACAGGTCGATCCGTCGCGCGCCAACTTCGACTGGAGCCTCCGCAGTCGCCACACTCACTCGTGCGGTCGCGTCCTCGTCCTCCTCATACAGGAAGCTGATGACGACGCCTGATCCCGCCGGAGATTGGCTCATCGTGTGAACGAGCGGCCGTGTCTCACCCAGCCAGGTGTTGACGGACTCTTCCAGCTCAGCCATGTTGTCGCCATGCTCGGCGCTTGTGAACACCTTGAAGTGCAGCATGGGCGCGCCTCTTACCGCTGTAGGGGAATATAGGATATCGATTTCGCGGGCCACATGCGGGCCGCGCCACATTGTAGCACACAGCGCGCCCACGGCTGGAATCAGTGGGACACCCACTACGCGCGCGAGTGGCTCACGGCGCCTTCGATGAAGGCGAAAGCCGTCCGCCAAATACCAAGGAAGAGCGCGTTAGCGATGAGGATGACGAGCGCAAAGGTGGCAAGCTGGGCGGGAGTGAGTGCGTCACGCACAAAGAGCAGCCGCAGTGCGACCGCGACCGGATACGACGCCACCCACGCGAGCTCAGTGCGACCAAGCATGCGCTTGACCCCATTGGTCAATCGGCGGCGATACGCGCCTAGCCACGGTGATACCGCGAACCAGCCCAACGCGAACGGCAGCGCCGTCCAGGCCACATATCCCACCGCGCCAAGTCCCGAGGTCTCACCGTGCTGGCGACGCCCAACACCCGCGAAGACCAGGAAGGCGAGCGCGTCGCCCGCCACAAGCGCGACTGTACGCCACAACGCCGCGCTTTGTCGCCTTGTCACTGTGTCCACCGTCTCGACCGAATTCGCCATATCCGCTAACTATCCGCCTTACAAGGGACGCCCGCAGCTAGCGCTGCATAGACGCCACGATAACGACCAGAACGAGGTGTCCCAGCATGAAGAGCAGGAACGCCCAAAAGAGCAATGCTTCCCAGCGGCGGTCGGTCAACTCCCCAATGCGGGCGCGACGCGCGCTCGGCGTGCGCTCCGTCGCCACCATTCCAACCGCTACGCGCAGGCGCAGCGCGCCGCGCACAGGTCCGCGATCCATTTGCTCGCGCACTGCCGCGCTGCATTCATCGCATAGCGCCCACGACATCTGCGGTTCCGGCGCATCGCCGGTCTCATCGAGGAAGTGAATCACGCTCCCCAACCGCCGTTCGCAGATGGAGCATCGCGCTGGCGCGCGCTCCATGCCGCCGTGCGCGCCATTTCCCAGAGGGAAGAGCGCGCTACCAGGCGTAGGTTGATCCACGTTGAGCCTCCTGTGCGCAGCAGGCGCTTGTCTCTCGCCAGGCCATCAGCCCGCGCCGCCATCGCACGTCCCATAGTGTAGCATGGGCGTTCGCCTCAACGCCTGCTCGCGACCAGCCAGTGACATGAAACACCCCCGCGCCATGCGTGAGCGGCGCGGGGGTGTCTGCGCTCTCAGGAGCGTGAGCCTGCGCCTAGAGGAGATACAGGATGCTGAACAGCAAGACCCACACCACGTCAACGAAGTGCCAGTACATTTCGATGGCGGTCACCGAGAAGTGATGGCTCTTGGAGTAATCGCCCCGGGCCGCGCGGAAGAAGACCACCAGCATGAACAAGACTCCGAATGTGACGTGCGCGCCGTGGAACCCGGTCAGCGTGTAGAAGACGGAGCCGAAGAGGCCGTCCCAGGGGCCAAAGCCGTTGTGCAGGTATTCGTAGGCCTGGCCGCTGAGGAAGACAATACCCATCAGCGCTGTGAGCCCAAGCCCCCACGTCAACTGCGCCTTGTTGCCTTTCTTGATGCCGCTCACCGCGAAGTGCATCACGAAGCTGCTGGAGAGCAGGATGACCGTGTTAATGCTGGGGATCAGGATCTCCGGCCGCGTGAGATGGTCAATCGTCGGCGGCCAAGCGCCGCCGCCACGCACGCGCAGATAGAGATACGAAGCGATCAGGTTGGCGAAGAACACCGCTTCTGACGCCAGAAAGAAGACCATGCCGTACCAGCCGAAAGGTCGTCCTTCGGCCGCGTGCTCTGGCTGCTGGGAGGTAGTCGTGGGTGTGGTTGCCGCGCTCATGTTTCGTGTCTTTCTATTCCACAGACGCCTTTTAACATCATCAGGGCTATGCGCCTAAATAGGCTCTAGACCCCAGCCGATGCCAGCGACGAACGCCAGAATGAGGCCAATGGCGGTGATCAGGAGCGTCGTTTCCCAGAAGAGCAGCCCGGTAAACGCCATCGCGACCGAGAGACCCAGCAGCAGCGGCCAGTAGCTCGGTCCAGGCATGTGGATGTGCGGCGCGCCCGCCTCCACAGCATGCGCGCCAGCGACGGCGGGAGCCCCTGCGGTCGCGAGGGCCGGCACGGGCGTGACGATGTCGCGGACCATACCACTGAAGCCGATGGCGGCCATCAGGCGAGTCGCCTCTTCCAGGTCGCCCGCGTCATTGCGCGCCAGCAGCGATTTGACGTTCTTGAACGTCCAGAACTGACCCGCGTCCAGCCCCTTGGCCAGCGCGTCCAGTTCGCCATCCTGACGGGTGAAGGTCGCGACCGCGCCTCCTGGATGGGTGTAGATCACTTCGTAGTTTTCACGCATTCGCCCTAAGCTCCTGATGTCGCCAGCATCGCGCCCAACCGGGTGCAGAGCGCGTCCACAGCGTCTTCTATCTTATCATGACGAGCAAGCGCCTACGACTGGCGCTACGCCTGTCCTCCAGACTCATTCGTGCGCCTGTCGAGCAGGTCGCGCGTCGCTTCCAGATCGGCGCGCACGCCACGCATGCGCAGCGTCAGCCAGCCGAGGTACGCCATTAGCCCCAGCCAGATAAGGGCATAGGCGATCACCAACAATGTTGTTCCCATCTCGAAGTTATTCCTCCCTCGCCGCCGACGCGGCGCGCCGCTCAGCTCCGGTCGCTCTCAGCAAGCTCCGCCGCAGCCCGCAACTGGGCGACCAGCGCCTGCGCCCGCTCGACCTTGTAGCCTTCGATCAGGAGCAGCAGGTACAGCAGCGTAAAGGTGGCCAGTGAGATCAGCAGCGCCACGACCATCGAACCTGGAAGCTTGGGCTGCGCGCCCAGTTCCAGGATCGGCTGCGGGTGAAGCGTGTACCACCACTGGACCGAGAGATAATTGATCGGCGTTACGACGAAGCCGAGGATGCCGACGACCGCCGCAGCGCGAGCGCCTTGCGCCGTCCGCCCGGTGTACGAGCGCAACGCCAGATAGCCCGCGTAGATGAACCACATCAGCAGCGAGGTCGTGAGCCGGGCGTCCCACCACCACCAGGCGCCCTGATAGCCACGCCCCCAGAATGAGCCGCTCATCAGCACCAGTGTCGTGAAGACCAGCCCGATTTCGGCATTGACGCGCGCGAACGCGTCCCAGCGGTCATCGCGCCGCCACAGATACAAGACGCTGCCCGCCAGAGTGCAGAAGAACGCCAGGTACGACACCCAGGCCAGCGGGACGTGCGCATAGAAAATGCGCTGGATGGGTCCCTCGACCAACTCCGTTGGCGCGTAGATAAACGCCGCCCAGATCGTGAGCATCATGCCCACCGAGGTCAGCGCCAGCAGCGCCCACTCGCCGTAGCGCCCAATCCAGCGCACTGCGGCGCCCAACGCGGGCGCTCGCCGCTGGATGTTCGCTAGCCGCCGCTCCAGCGGGTTCTGCATGACCGTTTGCATCGCTAAAGACCAACCTATTCTTCGACGACGAACTGAAATGTCACCGCCGAAATACTGACCATGATGACATCGAACGCCGCCAGCAGCCCCAGCCACGGCGCATCCGCATAGATCGGTGAGAAAAGCGCCTCGGTCGCGCGCACCGCGCCGATGACGACCGGCGTGATGAGTGGAAAGACCAGCAGCGGCGTGAGCAACTCGCGCGCCCGCGTGCTCGCCGCCAGCGCCGCGTATTGCGTACCAACGGCAGCCACGCCCACGGTCCCAAGCAGGGTAATAGGGATGATGGGCAGCGACAGGGCTGGCAGGTTGTACAGGGCGGAAAATACCGGCAGCGCCACGATCTCCACTACGCTGATGACGATCACATTACCGATCATCTTCGCCAGATACACGACGGAGCGGTCCACAGGTAGCGCCATCAGGCGATCCATTGGCCCGCGGTCCTGCTCCACCGTGATATTGCGCGCCAGCCCGAGAATACTGGCGAAAATGAACGCGACCCACAGCGCGCCTGGCCCTACCGCACGTTGGTCCGCCACGCGCAGATCGAAGGCGAAGTTGAAGACGACCAGCGTCAGCAACGCGAAGAGTCCCATGCTCATCCACGCCTGGCGCGTCCGCAATTCCGAGCGCAGGTCTTTCCAGACGATGGCCCATAGCTGCTCCCAGGCGAGGCGCGCTCCGCGAGATGGACTCATGCTCATGCGGCGCCCCCCTTCTGGTAAAGCGCGCGCGCCACGTCGAGCGACAACCCATCCGCCCGGCCAGCGTAGGCGGCCCGCCCCGCGACTAGCGTCAGCGCATGGCTGGCCAGACCCAACCCCCGCTCCAACTGATGCGTCGTCAGCGCCGTCGTCTGGCCGCGCGCGCGCCGCTCGCCGATAATGCGCTCCAGCGTCGCGGAGGCGTCCTCGTCCAGTCCCGTATCGGGCTCGTCGAGCAACAAGACATCCGGCTCGTGGATTAGCCCGCGCGCCAGCGCAAGCCGCTGCGCCTGCCCGCGCGAGAACGTCCGCGCGCGCTCATTGGCCCTCGCGGTCAGGCCGACCAGCGCAAGCAGGGTGTCCACCCGCGCCGCGCCGTCGCGCAAGCCATACATGCGGGCGAAGAAGAGCAGGTTCTCATGCGCTGTCAATTCCTCATAAATGGGCGGCTGATGCCCCACATAGCCGATCCGCAGCCGCGCCTCATGGGCATCGCTTATCACGTCGTAGCCACCGACCCGGACAGCGCCCGACGTTGGCCGCGCCAGCGTCGCCAGCACGCGCAGCAGCGTTGATTTGCCCGCGCCGTTTGGCCCGAAGATCGCCAGTGTCGCCCCCGCGGGGACGCTAAAGCTGATTCCGCGTAGCGCGGGCCGCGCGTCGAACGCCTTCACGAGTCGCTCCACGCGAATCGCATCCGTCAATTCGTTCGGCTGGTTCGTCACGATTTGGGCGGCGCTCTCGATCTGAGGGGTCATCGCCCGCCTCCCCGCTGGCCCGGCGCGGGCTCTGTCAGTCCTGCGGCCGCATCTGGCAGGGCCGCCGCAGTCGCCGGTCCGGGCGTTACCGCCTCTGGCGCCACTGGCGTTTCCTCCAGGATAGCCCTCAGGCGGCCCCGGAGCACGTTCTCATCGCGGGCAGACTGCGCATAGCTCAGGTCGCCCCGCGTG
The DNA here is from genome assembly GCA_036391685.1 of Ktedonobacterales bacterium. GTDB lineage: Bacteria > Chloroflexota > Ktedonobacteria > Ktedonobacterales > JADMIN01 > JAKAIY01. The sequence continues at coordinate 234,530 of DASVZK010000048.1, forward strand.
TGGCGGCGCCGCACATCGAGAATTTGCTCCAGCAGCCGCTTCCGCTCCACGCCGTGCTGGTCTGGCGCGCCATTCTCGTGCTTCATGCCAGCCACGGGAACCAGGCCGAGGACCGCGCCAAGCCCGCCACGCCACAAATAGAGACCAGCCAGCAGCGCCAGCAGCGCGGCCAGCCCGCCAGCTAGCCACAGTAGACCGGCGGCGTTCAGGTCCAGGCGCTGGCCCGCCTGGGGCAACTGGTACAGATTCAGCGTGACCTGACTGTCATGCGGCAGATTCGACGCTGTGTAGACCTGATAACGTTCGCCAAACGTGTTCACGATGCCCTGGGCGGCGAACCCCGACGTATCGTGCGCGAGCATGGAGAGCGGTACGAGCGCCACTACCTGCGCTGCTGGATAGATCGCCTTGAACGGGATAGAAACCGCCGTACCAGTATAGGGCATCTGGAAGGCGAAGGCGAACGCCGTCGCCCCAGGCGGTACGGTCGCCGTCGCCGCGAAGCCAGTATCTATCTGTAGAATCTGCGCATTCGCGAAACCGCCGCCCGGCGACAGGTTGATGGCGTCGGCGGGCAGCGCGAAGCGCAACAGCGGCGGCATCGCGCCAGTCATCGCACTCTGCGTCTGCCCAACAAACGCGGTCTTGCCCGTATTCTCAATCGTCACGAACTCTGCCACACCGATCAACCCATGGATCGCGTCCGGCGGTCGCGCCAGCAGCGTGACGTTCGAGATGCGGAGGTTCGAGCTGTCATGCGTCGCATCATACAGGTCGAATGACGCGTCCACTGTCTCGCCGGATTTGACCGTCAGCGTGGCGCTGTTATACATGCCGCCCTGATAGCTCGTGTATACCGCCCACTGGCCGCCGAGCGTGGCGGGAGACGAGTCCACCCGGGCGAACGTGAATGCGCCCGTCGCGCTCGTCACCGTCGAGGCGAGATCATGTATCGACGAACCGATCACCAGTTGCAGCGTGACTTTCTGGCCCGCAACCGCCTTGCCGCTCGTGCCGTTGGTCAGTACGCCCGCGACCGCGCCGGCGCTTCCGTCAGCGCTGGCCACCGGAGCCGCGAGCGCGACCAGCGCCCATGCCAGCGCCAGCCCTACCGCGACAAGCGCGGCGCGCCGCCCTGAGTGAATGAGGAGCCGACCGCGCATCAGCGACCCCCCTTCCGGTTGGGCCCGCGCCGTGCGCGAGGGGAAACAGGCCGGACGCCGCGTGGCGCGATCCGAGACGCCACGGGCTTGATAGCTGCGGCTGGCGCACGCTCCACGTTTCCCACAGACTCGGCGTCCGCGCTTCCGTCCTGCTGGCTGTGGCTGGCGCGCATGGCGTCAAGCTGGCGCTCGATCAGGGCGTCCAGTTCCTGTTCACGCTGGTAGCGCGTGCGCAGCGCGGCGAGCGCGCGCCGCTCGTAGCGGCCGCGCAGCGTGTCATAGTCCCCGGAATCGAGGTTGCCGAGCGTGTAATCGAGCTCAACCTCACGCAAGGCCTGGCGCGCCTGCCCTTCCTGATTTGCGACCTCGCCAAGCGCATTAGCGCGAGCCGCTTCGCGAGGGGCGCGGCTCAAGCCCAACAGGGGATACGCGACAATGAGCGTTGCGGTCAGTCCCAGCAGGGCAGCGATGAGGAGTGGCATTAGTTTCGCTCCTCTCGCGGCGCGGCGGCGCTGAATGGGATGCCTTCATCGCGCTCCAGTTCACGCAAGAGGGTCGCACGCAGGCGCTGCCGCTCATCGTCAGAGAGGTCAAGCGGCTCGTCCAATTCCATGTTCGCGGTAGCCACCGCCGCGAGGGGGGCGCCCCATTCGCGCCCAACGGCGAAGACGAGGTACGCCCCAACTGCCAGCATCAGTAGCGGCGGTAGCCAGATGAGGACGGTAAAGCCTGTTTTGGGCGGCGATTCCAGGATGGTATCGCCGTAGCGCGCCTCGAAGTACTGGATCACCTGCGCCTCCGACTCGCCCTGCGCCAGCTTTTGGCGGATCAGCGCGCGCATCTCCGCGGCGAGCCCAGAGGGCGAATCCTCGACAGACTCACCGTTGCACACCGGGCATTGGATCTGGCTTGCGACGTCGCGGGTGCGCTGGTCCAGTGTCTCCGGCTGCGACGCGCGGAAGAGCAGAACACCCCAGACCGTCGCAAGCGCCACCAACGCCACCAGCCCGAGAAGTACCGTGGGCTTGCGCAGCAGCGCGCGCCAGTCGCGCGTCAGAGTGGAATTGAGCGCGGGTGTGGTCATGAAACTACCTCCACCTGCGCGGGCGCGGCGCTTGCAACTGGCGCCAGACGCGCCGCACGCCGCCGCTCGGGCCACCAGCAGAGGATCCCGCCCAGCAACATCAGCAGGCCACCTGACCAGACCAGGGAAACCAGCGGGTTGATGAACACCCGGATCGTGGCGGTATTCGAGCCGTCGTAGCCCGCCAGGAAGACATAGACATCCTGCAGGCGCAGGGTCGTGATCGAGACGATGCTCGCCGGCTGCGATTCAAATCCAGGATAGATACGCTCGCCCGGCGCAATCGTCCCGATGGCTCGCCCTCCCTGACTGAGCGTGAAGTAGGTCTGGACCGTCTCAATGCCATCCTTCGTGGTGTCGGTAATGCCGTGATACGTCAGCGAATAGCCAGACACGCTCAGGCTCTGTCCGACCCGTAGTTGTCCCTCAGCCTGCGACTGGAAGAACTGCGAGCCGACGATGCCAATGGCCAAAACGACTAGTCCGAGGTGGACCACATACCCGCCATAGCGCTGCCGGTGGCGGCTGAACAGCATCGCTAGCGCCTCTAGATAGTTCTCTCCATGCCTATGGCGCACCCGCATGGCCCGCCAGGTGTCATAGAAAATCGTCACCGCTGTGAAGACGCAGACAGCCATGGCAAGATCAGCCCAGAAGGAAGCGACGCCGAAGAACGGCAGCGCGACCGCCGCGACCGCCGCCACGAACGCGGGCCAGCGGAAGTTACGTCGCAGGCTCGACGCCGAGGCGCGACGCCAGGCCAGCAGTGGCCCAATGCCCATCATCAGAACGAGCGCGATGAAGAGCGGCCCGTTGACCTGCTTGTAGAAGGTCGTGCCGACTGTCATCGTCTGCCCGCGCACATCAGCCGAGATGATCGGGAAGATTGTGCCCCAGAATGTCGCGAATGCAACACCCGCCAGCAGCAGATTGTTGATGAGGAAGCTGCCCTCACGCGAAACTACCGAGTCGAGCTCAGCCTCCGGACGCAGCCGTGGCATGCGATAGAAGAACAGGCCGAGCGAGACTGCCAGTACCGCACCGAGGAAGCCGAGGAAATACGGTCCGACAGCCGAGTACGCGAATGAATGCACCGAGCTGATAATGCCGCTGCGCACCTCGAAGGTGCCGAAGATCGAGAAGGCGAAGGTCGTGATAATGAGCGCCAGATTCCAGACCTTCAGCGTGCCGCGCCGCTCCTGCACCATCGTGGAGTGCAGGAAAGCGGTCGCCGTAAGCCAGGGCAGCAGCGCCGCGTTCTCAACCGGATCCCAGCCCCAGTAGCCGCCCCACCCGAGCACGTGATACGCCCACCACATACCTAGGATCAGCCCCGTCGTCTGGATGAGCCACGCCGCCAGCGTCCAGCGCCGGATCGCGCGTAGCCAGCCAGCGTCCAGCTTACCCGTAATCAGGGCCGCCATGGCGAAGGCGAATGGCAGCGACCAGCTCATGTAACCCGCCAGTAGCGCCGGCGGGTGAACCAGCATGCCCGGGTCCTGCAGGATGGGGTTTAGTCCCGCGCCATCGAGCGTGGGGATAGCGACGCGCGTGAAGGGAGGTGTGATGAAGGTCAGCACCATGAGGAAGAAGCTCAGAATGGTCATCAATGTCGCCATGACCCAGGGCATGAGTTCCGCCGCCGCGCGCCGGTGGAGTAGCGCGGCGATGGCCGTGAATACGGATAGCATGGTGGACCAATAGAGCAATGAGCCTTCCTGGCCGCCGTAGAACGCCGAAAGCGAGTAGTACCACGGCATCGCCAGGCTGGAATGCTCCGCCACATAGAGGGAGCCGAAGTCGTGTGTCAGGAAGGAAGCGATGAGCGAGCCTGACGCGATCAGGAGGAACGCGGCCACAACCAGCGCGGCGCGCCGCCCGCTCTCCACCAGCGCGGCGCGCCGCATCGTCGCGCCCACGATAGAGGCGGCGAGCGCAAACAGCGTGAACACCAGCGCTAGCATGAGAGTTATCGCGCCAAGATCGGTATATCGCACCGCGTTGACTCCCGCTGGGATCCGGCTACCGGGCCGCCAGCGTCACTTGCCCGTCGCGCTGGAACCACCAGTCGCGCCGGGCGTCGCCGCCTGAAACTTCGAGGGACACTTTGCGAGCACCGTACTCGCCTGGAACATGCCGCTCGCGTAGGTTCCCTCGACGACCACCTGCGCCCCCGGCTTGAAAGCGTCGGGCACGATGCCTTTGTAGACCACGGGCATCGAAAGCGTATTGTCAGTGATGGTGAAGCGAACGGTCTGCGTCGCGTCATCCTTCGCCAGCCCACTAGGCGCGACGAATCCAGCTACGCGAACCGTCTTGCCCGCGCAACTAGAGCACGTCCGCAGTTGGTGGATCGTCATGTAGTATTCGGCGGTCGCGCCAGTGTTGGCGATCACCAGATAGACGACCGCGGCGATGATGGCGGCTCCGGAGATTAAGAAGCCCCACGGTAGCTTTCGGCGCGCGGGTCGCTTCGTCGCGACAGGCGCGCCCATATCGCTTTCCGTCAGCATCGCCTCAACTCCATTCGCTTTCGTGTCATGACCAGCTATCTCACGACTCCAACGCCAAGCTCGAAGAGCCCCATGAGTGTCGCCCCGAGCAGGAAAACCGCTATCCCCAGCGCCAGAATCCAGCGTGGCGCCGCTCGCCACAAAAGTCCCCGCCGGCGCGCCGGTCTCCGCGACTCCTGCGCCATTAGCGCAGCTAGCGTAAACATCGCGACCGCCAGTGCGATCTTGACCACCAGCGTCACGAGGTACGCCACACCAACCGTTGTCGCCGTCAGCCGGTCCACCGTCAGGTAGACGCCGCTCAGCGCAAGCGTCACCATGCTGACGTTCACCAGCCGCCGGAACAGCCCGCCAGCCAGCGCGCTCACCTCTGGCGCGACCTTGCCCTGCCGCAGCGCGGGCGTGATCACCACCAGATACACGATGGACCCGCCGACCCAGACGCCACCGGCCAGCAAGTGCGCCGTTCGCATGAGCGTCGCCAGGACAAGTAGCGTGGTCACGCCATCCATCGCCACCCAGCCCTACGCTGGCCAGACAGCGTGCGCGCGCGGCCCCAGCCCAATCGCGAACCGCTGCGCCCAGGTCGAGATCACTGACACCTCGCCCGTCAGATAGAGCAGCGAGACGAGAATTAGCGCCACCCCGCTCACCCGGGCGATCTGGCCGCTATAACGCTTTGCCCAGCCCAACGCCCGCAGGCTAAACGACCAGCCAACGCCAATCGCCAGAAATGGGATCGCGAAACCCAGAGAATAGAACGCCAGCAGGGCCGCGCCCTGCCCCAGCGTGCTATTCGCGCTGACGAACAGCAGCACCGAGGTAAGCACCGGCCCGATACAGGGCGTCCAGCCCGCCGCAAAGACGACTCCGAGAGCAAACGGCGCCGACCAGCCCAGCCGCCGCGCGACCGCGCGCCGCATCTGCCATCGCCGCTCGCGCATCAGGAACTCCGTGACGCTTTGAGGCAGCCAGCCGAGCAGGAAGATGCCCATAACCAACATGACGATGCCCGCGATAGTCTGCATCACCGGGCGGTACGCCAGGAGCAAGCCGCCAAAGGTTGCGAAGAGCAGCCCGAGCGCGATGAATGCCACTGAGAAGCCCGCGACGAAAAGCACGCTGGCCACCGTCGCCGGCCCGCGCAGGCGCACCCGCCAGTTCGTTTCGCCGCTGGTCGCGGTTTGCGCAGGCTCACCGGGGGTCAGCGAGCTAATGTAACTGATGTAGCCGGGAGCCAGCGGCGCGACGCACGGCGAGAAGAACGACGCCAGCCCGCCGAGTAACGCGATCAGCGCTGAACCCAGACTCAAACTCGTCATCACCAGCGATGACCCTCTACGCGAACGGCGAAGTCCTCCATCACAGGATGGCCTGGATGGAGCGCGCCAGCGTGCCGGAATCCAGCGCGCCGCCGTATTTACTCACCACGATGCCCGCGCGATTAATGAACACCGTTTCCGGCACCCCGGAAACACCATACGAGATAGCCGTCAGCCCTTTCGAGTCGGAACCAATCTGATATGGTACGCCATATTGCTGGACGAACCCCATGGCGTTGGCCTCGGAGTCCTGGTACACGATGCCGATGAACACAACGCCGTCGCGTTGCGCGTGGGTCTGCCAGCCTGCCTTCAGGATCGGCGCCTCCTCCACGCAGGGATTGCACCATGACGCGAAGAAGTTGATAACGACCGGCTTGCCCCGCTCCGCCGCCAGATGGAAAGTCTGCCCGGGCGCGCCGGTGTAGAGCGCGGCCGAGAAATCCGGCGCGGACTTGCCAGCGAGCGAGAAGGTGGGCGCTTTCGTCGCGGCTTGGCCGGCTGTGACCAGCCGCGCTGCCAGCAAAGCGATCAGTCCCAACAGGATGACCGCCGAAAGCGCCAGCATCACCATGCCGCGCCGCCGCGCTCCTGCCGCCTGTACCTGCGGGAACTGATCCGTCACCATAGGTTCATCCTATTTTGACCTCCGCGCCGCGCCGGCCACGCAAGTGAGCTGTCGCGGCGCGGAAAGACAGACGCTAGTGCTCGCTCTTCCAGTCCGGATTCTCCGGGTGCTTCTGATCCCACAGCGGACGCCGGCTGCGCACGACCGGGATGGTATCGAAGTTGTGCGTTGGCGGCGGCGATGTGGTCGCCCACTCCAGAGTGAATGCGTCCCATGGGTCACTCGGCGCGGACGGCTTCTTCATGATCGTGATGATCCAGTTCCAAAGGAAGACCAGCACACCCAGGGCGATCGTGTACACACCGATCGTCGAGAGCAGGTTCAGGCTGTCCCACCCGAGGTTCGGTGGGAATGTGTACTGGCGGCGCGGCATGCCCAGGATACCCAGGATGTGCATCGGGAAGAACGCCGCATTCAGCCCGATCATCCACAGCCAGAACTGGATCTGTCCCAGCCGCTCATTCAACATGCGGCCGAAGATCTTCGGGAACCAGTAGAAGATGCCCGCGAAGAGCGCCATCACTGCGCCGCCGAAGAGCACGTAGTGGATGTGCGAGACGACGAAGTAAGTGTCCGTGATCTGGTAGTCGAACGGCACTACCGCCAGCGCGGCGCCATTGAGTCCGCCGATCAGGAACATCGCCACGAAGCCGAGCGCGAAGAGCATCGCCGCGGTGAAGCGGATGCGCCCGCCGTAGACCGTCGCGACCCAGTTGAAGATCTTGACGGCTGTCGGGATGGCGATGAGCGTCGTGCTGGAGGCGAAGAACGCCTGGGCCAGCGGCGGAAGCCCAACCGCGAACATGTGGTGCGCCCAGACCGTGAAGCTGAGGAAGCCAATCGCCACGCCCGACCAGGCGACGAACGTGTAACCGAAGATTGGCTTACCAGAGAAGACCGGCAGGATCTCTGAGATCATGCCGAAGGCCGGCAGGATCAGCACGTAGACCTCTGGATGGCCAAACGACCAGAAGAGGTGTTGCCAGAGCAGCGGATCACCGCCATAGCTCGCCTGATAGAAATGCGTGCCCAGATGGCGGTCAAAGAGCAGCAGGAAACTGGCGACCGTCAGGCTGGGGAGCGCGAAGACGAGCAGGAACGACGTCACCATATTCATCCAGGTAAAGAGCGGCATCCGGTTGATAGTCAGACCCGGCGCGCGCATTCGCAGGATGGTGACGATGAAATTGATCGAGCCAGTCAGTGACGCGATACCGAGCAGGTTGATGCCTACGATCCAGAAATCGGGGTTTGCGCCGGGTGAGAAGCAGCCCTGCGACCCGGCGGCCGCCTGGCCCGCGGCGTAAGCCGCCTGGCCCTGCGCGGTCATGGAGGCGACATTCTGGATCAGACAGCCCGGCGTCGCCTCGGTGAGCGGCGCGTAGCTGAACCAGCCCGCGTTCGGCGCGGCATTGAAGATGAAGCTCGCGCTGAGCACGATGCCACCCAACAGGAAGAGCCAGTAGCCTAACGCGTTGATACGCGGGAAGGCCATATCGCGCGCGCCGATCATCAGCGGCACGAGATAGTTACCAAAGCCCGTCCAGATCGGCATCATAAACAGGAAGATCATGATGGTGGCGTGCATGGTAAAGATCTGGTCGTACTGCTCAGGCGTCACCAGGTTATTGTTCGCCACCGCCAGCTGCGTGCGGATGATCAACGCCAGCACACCGCCGAACAGGAAGAACAGGAACGCCGTATAGATGTACGCGATACCGATCTTCTTGTGATCGGTAGTGGTGACCCACGACCCGATAGCGGATTGGGTCCAGGATCGTCGCGCTGCGCGACCGCGTGTCGCGACACTCCCTACTGCCATTGACAGCCTCTCTGTCCAGTCCCGGCGCGGTCCCACTCGATGGGGCCTACGCCGCGCCTTCGTGTCGTGGGATCGCTACTTCAGGCTCTCCAGGTACGCGACCAGCGCGTCAACTTCGGCTGGTGACAAGTTGGAGAACGTCGGCATGTCGCTACCTGGCTTGATGGACTGCGCGTCCATGATCCAGGACTTCAGGTTCGCGGGCGTATTGTCGACGACGCCGCCCGCAATCCACTGGCGGCTGCCGAAGTGCGTCAGATTCGGCCCAATGAGCTTCGCGCCTGCGCTATTGGTCACGCCGTTGACCATGTGGCAGCCAATGCACGGGCTGGAGACGAAGTACTTCGCGCCCTGCTGCGCCAACGCATCGGACGACTGCGCGGCTGGCGACTGCTGCTGCGCGATCCAGGACTGGTAGTCTGAAGGTGAGACAGCATGGACGACGAAGTCCATATGCGCGTGTTGGGCGCCACAGAACTCCGCGCACTCCCCCCGGTACCAGCCAACCGTATCCGCCTTCAGCCACATCGCATTGTCATGGCCGGGGATCACGTCGGTCTTGCCACCAAGTTGCGGCACCCAGAAGCTGTGGATCACGTTATCGGAAATGAGGTTGATGTGCACGACGGCTCCGGTCGGAATCCACATCTCATCCGCCGTGACAATGTTCTGGTCGGGGTACTTGAACTCCCACCACCACTGGTGGCCAATCGCATTGACTGTGATCGTGTTCGCGCTCGCCGGCTGTTGGATGCCAAACATCGTTGTGATCGTGGCCACGAGCACGCCCAACAAGAAGAGCGACGGTACGACAGTCCAGGCGATCTCGAGACGCGTATCGCCATGTGTTTGCCTCGGCGCGGCCGCGCCTGGGCGGTCCCGGAAGCGCCAGATGGAGTAGACCAGCATCGAGACAACCGCGACGAACACAAACGTCGAAACAGCCAGAATGAACCAGAACAGGTCCGACTCCGACTTCGCCACTGGGCCTTGCGGATCCAGGATATTCGGGGTGTGGTTGACCAGATTGACATCGGTCTGACCACATCCCGCCAGCGCGACGGCGATCAGCAGCGGGAACAGCGACGCGAGCCGCCAGCGTGAAAGCGTCTTCGGCTTGAATGGCATACGAAGATTCCTCTAGCCTCTCAGTGTCTTGGCCGGGCCGCTTCCCGGTCAGGGCGCCGCATGGCGGGATATCGCGCCGCGCCATGTCAGCCCGCCACCGTGACGGGCTGCGAAGACCTGGCCGCGCGCCCAGTGAGGGCCCGCGGAGAATGTAGTAGCTTGCGCTCCGGCTTGTCGCGTTTCGCAACACGCCATTTCTGTACAACGAGTGACCGCGCCTTGCGGGCGCGTCTGGTACCACGCACGGCGCTAGCGGATCACATGATCCAGCGCCATCGCGGCGAACATCAGCGCCAGGTAGTAATTCGAGAACCAGAACAGGGTGCGCGCGCTCTTGAGCGTCTTCCGCCGCCACAGCCGCACAGCGAAGACCGCCAGACCTACGCCGCACGCCAGCGCGCAAACCAGATACAGATAGCCCATGCCGCCGCTGACCACGAGCAGAAGGCTCGACGCCACCAGCGCCAGAGTATACCAGAAGATCTGGCGGTAGGTCTCGGCTTCCCCCCGAACGACCGGCAGCATCGGCACGCCCGCGCGCGCATAGTCCTTCTTCAGGACCAAGGAGAGCGCCCAGAAGTGCGGCGGCGTCCAGAGGAAGATGACGGTGAACATCAGCAGTGGCGTTAGGAGTGAGGCATTCCAGCGCAGCGGAGCGACCGCGGCCCAGCCGATCAGCGCGGGAACCGCGCCCGCTGCGCCGCCGATCACAATGTTCTGCGCTGTGGTGCGCTTGAGCCACATCGTGTACACAACGACATAGAAGAGGATCGCGCCGAGCGCCAGCAGCGCGCTGGCCCAGTTCACCCACACGGCGAAGATTGCGACGGACAGCGCGCCGATCACCAACCCAAAGGTCAAGGCGCGCTCAGGCTCGACCCGCCCGGCCGGAATCGTTCGTGACTTCGTCCGGCTCATGACCTCGTCAATGTCGCGGTCCCAATAGCAATTGATCGCATTGGCGCTACCCGCCGCCAGCGCGCCGCCCAATAGCGTCGCCAGTGTCACACCCAGTGGCGGAAGGCCATTTTGCGCTACCACCATCGCCGCGAGCGTCACGCCGAGCAACAGCACAGTAACATGCGGCTTCATCAGATTGATGTATGCGGAGAGGGTGGTAGCGCGACTACTCGTGTCTCGCTCTACAGCCGGGACCGCCTTTTGCATGCGCCATTATCCTCTGCATCCTGCCAATGGGGATGTCCAAACCCATATGCGAGGTATTGTAACGCGCCGCCCCAGACATCCACCTTGCGACTCCCTGAACTCTCCTGACAAATACCTGAACGTTTGTTGTTGGGTCACCACTTGGCAGCGTCGTTGCCGTCAGGCGCGCAGGACCAGTATACTTATTCACAGGTGGTACCCTGCGATGAGCCTTTCAGGCGCCAATCAACCTCTCCAACCCCACGCGTCAGCCCCTACGTCACTCTCCAGCGCCTCTTCCCAGCGCGACGCCGCACAGGCGTGGGCCAAGAGAGCGCGCAAAGAGATCGAGGAGCGGCTTGACGCGATTCGCCGTGCGGCTGGCGCGCTCGCTCTCTCCACGAACGACACCCAGCGCGTGAATGTCCGGCATGTCCAGACCGCGGAGAGTGAGGCGCGCGCGGCGCTGGACGCGCTCGACGCGTTGCTGGCCTTCCAGTCTGCGCCTCTGACTCTGGCGCCATTGGAAGTCTCCGATCTGCTCATGGCGGCGCTTGCGCGCTGGAAAACGCGCGCTCCCAACCACACTTTCGAGCTTGCGTTGCCGGGACAGGAGCCAACCATCGTTGGCGACGCCAACCGCATCGAGCGCGCGCTCGATGCGGTTATTGCGCTGATGGTCGCCGGCGCGTCCGGCGGAGACGTGCGCGTCGCGTTGCGGTATGTCGCCGCGCCTGGAAACGATGAGCCGAAGAACGATGAGGCGGTCATCAGTGTGCGCGCCGCCGATCCCGCCGGGCGACAGTATCGGTTCGAGGCGGAAGAGCCTGGCCTCAATCGATCTAGCGCGCATGAGGAGGCGATTGCGCTCACCCTTGCGCGCGCGGTCGCTGAAGCGCACGGTGGGCAAGTCTGGAGCGCGCACGGCCCTGAGCGCGATGCGCTGACGCTCGGTATTACGTTGCCGGCGATGCCAATCGCGCCCGCGTCCGCGCAATTACGGGCCGGTGAGCGAGAAAGCGAGCAGGATGAAGCGCTCGGCGCGGCCGCCGGCCCATCTCTTCCGATCGCCCGCCAGCTTCAGGTCGCGCTCGTCGCCCATTCTGACTCCCGCATGGCCCGCTATCTGCGCGTCAATCTGGAGCGCGCCGGGTTTCGCGCGCTAACCGCAGGCGAGAGCGCCTCCGCGCTGCGCGTAATAGACGCGGAAGAGCCTGATATTGTCCTTCTTGACGCCGCGCTTGACGCCGCGCTTGACGGCGCAGGGAGCGACCCATTGCGCCGCGCGCTGGCCCGCACAACCGCGCCGATCATTCTGCTTATACGCGACGCGAACCCCGCCCATGCGGCTAATGCGCTCGACTTGGGCGCAGCGGATGTCATTGCGATGCCACTCAGCATGGAGGAGACTCTGGCGCGCGTGCGGCGGGCGTTGCGCTCAACGGCGGCCAGTCAGCGCCATACTACTGGAAGCGTCACCGTCTGCGGCGATCTGGAGATTGATGAGTCTGAGCGGCGCGTCACCGTCGCGGGCGAGCCCGTCATGCTGAGCAAGACCGAGTACCGCCTCCTGCGCGCGTTGGCGCGCAGCGCAGGAAAGACGGTCGCCCACGAGGCGCTACTGGAGCAGGTGTGGGGCCCAGCCTACAGCCAGGAAATCGAGTTCATTTGGGTCTATATCCGCCGCTTGCGTCGCAAGATCGAGCGTGATCCCGCGCGCCCGCGCTACATTCAGACCGCGCCGGGGGTGGGCTATTACCTAGCGGCGCCCGCGCCGGCGTCCACGGGCGTATAGGGGCCTACACCCACAAGCGCTGGCGCTTTAGTCAGGCGAACACCTGATTCTTCCGCAAGCGGATACCCGATTGTTCACCCGACTTGCTCTCTGGTATACTGTGTCCCGGCATTCATCGCGCGTCTCCCTGTCGCACGCGCGCCCCATAGCGATCCTTAGACCGCCTCGCTCACGCGCGAAGCGCGTACTCCCCACGCTGTCCAGCGGTTGCGGGACGCCAGGCGTATGACGAATCGAACCGAAAGGAACACCGTCTCTCATGAAAAAGTTTGCGCTTGCCATTGTTCCAGTGGCGCTCGTGCTTGCGCTCGCGCTGGGCGCGTGCGGCAAACCGGCCGCGGACGGCGGGCCCGGCGGCACGACTAGCAGTGGTAATGGCGGGAGCTGCGCGACAACGCAGACTATCGAGCTCGGTCAGGTGGACTTCGTGCAACACTGTGTCACGGTCTCCGCCAACCAGACTGTCACCTTCGACGATCCGGCCTCGACTGGCGGTGTTCACATCATCTGCACAGGCGCCAACGCGACCTGTCAGGCGGCGTCAAATGCGCCTAGCGAGCTGAGCGCCCCTGGCTTTACGATTCAGCCAGGCGAGCAGAAGCAGGTCACCTTCACGACTGCTGGCACGTATAAAATCGCCTGCACCGTGCACCCGGCGATGAACCTGACCGTCATCGTCAAGTAGCAACCATCCGCCTATGCAAAGTGGCCGGCGCTTGTCTCTTTATCGTCATAAGGCAAAGCGCCGGCCACTTCTCGTTATTTGTCTGGTTCTCCGAAAAGCGCTGTCTCTGCCTCTCGACTTGCCGTCCTACGACCTATCGTCCCGTTGACACTCGGCGGCCTCGCGATCCCGTAGTTCACGGCTATATGAAAGCCAGCGCGCGATTCATGTCTCCGCGGCTGATATCTGGGCGCACTCTACTGGTTTTCGGCGTCCGCCTGGATGAACGCGATGAGCGTGGCGAGCTCGCTGGCCACGTCTTCCGCCCCACTGTGCCGCACGCGAGCCAGCGCGAGCGCATCCGCGAGCGCGCTCGTGGCGGCGTCGAGCTGCTCCTTGAGCGCGGTATACGCGCGTTTCCGTGAACCGGCGCGATCCAGAATCGCCAGCGCGCGCGCCACCTGATCGTCGGTGGCCGGGCCGCGCTCGGCGTAGATCGCATTGAGTGAGGCGCGGTCCTTCGCGCTGGCGCGCTCCAGAGCATGGATCACCGGCAGTGTCATCTTCTTGCGGCGGATATCGCCCGCTTCCGACTTGCCTAGCTGCGTCGCCGACCAGATGCCCAGCACATCATCCCGCAACTGGAAGCCCAGTCCGAGCGCTTGTCCATAGGCCGCCAGCCGGTCACCCAGCGCGCCATCCTCAGGCGCGCCAACCCGCGCGCCAAGCTCGGCAGCGCATCGCATCAGCGCCGCAGTTTTGCGCCCGATCATGTCCAGATACATCGCCTCAGTAACTTCGCGCCGCCCCTCAAAGCTCATATCCAGGTGCTGCCCCTCGCACAGCTCCAGGCACGCGCCGTCCACCAATCCTACCAGCCGCACAACGTTCTCAGGTGTAACGCCGCGCTTCATCAACTCCAGTAGACGGCTCCGCGCGAGCGCGAAGAGCGCATCGCCTGTATTGATCGCCTGCGCTTGCCCCCACGCCTTCCAGAGCGTCGGACGCCCGCGGCGCGCCTCGTCCCGGTCCTCGATATCGTCATGAATCAAAGAAAAGTTATGGATCAACTCGATGGCCACTGCGGCGGGTAACGCGCGCGTGACCGCCTCGCGTCCACCGGCCAGTTCCGCGGTCAAGAGCACGAGCGTCGGGCGCAACAGCTTGCCCGGATTGCTCTCCGCTGGAGACAGGTCTTCCGAGCGCCAGCCGAGGTGATACTCGATCTGGGCATACATCTTCGCCAGCGCGCTTGAACTTGCTGGAGTGCGCGGCGTCGTATGCGCTGACTCCCGTATCGCCTCACGCAGCGCGCCGTCGATTTCGCCGCGATACCGTCCTAGCGTTGGCGTGATCGTCGCCCGCTGTTCGCCATTGATCGCCCCGCTCACGCGCTTGGTCTCCTTATCGTCGGCGCCTCATCCCAGCGCCACCTGGGCCAGTAGCACAATGATCGCCATCACTGCGACCACGCCTGTCAGCCACCAGCCTGCGCCAATCAGCCCGCCCATGAAGCGCAACCGCGCGCAGACCGGGCAGTAGCGCTTCATCATATGATAGCGGTGGCTCCGCATGCCGTCCCGCCTGACGATAATGTCCTCGTCGCGCAGAGTTGTATGCGCCTCGTCGCAGATCGCACGGTGACAGCCACGGCAGGTGTGAGGATCCACATAATGCGCGTAGGCCTCGGACGACCATTGCTGGGGACTGGCGGGCGCGCCGCAAATATAGCAGGCGCGCGCGATCTCGCTCGCCGCCAGACGCGACGCGCAAGGCTCATGCGCCTCAAACGCGAAGTGGTCCATGCAGAGCGGGTGATGACAGGTAGGACAGGAACCCGCCGATTGAATACCGCACTCCGCGCAAGATGGAATCGGATACACGCTGAACTGGGCCATGACGTCACGCTCCTTAATATCCAACCACCTGGCGCCCTTGCTTGCCGAGTATATCAACCCGTTGGGGGCATGGTCAATCGCGCTCTGGCCCCCCGCGCGACGTGTGATACAGTACAGATCAGTCCAGGCCGCATACGGCGTGATCGCTTGCGGTTCCAAAGAATACCGGCCACCAGCGCGCGAGCAAGGAGCGATCCGTCCCATGAGTCAATCTGCAGAGCGCCCGGCGGTTGTCCTTCTTTCCGGTGGACTCGACTCCTCGACTGCGCTCGCCATCGCCATTGACCAGGGATTCACGCCGCACACATTGTCCTTCCGCTACGGACAGCGCCATAGCCGCGAGCTCGACGCCGCTCGCGCCCTCGCCGGCCATTATGGCGTCGCCGACCAGCGCGTGGCCGGAATCGATCTGCGTCTCTTTGGCGGCAGCGCCCTCACGGCGGATGACATCGCCGTGCCGCAAGAACGCTCGCTAGAGGAGATGGGACGCGGTATCCCCGCGACCTATGTGCCAGGGCGCAACTTGATCTTCCTCTCGTTCGCCACCGCCTTCGCCGAGGTCATCGACGCCGATGACATATTCCTGGGCATTAATGCGCTCGACTATTCAGGCTATCCCGATTGCCGCCCCGAGTTTCTCGCCGCCTTTCAGACAACAGCGAACCTGGCGACCAAAGCAGGGACTGAGGACGCACGCACGCTGCGCTACCACGCCCCGCTCATCCGGCTCTCCAAGGGTGACATCGTCCGCGAGGGGACGCGGCTGGGCGTGCCGTGGGCGCTCACCTGGAGTTGCTATGAAGGGCGCGAGCGCGCCTGTGGGCGCTGTGACAGCTGTCTGCTGCGCCTCAAAGGCTTCGCCGAGGCGGGACTTACCGACCCTTTGCCCTATGAAGATTACTAGCGCGCGGCTCAATTGATTCACCCCAATGGGAGGAAAACATATGGCCACCGGCGTCTTCGCCACCGCGATTACCTGCATTGACGGACGCACGCAGACGCCCGTGAGTGAATGGATCAAGCAGAACGCAAACGCCGAGTATGTAGACACCGTCACCTGGCCCGGCCCCGACGGCGCGCTGACCGCTCCGAACCAGTCCGCCCTCGCGCAGATACGCGCGGCGGTGGAGATTTCCGTCCGGGCGCACGGTTCCTCCTTCGTCTCCGTCGCGGGACATTACGACTGCGCGGCCTTCCCTGCTGAGCGCGACCGCCGTCTGGCCGCCATCCGTGACGCGGTAAACATCGTCGCGAGTTGGGACCTTCCCGTGCGCGTGACTGGCCTGTACGTCAACGACCAGTGGCAGATCGAAGTCGTCGCCTATGGCGGCGCGAGCTAGCGCGTTTCCGCTTAATTGCGACCTTGAATGGGCGTTGGCCAGGCGATAACGCCGCAGCGCCCCTGGACCGCCAGCGTCCCCCTACACCGATATAGATTCCGACCTCCAGACCCGCGCCGGACGCTAAGCGATACCACTGTAGCGCGTATGACCACTGGAGGCGTACAATGTGGGCCAACGTTGAACCCTCCCACCGGCCCGCGTCCTGCCCGTTCGCTGTAGCGCGCGCTTACCGCTGTTGGTAGAGCGCGCAGGAGGAGTCCATCATGTCGTGGTTCCGTCGCAACAAGCCCCAGCCCGAAACCATCCAGGCCGCGCCGCCGCTCACGCCGACCGCGCCCATCCGCCAGCCCACCGCGCTTGTCGAGCCCGCCGCCCACACCTCAAATGGGGCCTCATCCAGCTTCGCCGCTACGATGATGGACTATCCCCTCACGCTCCAGCACATCTACCATCGCGCCCGCAAGCTCTTCTCCCGGCGCGAGATCGTCACGCTGGTCGCGGACGGCTACGAGCGCTCCACCTACGGCGAGACGCTGGCGCGCGCCGAGCGGATGGCCGCTGCAATCGCGGCGCTCGGAATCAAGCGCGGTGACCGTGTCGCCACGCTGGCCTGGAATTCCACTCGGCACTACGAGCTATACTTCGCCATTCCCTGCATGGGCGCGGTCCTGCATACTCTCAACCTGCGCCTGCCAGCCAATCAGCTTGGCTATATCATTCAAGACGCCGCCGACGGCGTCATTTTCGTGGACTCCGACCTCTTCCCGCTTCTGCGGGCGGTCAAAGATAACCTCGGCAGCGTCAAACACATCGTGGTCATGAATGGCCCAATGCCCGAGGATGTCGAAGGCTTCCCTCCACTGCTCGACTACGAAGCGATCCTCGCCGCCGCGCCCCCAACATTTGACTGGCCTGAGCTGGATGAGCGCGAGGCCGCCTCGATGTGCTACACCTCCGGTACGACGGGCAACCCGAAAGGCGTCGTGTATAGCCACCGCTCCTCATTCCTGCACGCCTTTGTCGCCACGCAGACGGATACCGTGGGGCTGAGCGAGCGCGATGTCTCGTTCCCACTCGTTCCCATGTTCCACGTCAACGCCTGGGGACTGCCCCACGCCGCCGCGCTGGTCGGCTCCAAGTTGGTCTTCCCCGGCCGGTTCATGGACGCAGCCCATACTGCGCAGGTCATCGCCGAAGAAAAGGTGACACTCGCCGCTGGCGTGCCAACGCTCTGGATTGGGCTCGTCCAACTGCTCTCGCAGCGCTCAGACTTCGACCTCTCCAGTCTGCAGCGCATCGTCTGCGGAGGGTCGGCGGTACCGGCGGCGCTGATCCGCGGACTCGACGCTCACGGCCTGACGATCATCCAGGCGTGGGGCATGACCGAGATGTCGCCCATCGGTACCGTCTCGCGCCTCAAGTCTGATTTGCTTTCGCTCCCTGTTGAAGAGCAGGTAGCCTACCGGGCGAAGCAGGGTATTCCCGTCACAGGCGTAGATCTGCGCATCATGAACCTGGATACCGGCCAGGAGGCGCCGGCTGACGGCGTAACGTTCGGCGAGATACAGGTGCGTGGCCCGTGGATCACCGGCTCGTATTACCACGGCGATGACCAGGAGATGGGGACGTCGAAGTTCATGGACGGCTGGTTCCGCACGGGCGACGTTGCGACGATGGACCCCGAAGGCTACATCAATATCGTCGATCGCACCAAGGATGTCATCAAATCCGGCGGCGAGTGGATCTCGTCCGTCCAGGAGGAGAGCCTCATCATGGGCAACCCGATGGTGTTGGAGGCAGCGGTTATCGGTATGCCGCACCCCAAGTGGTCCGAGCGGCCCGTGGCGATCGTTGTGCCCAAGCCTGAATACAAAGACACCATCACCAAAGAGGACATCATCCGCCATCTGGAGCCACAGGTGACGCGCTGGTGGCTCCCGGAGGAGGTAATCTTTGTGGATGCGCTGCCCAAAACGAGCGTCGGCAAGTTTGACAAGAAAGTGATGCGCGCGCAGATGAAGGAACAGGTCCACTTCAGCGAATAGACGGCCGCGCCTCATTCCAACCGCGCATAGGGCGGCCGGTCACCGGATAACACCACGACCGGCTGCCCCGCGCATGCGCCACCACAGTCGATCGCCACACGTACATGGGGTATGAACGAAGAGCCGCATGTAGGCCGCGGCGATAAGAAGGAATTGGCGATGTCGCATCCTGCGCCAACTGGCGGGCATGTCCCTGAGCCTCACCATAGCGGGTTCGGCGGGGGCGACGCCCAACAATCGCCCACCTCCTCCAGCTACGCGCCATGGAGCGACAGCGCTCCCTATGGCGCGCCACCTCAGTACCAGCCGTACCCGGAATCGGGGGCGCCCGGCTACCCACAGCAGTACATTCCAGGCATGAATCCTATGAACGCGCTCGCCATCGGTAGCCTGGTCTTTTCTCTGGTCGGATGGGGACTGGTCGCGGTCGTGCTCGGCCATCTCGCCCTGGCCCGCATCGCGCGCTCGAACGGATATGAGCGCGGTCGTGGCCTGGCGATCGCGGGCCTCGTTATCGGCTATATCGAGATCGGGGCGGCGCTGTTGGTGGTACTGGGGATTGCCCTGGGTATCACCTTCTTCGGCGCGCCTGTCGTCACGCCTTCGAATTGAGGGCGCCAGGAGAGCCGACTTCATGCGTGAGATTGTTCCCGCGAACCGCTGGATCACGGTGGCGCTCGTCGCCGGCATTCTGGCGCTCATCGCCTATGGCGCGTTCAATCATGACCCGGCGGCCATTCTGATTCTCGCCACCCTGGTCTTGTTCTTCGCTACACCTGCCACGCTGGTGTATCTGCTCAACCGCCAGCGACGCCGGCGAGATCCGTAGCTGGTCCATGTTAAGCTGGTCCCGCTCCCTGATCGAGGGAGCCGGTGGCTTCCAGCGCCAGCGTCGCGGCGACCAGCGCCGCCGTCTCGGCCCGCAAGATGCGCCTCCCTAGCGTTACTGCCCACACGCCACGCGCCTCCGCCTCCGCCACCTCAGCCGGAGAGAAGCCACCCTCAGGACCGACAAAGAGCCAGACGCCAGTCACAGGGGCGCGCTCCGCAAGCTCCGCGCGCAACGTTGCGCGCAGCGGCCGCGTGCCCGCCTCTTCCCAGGGAATGAGCGCTACCGCGCCGTCTGGAATGGCAGCCAGCGCCGCTGTCAGTGTGAGCGGCTCGCGCAGCTCGGGCAACCACGCTCCACCGCACTGCTCCAGCGCCTCGGCCAGAATTCGCTCATAACGCCCCCGCTTGGATGCGCTCAACTCCTCCGCGACCGTCACCGCGCGCTCGGTCACCAGCGGCTGAAACGCCGCCACGCCAAGCTCCGTCCCTTTCTGCAGTGCGACCTCCAGCCGCGCCGCCTTCAGCATACCCAGACAGAGCGTCAGCGGAGGCGTGGGATTGGCCGACCCCTCGAGGCGCTCGCTCAGCTCCACCTCGACATCGCGGCGCGAGAGGCTGCGCACCGTCGCTGGATAGACGCCCCCCACGCCGTCCAGTAGCGTGAGAACGTCACCGGGCCGCAGGCGCAGCACATCGCGCGCCTGGCGCGCGATCTCTTCAGGCAGCGCCAGCGTCATCCCCGGCTGGAGCACGCTCCCGACCAGCGCGCGCAGAACGAAACGGCCAGCAGGCATCTCGCACGCCTCCCCGTTCTAGTCCTCCGCCCTGCGGCCCATCAAGGTCACCCAGTCGCCATCGACCACCTCGCGAATATTCGTTAGCCCAGCGCAGATAAGCGGCAGGACCGCCTCATCACGGCGTTCCTGGATGATGCCGCTCGCGATCAACGTGCCGCCGGGGCGGGTGGCGCGCAGGAGCGCAGGCGCAAGCTGCGCGATAACGCGCGCGATGATGTTCGCGAGCACGAGGTCGTACGTCCCGATTTCGACGCCAAGCATGGCGATGCCGGGCGGCAGCGGAAAGAACGGCTCGCCGTCGGCGCCTTCCAGGGTAGCGACGCGCGCCTCCATCCGGTCCGACAGACCGTTGATGCGCGCATTCTCGGTCGTCGCCTCGACCGCCACACCGCTCACATCAAGCCCCAGCGCGCTCGCCGCGCCCAGTTTGAGCGCCGCCAGTGATAGAATCCCCGACCCGCAGCCGACATCGAGGACGCGCGCGCCGGACCGCACGGCGTCCTCGATGAATAGCACGCAGTTGCGCGTCGTAGGATGCAGGCCAGTGCCAAACGCCATGCCAGGGTCGAGGTCAATGACGACCTCGTCACCTGTGGACTCATATTCGCGCCACGAGGGGCGAATAACCACCCGGCGTCCAAGCTTTAGCGGCTGGTAATGCTCCTTCCAGGCGTTCGCCCAGTCCTCTTCCGCCACGCGCTTGACCGCCAGGGACCCAACCGCGCTGGCATCAATCATGCGCAGCAAGCTCAGGCCATTCTCGATCTGGGCGCGGGTCTCCTCCGCGGTCGCGTCATCGGGGATCCATACACGACAGGTGATGGGCGCGCCGGGTGTCGGCTGATGCGCCTGTCCATCATCGAACAGGTCGTATGGCTCATCTATGGCGACCCCACCACTTGTATATCTGCCGATGACCTCGGTCACCGCTTCTACGGCTTCCGGCGTCGAGGTCACGCTAAGTTCTAGCCAGTGAGACGGCATGCTGTAACTCCAGGCGCATTGGACTTGATTAGGACAGGCCAGCGAGGGCCGTCATAGTGTCGCCCATGACTGTGGAACGCGTCAAACCCGCGCGGCGCTGCGCCGGCTACTTTGACGCCTCACGGGCCCGCGCAGTATTGTCAGATGGGCGCGCGAGCGCAAAGTCCACAGCCGCGATCAAGCCGGGACGGAGAAATAGAGCATGACACAGGAAACGGAACAGGCCGAAGCCGAGCGAGCCCTCGCCGCCGGACAGGACGCGCTGGCGAGTGGACGCGCCGAGCGCGCCGCCGAGGCGCTCACTAGCGCCGAATCACGCTTCCGCCAGCTTGGCCAGCCGGAACGCGCGGGCGAAGCGCGATTGGCGCTCGCCGAGGTCCAGCGGCAGGGCGGAGCCTCCGACCAGGCACAGTCCAGCTATGAGCGGGCTGTGTCCTACTTCAAGGACGCAGGCGTCCCCCATCGCGAGGCCGCGGCCACGCTGGCGCTGGGCCACATCGAGCGCCAGCGCGGCAAGATTGACGCCGCGTGGCAGCAGTACTACTTCGCGCTTCGCCTCTATGAAAAAGTCGAAGACCAACGCGGGCAGGCGAACGCCTCGCTCGCCCTGGGGCATGTCGAGCGACTACGAGGGCGGCATGGACGGGCTGCGGACTACTATCGTGGCGCTCGCGAGCTTTTCGTGGCGACTGGCGACAGCGTGGGCGAGGCGGACGCCGCCCGAGGCCAGGGGGAGATGTTGACAGCGTCTGGCGACTTCGAAGGCGGGCGTGAGGCTCTCCTGCGCGCCATCCACAACTATGGCGTATCTCGCGACCGCTACGGGGTGATCGACGGCCTGAACAGCCTCGGCCGCCTGGAACTGGAGCAAGGCGGCGCCGAGGCAGCCGCCCGGCGCTTCGGCGAGGCGATCGAGGCCGCTGGGCCGGTCGAATACGACCTCGGCGCAGCCGACGCGACGCTGGGCCTGGCGGAGGCCCACCTTCGCGAAGGGCGGCTCGATCAGGCGCTAGCTAGCGCGGTCAAGGCGGGCGAGGCGTACGCTGACCACCGCGCCGCGCTAGGCGGAGCCGATGTCAACCGCATGCTTGGCGAGGTAAACCTGCGTCGCGGCCAACTAGCGCAATCGGTCAACCTCTTCGAGCGCGCCATGCGCGCCTACCAGTCGCTCAAAGCGCAAGCGCCGTACCTACGCGCCACCCTGGGCGCGGCGGAAGCGAATCGCCGGCGTGCGAACCCGCGCAAATCCGAAGACCTTTTCACGGAGGCGCGCGGGCTCGCGCGGGAGAGCGGTCAGGCCCGACAGGAGGCCGAAGCGATTCTTGGCCTGGGACGCATTGCGCGCGCCCGCGGAGAGAGCGAGCAGGCGCGAGTGTTCCTCGATGAGGCGGAACGCCATTTCAAGGACGCGGACCACGCCCGAGCAGGCGACGCCGCCGTGATGGTCGAGCGCGCCCGTCTTGCGCTCACACTGGGGCGCCTCGATGAGGCGAAAGCGCTTGCCCACAAAGCGCTCCGCTCGGCTCACAAGAAAGGCGGCGAAGACGCGCACGGGCTCGAAGCGGTGGCCCATACTGTTGGCGCGGCCGTCTCAGCGGCATTGGGGCAGCTAGATAGCGCGCGCGCGCAAGCGCATGATGCGCTAACACTCGCCGAGGCCGGGCGCGACGCTGAAGCGTCCATCGAGGCGTTGCTGGTGGGCGGCGATATCGACGTGATCGCGGAGAACCTGCAAGCCGCCGTCAACACGTTCAACCGCGCCGCAAACCTGGCGCAGGACCGCGAAGCGGTGGTTAGTGAGGTGACCGCGTCGGTGGGGCTGGCGCGCATGCTGCTGCGTCGCGAGTTGTGGGAAGAAGCGGCGATCAATTTGCAGGACGCCCTGCCGCGCCTGCGCGCCGCTGGCGAGGCCGCCGCTCAGGGACTGGCCCTCATCAGTTTGGGCGAGGCGCGCCGCAACCTCGCTGAGCCTGACGCCGCCCGCGACGCCTTCTCCGACGCCCTGCGTATCGCCCGGCAGAGCGCCGACCCACTGCTGGAGGCCCAGGCGCTGATCGGCGAGGCGCGCGTCCTACTCGACGCAGAAGATGGAAACATCGCGACCGACCGCTACCGCGAGGCGCTTCAGCGCATCTATCATGTCGCCGAAGGTATCAAGGATGGCGGTGACCGCGCCACATTCGCCGACGCCTACGCCGCGCTCATCGCTGAGACGCTCATCGCGGCGTCACGCGCGCGCCAGCCCGCGCAAGTCGAGGAGGTCGCCCGCGGCTACGCCACGCTGGCAACAAAGACCGGCTGCGCCGCCGCCGCCCAACGGCTGCGCGAGGAAGCCCGCCAGATCCCAACGAGCGGGAAAGAACTAACGCCTGAGCGGCAGGCGGCAAACAAGGAGGCAGTCACCCTCCTGGACTCCGCCCGTAAGTACCTTACGCGCTAGCCCGCGTCGCCTCCGCAACACTCCCACGCGCCGCGCGGCCGCGCTTGCGCGCGGAGGCGGTAACGGGCTGCGCGACTTCCGCGCGTGAAGCGCGTGTGGTCCGGTCCTTACGCGCCGGACGTCGCGCCTTGCCCACCTCAACACCCACGAGGATGTAATTCGGTCGAAGCGACGGATTGGGCGTCACTACCAGCCGCGGCGCGAGGGCCTCGGCCTCGCGCTCGGCCCGCGCGCGCGCGCTACGCCCAGTCGTGGGAACCAAGTCGCGCTCGGTCAGCGTCAGCGGGTTAGCCTCGCAGGCGGTCGGCGCCCAGCCAGTGCGCTCACTGAAGCGCTGCGCGGCCTCCGCCATCTTAGCGCTAAACGGCCGGCGCGGGTCGTCATCGTACCAGAGCAATCCCTCGGCGATCATCTCGCCACCCTCCTGGTTCTCCGGCGCTCGGCGCGTCGAAATCAATAGAACACATGTTCCAATACCAAAGTATACCGCCGGTACCCCTGCGCGTCAAGCGGGAGAGCGTCAGTGCTTACACCGCACAACACGGTCTGTGGGCACCATGGATCGCGCCGTGGATCGAGGATGCCGCCTACGGGAGAGGGAACTGAATTGTCGAACGAGGTGAGTCGCGGGTTGGCGCGGCCCAGAGCCATGGGTTAGGCTGAACTCTGGGCCGGTAACAGGATACGGACAGTGGGCGGCCTATGCCAGAATGGCCCGAAGTCTCCCGAGTGGCTGGCCCCCACCGCCTGGCTTTGGTCCTGGTGGTGGCGTCGGATTTCCGCCACCGCCGCCACCATGACCACCACCACCACCACCGCCACCACCACCACCGCCAGACGGCGCGGACGGGCAGATGATCCAGAAATCAGCGTTGGGCGGATAGCAGACCGGGAACATGACCCCGCTGCTACCGGTGTTATTCTTCGGCAGCGGGCCAGTCAGGAACCAGTCCGTCGACGTGATGCCGTTGGAGCTCCACCTCGCCCGCTGAAGCCCACTTGGAATGGCGAAATCCGTCTTCGGCAGGTTGTCGCGCTGCATCGCGTAGAGCATCGCGCGGTTCCAGGTCGGCGCGGCGCCCGTGACACCGTCCACATGCGACTGGCATGTAGCGCAGGGCGCCATGGGCTTGTGGTTATTGTTGCCGGCCCAGACCGCCATCGTGTACTTCGTGGTGAAACCAACCGTGTAGTCATCGGTGAAGTCAGATGCAGTACCGGTCTTTGCCGCCGATGGCCACGCATTTGGGCTTCTGCCGTGGCCTGCGAAAATGCGTGAGCATTCCGCGCTCCCTATTGGCCCAAATCTGCCTGGGTGAATGAAGTCAGGCCCATCGGGGCTCGTCAGCGGATCCAGGTACAACGGCGAGCACATGCCGAATTCTTTCGAACGCGAGTAGTTGTCAGACAGGACGCTGATCATCATGTACGCGACCTGCGGCGTAAGCACCTGAACGGGGCGCGGCTCCTGGTACTGGAACAGCACATTGCTCGAGCTATCCGTGATGCGATCGATCGCATACATGGGAATAAACTGACCGTAATTAGCGAAGACTGAATACATCTGCGCCATGTCGTATGGCGTCACATCGAGCGTGCCAAGCACTGAGGACAGCCCCCAGCGCCCCTCCCACGTCCGCAACCCCATGCGAATCGCGTTTTGCTCGACATCCGCAACGCCGGCGTACTGCATCACCTTGATCGCCGGAATGTTGCGGGAGGTCTGCAGCGCCTGGCGCAGCGTCATCTCGCCAAACCAGGTGCCACCATAGTTTGACGGGCGGTACTGGCTTTGCGAGCCAGCATCCCAGAAGATCGTCGGGCTATCCGACAGCGTCATTGCGGGAAACCAGCCCTTGGAGAAGGCGGTCGCGTAGACGATGGGCTTGAACGCGGAACCGGCGCTGCGGTAGCCCTGGGTGACCACATTGAACTCGCCGTTGATCCTGGTGCTGTAATAGTCCACGCTGCCCAGCATGACCCGGATGCCGCCGGTCGCGTTGTCCAACATGATACCGGCCGTGTTCGAGATATGGTCGTTGCGGATGTAGCCGCCGTAGTCGTCATGATCGTTGCCATACAGGTGCTTCTTCATCGCCGCCTGTGTATGGTTCTGCAGGTCGAGGTCCAGCGTCGTATAGACGTTCAGACCCGAGCGGCCAAGCGTCAACTGCCCGTTGGAGATCATCGCCTGAAGCTGGTCAATGACGAAGTAGACGAAGGCGGGCGCGAGATTAGGCGCCGCGTTGCCCGAGATCTTGAAGAAACCCGGCTGTGCCGCCTCATTCCACGCGGCGGCCGCCTGCGCCTTGGTGATGTAGCCATACTTGAGCATATCGTTGAGCACTTCGCGCTGCCGGCCTCGCGCTGTCGCGAAATGCGCGATGGGGTCATTCAGGTTCGGGTTCTGCGGAATGCCCGCCAGCATCGAGGCCTGGGCCAGGTCGAGGTTCTGGGCGGCAGTAAGCCCGGTACGCGGGTTATCAGTGTAGCCAAAATACACCTGCGCCGCCGAGTCAATGCCGTACGCCTCGTGACCGTAGTCAATCGAGTTGAGGTACATCGCCAGGATCTGCTGCTTGGAGTACGACCCGGTCTCGGTCATACCGACCGCCAGAATCGCCTCTTCCAGCTTGCGCGTGTAGGTCTCGTGCGCTCCCAGAATGTTCTGCTTGATTAGCTGCTGGGTAATCGTGCTGCCGCCCTGCGAGATCGTGCCACTGGAGTAGTTGGCCTGCAACGCACGGAAGATCGAGGTCATATCGATGCCAGGGTTGGTCCAGAACGTATGGTCCTCGATGGAGATAGAGGCGTTCACGATAGTGATGGGCATCTTCGCAATCGGGATACTGTGCTGCGCGCCAATGTTATTGACCTGATAGAGAAGGATTCCTGTGCGGTCATAGATACGCAGACTATCGCGACCAGCCACCGTGCGGCTTAGCGCCGCAATAGAGACGGTCTGCGACTGGTAATAGGCCGCCGCCGCGCCAACCGTGCTCGTAAGCACTGCCAGCGTGAGAATGCCGAGTGCGATGACACTGGCCCACGCCACTCTCGCGAACGTCGCCGACCGCGCCGCGGTGCGGGCGCGCGTCGACCGGCGCAAATACATGGAATAGCGCCGCCGCCGCCGCGCGGCGCGCTCGGCGAGCGGCGACAGCGGCGCTCGCGCGCTTGCCGCAGGCGGCCGGTATGGCTCCGGCGTTTCCCAGGCGGGCGCGCCGGTGGTTACTGTCCGGGTCTGGACGGTTTCCGCTTCCGTATCAACGGTGTATTGCGGCTCCTCGGACGTGGGCTCAGCGGGCTGCGTATCTCCAGCGGCGCTACCGTGCGCCGCGGCGGCTGGCGTTTCGCCAGCGCTCGCCTGTGCCTGATTATCCGGAGTCTGATTGCTCTCTTCAGGCGGTCCAGCCTCTGGCTCAGGGCCGGGGCGCTCGGACTCATCCGGCGCTGGGCCATTTCCTGGCGTGTCCAATTGCGATCCTCCCTGAGTAATATACCTGCGTGAGATATGAGCTCATCATTCCGGCGTCGCAAGTCGCGCGCCACCGCGCAGCCGCCGCTTGACAGGCTATCGTCCATCTGGATACACTGCGAAAACATGCGCGCTCGCGAGGCGCGACACAGGGACGTGACGGTTGCGCCGCCTCACACTCACCTGCGGCGCGAACCCTCCACGTGGAGTACAACGGACGGCCAGCGCATGAGGTCGCGGCGATGGGGTTTCCAGCGGGCGCGTCTCCACCGTGTGAACGCCTCTCAGTTGATGTAACGCACAGTGCGCATCCTGTGTTCCAGTTTTGCACTTAAGAGTTTCCTCAGGAGTATGTAGCATGCCACAGGGCTCCGCCACAAAACAAGCGACGAGCGCCGCGCCCGAGACGCCCGCGCGCACCCGCTTCGCGCCCAGCCCAACCGGAATGCAGCATATAGGCGGCTACCGCACGGCGCTGTTTAGCTGGCTGCTGGCTCGCCATACTGGCGGCCAGTTTCTTCTGCGCATCGAGGACACAGACATCGCGCGCACGGTCTCCGGTTCGGTTGAGGCGGTGATCGAGGGCTTCAAGTGGCTGGGCATGGAGATTGATGAGGGGCCTGAGAACGGCGGTCCATACGGCCCATACTTCCAGACTCAGCGGCGCGACATCTATTTTCCCTATGTCGAGCGGCTCATTGAGTCGGGCGCGGCGTATCGCTGTTTTTGTACGCGTGAGCGGCTCGCGCAGGTCAGGCAGCAGCAAATCGCACGCCATCTGCCGCCGCGCTACGACCGCTTGTGCCGCACGCTGACCAAAAAAGAGATCGCGCGCAACCTGAGCCAGGGCCAGAGCTATACGGTCCGGCTCGCGGCGCCCCTGGTCGGAAAGACAATCGTCGAGGACGCCCTGCGACCGGGCGCTCCTATCGAGTTTGAGAACGCCAACCTCGATGACGCCGTCCTGCTCAAGTCAGACGGCTATCCGACGTACCACCTGGCGAACGTGATTGACGACCACCTCATGTGTATCAACCATGTGCTGCGCGCGGAAGAGTGGATCCCCAGCGCGCCGCTCCATGTCATCCTGTACCGCGCGCTCGACTGGGAACCGCCGATCTTCGCGCATGTTCCCGATGTGCTGGAGCCGCAGGGCGGCATGAAACTCAGCAAGCGTAAAAGCGCGATTCCCATGTTGGAATATCGGGAGCGCGGCTACCTGCCTGAGGCGCTGCTCAACTACATGGCCCTGCTCGGCTGGTCCTTCGATGACAAAGAGAATGTGCTCTCGCGCGAGCAGCTCATCGCCGCCTTTACACTCGACCGTGTCGGCCGCGCGCCAGCGCGCTACGACGAGGGGCGTCTGCTGTGGTTCAACGGCTACTACATTCGCCAGCTCTCCACGGACGACCTGCTCAAACACGCGCTGCCCTTCCTGGAGCGGCCGGAGGCGGAGGGCGGTCTGCCAGACAGCGTCGCCCGCCCCGTTAACCGGGAGTACGCCCGCCGGGTCCTCGCGCTCGAGCAAGAGCGCATGAAGACGCTCGCCGAGGCCCCTGCGATGACCTCGTTCTTCTTCACTGGCGAACTCGAATATGCGCCTCAGACACTGATCGCCAAACACATGAGCGCAGAGAGCACGCTCGCTGGCCTTCGCCGCTCACTCATGCTTCTAGAGAGCGTGGGAGACTGGGCGGCCGCCGCGATGGAGGCGCCGCTGCGAGAGCTCGTCGCCGAGCTTGGCCTCAAACCGGTGCAACTCTTCACCAGCCTGCGCGTGGCGGTCACTGGTCGTACGGTGTCACCGCCGCTCTTTGAGACCATGGAGACACTTGGCCGCGATATATCGCTGCGGCGTCTGCGCAATGCGATCGCCGCGCTGGGAGCGACCTCTCCGGCCGGGTGAGACTGGCGCCATGTATGCGCCACACCTTGATGACTGGCAGGAAAGGCATGCTTGAGTTGCGCTCGAGCCAATAACTGTCTAGAATTGGGCAGGATGGCCATTCGCGCGTGTGCGGGGCCATACCAGGACAGCGCCGCGCGACTTCATAAAGCCGCCCGCGCGGGAGCGTACTGTCTCATCCCGTCAAGTCATCAGGGCGTTGGAGGTTGCGTTGAAGGTTTTGGTCGCTGGGGGCGCGGGGTTTATCGGCTCCCATCTGTGCGCGCGCTTGCTGAATGAAGGACACGACGTCATCTGCGTGGACTCCCTGTTGACAGGCTCTGAGCGGAACATCGCTCCGCTCCAGGGAAATCCGCGGTTCACCTTCATACGGCACGACGTGACGCAGCCACTCAACGTCGCCGCTGACGCCATCTTCCAGCTCGCCAGTCCAGCCAGTCCGGTCGGCTACTGGATGTACCCCTTCGAGACCATCCGCGTCAACACCGAAGGCACGATGCGACTGCTTGACCTCGCCAGGTCAAAGGGCGCGCTCTTCCTGAATGCCTCTACCTCCGAGGCCTACGGTGATCCGCTGGAGCACCCCCAATCGGAGACGTACTTCGGCAACGTCAACTCCCTCGGTGTGCGCGCCTGCTACGACGAATCCAAGCGCCTGGGTGAAACCATCACTATGGAATATGTGCGGCGCATGGGGGTGGACGCCCGGATCGTCCGTATCTTCAACACCTACGGCCCCAACAGCCAGCTAGACGACGGCCGGATGATTCCGAACTTCATCACCCAGGCTATCCTCGGCAAGCCGCTGACCATCCATGGCGATGGCTCGCAGACGCGCAGCATTTGCTATGTGGACGACCTGGTAGATGGCCTGATGCGCGCACTCTTCACGCCGAACACGGCCGGCGAGGTCTACAATCTGGGCAATCCTGAGGAACACTCGGTGAAGGAGTGGGCGGAGCTCATCATCCGCCTCTGTGGCTCCTCGTCGGAACTCATCTTTGAGCCTAAGCGCCAGGATGATCCCGAGCGCCGCCGCCCGAACATTGAGAAAGCCCGCGAGGCGCTCGGCTGGGATCCGCGTGTCACGCCTGAGGCGGGCCTCGAGCGCACAATCGCCTGGTTTCGCGTCGAGATGGAGCGAGAGGGTCTATGTCAGCCAGCGCGGGCAGGGTAGCCCTGACGCGCGCCCTCCTCACGCCTGAGGGCGCGGCGCGCGCGCTGCTCTTCCTCACACCGCTCGCGGTCGGCTTTGGACAGGCGCTTTCGCTACATTTCAAAGGCTTGCGCGCCTCACTAACGGATGTGTTCGTCGCGGCGCTCGCCGCGCTCGGCGCATACATTCTTTGGCGCTCCCGGCCAGCCGACGGCTTCGACATCCTCGCGACGTTCCGCCACGCGCGGCGCTCGCAGCCCCAGGCCGTCGCGCTGCTCGTGGCGCTGCTGGTCTATCTCGGCGTCATCGTCCTCTCCATCACCAGCGCATATACCCGCACGCCCGTGATCAAGGAGACCCTGAAATGGGCCGAGGTGATTGTGGTCGTCTGCGCGACATGGGGATTCATCCGCACAACCCGTGACGCGCTGTGGCTCGCCTGGGGCGTGATCGCTGGCGGTGTGGCGGAGGCGCTGGTGGGGTGCGTCCAGTCCATTCTGGCCGCGGGCGCGCTCGGGCCCGGCGGAGCCAGCGTGCGCGTATTTGGCACGTTCGACCAGCCGAACCCGTATGGCGGTTATCTCAACCTGGCGCTTCCCCTTGCGCTCGCGCTCGCAATCTTCGCCCGCGACGCCCGTATGCGCTGGGTAGCTGGCGGCGCCAGCGCGCTACTGCTCTTCGCGCAGTACCTGGCGGGATCACGTGGCGCGCTCCTTGGCCTGGTCGCCGCGCTCATTGTCATCGTCGCGCTCGGGTGGCGGCTGGAGCGCTGGACAGCGCTCGCCGCGCTCGTGGGCACACCGCTCGTCGCCATCACCTGGGCCACACATCTCATCCCCCGGCGGATCGAGAACAGCCTGCTGTCCCAGTTCCGCGTCAACGATGTCTCCCTCACTGCGCAGGTGAACGACGCCAACTTCTCGACGATCGAACGGCTGGCGCACTGGGTCGCCGGCATTCGCATGTTTCAGGCGCACCCGCTGCTGGGGGTGGGAGCGGGCAATTACAGCGCCGCCTATCCTCAGTATCAGGTTACAGGCTGGGACGAATCCCTGACTCACGCTCACAACTACTACATCAATGTGGCCGCGGAAACGGGGGCGCTCGGTCTGATCGCTTTTCTCGCCGTCGTTGCGACGGCGCTGTACCTCGCCTGGGTCGCCACCCGCGCGACGGACAGCCACCGCGCCGGCCAGGGCGCGCTCGTTTCCCCGGACGCCCGCGCCATCGGCATCGGCCTGGCCGCTGTCATCGTCGCGCTCTGCGTGCATAACCTCACCGACGACCTGTTCGTGCACGCTATGGAACTCCAGTTTGGCCTCACGCTTGGCGTCCTGCTGCGGCTCGCGACTCCAACAGCGCCAACCATTCCCGTTTTTCCACGTCTTGGTGGCCCCAGCGCGCAAAGCGTCGAAACGACGACACTCCCAGCGTCAGACGCTCGCTAGCGCGTGTATGCTATCCTGATTTCGCGTGGCTGGAGGCCGCGCGACCTGGTGAGAGAGCGAATACGTCAACCATGCGAGTCGCGATCAATGCGCTGTTCCTTCAGGAGCCCCAGGTCGGCCAGGGACGCTACATCTACAATCTGCTGGAAGCGCTGGGGCAGGTGGACGGCGTCACCGACTATCTGATCCTCGGCCCGAAGCCGCCTAAAGCCGCGCCCGAAACGCCTTCCAGCTTTCATTGGGAAGTCGCGCCCATTGGCGGTCCTGCACGTGGCGCCAATCTGGAAAAGCTCTTCTGGGAGCAGTCCGGCTTCCCCGCCGCCGCCCGGCGTGGTGGCGCGAAGCTGGCTCATATTCCCCATTTCGCCCCAGTCTACCGCGGCATGGGTATACCGGAAGTGGTCACCATCCACGACGTCATCATGCTGGCGCTGCCAGAGTACCGCCTGAAAGCCAGCGCGCAGCTCTATACCAGCCTCGTCAGCAAAGCTTCCCGCCGCGCCGATGCGATCATTACCATTTCTGAGTGGTCCAAAGGCGATATCATGGAGTACCTGCGCATCCCTGAGGAGCGCATCTCCGTGATACGCCTCGCGCCCGCTCCCACGCTAGCTCGCGTCACCGACCCTGAGCGATTGCGGGCCGTGCGCGCCAAATACGGTCTAGGCCAGCGCTTTGTCCTCAATGTCGGCGGCCTGGATGTTCGCAAGAACATTGAGCGGCTTGTGGGCGCGTTCGCCGCTGTTTACCATGAGATCCACGATCCAGAGCTCCGCTTGTTCATCGCTGGCGACCACACCAAGCTGGGAACCAGCCTGGTCTATCCCGATTGGCGGGCGCTGGCGGAGTCGCTGGGCGTCGCCCAGCAGATCGTTTGCGCGCCCGTGCTGGAGGCCGACCTGGCCGCGCTCTACAGCGCAGCCTCCGTCTTCGCCTTTACGTCTCGCTATGAGGGCTTCGGCCTGACGCCGCTCGAGGCGATGGCGTGTGGCGCGCCGGTGGTCTGCTCCAGCGCCACCTCGCTACCCGAAGTCGTCGGCTCCGCGGGCATTCTCGTCAATCCAGACAATACTGACGAGATCGGCGCGGCGATCTACCGCACGCTCATGGCGCCAGAGCTCAGCGCTGATCTGCGAGCGCGGGGGCTGGCGCACGCCAAGCAGTTCAACTGGCGACGCGTGGCGACAGAGACAAGCTCACTCTATTCCGATGTGGCTGGGCTTTGACTCAGAGCGAATTGACGTAGCAGGCGAGGAAGGGAGCCAAGGGACGTGCGGGTCGTGGTGGTATCGAAAACGTTCGTCGCCGAATCATCGCAGCGCATGCTTGAAGAGCTCGCGTTGGCGCCGGACATGGAATTAACCCTGATCACGCCGCCCGAGTGGCGCTCGGATGATGGCCGCACGTTGCCGTTCGTTCCCACTTACACCCGCGGCTTCCAGGTCCGGCCGCTGCCTATCGTCTTCAACGGTCGCTACCACTTCTACATGTATCGTGGGCTCTCCACCACAGTGCGGGAGCTTCAGCCTGACATCGTGCATATCGATGAGGAGCCGTACAATCCGGCGGGCGCGCAGGCGCAGCGCGCAGCGGGTCTCGCTGGCGCAAAATCGGTGTTCGTCGTGCTGCAAAATCTCTACAAGGTCTATCCGTTCCCGTATTCCGCCATGGAGCGCTACAACTATGAGCGCACATCACACGTGATCGCGGTGAACGCCGCTGCGGGTGATGTCTCCCGCCGTAAGGGCTATAAAGGCCCGCTCTCAGTCTTCACTGTTTATGGCATTGACCCCGACCTCTACCAGCCGATGCCCCGCAGCGAGCCTCGCCCAGCGTCTGATACCGTGGTCATCGGTTACCTCGGCCGCCTGACACTGTACAAGGGCGCGGGCTTGCTGATCGAGGCCCTGGCGAGCCTGCCGCCGCGGTATCGCCTTCGCTTCATTGGCAGCGGACCCGACGAGGCCACGCTGCGCCAGATGGTAGACGAGCGCAACCTGGGGGCGCGGGTGGACTTCCATCCCGCCGTGCCTACCACTGGCGTCCCCGCCGCGCTGGCCGAGGTAGACATGCTGGCCGTGCCGTCCATGACCCAACCCAACTGGATGGAGCAATTCGGGCGCGTGCTAATTGAGGCAATGGCCTGCGGAACACCCGTTATCGGGTCGAATTCGGGCGAGATTCCGCGCGTGATCGGTGACGCTGGCATCATCACGCAAGAGGGTGATGTCGGCGCGCTGCGCGCGGCGCTACTGCGCCTGGGTGAAAACCCGCAAGCCCGCGCCGCTTTCGCCCAGGCCGGTCGCCAGCGCGCGCTCAGCGAGTTCACCAATCTGGCTGCCGCCCAGAATATCTACCGCGTGTATCAGAGCGTGCTCGCAGCGGGCGCAGGACAATAGAGGCGCAGCATGGACGAGTTGATAGACCTGCACTTGCACACCATCTATAGCGATGGCCACTGGCTAACGCGCCCGCTGTTTGACGCTCTTGTGGAGCGCCGCATCGCCATCGCCGCCGTGATGGACCATGACCAGTTCCTGCATCTGCCGGAGGCGCTGGCCCTCGGCGTCGAGTGTGGCGTCACGGTACTACCCGGTACCGAGGTGACCAGTCAGTGGCGTGGGACATCCCCGCACATTCTCTGTTACGCGCCGCCCGCGACCGGTTTCACCAGCGACGCGCTGCGGATGGTGACAGACCGTATTCGGGCAACGATGCTCGCCAATACGACCATCATCTATCAGGCGCTTGTCGCGCGCGGATACAGTTTCCCACGCCAGAGCGACATCCTGGCCGAACAGGGCGGAGAACCAGTACGCGCGGGCGACGTCGGCCGCCTACTACGCGAAAGCGGTCACGCCACCACCCCTGCCGAGGCGATGGCGCTAGTGTATGAGGCAGGCTATGAGCAGGCGACCGCACCACTAGCGGAGGTGGTCGAAGCGGCGCACGCCAGCGGCGCGGTCTGCATCCTCGCTCACCCTGGCCGCGCGGCGGGCGAGATCCACCGCTACGAGCCGGATGAGATCGAGCGGATGCTGGCCGATATCCCACTGGACGGCATCGAGGTCAACTACCCCACCCACACGCCGGATCAGGTCGCCGCCTACGCCGCGCTCGCCCAGCGCCACAACCTGTTGGTCTCCGCAGGCTCCGACTCGCACGGCCCGCGACAGCGCCTTCCTATCGCCTATCCCGCAGCGAACGCCGCCTCCCTGCTCACTCGCCTCGGCCTCGCAGCCGGCTGATCCTTAGCACAGACAGGCGAAGCGCTCCACGAAGTCTCCCTGGCGGCCGTCGCAGTAGTAGGGCTTCGATTTGCCCTGCAGGAGCGCACGTCGGGCCGGTGCAGCGCCCCTTTGCCGCGAAGCCGGTCATTCGCCCAGCACTTCACGAAGCGTCTCCGGCGCAACATTTCCCCCGCTGAGAATGACGCCGATGCGCTTGCCGTACTGGTTGAGTTTGCCAGTCAGCGCCGCGGCCGCGGCCACCGCGCCCGTCGGCTCGACTAACGTCTTCATGCGCAGCAACAGGAAACGCATCGCCTCCTTGACCTCGTCATCGCTCACCAGCGCGACATCCGCGACCTCGCCCCGCACCACTGGCCACGTAAGCGCCCCGAGCGCAGCGGTACGGATGCCATCGGCGATGGTGGTGGGCGGCGGGATGGTCACGCGCTCATCCTGGCGCTTCGCCAGCCAGGCGTGATTCGCGCCCTCCGTCCCGACGGCGATCACTACTGTACCTGGTCGAACGCCATGGGCGGCGATAGCCGTCCCTGAGATCAAGCCGCCACCACCCGCTGGCGCGGCAATCACGTCGAGATCGGGCTGCTCCTGCAGGAGCTCTAGAGCCGCCGTACCCGCTCCCGCCATAATCAACGGGTGGTTATAAGGTGGCACCAGCGACAAGCCGCGCTCGTCCGCCAGCCGCTGCGTCAGGGCCTCGCGGTCCTGGGTCAAGCGATCATAGCGCACAATCTCAGCCCCATACGCCGCCGTCGCCTCAACCTTCACCGAAGGCGCGTCGGTGGGCATGACGATGACGGTCGGAATGGCGAAAAGCCGCCCACAAAGCGCCACCGCCTGCGCGTGGTTGCCAGATGAGAACGCGATGACGCCCCGCCCGCGCTCTTCCGGTGACATGCTCGCGATGCGGTTATACGCCCCGCGGAACTTGAACGCCCCCGCGCGCTGGAACTGTTCACACTTGAACCAGACGGACGCACCCGCGACGCCATTGAAGCTCGAAGAGTTAAGCACAGGTGTGCGGTGCGCGACACCTTGCAGCCGTCCAGCCGCGGCGCGCACATCATCGAGCGAGATAGGGAGCGGCGTGTGATCTGCGTTCGCGGGGCTCGCCATGCGGTTCACTCTC
This sequence comes from Ktedonobacterales bacterium, assembly GCA_036391685.1. GTDB lineage: Bacteria > Chloroflexota > Ktedonobacteria > Ktedonobacterales > JADMIN01 > JAKAIY01. The sequence goes on from DASVZK010000048.1 coordinate 270,498, forward strand.
CTGGTCCGTCGTCGAGCGCGGCGCCACGCCGCGCGTCAGCATAGTATAACTCCCGACCTCGCCGACGCGGGTATGGCGTGTTCACGGCTGAGGAAAGCAGGCGTCGTCACGCGACGCGGGTCCACCTACCTGTCAGGTCGGCCCCGAGATGGTGATACCGTAGCGCTCATCCGACCAGGCGAAGTACGCTGGCAGATCATCGAACGCGCCCAGAGCGCGGGCCTCATCCAGCCAAGCGAGCGCGGCGCGGGCTCCCGCGCCGGCCACGCCGCCCCGCGCCGACGCCTCCAGCGCCGCGCGTGTCGCGGCCAGGCCGGCGCGCGCGAACTGCTCGGCGTCTACTCCCTCCTGGGTTTCGGCCGTCGCCTGGCGCGCGCGCCACAGGATGAGCGCATCGGATGGCTGCCCGAAGCGCGCGAGCGCCGCCACGAGGGTAAAGAGGGCCTCACTCGCGCCCACACCGCGCGCCGCCAGCGCCGCCGTCTCTTCCTCCAGCAGCCACCGGGTGATTGCCCGGTCGGTCGCGCGCAGATCGGCGGCCAGCGCGCTCGCTACCGCCGCGCGCAAAGCGTCGCCTTGCCGTGAATCTGTCGCCAGTTGCGCTTTCGCGCCGCCCGCGTCATCACCGCCTGCGCGCAAGGATTCCAGCAGCGCACTCGCGCGTGTCACCGTCATGCCACTACCGCTCGTGTTCGCCGTCCGTCGCATCCAGCGGACGTATCTCTGCGACCTCGAGCCCGTGGCGCATGAATTCCAACACCATCGGGTCCTGGCGCGCCAACTCGTCGAGCGCGACCGGATCGCTCGACATCGCGGGTCCAGCAGCGGTCACTGGATGATCCTCCACCGGTGGCCGCGGGTTGTGACCGTTGCTCGCCTCAGGCCCGGCAGCCCGGTAGGAAGCGGCATGTTCCCGCACGGGACCTGGTGACGGACTCACGACGCGTGACGGCGCATCCGCGCGCCGGGCGGGCGCGGCCGCCGCGCCGGGCAGTCCCTCACCAGCCGCGATGAACCGCGCGGTATACGGCGCGCCCAACGCCTGCTCCAGCGCCCATTCAACGATCACGCGCTTGGCGTCATCCCGCAGGCTCTTGAGATGGAAATCGTGGCGCGCGGCCATAATAAGCGTGGGCGGCGAACCAGGCTCCAGCCGCACAGGTTCCGCGTCGTTGAGCAGACCATACACAGTCGAGCCGAGACCAGCTTTTTGCTTGCAGATCTTGCGGATCAGCGACCACTGGCGGCGCGCTTCCTCTACGACTTCAGAGCCCGCCCCTGTCGAGCGCGTAGTGGGCCGCTCTGGCTGCGCCGGAACCTCCACCGCGGCGGGACGCAGCGTGGAAAGCTGTGGCGCGGGCGGTGCGTGATTGGCGTCAGCGGCTGGCCCCGTCCACGTTCCCGCGTCGATCGACGCCAGATCGAGTTCTTCGGCCGCATGCGCCTTCGCTGGCGTGGCGGCGCGCGGCGGCTCAGGACGCGCCTCAGCGCGCGGGGTCACTGGAGCGGGCGCGGGCGGCTGAGGAGCCGCCGTTACCACCATGGCGCCCACGCCGCGCCTGACGCTTACGCACTCCAGGAAAGCAAGCTCCAGCGCCATCTGCGGAAGTGGCAGACCGCGCGCCGGTCCCTCGTTACGGGAGAACACGCGGGCACAGGCCATCAACTGTTCCAGCGAGAAACGCTCCGCCAACACGGAAAGCTCTTGCGCCTCCTCAGCTGTGTATTCCATGAGCCGCGTCAAGTCACCGCCAGCGCGCGCCAGCATCAGCGCGCGCCATTCCTCCGCCAGCTGGCTATTGAGCTGGCGCAACTCGGCCCCAGTCGTCACCAGATCATTAATGATCTCGAGCCCGTCCGCGGCCCGCTCCTCTGCGACACAGGCGATGAGCCGCCGCAGCGCGGTCACGTCCGCCAGGCCTAGCATCGCGCGCGTGCGGGTGATATCGATCTTCGCGCCGCAGAAGGCTACCGCCTGGTCGAGCAGGCTCAACGCGTCCCGCATGCCGCCTTGCGCCGTACGCGCCAATACCTCCGCTGACGACGCGTCAAGTTCCAGCCCCTCACCCTGCGCGACCTGTTCCAGCCTGGCGACGATATCACGCAGGCTAATGCGCCGGAAGTCGAATCGCTGACACCGCGAGACAACGGTGGGCAGCACTTTGTGGGCTTCGGTCGTCGCCAGCACGAAGATCACGTGTGGCGGTGGCTCTTCCAGCGTCTTTAGCAGCGCATTGAATGCTGGCGTAGAAAGCATGTGGCACTCATCGACCACATAGACCTTGTAGCGCCCCCCGCTGCCGATCAACCCAGCGTTCTCGCGGATATTGCGAATATCATCGACGCCATTGTTCGAGGCGGCGTCAATCTCAATCACATCCGGCGAGCGCCCCTCCGCGATCTCCCGACAGGAGACGCACACATTGCAGGGCTCGCCGTTCTGCGGATTCTCGCAGTTGATGGCCTTCGCCAGCAGACGCGCCACGCTGGTCTTGCCCGTGCCACGCGGACCACAGAAGAGGTAGGCGTGGGCCAGCCGCCCTTCGCGCACGGCGTTGAGCAGGGTGCGCGTGACCGCTTCCTGACCGATCAGATCAGCGAATGTCTGCGAGCGCCATTTGCGATAGAGGGATTGCGACGCCATACCTCGCCTCGACTCAAAACGTCACGCGGGCCGCGCGGCGGGAGAGACTTGCATTGGTTAAAACGCGGCGAGCGCCTCGCTGGCGCCGCATAGGGGACTCTGATGGCGCCTTCAGTGGCGCCCGGGTGTAGGGGGAAAGAGTGACCAGGAGGAGGAATGATACGGTCGCGCACCCACCGTCGGTTCGCATCTGCCAGCCCCTGTTACTCTCCGACTCAGACCCGGCGATCCCGCGGCGCCCACCTAGATCCACTTACCGCTGCTTCGTTCCCGATCTGACGGGGTTCGCAGACATGTGCCGCGCGGGGACCGGACCCTCATAATCTTCAAGCACGAACGGAACTGGGTCGACACAACTCTCGGGCGGGAATTCAGCCTTGCTTACGGAGCGTTTCAAGTACAGGGAAGCCCCAACTCCCCACCTAGCGCGACCTTGATTGAGTGTACCCCAGGGGCCTGATCCCGTCAACCACGAGTGGACTACCCGGAGTACTACATGCCAGCGCGCAACACGCCCGCGCTGGCCGCTTCAGGCGACCAGCGCGGGCGCTGAATGAGTCGGTTCCGGCGAATGACTACTTGGACATTGGGAAGGTCGGCAGAGCGTTCACGCCTACGCTCGCCAGGACACCAGCCAGCGCGGTGTACCAGGCGAGGATCGCCGTCACGATGCCGAGGTAGCCACCGATTAGGGTCATGCCTTTGCCGCCCGCGTCACCATTGAACGCGCCAATCGCGAGCAGCAGGAACGTGATGAACAGCGCGACGAACACGGCAACGAGCGCGCCATTGACGCGGAAGGTGCCGAGCGTCATGATGCCGGTGAAAATCGTCCAACCAAGCAGGTACCAACCAATACCCTGCGAATCCGCCGCAAGTTTGGGGTTACCCAGCGCAGGAATGTAGATCGCGGCCAGCGAAAGCCAGAACGCTCCATAGGAGCCGAACGCCGTTGCGCCAAACGTGTTGCCCGTTCGGAATTCCCACATCGCGGCGGCGAATTGAGCGATGCCGCCATAGAAGAGGGCCAGACCAAGGACAACGGCCACGTTTCCGCCGCCGATGATGCCCGCGTTGATGAGGCTAAGAATAAGAGTGGTCAGGGCAAAGCCGCTGAGGCCGAGGGGACCAGGATTAGCGATCTTGGTTTCCAAGATGATGACTCCTCTCGAGGACCAGGAAACTACTCTGTTCCCAGACCCAATCTTGTGAGACCGGCGGCACATCACCGCCAGCCCTTCTATCGAGAGTCGCGCGCAGGTCCAATCCTGCGCATCCACCATATGCGCGGGTTTCGAGCCGCGCCTCCCTCCTTTCCGCTTGGATGGATTGCGGTCATCGTTCCGCATGTACTATAGCCACAGTCGCGAAGGCGTCACGCCCTCGACAACCATCGGCTCCGCCAGTCCGCGCCGTCGAATGTCACAGCTTGTTTGGCGCCTTGGCGCGCGCCCATCATATCACGATACAATTATCACACGCGCACAATAATAAAGATGCAGGCGCGCCTTCCGCCCGCTTGTGCGCAAGTGTAACATAAGAACAGGGCTCAAGTGAATAGCAGCCCGGCGCGTTGTGACATAAAATCTGGTATCATGCGAGCAAGACGCGCGCCGTGACGGCGCGCCCCGTACTGTTATTGTCGCTATAGCGTCATGCGGCGTCGCCAGAGTTGGCAGAGCGTCGCGCCAGTGCGAAGGGGGCCAGCATGGCCGATCCTCAGGGCTCATCCGAACAGTCAGCCACGATCGACTCACTACTTCAAGAAACCCGCCGGTTCCCGCCATCCGCAGAGTTCACCGCGAACGCGAATGTGCGGGACCCATCTGTCTATCAGCGGGCTAAAGATGACCCAGATGGATTCTGGGGCGAGGCCGCGAACCGGCTGGACTGGTTCCAGCGCTGGGATAAGGTCCTCGAGTGGGACGCGCCCTGGGCGAAGTGGTTCGTGGGCGGCAAGCTCAACGCTTCCTACAACGCGGTAGATCGCCACGTGAAGACCTGGCGGCGCAACAAGGCCGCCATCATCTGGGAAGGCGAACCAGGGGACACGCGTGTTCTCACCTATCGCGATCTCTACCGCGAGGTGAACACTTTCGCTGCGGTCCTAAAGAAGCTGGGCGTCTCCAAAGGCGATCGTGTCGCGTTCTACATGCCCATGATCCCTGAACTGGCGATTGGCATGCTCGCATGCGCCCGCATTGGCGCTCCACATACGGTCATCTTTGGCGGGTTCAGCGCCGAAGCGCTCCGTGACCGCTGCAATGACTCCGGCGCAAAGCTCGTCGTAACCGCGGATGGCGGCTGGCGGCGTGGCGCGGTCATACCGCTTAAGGACACCACCGACGCGGCGGTATCCGAAGCGCCAACCGTCGAGAATGTGCTCGTGATTCAGCGTGTCGGGCCAGGCGCGCGCGAAGTCACGATGAAAGAGGGCCGGGACCACTGGTATCACGACCTGGCGCATAGCGTTGGCCGCCAGTTCGTTGAGCCCGAGGCGCTTGACAGCGAGCACCCGCTCTACATCATGTACACATCTGGCACCACCGGTAAACCCAAGGGCCAGATGCACACCACAGGTGGTTATCTCGTCGGCACCTCGCTGACACACGAGTGGATCTTCGACCTCAAAGAGGACGACATTTACTGGTGCACAGCCGACATTGGCTGGGTCACAGGCCACAGCTACATTGTTTACGGCCCGCTGACCAACGGCGCGACTGTGGTGATGTATGAGGGCGCCCCCGACACGCCGGATAAGGACCGGTTCTGGGACCTGATCGAGAAGTACGGAATCACAATCCTGTATACCGCGCCAACCTCGATCCGAACCTTCATGCGCTGGGGCGACAATTATCCCGCGATGCACGACCTATCGTCCCTGCGGCTGATGGGCACGGTCGGCGAGCCGATCAATCCTGAGGCGTGGATCTGGTACAACGAGCACATTGGGCACGGTAAATCGCCCATCGTGGACACATGGTGGCAAACCGAGACCGGGCAAATCATGATCACTCCGCTGCCCGGCATCGTGGAGACCAAACCTGGCTCCGCGACGCGGCCGTTCCCAGGCATTGAGGCCGACATCCTCGATGAGGCAGGCAATAGCGTCCCGGCCAATACGGGAGGCAACCTGGTCATCATGCGCCCCTGGCCCGCGATGTCGCGTACCATCTGGGGCGATCCTGACCGCTATAAGCGCACCTATTGGGAACGCTACCCGGGTCTGTACCTGACGGGTGACGGCGCCCGGAAGGACGAAGATGGCTACTTCTGGCTGATGGGCCGCGTAGACGACGTCTTGAACGTCTCCGGCCACCGCATAGGCACCATGGAGGTTGAGAGCGCGCTCGTCAGCCATCCAGCTGTAGCGGAGGCCGCTGTCATCGGCGCCAGTGATCCAATTACCGGCCAGGCGATCGTCGCCTTCGTTACGCCACGCTCTGGCCACGCCCCTAATGACGCGCTCCAGGCTGACCTCCGCGAGCACGTCGTTCAGGGCATCGGCGCGCTGGCCCGGCCGAAGAAGATCTACTTCACGACCGAGCTGCCCAAGACCCGCAGCGCCAAGATCATGCGACGCCTGCTGCGCGACATCGCGGAGGGCCGTGTGCTAGGTGACACCACCACCCTGCTCGACCCAAACATCGTCGCGCAGATCAAAGACCAGTACGAGTCGAACGAGGGCTAACCAGCGCTCGCGCCAATTCTGGCGGCGCCCGGTAGCGGCGGTGGGGCCAATCGCCTCACCCTCCGCCCCGGGCGCGCCTATTTGTCTGACTGCCCTGAAACCGCGCCCCATGCAGGGCACGCTCATGAAGCGGTCGGAGAGTCACGCCAGTCGCTGGCCGCCTATCAGCCCTCCGCCCCGGCTACTGGCCCCATATCCGAGACCAGCAGCGCGCCATCGCCAGTCTGCATGACCGTTCCCGACTCGGTGACCAGGATGATCTCGCCCGGATTGATCCCACTGGTCTGGATTGCTGGCGCCAGCCGCGCGCGGTGGATCATGCGCTCCTCACCGCCGACCATCGCCAGCGCCCCGGAACCATAGCACGCGCGCGTCTGGTTCCGGATTTGGGTGGCCGTGCGCGTCCAGTCTACCGTCCGGTCGGCGACCGTGGTAAGCGGGGCGTAAGTGGCGTGCGCCGGATCCTGCGGCTCGCCGGGGTCGCCAGCGATGACTTTCGCCAGCGCCGTCGTCATTAGGGCCGGCGCGATCTCGAAGAACCGGGGATAGACATCCTCGGGAGTATCCTCAGGGCCGATGGGCATTGAGCCCTGCGCCAGGATTGGGCCGGTGTCAAACTCGCCCTCCATGCGGTGAATGGTCAGGCCGATCTCCGGCTCACCGTTGTAGAACTGCCAGAATAACGGATCAGGCCCGCGATAGGCGGGCAGCAACGCGGGGTGTGAGTTGATCGCGCCGAGGCGTGGCAGCGCCAATAACTCAGGCGGCAGCAGTCGCGGGAACCCTGTCACCAGAATCAGGTCGGGCTCGAGGCCAGCGAGGAGGCTCGCTAATTGCTGCATTTTGCTGGTAATGAGCAGCGTGGCTGGCAGAGGTGGATTCGCCGTGACATCCTGATAGGCAAGGCTCGGGCGGCGCTCGGTTCCTGGCGTCATGACGATCAGCGGGACCTCATGCCCCAACTGGCGCAACAACCCGGCGACCAGTCCCGTGCCAGTCGCGCCCTGAGACGTGAAGTAGATAATCCGTAGCGACTCACCAGCCATGTAGCGCCACCTTCCATCTCATGTCCATCACCTTGCGCGCCGCTGTAGGCGCGCCATACATAAAGAATCAGGTCCGCGCCACAGAACGATTCGTGCCCCGCTTTCGCTGAACGTGTAGATTCCGCGACGCCCGCCCCAATCTACAACATCATCATTGGGAGGCCGCCGCTTGGGCCGCTGGAGTCGGGCGACAAAACATTCGCCAAAAGGGGACCGGCTGGGTATGGCGAAACCGTATCGCATCACGGCCTTTGTGCGCTTCAACAACACTATCATGTCATCGTTGATACGTCGGGGCGTGAGTGTGGGTGGATTTGCGCTGCTCACGGTCCGCGGCCGAACCAGTGGCAGGCTGATCGAAACACCCGTTGCGCTCTTCGAGCAGGATGGCCAGCGCTATCTTATCGCCGCCTACGGCCTCGTGAACTGGGTGCGTAATCTCCGCGCGGCGGGCGGCGCGGCGAGCGTCACGCGACGGCGCGAGACCGCGCGCATTCACGCCGTGGAGTTGGACCCCATGGCGGCGGCTCTCATCCTTCGGGCGTCTTTGCGCGCAGGGCCGCCAGGAGTACCGGCCCCTATCGTGTGGCTGTACCGTCGCTACTTCGTACTGCCGTATCTCGACGTCAGCGCAAGCGACCCACTCCCGGCATTCGAGCGAGAAGCGCTCGCGCATCCGGTCTTCTTGGTGCGCGAGACGCCGTAGCTTGCCCTCAACGCTAGCTTCAGACAGCCTGTGGAGAGGGCATGCCGCCCTGCGCGGCGACCGCCTCTTCGATGGCGAACATCGCGGCCAGCGCCACATGCTCACGCCATGGCCGCGCGACCACCTGCGCGGCCAGCGGCAGCCCAGCGCTACCCTCCTCCGCGCGTCGCGCCGCCCGCTGCGCCACATCGGCTGCGCGCTTGCGCGGCTGCTCCTCATCCGGTCGCACTGCGCTGACTGGCGCGATTCCGGCCGGATAGCCGAGGACGTTGAAGAGCGTGGCGTAGGCCCCGCCTGTGACCAGGTCCGCGCTGCCGCCATGCCGTATCGCGGGCAGCGCCGTGGGGGGACAGATAATCAGATCAAACGGACCGCCCGGGTCCTCGTCCAGAGCCTGCTGGAAACGCCGCTTGTAGGCCATCTGGGCCTCGACCAGCCGCCAGTAATGCAGGGTGTCCTTGTAGCCAAAATTGCGCGCTACCGTCGCCTGGGTGCGCTGGCCGCTGACTCGCAGCGCGCTCGCCGCCGCGGCGATGAGCGGACGGGGCAGTCCGGCCAGCGCGACCAGGCGCCCGATACGCGGGTCACGGGGGTCACGCCCCAGGAATTCGCGAGCGCCCCGCCCACCGTCAGCGCTGAACACGCCATAGAAGATGTCCTCTGCCCGCTCGACCTCCGGCGGCCGCCATTCGGTCACCTGCGCGCCGCGACCCGCCAGATACCCCGCAGCCTCCGTCACAGCGCGGGCTACGGCGCGCGCGGGCGCGAACGTCCCATCGTCCGTGTAATACGCGACACGCAGCGACGCGATATCCACGCTCGCCGGATCCCCGAGGGGCGCGGGCGGCTCGACCGACGGCGCGCGTCCTCCATTGAGAATCTCCAGCGTTAGCGCGACATCACCAACCGTGCGCGCGAGCGGTCCTACCTGGCTTGAAATCGCGTTCTGGCCGAGTGGCATCCCAAACGCGGCGAAATCAGGGAGACGTCCGGCCGTCGGTTTTATGCCTGCGATGCCGCAATAAGCCGCCGGCACGCGAATACTTCCACCGATATCTGTGCCCAGCCCCAGCGGCGAGCCGGACGCGGCGATAATCGCCGCCTGTCCCCCGCTGCTGCCGCCGGGTGTGCGGTCCAGGTTCCAGGGATTGTTCGCGCGGCCATAGAGCGGATTGTCGCTCTCGGTGTAGAGCAGTAGCTGCGACACGTTGGTCTTGCCGAGGATGACCGCGCCCGCCGCGCGCAGCCGCGCGACATAGAGATCATCCTCAGTCGCGAGCGACTTCGCACGCGATGGCAGCCCGTAGGTGGAGGGCGTTCCGACCAGATCGAGCGCCTCTTTGATCGTCACGGGCACTCCGCCCAGTGGCCCTAGCGTCTCACCGCGCCCGCGCCGCTCGTCCGCCGCGCGGGCCTCCGCACGGGCCTCGTCGTACCGCGTGAACACCACTGCGTTTAGGCGTGGGTTCACGGCCTCGATGCGTGCGATATGCGCGTCGACGGCCTCGACCGCGGACACGTCGCCCGCCGCGATGGCCCGCGCCAACTCGATGCCGGACATCGCGGTCAAAGGACTCTCAGATGTCACACTCATGCTCTCCGCGTCTTGTCGCCTGCTCGTCGCGTCCTGCTAACTCAACGCTGTGAGCGCGATGCTCGGTACCTGACCCACCGAGGGGCGGTACTCCAGATCCGCGAGCTTGCGGAAGAGCGTGGGAGCGCTCTTGGCGCGGGTGACGAACCACGGTGGAATGGGGGTCAACTTGAAATTCGCCCGCACAACTGATTTCTGCGGTTGATCAAACATCAGCGCATTGTGGACGACGCCAGTCCCGGAGCGGATATTATCGAGCGTATGGCCTGGATATGCGCCCCAGGTTGTCACGCCCAGCGCGAAGCTGACGCCCGCCCAGTAGTTCACCCCGATGGAGCCGTAACGCAGGTCAGCGATACCGCGCTCGACCGCGGCCGCCACCTTGGGGTCGCGTAGCGACGCGGGATGCACGATCAGCGTCGCGTTCAGCGTCCCCCATACCTGATCGTTACAGAACGCCACCGCACGGTCCACGTAGTCCGCGACGCTTGCGGCGTCGAGGGCGGTCTCGGCGAACAGTGAGCAAAACGCCTCAGTCGTAAAGCAGATATCGTCATTCGCGGCGGAGTCCACCCCGGTGATGAGCGTCCACGGCAAGTGAGCGCCATCGGCCGAACCATAACGTTCGGCCTCTGGGTGCGCCTGGGTGAACGCCTCATAACGGTCGCGCGCGCCAGGATAATAGGCAGGGCGGCTTGGCGCGGCTTTGAGCACGCCGCGTACCGCGTCGAGCAGGTTATTGCGTTGATTCCACGCGCCGTGCTGGATGACAACCCGCGTGGCGTTGCAGTTGAAGCCGGCGTTGTTGGTGAGCATACTGGCGATGTGCGCAGCCTGATACTGCATATCGGACGCCGACCACGGGCCCGGGACCACAATCACTGGGCTGACATTGCCCAGTTCGCCAGTGATCTTCTTTCTGAGCAGCGGCGTGTTGGCCGCCTTGCGCGCCTGCGCCTCCGGCCCAACGCCCCACACGATGGCGTCAAACGTTTTGTCTGACCCGGTGATATGCACCTCATCCACGCTGGGATGAGTGCACAGGTACGCCCCCTGGTCAGCGCCACCATAGACGACGCGCAGATAGCCGCCATCGACAAGCGAGCGGAACGCCTCCTCCATCAGGGGGCCAATATACGCGTTAACGGGGTTCGTCTTGAACACGACGACCTGATTCTCGACAAAGAGCTTGTAGAGGGCGTCTAGTGGCCCGATGCTGGCGACATTGCCCGCGCCGAGCACCAGCGCCACTTTACCTTCCGGCTTTTGCCGGTAGGCGACGGCCATTGTCTGTGGCAATCGCTCGACTGAGACACCAGGATTCATCCAGATTTCCGCGCTAACGCCCGTATAGAAGACTCTGTCGTACCCCGTCTGAGGGAATACCGGCGCCGAGACTTGCCCGCCGGGAAGTGTCCGGACTGGGCCAGGAATGCGCGGCGAGCCATAGCGGTCGATGTCAACCAGACTGGAGCGCAGTTGGCGCAGATGCTTGAGCGTGGCGTATGGCCCAGTCGCCCATTCTTCACCCTCGGCAGGTGTTCCCGGCGCAACACCCTTGGCTGCCAGGCAGGCCGCCACCCAACGCGACCCCAACGCATGGAAATCGGCCATGACCTGATCAATGAGCCTGATACGCTCGCGAATGGGAACGCCGACCCATGCGTCTTTGCGAGACACCAGTGTCTGTACGGCCACATCCATCGCCGCCTGGTCAGTCGGCGCGATAGCGCCTGACATCGCGGGGAACTGGGGAGAGCCCTGTTCGAGCATCGTCGTCATCGAAATCCGCGCCTCCTGTGGCCGCTTGAAGTCGCGCCCGCGCGCGCCGGAGAAATCTGAATGTTACCTCACGTTGCGGGAAAACTATATCATAGATACCGCGTAGAGATACAGCCACGCGGTGGCCCCATGATATACTGCGCCCGACAACGGTGAGTGTCGTCGCTCGCGCGCCTGCGAGCGACCGCGATCTTAGGAGGAGCATGCGGCATGGATTTACCGTTTCAGCGCGAGCAGGCGCTTCCGTCCGGGGCATTGACGCCCGAGCAGGAGACCTGGCTGAAGCAGTCCATTCGCAGCCTGCCCGACTTCCCCCAGCCAGGAATTCTCTTCCGTGACATCACGCCACTTCTGCAGAACCCGGTCACTCTGCGCTTCACGCTTGACGTGATCGCTGCCCGCTACCGCAACGCGGGCATCCAGAAGGTGGTCGGAATCGAATCGCGCGGCTTCATCTTTGGCGTGCCGATCGCCTATCTTCTGGGCGTCGGCTTCGCGCCCGTGCGCAAACAAGGGAAACTGCCCGCCGAGACGATGGCGATCGAGTATAGCCTGGAATATGGGACGAGCGCGCTGGAGATCCATAAGGACGCGCTGCTTCCCGGCGAACGCGCGCTGATCGTAGATGACCTGCTGGCGACTGGCGGAACGGCCGCGGCGACCCGCCAACTCGTTGAGCAGGTGGGCGGCGTGGCTGTCTCACTGGCCTTCGTCATCGAGCTTGAGGCGCTCAGAGGGCGTGAGCGACTGCCGGGCGTTGATGTGTTCAGTCTGCTTATGTATTGAGTCTGGAGCGCGGCGATGGGCCTTCTCATTCATCCGATGCGCGCGACTCGTGACCTGCCGCGCCCGGGCATCAAGCGCGGCGACCGCATGTACCACCTCCTCTCCGACCTCTCCGGCGCCGACGGCACCGCCGAGTTGCTGGACGCCGCCCGCGCCTGCGGCATGCCCACGCGCTTCATTCAGTATCCTGGTGGGTACCGCGAGCACTTCGACATCCACACAGAGATGGCGGATATCCTGCTCGAGCGCGGCGCGCGGCTCGCCACTAACCGCGATGTGGGCGAATTGCTTCGCCTCAAGCGCAACGCCTTGTGGAATTCTTCCATCACCTCCGAATAGCGACTGCGTCACCCCGCTCCATCCCCTGCCGCGCCTCCCCCTCGCATTGCGCCGGCTACGCCCCTCGCGCCGCTCTATTGCCGAGACACAGGTGTGAGACGCACACTGGCGTTCTTGACCGTCGCGAGACACTGGCGTACTACGCTTCCCGCAGGGAGAGTGCGTCCGCGGGCGCTCACAAGGCGCGAAACGGGTGAGGAGGAGGACTACGATGCAAACACGTGTCGAGGCGCCGCAGCGCGCCGACCGCATCACGGCGGACCGTGCGGCGCCGCCGTCACAGCGCGCCGCAGTCGGAGCGCTAGCCGCCCGCATGACACGCGCAGCCAGCAAACAAGCCTATTACACCGTGCGGGCGCTCGCGGATCGCGACCGCGCCGAGGACGCGTACCAGGCCTACGCCTATTTCCGCTGGGTAGACGATCTGCTCGACCAGCGCGAATCGGAGCGGTCATGGCGGCTGGCGTTCGTCGCCCGCCAGCAATCACTTATGGATCGCCTGTATGAGGGCGAACATATCGACGATCTGACCATACAAGAGCAGTTCCTGAGTGATCTCATCCAGGGCGATGACGAGCCCACAAGCGGCCTGCGCTCCTACATTCGCAATATGATGGCGGTCATGGAGTTCGACGCCTACCGCCGCGGGCAATTGGTGGGAGAGCATGCGCTGGAGGCCTATGCGCTCCACCTCGCCAAAGCAGTCACTGACGCGCTGCACTACTTCATCGGCCACACGAACGCGCCGCCTCTGAGCGCATCACGCTATCAGGCCGCGCTTGGCGCGCACATCACGCACATGCTGCGCGACACGTTCGACGACGTCGCGCTTGGGTACTTCAACATCCCGCGCGAGGTCCTCGACGCTGGCGGCGTGTCCCCGTATGAACTCGACAGCGCACCGTATCACGCGTGGGTGCGTCGCCGTGTCGAGCGTGCGCGGGCGTGCTTTGCCGCTGGCGATGAGTATCTGCGCGAGACGCCAAGCTTGCGCTGTCGGCTGGCTGGCTACGCGTACATGGCGCGGTTCACTGGCGTTCTGGACGCGATCGAGCGCGATGGCTACCGGCTCCGGCCAGCGTATCCCGACGCCTCGGGCCTTACGCATGGTTTGCGTACAGCTGGCGCCGTTGGCGTTCACGCGCTACTTCGAGGCTAATCATGAGTATTACTGATAGACCAACCGCCATCGTCATCGGAGCAGGTATCGGCGGTATCGCCAACGCGGCCCATCTGGCGCGACGCGGATTCCAGGTTACAGTGGTCGAGAAGAATACCTGGGCTGGCGGTCGCTGCGACCACTTCATCCGCGAAGGTCACCACTTCAATACTGGTCCTACGCTGCTCATCATGCCGCATGTCTACGAGGAAGAGTTCGCCGCGCTGGGCGTCTCGCTGCGCGACCGCCTGGAGTTGCGCCGGGTTGACCCCACCTACCATTTGGTCTTCGACGACGGCAGCCAGCTGGCGCTCACGTCTGATCTGGAGCGCATGTATGCGCAACTCGAAGCGATCGAGCCCGGCAGCTTTCAGGGGTTTCTGCGCTACCTGAGCGAAGGCGTCAGGCACTACGATCTAGCGATGGAGCGTCTGGTCGAGCGCGATTTCCGCAACGCATCGGACTTTTTCGCCTTCAGCAATGCGCCACTGCTCTTCAGCCTCAAGCCTCTGTCGCGCCACTACCAGCATATGGCGCAATACTTCAAGGAGCCGCGCCTCAAGGCAGCTTTCACTTTCCAGGATGTCTACATGGGATTGAGTCCATTCGAGGCGCCCTCCACGTTCTCGATGATGGCCTCAACTGAGTTGGCGCACGGCGTCTGGTACCCCATGGGGGGCATGTACACAGTAGTGGAGGCGCTGATGGATATCGCGCGGGCAGCTGGAGTCGACTTCCTGTTCCATGCGCCAGTAGCGCGTATCGACGTCGCGCATGAGCGCGCGCGCGGCGTGACGCTGGCGGATGGTCGCCAGCTAGAAGCCGATGTCGTCGTCGCGAACGCCGACCTGCCCTACGTCTATGAGCGCCTGTTGCCGGATGGCGCCGCAGCAAGTCAGCTCGCGCGCAAGCAGTTCTCCTGCTCAGCCATTAGCTTCTTTTGGGGCGTGGACAAGACCTATCCCGGGCTGGAGCCGCATACACTCTTCCTCGCCGACGCATACCAGGAGAATTTCGATCGCATCTCCAGTCTGCGAGAGTTGCCGGATAACCCGAGCCTCTATGTCCACGCGCCGGCCCGCCTCGATCCAGCCGCCGCGCCGCCGGACCAGGACACACTCATCGCCGTCGTGCCAGTCGGCCACCTGGACGAGCGCGGTGAACAGGACTGGCGCCGCATTCGCGCGCGAGCGCGCGAGGCGGTATTCAACCGCCTCGCGCTGCTGGGAGTCACCGATCTGCGGGACCATCTCAAGTTCGAGGTGAACTATGTCCCGCTCTCCTGGCGCAAGCGGTACAACCTGACGAAAGGGGCGACGCACGGCCTCTCACACACGCTCACGCAGCTTGCCTATTTGCGGCCGCACAACCGCCACCCGCAATACCACAATCTCTACTTCGTCGGCGCGAGCACGCATCCAGGCACGGGCGTACCAACGGCGCTCGTCTGCGGCCGCATGGTCGCTGAACGTATCATGGACGAGCTTGGCGCGCCGCCGCGTCGCGCGGTCGCCGCGCCAGTCTTCTAGCCGCTACGGCTCCCAGGCGGGCAGCGTACAGGCGCAGTCCTGCTGGTCGGCGAACTGCAACTCGCGCGTCACGGCGTCCAGATCCGGCGTGTCCTCTGGGCTCTTGGCGCGCAGCACCGTTACCAGTTGGCTATAGCGATCGATGACAGCCAGCGCGGGTAGCGTGGCCTCCGGGCCGAGATACGCGCGCAGCGCATTGCCGTTTTCGTCGGCCAGGACCGGGAATGTCACATCTACCGCGCCGAGCAGCCGCCGCGCATCCTCTGGTCCAGCGACTGCGAATATCTTCGCCTGGTAATACTCCAGGTCGACAGCGCGGTCGCGCACGGCGCGTAGCCAGCGCTCATTTTGAGCCGCGCCTAGGCTGGGCAACAGTAATAGAACCGCCGGACTCCGCTGCCGAATCGAACGCAACCGTACCGGTGGCGCGTCTTCCGGCTGCGCGATGTCAGACAGAGCGAAATCGGGCGCCAGCGCGCCACACCGCGCGCCCACAGGTAGCGCTGCGTCAGTCATTTACGCGTCGTCCCATCAGGTCACGCGACCGCTTCCCGCGCGGCGCGCGAACGCTAGCAGTGTATGCCAAGCCAGAGTCCGCCAGCAACCGCGCGAGTTCTTCACAGCGGTGACCTGAGGGAGTAGGATAGAGCAGCGACGGCGCCCACCCATTGACGCATGGGCGCGCAACGCTGAGGAGGCGCCCATGCCGGGCAACGAGGCTGCGAGGCAAGCGGAGGTGATTGTGGTTGGCGCCGGGCTGGCGGGGCTTGCGGCCGCTCGCGCTCTGGTCACCGCCGGCGTTGAGCCACTGGTCGTGGAGGCGCGCGATCGGGTGGGTGGCCGAACGTTCACTGTGACGACGCCTGAGGGCGTCGCACTCGACCTCGGCGCGCATTGGGTAGGCCCGACACAGCGCCGCATGCTCGCTCTTGGCCAGGCGCTCGGCGTCGCCACCGCCAATACCTGGGACACAGGCCTCAACATCCAGAGCATGGGCGGCAAGCGCGAAACCTACTCCGGGGCGATCCCCACGGCCGATCCGCTTGTCGCCGCCGACGCGGTCCAGGCCATCCTGAACCTCAATATGCTCGCCATGCAGGTTCCCGTCGAAGCCCCCTGGCAGTCGCCCAACGCCGCCGACTGGGATGCGCAGACCTGCGCAACCTGGATAGAAGGAAATGTCGCGCCCGGCGCGCGCCCGCTGCTGGAGCTTGCTATCCAGGCGGTCTTCTCCGCGGAGCCGCGCGATCTATCGCTGCTGCACGTACTCTTCTACGTCCACTCGGCAGGCGGCCTGCGTGACCTGCTTGGTGTCACGGGGGCAGCGCAGGAGCGTCGGTTCGTCGGCGGCTCGCAGCAAATCGCCAATCGGCTCGCCAGCGACCTTGACCAGCGCATTATCCTGGGCGCCCCTGTCAACCGCATCGCGTGGTCAGAGAGCGGTGTCCTGGTGACCAGTGACGCGGGCGACTACGCCGCGCGCCGCGCGATCATCGCCATCCCACCGACGCTTGCCGGCCGCATTCGCTACGCCCCCGCGCTGCCCGGCTTTCGCGACCAGTTGACTCAGCGCATGCCAATGGGGTCGGTGATCAAGGTACTTTGCGTCTATCCCAGCGCCTTCTGGCGTCGCGACGGCCTCACTGGCCAGGTCTCGAGTGATTCCGGCGCGATCCGCATCACCTTTGACATCTCGCCCGACGGCGACGCTCCCGGCTTATTGGTCGGTTTCATCGAAGGCGACGAAGGCCGCCGCTGGGGTCGCGCCACCGCGGAGGAGCGGCGCGTGGCCGCGCTAGCCTGCCTCGTTGACTACTTCGGTCCGGCGGCGGCCGCTCCCACACACTATGTCGAACAATCCTGGGCGGAGGAAGAGTGGTCTCGCGGCTGCTACGCCGGCTGTATGCCTCCCGGCGTGTGGACGACCTTTGGCGAGGCGCTACGCGCGCCGATTGGACCCCTACACTGGGCGGGAACAGAGACAGCGACCGAGTGGATGGGCTATATGGAGGGCGCTGTCCAGTCGGGAGAGCGCGCGGCTGCCGAGACGCTGGCGGCGCTTGGCCACTAGCTTGGCGGTCCAGGTGCGGCGACAAGAAAGGTCAGGCGATGGCGACCACAGAAGAGTTGCGCGAGGCCCTCGATGACTACGCGCGGCGCGCGCAGGCCAGCGATCGTGTGCGCAAGACGCTGAAAGGCTGGAACTGCCTTATGCGGCTGGAGGCGACTGACATCGACGCCGCGTTCACCTTGACCATCGTCGACGGTCAGCTTACCGCCATCACCCACGGCGGCGGCGGCGAGGCTGTAGACCTAATTATCCAGGGCAGCAGCGAGGACCTGACCAACATCTTCTGGGGCGATGAGAACCCGGCGTCCAACTACATGCAGGGCGCAATCAAGACTCGCGGCTCACAGGAGGACGTCATGAAACTCGACGCAATGGCAATGTTCCTCTACCTCGAAGCGGAAAGGAACTAGCATGGCGACGCAACTGCGCCGCGCTATGGGCTTGCGCACCGTCGTCAGCGCATCGACGGGCCTGGCCTTCGCCGCGGTCGAGTATTTAGCCGCCGCCGGACTGGTGTCCTATGTCGCGGGCGACGCCGCCTGGCTGGCGGTCGCTGTCGCAGGTGGGCTGCTGCTCCTCGTCTGGGGCTATTTCAGCGAGCTCAATGGCCTCTACCCCACAGCCGCCGCGATCCGGCTCTATATGGCCCGGGCGATGGATGACCGCGTCGCGCTCACCATTACATTTACTTACCTGCTGACCATCGTCCTTGTAGTAGCCGCCGACGCCTATATTATTGGCAGCGCCATCGCCTATGTCTTTGGTCAGGCGTCATGGGTCGCCGTCGTGTACATCGCCCTGTTGCTCATCGCCGCGACCGTCGCCAACCTGCGCGGCGTGCGGGTGGCCGGCGCCGTCCAGGACGGCGCCACCTACACGGTGCTCGCCGGAACCGTTCTTATCGCGATCATCGGTCTCGCCCGTGATGGCTTCGCGCTGCGCGCGCCACTCAATCCGGTGGACGCCGGCCATCCGCTGACCAGCTTCGTCTCGGCGGTCGCGCTGGCGATCTTCCTCTACAGCGCATTCGAATGGGTCACCACCAACGCCGAGGAGGTCCGCGACCCGCGCCATATTCACCGCGGCATGCTCATCTCACTCGGCGCGCTTTTCATCACCTGCGCGCTGATCACGCTGGCGATGAGTCACCTGTTGACCAGCGCCGAACTCGCGACAGCATACCCACAACTGTACCTGGCCCAGCGGGCCGCGGGCTCGATCGGGCTCATCGCGATGCTGGCGGTCACTGCCCTCACCGCGCTTAACACCTTCAATGGGGCGTTCCTCACCGCTTCACGCTTCATGTACGCCACCGCGCGCGAGGGCTCGCTCCCCCAGGTCTTCGCCCAACTCAACGACAAAGCCGCGCCGTGGGCGCCCGTTATCGCGCTCGGCGCGGCCTCACTGGTCTGCGCGACACTCGTCGCCGTGACCGGCTCCTGGCAGGCGCTGGTAGCGACGGGCGCGGCGCTGGAATCCATGATCTACGCGACAGCGGCGTACTGCGTCATTCGCCTGCGCGTCAAGTCTCCCGAGAGCGCGCGACCATTCAAGATGGCGCTGGCGCTTGTCCTTGCGCCTGTTGGTCTTGTGATCTTCACCGCGCTAGCTCTCCTGGCAAGCGTCACCGTCGGCCCCTCCATGAATATCACCCCATTGGTGATCATTCTGTTCACAGGGGCGCTCTCTGCGCTCTACGTAACGCTGGTCATCCCGAAGCTCAAACGGCGTGAGGCGGCGCGGCGCGCGGCGCGCGGGCGGCGCCGTCCCCAGCGGCCAGTGGAATCCTCGAGCAATTTTGTTGAAGCTGCCACAATTGACCAACAAACTATTGGCGACGCCGAATTTTAGCGCGGCGCGCGGCTCTGCTTGACAATCACAGCCGCATCACGGCGCTGATGAACAACCGATTTTCCGCGACTCTGGCGCCAACCTGCGCTTGACGTATCGCTTGACACTACTGGTACTCTTGTCTATACTGCCACAGGACGCCGTCAGGCAGAACTGGACAGCGCCTGTCAATGACTGACAAGACTTGGTTTCAGGCGCCGTCGATCCCCACATGTTTGTAAGCTCGACGCTGACCCCGTGTACATAAAGAAGCGCTGGCGCGTCCGGGATGTCACGTGTGGGCGGGGCAAGATGTAGAGAGGCCCCACACGTTGGCCGGGACACTCCTGGCACATCGGAAAGCGGAGGTTATTAGGCAATGGACTTAAGCGTCGAGGGAAAGTCAGAGCGGATCCCGCCAGGTTCTCATATCCTACAGTTGTATAACAAGGTTGGTGAGATCTGCGGAGTCACGGCCAAACTTCTGGAAGCCGGCATCGTCGCCCAGGAGAAACTTCTCTTCGCTGGGTCCTCCGCCTCAGTCAAGGAAATGGAAGACGCGCTGACAAAGGCCGGTGTTGATGTCGCCGCCGCTGTGCGCTCTGGCCAGTTGGTCTTCCTCTCCGAGCGGGATAGCCTGCTCGTTGGCAAGCGGTTTGATCCGTATCACCTACTCTCGACGCATCAGACGTTCATCGCCCAGGCGCTACGTGAAGGATGGAAAGCCGTCCGTATCTCGATGGATATGACGTGGCTGACCCATGAAGCGGCGACCCCCGAGCAGATCCTGAAGTACGAAGCCGCGTCCGACGCGGTCTTTACCTTTCAGAACGCCCCTATCATCGCGCTCATGCACTACGACTACTCCAAGCTCCCCGGTATGCTCGTTGTTGAGCTCCTCAAGCTCCATCCCATCGCCGTCGTCGGAAAATTCATCAAGCGCAACCCCTACTACCTCAATTCAGAGCAATATTTGCTCAAGATTCTACGCGTCAGCCGCGAGAAGAACCGCGGCGCCCCGTCGCTCCTGAGTGATAATCCCATGGAGCGGCTCGCGGAGCGCGCGCGCTAACGGATAACCGAACGGTGGAGAGCGGGCGCGAAAACCGCCCGCTCTTTTCGCGCGCGAAAGACCTGTTCCAGATGGGCTCCTGGACTGAGCGACGTTGAACGACCTGGCGCGCCCACGCCTGGCTGGCGACTACGGACATTTATGAGCAAGCGCAACGTTGTATACGCATTTTCCGCGGGAGGCGTCGTTTTTCAGCAGGCAGCCGCCTCGGGCGGGATCGAGATCGCGCTCGTTGGGCGCGCGCACGACCATGTGTGGGCATTGCCCAAAGGCACCCCGCATGAAGGCGAAACCCGCGAGATGACCGCCCTGCGTGAGGTCAGGGAGGAGAGCGGGCTCGAAACACGCATAGTGGGGGAGGTTGGCGCGATTGAGTATGTATTCACGCGCAAGGGCCGGACGGTCAACAAACAGGTCTTCCATTACCTGATGATCGCGACAGGCGGCGCCCTGGACGCGCACGACCATGAGTATGATGAAGCGCGCTGGTTCGCGTACGACGAGGCGCTGCGAACATTGACCTATGAGAATGAGCGGGACATCGCCCGCCGGGCAGCGCCGCTGATTCGCTCATGGCTGGCGGCGCACACGGATAGATAGTCCGCAGTACAGGCCGCGCATTCTTCCGGGTAGTCAGCGGAGAGGCGCTGGAGACTAAGGCGGCGCTAGTGACTGCCAGCGAGAACGCGATCATCCATGAGATCCTGGATCTCACGCAGGCGGCGCTCGGCAAGCTCGACATTCTCGAGCGCCTGGGCAAGGATACGTTCTTCGAGTGTTGCAAACGACCGCTCGATATCAGGGTCAATCCGGTGATCGAGCAAATCTAGCGCGCGCGCCAGTCGCTCCGCGTCGTTCAACACGTCACTCATCGCCGTGTCACCTCGCCTCTTCTGTCTGATGTTCCGATTGAACGGGCCAGCTCAGTATTTCGAACGCCGCCTGCCGGTGTCGCTCTGTTTGATGAGACGTCCAGGACGCCCATCCGCGCGAGGGATAGGCCATCGGGGTAAGCGAACACTCGTATAGGCTAAAGTGTACCAGTGATGCGCGGCGCCCGCAAGCGTCAGGTTGCGGGGGCCGCGCCGCGTGTGCTACACTGCGCGTGCATATGCGGCCTGCCGCGCGCAAGCCCCCATAGCTCAGTGGATAGAGCACCGGCCTCCGGAGCCGGGTGCGGGCGTTCGAGTCGCCCTGGGGGCACTAAGTTACGAGGCCCGATGAACTGAACCCGCTCATCGGGCCTCGCGCTGTCTAATCTTTTCCGCGCTCCACCACATTCGCCCACGCCGCTGCCACGAGCGCGCGCACCTCCGGACCCCGCGCTTGCTCTACCGTCCAGACCTTCACGTGCCGCAGCCGCTTACCCTCCCCCTCGATCAGGCCGGCGGGATCGGGCAACCCTACGCCGTGAAAGAACCCTAGCCGGACGTAGCGCGTCAGCGGACAGATATACACCTCACGCCCGCTATATTTGGGAGTCGGCCCGTACGACCAGTGGTTGTGGCGCGCGAATAGTTCTTCATGCCCGCCAGACGCCACGTCCTGGACCACCGCGCGAAGTGCGCGCCTAATCGCTACAATCTCAGGCGGATACAGCGCGAGAAACTCCTCGATCTCATCCGTGGCGCTCACAATTCCCCCCTTGACGCGGCGCAGTGCGTTCAGTATACTTGCACACAACTTCAATATATCGAACAAGCAGGCGCGCCTGGCTGTGATCAACCAGGCCAGATTTCACCTTGATCTCACGCATTCCGCACACTCTCCCCGCAATCCCGCATAGCGCATTGGACTCCGAGAGGAGCAGGGCATGGGGCAGGCCGAGCCAGGCGGACAATCGAGCGTAGCGTACGACGTGGAGTTGCGCCATGTCACCAAGTCATTCGCGGGCGCGACGGCTGTGCGCGACCTTTCCTTGCGGGTCGAGCGCGGGGCGTTCTACTCCCTGCTTGGTCCTAGCGGCTGCGGCAAGACGACTACCTTACGCCTGATCGCCGGCTTCGAGCAGCCTACCTCGGGGCAGGTGCTGATCGGGGACGTCGACGTCGCCGGCCTGCCGCCCTACCGCCGCGACTGTCACACGGTCTTCCAGAGTTATTCCCTCTTTCCGCACATGACCGTCGCGGACAATATCGCCTATGGCCTGCGCCAAAAGCGACTGGGGCGCGATGAGATTTCCCGGCGGGTCGAGGATGCGCTAGCGATGGTGCGGCTGCCCGGCGCGGGCGCGCGACGTCCGGCGCAACTCTCCGGGGGGCAGCAGCAGCGCGTGGCGCTGGCGCGGGCGCTTGTCAACCGCCCAACTGTGCTGCTTCTGGATGAGCCGCTCAGCGCGCTCGATCTTAAGCTGCGCAAAGAGATGCAAAACGAGTTGAAATCGCTCCAGCGCGCGATTGGCGTGACTTTCATCTATGTGACCCACGACCAGGAAGAGGCGATCACGCTCTCTGACCGCATCGCCGTCATGAATGGCGGGCGCATTGAGCAGGAAGGCAGCCCCTCCGAGATATACGACCGGCCCGTGACGCGTTTCGTCGCGGATTTCATCGGACTGACGAACTTCATTCCCGCGACCGTGGTGGAAGCGCGGGAAGAGCCATCGGGCGGGGCGCAGGTCGTGGTGGCGACGGCGCTCGGCGTGATCCATTGCGGCGGTCGCCAACCGTCCGTCGCGCCTGGCGATCAGGTCACACTCACGCTGCGACCGGAGAAGATCCAGGCGCTTCAGGCGGGCGCGGAGGCGCCTTCAGAGTGGAACGCCGTCTCCGGGACGGTCGCGCAGGCGACCTTCCTGGGTCCGCAGACCGAGTACATCATGGCCACGGCAGCCGGCGACGGCGAGCCCGGCGCGCGCCTGACCGTGCGCCAGCAAAACACCGCCAGCATGGCCGTCACGGCCGCACAAGGTAGGGGAGGAGACGAGTATGCAAGCGCATTTAGAACAGGCGAGCGGCTAACGCTCACCTGGCGGCGTGAGGCCAGCCTCATCCTTCGGGACGCGCCGCCAGACTCCACCGCGCCACGTTCGGTGGAGTCCATCGCGCGATCTCCGCAATCTTCGCGCGCGTGAGGCGCAATGCGACGTTGGCGGGCGCTCAGTCTCAGGCGACCCGCAATCTCCAAAGAAGGAGAACTCGATCATGGCTGGCGCTCATCGGTCCGATCATCCCGATCACCTGGCGAATCGCGCGCTCGACCTCTTGGAGTCCTCGATCATCAACCGCCCAATGACGCGGCGCGGCTTCCTGGGAGCCACCGCGGTAACCGGCGCGGCAGCGTTCCTGGCGGCCTGCGGCGTCCAGTCCGCTACCACCACCCAGCAGACCCTCGGAACCACCCTCGAAGGGCAACTCCACATCTACAATTGGGGCTCTTACTATCTTGGTCGCGACGACCTCTCTGCCTTCAAGAGCAAGTTCAACGTCACGGTCACCGAGGACGCCTACGACAGCAACGAGACCCTGCTGGCCAAGATTCAGGCAGGCGCGACGGGGTACGACGTATGCGTGCCCACCGGGTATATGGTCGAGATCATGGCCCAACAGGGCTTGCTCTACAAGCTGGCGCACGATCACATCCCCAACTTTTCGTATGTTGATAGCCAGTTCCGCAACTTGCCGTTTGATCCGGGCAACCAATACAGCATGCCTAAAGACTGGGGCACCACGGGATTCGGCTACCGCTCGGACTTGCTACCCGCGATGTATAGCTGGGCGGACTTCTTCAAATATGCGACGACGACCGCCTCAGGAAAGACTATCGTGCTCGATGGTGTCAATGAAGTCATTGGGTCTCTGCTGAAGATGCTCGGCTACTCCTACAACTCAGTCGATGCCAGCCAACTGGATCAGGTACGGCAAAAGTTGCTACTGCTCAAGCCGCACCTGCTGGCGATTACCGCGACCGACGACATCACAATGATGGGCAACGGCCAGGCAATCCTCGCCCTCGACTGGAATGGCAACGTCCTCGCCGCGCAGGCGAATCAGGCCAAGCTCCAGTACGTGATCCCCACCGAAGGCTCAGAGTTCTGGGTGGATAACTGGTCAGTGCTGAAGTCAGCGCCCGACCCTATCGCCGCACACGCGTTCATCAACTTCATGCTCGACCCCACAACATCGGCCAAGGAGATTTCCACGACCTATTACGCGCAATGCGAGACTGCGGCCTTCAAGACCATGGACCCCGCCCTGGCAAACAATACCGTCATCTACCCCAATACTGCGCAGATCAGCCGGCTGGAGTCCCAGGCCGCGCTCTCCAGCGCCGGAGCGAAGCTCCGCAAACAGATTTGGGATGAGTTCAAGGCCGCGTAAATAATGGCGCGGTAAGTAGGTGAGCGGCCACGTCCAGCGGGGGGGCTGGGCGTGGCCGCCTACGCCAGCGGGAAAGGAGGAGGCGCACATGCGCGCAATGAGCCAGCCATCGCTACCCGGTCGGGGCGCCGCGCTGGTGCGGCGGCTCGTGGGCGAGCGCGCGGGCGCCTTCCTCTTGTTGCCCGCTGGCGCGTGGTACGCGGTCTTCTTTCTCGCCCCCCTCATCTATATGGTCGTTGTCAGCTTCGGCGAGAGCCCTGGCTACGGAGGGCCGCCACAGCTTGGGTTCCATCTCGATAGCTACCAGTTGATCGCTGACCCGCTCTATCTCAAGGTCTTCCTGGGCACGCTGCAGATGGCGTTCGTCGGCACAGTCGCCTGCCTCGTCGCTGGCTATCCGCTGGCCTACTTCCTCGCCACGCGCGCCACCCTGCGGAAGACAACGCTGCTGCTCATGATCATCGTTCCGTTCTGGACGAGTTTCCTCATCCGCACCTATGCCTGGGAGACGATCCTCGACTCTGAAGGCGTGCTGAGCCACATCCTTCAGTTTCTCGGTCTGCTCCACGGCCCGCTTAACGTGCTCTATACGCGGACGGCGATCTTTATCGGCATCGTTTACAACTACCTGCCGCTGATGGTATTCCCCCTCTACGTGGCGCTCGAGCGCCTCGACAAACGGCTAGTGGAAGCGTCGAAAGACCTGGGAGCGGGCAGACTCACCACGTTTATGCGGGTGACATTACCGCTAACGCTGCCCGGAGTGATGACGGGCTGCCTGCTCGTCTTCATTCCGCTGACCGGCGAGTATCTCATTCCGGCGATCCTGGGCGGATCGAAGAACCTCTTTTTGGGCAACCTCATCGGGGAGCAGTTCACCGGCCAGGGCGCCTCGAGCGATTGGCCGTTTGGCGCCGCGCTGGGCGTCGTGGTCATCCTCATCCTGCTCGTGTTCGTCAATTTGTACCTGCTCGCGTTCCGGCGCATCCAGGGCGTTCCCGGACAAGCGGCATGAGCGCTGGGCGCAGGGGAGGATGTGAGCGATGCAAGCGGTGATCAGGCCAGCGCGAGCGGGCGCCGCGCGGGACGGCGAATTGAACCAACGCCTGCTGTGGCGTAGACGGCTGCCTTCACTCCTGGTGGAAGGCTGGCTGGGCGCTCAGTCGGCGCTTATCTACCTGTTCCTGTATCTACCCATCGCGGTCGTCGTTATCTTTGCCTTCAACGACTCGCGCCGTGTCACGATCTGGCGCGGCTTCACGACGAAATGGTTCAGCGTCGTCTGGAGCGACCCCACCTGGTCCAACGCGCTGCGCATCAGCGTCACCGTCGCGTTTCTCAATATGCTCATCGCGGTCTCATTGGGCGCGCTCGCGGCGCTCGGCATGCGTGAAGCGCCCCGCTGGCTGCGTGTGACATTCGAGGGGCTGATGTACATGACCATCATCACCCCTGAGATCGTCGTTGCGGTCGCGTCGCTCGTCTACTTCGTCCTGGTGCTCCCCGTGGGGCCGGGAATGGTGGCGATGGTCGTTACCCACGCCGTCTACAACACCTCGATTGTGGCGCTCATCGTCTCCGCCCGCCTCGATGGCATGGACCGGACGCTGGAAGAAGCCTCCGCCGACCTCGGCGCGGCGCCCCTGGTGACGTTCTGGCGCGTGACGCTGCCGCAACTGCTTCCCGCCATCCTGGCTGGCGCGCTGCTGGCCTTCACATTCTCCTTCGACGACTTCATCCTGAGCAACTTCCTGGCCGCCGCTGGGACCACTCCGCTGCCGGTCCAGCTCTTCTCCTCGGTACAGTTTGGCGTCTCACCGGCGTACAACGCGCTGGCGGCGTCCATGCTGACGCTCACTCTGAGCGCGATTGTCATCGCGCAAATCGCGCTGCGGCGTAATGAGCGTCCGGTAGAAGAGCAGACGCAACTGGCGCCAGCGGTTGAAGTCTAGGCGCACGGTCACGCGAAACAGACGATGAGGAAAGGACGTGGATATGGCTGGCACGACAAAGCGACAAGGGCGACGCGAGGATCAGTCCACGGCTGGAAGCGCCAGCGATCTGATCCCCGCAGGCCAGCTCGCCAGCCATTTCTCAGCGGTCTGGGAGGATGGCGCGCGCCCGGCTGACGGCGCATCTGCTGGCGAAGACGAAGCCGACATTGGGCATACGATTCACCGCTTTCGCGAGGAACGCCAGCTCTCGCTCAAAGATCTGGCGGCGAAATCGGGCCTGACACAGAGCTTCTTGAGCCAGGTAGAGCGTGGACTGACTAGCCCGTCGGTCGCGTCGCTGCGCAAGATCGCCCAGGCGTTCGGCGCGCCGCTGGCGGCGCTCTTCCAGGGGCCATCCCCACAGGGCAAGCACGTCGTGCGGCGTGACCAGCGCCGCCAGCTCATGCAGCCGGGCGGGCAATGGCGCGACTACTTGATGACGCCCAACCTGCAGGGCCGTCTCCAGGTCATCTGGAGTGTCATCGAGCCGGGGGGCGGCTCAGGCGATGAAGCCTACGCTCACGATTCCGATGAGGAGTGCGTGGTGATCCTTCGTGGCCGGCTGGAGTTCTGGGTCGGCCAGGACCACTACACGCTCGATGAAGGCGACAGCATCGTTTTCGAGAGCCGGATACCCCACCGCAATGTCAATCCAGGCCCGGACCGCGCTGAGGTGCTGTGGATCACCACGCCACCCTCGTATTAGCCCGCGCTGGCATCTACACATGCATAGATTCGTTGGAAAGGTATTGTAAGCATGCGCGCAGTAATTATCGGTGGATGTGGGGCGATGGGGTCGGAGACGACTCGTGACCTCGCGATAACCAGTGACTTTGATGAGATCACTATCGCCGATCTCAACATCG
Source organism: Ktedonobacterales bacterium (assembly GCA_036391685.1). GTDB lineage: Bacteria > Chloroflexota > Ktedonobacteria > Ktedonobacterales > JADMIN01 > JAKAIY01. Next base: position 297,926 of record DASVZK010000048.1, read on the forward strand.
AGCGCGCCCAGGCCCTCGCCGCTGAGCTCAACGCACTCACTGGCCGCGACCGCATGCGCGCGGTCCAGGTAGATGGCTCCAGCGAAGATGCGCTGTACGAGGTAATGCGTGGGCACGATGTCGTCGCCAACACGATGACATATCACTTCGGACTGCAGGCGACACGAGCCGCCATTCGCGCGGGCGCTGGCTATGTTGATCTGGGTGGCCTCCACAACACACCCCGACAGTTGGAACTGGACGCCCAGGCGCGCGAGGCAGGCGTCAGCATCGTCCTCGGCTGCGGCGCAACGCCAGGTGTCACCAACATCCTCACGGCGCGCGGCGTGAGCGAGCTTGACACGGTTGACGCGATACATATCGCCTTCGCCAGCCATCGCAGCATCGCGCCCTCGCCGGGCCTGCTCGACACTGTCATTGATGAGTTTAGCCCAGAAGCGAGCCGCTTTTACTGGGAGAACGGGCGGCTCGTGGAAGTCCAGCCCTTCGACGGCGCGCGCACGATCGCGTTCATGCCGCCCGTTGGACAGCAGGAAGTGTACTTCGTGCCGCACTCAGAGACGCACACGATGTCGCGCTTCATCGGAAAGGGGCTGCGACGCGTAGATGTGCGCGGCGCGTGGCGGCCAGAGATTATGCAGGCGTTGCGACTCTTCCTCAACTACCGCCTCATCACCAGCGACCTTGTCCAGGTCAACGGAGCGACTGTTCGTTCCAAGGATTTCCTGCGTGCGCATCTCCTGGAGCAAGCGGCTACCGGACATGCGCCAGATGAGGGTGATTGGGCGTTCCTGCTCCATGTGGAAGTCGAAGGAACCAACGAAGGGCGGGCGGCGCGGCGAGTTTACCGCACCTCCCACCCTGATATGGCGACCTGGGGCAGGCAGGCGACTGCCAAGATGACGGGCATTCCGGCCTCGATCGGCGCCCAACTTCTTGCCAGCGGCGCGGTGCTGCGCAAGGGCGTCCTCGCGCCAGAAGTCGCGTTCGAGCCTGCGCGGTTCATTTCGGAGCTTGGCAAGCGGGGGATTTTTGTCGAGGAACGCATCGAGGAGCATGGCAGAATTGGGGCTGAGACGCCGCCTGTAGCCGTCAGTTCGGCGCAATAGCGCAAGAGGATGCGTCCGCCGCTGGATCGAATCCTCGGGCGGCGGGCATGCCTGTCAGCCGGCCAGAGGACTGAAGCGGGGCGCGCGCTCCCACATCGTGCGGGAGTTTTCCAGCGTGGTCGTGGCTCACACACGGTGGCGGAAATTGCGATGTATAATCCAACATTGGAGCGCCAGCGCCCATGTCCCGCAATCCCGGTACAGACGGCGTACGCGACCCACCCGCACTTCTCTCCGCCGCCCGACAGGCAGCAGGGCGGCGCCAAGGCGCGCGCGGCAGCGCCGGAAAGGAACAGGCGAGTGAACGCATACGAACAACTCGTATCCATTCGCGACCGGCTGGAGCAAAACGGAGCCAGCGAAGACAGCGTCAATTTCGTCGAACGGTTCATCAAGCGCGCCGAGCCAGAGCGCGATGTGGATATGAGCGTCACCCAGAGCGTCATGATCCGCCATCTCCTGCGCCAGCGCGAAGCGCTGGACAATTACACCATCTACGATGACCTGCAGGAACTGGTGAGTGAGATGGAGAACCGGCGGAGCGCCCGCGATGAGGATGGCGCGCGCCCGGCCTGGCAGGAGGAGCGCGCTCCCAGACCCAAGAGCTATTACAAATCTCTCAAAGAGCGCGACCAGCAGCGATAACGGCGAGCAGCGAGCCGCCGCCCCGGCGCGCGTGCGCGCCGGGGCGGCGCTGAGAGTCACCTGAGAGCCGCCTGGCAGGATTCCGGCGGCGATTTGTCGCCTGGCGCGGCGCCACCACAACCCCCTCCGCTACGTATTGTGGATAGCGGGAAGCGATTGCGACCTTCCCCCAATTGTCTCGCGTTCCACACATGCGCGAGTGATGCTGAGCGCCAGCCTGTCGCAGGCCACGCCAGCCAGGAGCGAATAACAATGGCAACCTCGGGTCGCCCGACATGGTACAAGCCAGACGTTGGCCTGTCCTTGCGCATGGTGCTCACCATGTTCCTGTTGGGCGCTGTATATGTTGTCTTCGGCGTCATCCTGTACTACACGCTGCGCGCTCCGATTACACTGCTGATCATTGGCGCGGCGGTTATCGCCTTCGTCCAATTCTTCTTCGCCGACAAGATCGCCCTGTTTGCTATGGGCGCGCGCGAAGTCAGCGAGGCGGAAGCGCCCCAGCTACATGAGTTGATCGGCCGCCTCGCCGCCCAATCCAATCTTCCCAAGCCGAAGGTCGCCATTGTTGACACCAGCATGCCGAACGCCTTCGCCACCGGGCGCGACAAGAACCATGCGGTCGTCGCGGTCACCACCGGGATTCTTGAGAAACTCCCTGCGCAAGAGCTCGAAGCGGTGTTGGCGCATGAGCTGACCCACATTATCAACCGCGACATGCTGGTGATGACCATCGCCACGTTCTTTTCGATGGTCGCCGGTCTGCTGGTACGCAGTCTCACATGGTTCGGCGGCGGTTTCGGCTACGGCGGCCGCCGCAATAACAATGACAATTCCGGCATGGTGATATTCATCGTCCTGCTCGCGTCCCTCGTCGTCTACGCCCTCAGCTTCCTGCTGATCCGCGCGCTCTCACGTTATCGCGAGCTCGCCGCCGACCGTGGCTCCGCGCTGATCACAGGCGCGCCGGCCAATCTCGCTTCAGCGCTGCTGCGCATTAGCGGCCCCGGTCAGCGCATTCCCCAGCGAGACGCGCGTGAGGCGGCGGCGCTCGCCCCGGTCAGCGGACTGTGCTTTGTGCCAGCCAACGCCTTCACCGGCAGCGAGGTGATGACCCTGTTCTCGACGCATCCCTCAACTGAAGAGCGCGTGCGCCGCTTGCAGGAGATGCAGGCGCAGATGGAACAGAGTCAGCGCTTCTAGCTGGCAAATATGCTCCGCGCTGGTGTCCTGTGCGTACGGCGCCAGCGCGAATCGCTACCCTCTAGAGCTATGACAAGGAGTCCACGGTGAGTTTCTTTGACACGCTCTTTGGGCGGCAAAAACCGGCGCCCGCTGGTCCAGACAAAATCTTTGCCATGTCCACCGCCCAGATTACGCTGCAGACCGAACAAAACCTTACGACCACTGGCGCGGCGGCCATGTGCTTCAAAGGTATGGCCTCTGGACCGTTCACCGCTATCCAGACTGAACTGGAGCAGTTGCTGGCGCTCGCGGGACGCGAAGATAATCTGACAATCAAACCGACTGAGGATAGCCTGGGCTACCGCTGGTTTGTCTTCAGCGGCTCCGACTTCCAGGCGCTCGTCACCGCGGTACATATGGCCAGTTCGACGCTCATGGATCGTGGCTATGACAGTCAGTTGCTATTCGCCGTCTTCCCATTCAAATATGACAGCGGCAAAGAGATGTACTGGATCTACAACTACAAGCGCAGCTTCTTCTACCCCTTCGTCCCGTCCCGGGACGCCAGCGACTCCAGCCGCGCCCGCGATAACGCCGAGGAACTGCGCCTGACCGCCGCGCTCGGCAAAGAGATGCCGCTAGAGCCCGAGCTCGAGCGCTGGTTCGCGGTCTGGAATCCGCCGTTCTAGCTGGCCGGTCAGAAGCATCGCCCGCACGTGCCGCGGGCGTATAATAGCCAGGAAGCGCGGTCGCCCGCATCACATCACCACGCGCCACCATCTGACGCGGAGTGGGAGGCGGCCGATGAGGGAGGCCCGGCTCATGGCAGAGCGTTACGCGGTTGGCGTGGACATTGGCGGCACCAAGATGTATGCCGGCGTCATCGACCTCGAGTCTGGCGAAGTCGTGGGCTCATATCGCAAGCGCACCCACCCAGAGCGCGGCGCTGATTTCTTCACCAAGCGACTCTACGAGGTCATCGGTGGCGCGCTGGATGACGCGAATCTGCCCAAGTCTGCCGCGGCGCTCGGCATCGGCGTCGGCATCGCCGGGCAGGTGGACCGCGAGGACGGCGTGCTGCTCAGCGGCCCCAATCTCGGCGCCGGGCTCGACAATCTCCCCATTCGAAAGCTGCTCGAAGAGAAATTCAGGCTCAATACCGTTCTTGGCAACGACGTCGAAATTGCGACCTATGGCGAGCACCACTACGGCGCGGGCCGTGACTGTGATGACTTTGTCTGCATCTTTGTCGGCACGGGCATCGGCGCCGGCATCATCCAGCATGGCGCGCTGCGCCGCGGCGTCAGTGGCACTGCGGGCGAGATCGGACATACGATCGTGCAGTACGAGGGCCGGCTCTGCGGCTGCGGCGGACGGGGACACCTGGAGGCCTACGCCTCGCGGTCTGCCATCACACGCGTGTTGCTGGCGGAGATCAGGCGCGGACGCGAGACGAGATTGCGTGAATTACTCAGCCCTACAGACACCGTGATTCGCTCCAAGATGATCGCCCGCTGTATCGATGAGGGCGACCAGTTAGTCATTGACACGGTCGCCGAAGCCGCGGACTATCTGGGCGCGGGCATTAGCTCACTCGCGACGTTTTACAATCCCGACCGCATCATCCTTGGCGGCGGCCTGATTGACGCGACCACACTGCTCTTCGAGCGTGCCGCGCTGCGCACCCACGAGTCCACTCTGCCAGCCGCCACGCGCAATCTGGAAGTCCGCCGCGCCGCGCTCGGCGATGACTCGGGTATCATCGGCGGCGCATGGATGGCCGAGGCCGCCGTCCTGCGTACCCTGGAATAGCGCCTGGCGCCAATACACGCTCACGGAGGTTTCTGTCCATGTCATCCCCGCTCGACGGGCTACGCGTCGTAGACTTGTCACGCGCGCTCAGCGGCCCGCTTTGCGCCATGCTCCTCGGCGATCTCGGAGCGGACGTCATTAAGGTTGAGGAGCCGGGGACGGGCGATGACAGCCGGCATTGGGGACCTCCCTTCCAGAACGGCGAGAGCGCGTACTTCCTGAGCTGTAACCGCAACAAGCGCTCCATCACGCTCAACCTGAAGCGCGACGCCGCTAGAGAGGCGCTCTGGCGGCTGATCGAGCGCGGCGACATCCTGATCGAGAACTTCCGCCCTGGCCTGATGGCCTCGTTTGGCTTCAGCTATGAGGCCGTCCACACCCGCAACCCTCGCCTGATCTATTGCTCAATCTCCGCATATGGCCAGGACGGTCCAGAAGCCGCGCGCCCCGGCTACGACATCATCATGCAGGGTACCACCGGGGCGACGAGCGTCACGGGCAATCCGCAGGGCGACCCCTACCGCAGCGGCCTGCCTGTGTGCGATGTCATATCCGGCCTGATGGCGTCGCAATCCATCCTCGCGGCGCTACTCGCGCGCGAGCGCACCGGTGTCGGACAGCGTGTCGAGGCGACACTGCTCGGCTCTACAGTCGCCGCGCTGGGCAACTTCGCCTCCAGCTACCTGGTCTCTGGAGTCGCGCCGCGCCGTGTTGGCAATAGCCACTCACAGATCGCGCCCTATGACCTGTTGCGCGCGCAGGACGGTTACATCAACATCGCCGGAGGCAATGATGATATCTTCCACCGCCTTTGCGCCGCGCTCGACCTGCCAGCGCTTGTTGACGACCCGCGGTACCAGACGAACGCGGGCCGGGTGACCAATCGCCCCGCGCTTCTGGCCACGCTGGAGTCGCGCACGACCACGATGACGGTCGCCAGCCTCGTCGACCGCCTCGACGCCGCGAAGGTCCCGGCTGGCCCTATCCGCGACATGGGCGAAGTCCTTGAAAGCCCGCAGGCTTTGCACGCGGGGCTCGTCCAGAAGATGGAGCACCCTACGACCGGAGTGGTCCGTGTGGTGGACACGCCCTTGCGCCTGGACGAAACGCCCGCGACCCTCCGCCTGGCGCCGCCAACTCTCGGCGAGCACACCGCTGAGATCCTAGATGAGCTCGGCTACGATGATGCTACTATCGCCGCCTGGCGCGAGTCGGGCGTCGCGGTGTAGCCTCAGGAGGCAAGCTGGCTGGCTATGTACTGCCTGACCGCGATCCAATCGTCGTTGCGTGGCAAGAGGATGTCCTGGCCATCGGCGCTTTGCGCGTCCACTAATACATTGCTGTCGGTCAACCCTATATGGGCCGCGTGGCTCAGGTCGAGTTTGAGGGTGAACGCCGCCAGATCGGTCAGTGAGAGATTGGTATAGAGCGCCCGCTGTAGCGCGTCCATCGCGCTGGCAAGCCCTGGCCACGCGGTCGGTGAGCGCAGCCGGCTGACGATGGCGCGAATCAGCAGTTGCTGGCGGGCTGAGCGCGCGAAATCACTGCCTTCGCTCGGCGGATCGAGCACGTAGCGCGCGCGGGCGTACTCAATAGCGCGCTCGCCGTCCATATGCTGCCAGCCCGTGTTGAAGTGGATCGTCTTCCACCCGGCGTTGATCTGCGGGTCATCATTAATCGGATATTGCGCGGTGAAGGCCACCGGCACATTGATATCCACCCCGCCCAGCGCGTTCACCACCTCGCGGAAGCCCTGGAAATTGATGCTCATGAAATATGGAACGTTCAGGCCGGTGATGTCGCTGACCTTGGCCGCCGCCTCCTCTCCACCCGCCAGCGGCCCGGGCGGCAGCCGGCCTGAACCTGGATTGTAGCCGTTGTTCATGCCATCCTGGAAAGCCGTATTCAGCTTGCTGTATTGACCGGATCCGGGCGGCACCTGCACCCACAGGTCGCGCGGCACCGAGATCATGGTAGTCGCGTGATCGCTGGGCATAAGGCTGATGACCATGATGCTATCCGAGAGGTACGCGCCGTCGTGGCCCGCCCCACCATAGCCCAGCACGGCGATATTGACCCTCCCAGTTCCGCCGACATAGCCAGTCTGCGAGCTCAGCGGCGCGTTCGGCGAGATGGCCGAGCCAAAACTATACAGCCGTACGGCCATCGCCACCGACACCACACACAGCGCAAGGACGACCGCCACCCCAAGCAGCCGTATAACGGGTCCCTTTGGCAGCCGCTGTGTCCGGCGCGCGCTCCGCTGCGGCGGGGGGAGCGGAGGCGCCTGGAGGCGGCTGCCCGGCGAGCGGGAGGCGTCTTGCGCGGTCCATGCCACGCCAGGGCCGAAGACGGCGAGCGGCCCGTGCCGCTCACGCGGCCGTTCCGGCGAAGCGCCCCACCCATCCTGAGTGGGGCTGGCGGGCGAATGATCGGACCATCCTGGTGGCGTCGAGGTCATCGAAGCGCTATCCTTTCAGCGCCAGTCACAGACACGGGCGCCGGCTCATCCAGCTGGCGTCACCCAGAGCGCATGCGCGACCCGCGCGGGCGTCTCGATGCGCCGCCCCTCACACAGCAACGTGACGGGGGACTCGCTGCGCGCGCTCGCCTCGGGACCAGGCGGTTCAGCGAGTGTCAACTGGACTCCTGGCGTCAGACCCAAATCGTGCAAATAACTGATGAGACCCTCCTCATCCTCCACGACTTCGGAGACGCATACTATGGTGTACGTCTCACCGGGCGTTGTGGTGAGCAGGCGCACGGCGCCCATATCACTCAGATAGGTGCGCGCGTTCGGCACGGCGCCTGGAATTGGGTTACCGTGAGGGCAGGTGCGCGGCTGGCTCAGCGCCGTCAGGACCCGCTCCTCCACTGCGCCCGAAATGTAATGCTCCAGGCGACAGGCTTCCTCGTGCACTTGATGCCACTGCATGCCGAGCATATCCACCAGAAAACGCTCGGTGAGCCGGTGACGGCGCAGCACCGCTTCCGCCCGTTCCACGCCGAGTTCCGTCAGCGTCACCTGCCGTTTACCATCCATCTCGACGAGCCCATCGCGCATCATGCGCTTGAGCGTTTCCGTGACAGTTGGCGGCGCGACACGGAATTTCTCAGCCAGACGGGCGCCAATAACCGGCTCGCCCTCCATTGTGATGTTATAGATCGTCTCCAGGTACTCTTCCACGGTCGCAGTCATGCCCAGAGATGACACATGGGCCGCGCTCCGCTCACTCTCCATCGTCCGCCTGGCCTATTCTCCAACACTCGGCGGCCACACGGGATTATCGCTGGCCGGGTGTGAGCACGCCGTCGTTGATATCGTACACCGCGTCGGCCATCGCGGAGGCTTGAGGGTCATGCGTAGTGAGGATGAAGCCGATGCCCGCGGAGTGCGCCACGTTTCGCAACAGGTCCAGGATGGCTAGCCCGGTGTGCGTGTCAAGGTTGCCAGTCGGCTCGTCGGCGAGGACCATGCGCGGAGCGTGGACTAGCGCGCGGGCGATGGCCACGCGCTGTTGCTCGCCGCCGGAAAGCTCAGGCGCGCGGTGCTCTTCACGCGCGGCCAGCCCCACCAGCGCCAGCGCCTCATGCGCTCGCCGCTCGCGCTCGGCCGGGGCGGTGTTCGCCAGCCGCAGCAACAGTCCCACATTTTCGCGCGCCGTCAGCGTGGGAATGAGATGCGCCGACTGGAACATGAAGCCAAGCTCGGTGCGCCGGGTGGCAGTGCGCTCAGCGTCCTTGATCTTCGCCAGGTCGCGCCCGAAGAGCCATACCTTGCCGCTCGTCGGATCATCCAACCCAGCGATGATATTGAGCAACGTCGTCTTGCCCGCGCCCGACCGGCCCCGTATGGCTATGAACTCTCCTTCACGCACGCGCAGGGTCACGTTGCGCAGCGCTGTTACTGAGCCACCGCCCACCTTGAAGACTTTGCCCACGCCTTCGACTCGCAGTAGCTCTGCCCGCTCAGTGACTGCTGGCGCATATCCATTGCCCGACTGCTCTGTCTCGGTGCTCCGCATGCTGTCTCCTGACTCCGATCTCGCTCGTTCGTGCGTCGCCGCCCACAATCGTATCATGCGCCGTCCACGAGCGATACGGCGCCGGTACGCGCTGTCAATCCTCGCCGACGCGGAGGGCCTGGCCCAGTCCGGACGATTGCGCCACATATGAGACGCTCAACAACGCCAGGCCAAACATCGCGAGCAACCCAGCCAGAAAGAGCGCCGACCCGGCCACGTTCAGCGTCAGCGCCGGCGCAGGAACGCCGATCACAGGTGGAAGGTACGTCGAAGAGTTAATGGCGAGGAATGGTAGCGCGGCGACATCCAGCAGCGCGCTCAGCGCGACGCCACCGAACGCCCCAGTGACATACATCATCGCCTGTTCACCCAGCAACGTGCGCAGTAGCGTGGTCCGCCCCAAGCCGAGCGTCCGCAACACGGCGAATTGGGTCATCCGCTGGCGTGCGGCAATACCTATCTGCGCGAACAACGCGACGAGCGCGAACAGCCACGCCAGCCAGGCGCCCGTAACGAGCAAACCGGTCATGCCAGCCGAGAGCGGGTCTGCGGCGAAGGTTACCGCGAGGCGCCGAGCATCTAAAGTGTCGGCCACGAAGTAGTTGGGATCCGAGAGGGCGCGCGCCCGCCGCGCGGCGGCGCTGGCGCCGGGCGCGGTACGCATCAGGACCTCGTTCGGCCCGCTGCTGGTGTATGTCGAAAGATTCGGATTGGCCAGCGCCGCCACGTAATCGTTGACATCGGGTATCACAAACCCGCTGGCATATTCGTTGAACAGCGTGGGAAAATCGCTTACGACGCCTACGATCACGAATTGCATCGGGTAAGCCGCCTGCGACTCTTGTGGCGCCATCTGGAACGTGTCGCCCACAAGCAGCGCCAGGGATTGAACGAACTGCTCACTGACCAGTGTCGGGATAGGGTGAGACGCCTGGCCCGCCTGCGCGCCCTGCTCCGCGCCCTGCATCCGCGCCAGCAGCGTTGCGAGCGGCTGCTTGGCGTCACCCGGATTCCACGCCGCAGTCTGTGCGAATGTCGCCGGATCAATCGCCAGCAAGTCAACCGGGCCGGAGACCCCGTTCGAGTCGACCGAGGCGGTCGAGCGATACACGGGCGAGACGGCGCGCACGCCCGGCAAGGTCGCGAATTTCGCGAGGAACGGCCACGTCGGCGGCGTGCCGTTCTCCGGCGGCTGGAAGTCCACCCGCTCGTCGGCGCCCACCTGGTAATAAGCGTCCGCTACGGCGCTCCGCGCCAGTGCCGTCTGAAACGACAGCGTGAAGAGCCCGACACCCACTGAGAGCGCAAGCAGCAACACAATCCGGTTGAATGCGCTCGACGCGCGGGTAGCGTGTGAGAGCGCGAGCATGCCCGTCACGCCACGCCCCCGCGCCGCGAGCCAGGCTCCCAGCCGCAGCAACCAAGGCGTCACGCGCAGAATGAGCAGCGCGCCAACGACCAGCATCAACGCGGGCGTGAACGTCTGGATCAGGTCGAAGCTGCCCGTCGCGCCCACGCTCGCTAGCTCCGCGCGCGCGCCGGGCGCCCCGAAGAGCGCCAACTGAGAATAGCCCGCGATGACGAGCGCCGCGAGCCCAAGATCCAGGTAATAGCGCCTCCAGAATGGAGCCTGATCGGGCCGGCCCTGGCGACGGCGGTACGCCAGCGCGTCGGCCCGCGCCGACTGCCACACCGCGACGATCAGTGTGACCAGGGCGAGACCTGCGCCCGCCAGCGCAGGTACGGCCGCCTGCTGGTAGGGCGCCTCACGCAGCGCGGCGCCGAGCGAAATAGACATTCCACTGGCGCGCGCCGCCGGTACATACGCCACGATGACAAAGAGCGCCAGCGCCGCGGCCAAGAGGGGCCCGGCGACCAGCGCCAACGCGCTGACGACCACACCTTGCGCGATGTAGGTCTGCAGCATCTGCGTCATGCTCGCGCCACGGCTGCGCAGCGTCGCGATCACGCTGCCCTGACTCTCGACCAGCAGGCCGACCATTGTCATGATGAAGAGCAGCGCCATGACGACTAGCTGGGCGGCGACACTATAGAGCGGAAGCCGGAGCAACCCAAGCAGGTCCCGCCCCTGGCTCAAGATCGCGTCCAGTCGCGTGGCAAGGCCAACTTCGCGGACATTATTTGCGCCCAGAATGTTCCCGTTGAGATCGTCGCGCAACGCTATGACGCCAGAGGTCACACCCTTTTCATTCTTCACTGTGACGCCACGTGTTCCAACAAACCAGACGTAGTGCGCGACGACACCCAACGGCGCCTCCGATGGCGAGGCGGGCTGAAATGAGACGAGCGACTCGAATGCGCTCCGCTGGAAGAGCAGAGGGTAGACTGGCGGCGCCGTCAGTTTGGAGCTAAATCCAGGCACGACCGTCTCGAATCCGCGCCCGTTCCAGAATAGGTCATTCTCATCCCGCGGAAACCATACGCCAACCACCACCGCCTTCAGGAACCGCTTCTTGTTGGCGCTGTCCTGTATGGTCAGCTTCGTTCCCAACTTCGCGCCATAGGCCGGCGTCACCAGAACCTCGGCTGGCGCGCCAGCGGGGGTCACGCGCGGCAGGCGCCCGGCGATCATCTTCATATGAGGCATGGCTTCAGCGTAGTTGAACGCCAGAAAATCGAGTTGTCCGCCCGACGTATAGCCAGCGAGCGCTGTGAATCCCTGCTTCGCGCCTATGGGCCGACCATTAGCATTGATAATGGTGAACGGGCGGTCCACCTCGAGATATTCGGTAGTCGACGTGATAACACCTGAGGGAATGTCATGTGTGCGAGCATCCATCACCGCGCGATCCACATCGTTGGAGTGAGCCTGCCAGAACGGGATGATGTGCGCCGTGACCTCCATGCTGCGCTCGGAGGGAGAGGCGGCCGCCAGTTCCGCCGCAATCTGCGTATTCGAGACGAGTGTGGCGTAGATTGGCACGACGGCCAGCAAGGTCACCGTCATCACCATGCCCAGCGCGACGGCAGTGAGCAGCCGCCAGCCTTGGACGGCGCTCCGTATTGCCAGGCGGAAGCCGGAGACCGGCCCCGCCATGCCGACTCGCCAGACAGACACCCTAGGGCAGGACAAGCGCCCATTGAGGCGCAGCGGCGCGAGCGCCCCACTCATCGAGACATGCTCGCGCCGCTCACGCTCACACCATGGCGTCCGGAACTTAGGCCCGCGCCGCCGTGGCGGGTCGCTGGTAGATTTGGATCGCGCGACCCTCGGCCGCCAGGATTGCTTCGCGCAACGCCTCGCTATACGTTGGGTGCGGGTGAATGGTGGCCAGCACCTCATCGGCGGTCAATTCGGCCCGCATGGCGAGCGAGAATTCCGTGATCAGATTGGTCGCTTCCGGCCCGATGATCTCCGCGCCCAATATCTCCCCATATTCGCCCAGGATCACCTTAGTGAAGCCCTCAGTCGCGGCCGCCGCCAGGGCCTTGCCGTTGGCTACCCAGGGGAACTTCTCGGCGCGCACCGCGCCGCCGCGCTCGCGCGCCTGCTTCTCGGTCAGTCCGACGCCCGCGATTTCGGGGAAGGTGTAAATCACGCGGGGCACGACGGTGTAATCCATGCGCGCCTCATGGCCCATCGCGTTCTCCGCCGCAACCTCACCCTCGGTCTCGGCGACATGCGCCAGCCAGGTGCGGCCTACCACATCGCCGATGGCGTACACGCCTGGCAGGTTCGTCTCCATGCGCTCGTTCGCGATCACCCGGCCGCGGTCCATTGCCAGGCCAGCCTTGATCAGCGGCTCCAGCCCTTGTGTGAACGACTTCCGGCCTACGGCCACCAGCACATACTCGCCGTCAAAGGTCTTGGGGCCGGCGTCCGTCGTCGCCGTCACGCGCTTCATGCCGTCCGCGTCGCCGATCGCCTCGACTTTGGCTCCCGTGGCGACCGTCATGCCGCGCTTGGTCAGCGAACGGGTCAGCGCGGACACAACCTCCTCATCTTCATTGGCGATCAACGAGGGCAGCATCTCGACAATCGTCACTTTTGTCCCCAGCGCCTCGAACATACACGCAAGCTCAACCGCGATGACGCCGCCGCCGATGCAGACCAGGCTCCCGGGTACCTGCTTCATCGCCAGCGCTTCCGTGCTGAAGATGACATGCTTCCCGTCCACGCCGGGGAAGGGTGGCACGATCGTCTCCGAACCTGTCGCCAGAATGAGCTTGCCAGCCTTGAGCTCGATGGGTGCGCCTTCTTTGGGTGTGAAACGTACGCTGGTCGGCGAGAGCGCCTCGCCAGTCCCGTCAAATACCGTGACTTTGTTCATTTTGAGGAGTTGCGACACACCGCCGGTCAGCTGTTTGACCACACGCTCCTTGAAGGCCACGGCCTCGCCCATGTCGAGAGAAGTTGGTCCCTCCAGATGGATACCCAGCTTATTGACGTTCTTGAGCTCAGCGTAGACGCCCGCGACGTGCAACATTGCCTTTGAAGGGATGCAGCCAACGTTCAGGCACGTGCCACCGATGTATTGCTTCTCGATGATGGCGACACGCGCGCCAAGCTGCGCGGCGCGAATCGCGGCGACATAGCCGCCAATGCCCGCGCCGATCACCACGATATCGAACTCTGTCTCGTTCGCCACTAATCGCTCCTGTACGCCACCCATGCGGCGCTCATCGCTATCTCCGGGTCGCAGAGGCCGGGAACGCGGAACCGTTTATCGGAAAGGTGAAGAACGCGCTCCATTGCGCGGCCAATATCACGTAGTATACGCCGCAGCCGCTCTCATCTGGCGCGTCCGGTTGGTATGGGCTTGACGGCTTGCCAAGTCCGGCCTAACATACGCGCTGGAATGCGGCGATGGCGCCCGTTCCGCCGCTCAACCGTATACAGGCAAGGACATGTGTGGGCGAAATCTGTGCAACGGATGACGCTCTGTGGATTGGAAGCCAGCGCCATTGGGGAGGTGGTCCATGCGACCGCTGTTTCGCCTCACACCGCGCACACCTCGAAGCCTGACACGCCTTATCACATCTGCGTTCACACTCGCAGCGCTCTTCGCGGGCCTCACGCTCGCGCAGGCCTCGCTGGCGACTCTGTTCGCTCCGCACGCGCGCGCCGCCGCACCCCATGTGGATGTCGTCGCCTTTAGCCGCGATGTAGACCCCGCTGGCGCGCGCTATCTCACCGACGCCATTCAGACCGCGGAGAGCGACGGGGCCAACGCGCTGATCATCACGATTGATACACCAGGCGGCGATATCGCCTCGATGCAGAATATCGTAAGCGCCGAGCTTGCCGCGCGCATACCGATTATCAGCTACGTCAGCCCCGATGCGGCCCAGGCGGCCTCCGCGGGCTCGTTCATCGCGCTCGCCGCGCCGGTCGCCGTGATGGCCCCCAACACGCGCATCGGCGCGGCCAGCCCGGTAGACGTCAACGGTGGCGACCTCGGCTCAACGCTCAAGGCCAAAGTCGAGCAGGACCTGGAGGCGCTGATGCGCTCGATCCAGACCAGCTACCACCGCAACATCGCGAGCGCGGAGTCTATGATCTCCAGCGCCACCGCCTTCACGGATACAGAGGCGCTCAGTGACGGCATCATCTCACTCCGCGCCAGCTCGCTCAACGACCTGATGAACCAGCTTACGAGCTACAACGGCATCTACTCGAACGGTGATAGCTTCACGCTCAACCTGAGCGGCCTGCCCACGCAGACCCTACAGCCGTCGCTGGCGAATACCATCGAGGCGTACCTGTTTGACCCCAACACGCTTTTCCTGCTCTTCGTCATCGCCGCCATCTGCATTTATCTGGAGATCGCGCATCCCGGCGCCATTGTGCCGGGTGTCGTAGGCGCGCTGACGCTCGCCGTCTTCCTGATTGGCTCGCTGGGCATCAGCCCCAACTGGGGCGGCCTCGCGCTCATGCTTCTCGCGATCGCACTGCTGGCCGTGGATACCCGCGCGCCGACGCACGGTGTCCTGACCGTGGGCGCGCTGGTCAGCCTCGTCTCCGGCGCCTTGATCTTCTTCGATACTGGCTCGAATCCTGGCGCGCCCGGCGTCAACCTCTATGTCGTGATCGGCGTCGCGATTGGAGTGGGCCTCATCGCCCTTCTCGTGCTGCGGGCCATCATCAGCGCGCAGCGCCGGCGTGTCACCACTGGAACGGAATCGTACGCCGGACAGATCGTGCTGGTCATCGAGCCGGTTGCGCCCACCGGCCGGGTGGCGCTGCAAGGCGAGAATTGGGCCGCGCGGCTGACCGGTCCGGCCGACCAACCCATACCCGCAGGCGCGTACGCGCGCGTCGTCGGGGTCCAGGGGCTGACACTGCTCGTCGAGCCCTCGAAAGCGGCCGCAACATCGAGTGACATCTCGGCCGCCCGCATTTGATGCGCGCATCGGGCGTTGCGCTGTCATACTCTATTACAGAAAGTCGTAGGAACAGTACATGGATCTGGCATTCCTGAGCACATCGCTGATCATCATCGTGCTCATCGTGGTCGCCTTGCTGGTCATCTTCGTCATCGCTGGGCTGCGCGTCGTGAACCAGTACGAGCGCGGCGTGATCTTCGTGCTGGGCCGGTTGACCGGCGCCAAGGGCCCGGGCGTCTTCTGGGTGCCGCCGTTCATCAGCACAATGCGCCGCATTGACCTGCGCGTGATCACGATCGAGCTTCCACCGCAGGAAGGCGTGACGCGCGACAATATCACCGTGCGTGTCAGCGCGGTCGTCTACTTCTATGTGGTCAATCCGACCGATGCGGTCAACAACGTTCTCGACTACTACCGCGCGACCGTCCAAATCGCACAGACGACGATGCGAAACGTGCTTGGCCAGTCAGAGCTCGACCAGATCCTCACCGATCGTCTGACGATCAACCGTGCCATCCAGACGATCATTGACGAGCACACCGAGCGCTGGGGCATTAAGGTCACCACCGTCGAGATCAAGGACGTGGAGCTGCCTCAGACCATGCAGCGAGCGATGGCCAAGCAGGCGGAGGCCGAGCGCGAGAAGCGCGCAAAAGTGCTGCTAGCGCAGGGCGAATACCAGGCAGCGCAGACTCTCGCCGACGCCGCCCAGCTCATCCAGACCCAGCCCGCCGCGCTTCAACTGCGCTACCTGCAGACGCTGACGGAGATCGCCGTCGAGAAGAATTCGACCATCGTATTCCCGCTGCCCATTGACCTGGTTGAGCCGCTTTCCGCGCTTTTGCGCCGTAGCGCGGGGCTGCCGCAGCCCGGCGAAGCCCCGGTCAACCGCCCGCCGTCCAATCAATAGGCCAAGTCACACGCGCCTGGTTAGCCCTCAGGCTCTGATTCGTCAGACTGGGCTGGCCGGGCGCGCGGCGCTTCCGGCGACTCGTCGTGGATGTGATACGGCGCGCGCTCTTCCGCTACCATGCGGCTTTTCCGCCGCCTTGGCGCATCGAGGTTCGCGACGATGAGCCGGAGCGCTCGCTCTTCGCCCTCGCGCACACCCTCGCCCAGCATGGTGTGCGCCTCTGGCGTCAGCGCATCGGGAGGAAGATCGCCGACGAGCTCGCGAGGGTCCATACGCGATACCATGCGCAGAAGCGCGTCCCGCTGGCGCGGATAGCGCTCCAGGTAATCCCTGATTTGCGGCCGGCGTCCCGTATGCAGCTCCTCCTGAAACAACTCTTCAACCGCCATATCTTCGAGGGTTGCCTCCAACGCTGGATCACCAACCGGGGGGAGCGCCGCCGAAGCCTGAACGCGATCGGGAAAGTCCTGGCCGAAATGGTCGGGCGTGATACCCAACGACTCAAGCGCCTCCGCCAGCACAGTCAGCGCCTCGGCGCGATCCTCTGGATCCGTCTCAACCTCCTGGCGGGCGGCGAGCCGTGAAAGAAACACCTCTTCGTGGATGAGTTTGCCGCCGGGAGCGTCGTCCTGCGTATTCGACCCGCCACGTTTCTCACTGTCGGACATGGCTGACACCTTTCATTCGCCCGCTCCCTGAGCCTCCGGCTCTCCCTGAGCGCCTGTGTACCAGACCGGCAGACGTTTGAGCGCGCGTCGCAACGTGTTCCGCACCGTCCTCGTTGTGACGCCGCCCAACGCCTGCGCAATCGTATCTTCGCCCGCGCCCACCCAAAAGCGCAAGACTACCGCGACCCGCTCCCGCTCCGGCAGCCGCTCGACCAGCGCGCGCAGGTCAGCCAGATCCGCGCCGCGCAGCGCGTCCATTCCAGGCTGCGCCGCGCGCCAACGTTCCTCGGCGCTCACGCCCTCAGCCACGTCTTCTTCGATCAATTGAGAGAACGAGAGTGGCGCAGGCAGGACCCTTCCAGCAACTCTTGGCCGCGTTCGCCGCAGACATGCTTCAGCGATATGCCCCTGCAGGTATACCAGCGCCCGGCCAAAGAACAGCTCCCATGCCTCATTCTCGCCACAGGCGATGGCTTCCCAGAGCCGTAGGGTTTGCTCCTGCGTGAGGTCACGCGCCTGTTCGCGCCATTCCTCAGGCGCCAGCGCGAGTCCCGCGCTCAGCGCCGTCCGGCGCGTCCACTGCTTCGTTAGGCCTTCGGTGCGGTGGACCAGCGCGACAAAGAGCGCCCGAGCAAGCGTATTGTTACCAGCGTCCACCGCCGCGCGGATGGCATGTACGAGCGCGCCGCGCGAAACACTTCTAACGTGAGTTTTGGATAAGCGAAATGCCTTCAGCAGGGATATGATGCGGTTCTCTAACAACCCGTCAGTCCCGGTCTGGAGGCATTAAGCATGAGTATACTCGACCTGTACTGTTCCGTGGATGCATTCTGGCAGGTGTTC
>DASVZK010000049.1:0-85149 GCA_036391685.1 Ktedonobacterales bacterium
CGCCCGCCGCGGGTCCGCCGCCCGCCGCGGGTCCGCCGCCCGCCGCGCTCGTTGAGCCCCAGCCGGAGCCGCCCGCGCGAGGAGGGCGAGCGGGAGGACGCGCGCGCGCGTCCGCGCCGTCGGAGGAGCCTCGAGGAGACCACTGATGCGTGTCATTGCCGGCATCGCCAAAGGCCGCAAGCTCAAGGCTCCCAACACGCCCGATACACGCCCCATCCTCGACCGCGTCAAGACCGCCCTCTTTGATATTCTCGCGGGTGATGTCGTGGACGCGCGCGTGCTCGATCTCTTCGCGGGCGCGGGACAGGTGGGCATCGAGGCGCTGAGCCGCGGCGCGGCGTCGGCGACCTTCATTGAATTGAGCCCGGCGGTGGCCCAGATCGTGCGCGAGAACCTGGCGCACACCAAGCTGGATGCGAGCGCGGAGGTCGTCCGCGCCGACGCGTTCAGCTTCCTGCGCACAGCGCGCGTCCAGCGGCGTATCTACGACCTTGTCTATGTCGCGCCACCACAATACAAGGGCATGGCGGCCCAGGCGCTGTCCATCCTCGACCGCGAGCCGCTCACCGAACCAGGTGGCCTGGTCATCACCCAGACGCATCCCCGCGAGCGCGCCGACTTTGAGGAGTTGGCGCTAACGCGTCTGCGGCGTTACGATGAACGGGTGTACGGCAGCACGCTGCTCCTCTTCTATGAGCACATCGAGGAGCCGGCGGACGCCGTGGAATCCGAGCGCGTAGGCGGGGCGTAAGCCGCTCCCCGGCGCGCGTGGCCGACAGGAAGCGTCGCGCTTATGAGCCGCTCTGGTGGGTTCTCGTTCATTGATGAGGGCGAGGCGGTGCGCCGTCTCGATGTAGACCGCGACACGCTGCTCACCTTCGTGCGCGAAAAGCGCCTGCGCGCCTATCAAGGTGTCGGCAAGGGCGCCTTCTTCCGCCTGGCTGATGTGGAGGCGCTGGCGCGCGACCTGCACGGAGCCGCCGCGGAGGTCGAGGCTGAGACAGGGGCCGCGCCCGCGAAGGGCAAGCTCTTCGATCCGGCCTACAAGGTGCACGTGCGTCTGCTCGCTGACCTGAAGTGGTATGACCTGAGTGATGACGACCTGCGCGCCTGGGTGCGCGAGATGACCGCCGATGGCTACACCCGCCAGCGCGCCAACATCACGATGGTCGCCGAACGGCTCCAGCGCCTGCTGGCTTTCATGGATGAGGCCGCCGCGGGCTGGCGTGAGCTCAAGTCCCCAACCACACCATCCGTCCCACGCCCAGAGGCCACCAAGCCGGAAGAATAGCGCCCCGGCGCATATGTACACTCCCGCGTTGGTAGCGTTTTGTGACATCCTCAGGGCGCCGTTGTGACCGCTCCGTTACACCGGGAACCTACTGCTATCTAAAGAATCAGCCGTGCGACCCTCACTCGGTCTGCACGGCGCACACGTTTGGATAGCGATTAGGTGGCGATCTATGCGTGAAGAAGAAGAGCGTCTCAGTGGCGGTGTCTGGGACGCCTTATCGCGGCGAGGGGTGTCTCGTCGCGATTTTCTGCGATTTTGTAGCGTGATGACCGCGGCGCTCGCGCTTCCCGCGCGCTACACAACTCGTGTCGTGAAGGCGCTGGAGCAGACGACACGGCCCGCGCTGGTCTGGCTGGAGTTCCAGGATTGCGCGGGGAACACGGAATCAGCGTTGCGCGCGAGCCATCCCAGCTTTGCGGATATCGTCCTCGACCTGCTCTCCTGGAATTATCACGAGACGGTCATGACTCCCTCAGGCAAGGCGGCCGAAAAGTCGCTCAGCGACACCATCCAAAACTACAAGGGCAAGTACATTGTCGTGGTCGAAGGCTCGATACCCCTGGCGGATAACGGCGTATATTGCACCATTGGCGGGCGCTCCGCGATAGACATCGCCAGGGAGGTGTGTGGTAACGCCTACGCGACGATCGCCGCGGGTACCTGCGCGGCGTTCGGCGGCATCCCCGCCGCGGCGGGCGGTGTGACCGGAGCGGTTAGCGTGGCTCAGGCGATACCAGGCGTAAACCGGCTGGTCAACCTGAGCGCTTGCCCGATGAATGGCGCCAACCTCGCCGCGACGCTCACCCACTTCCTGACCTTCCATGAGATGCCCGCTACCGACAGCCTGGGACGGCCGCTTTTCGCGCATGGAGAGCGCATCCACGATCACTGCCCCCGCCGGGCGCACTATGACGCCGGCCAGTTTGTGCAGGAGTGGGGCGACGAAGGCCACCAGAACGGCTGGTGTCTCTACAAGATGGGCTGCAAGGGCCCTTCGACCAGCTACAACTGCCCCCAGATCCAGTGGAACGACGGGACCAACTGGCCCATCGGCGTGGGACATGGCTGCGTCGGCTGCGCGCAGCCGGGGTTCTGGGATCAGATGGCGCCGTTCTACCGCACGCTGCCCGCGGTGCCTGGCTTTGGTGTGGAGACGACAGCCACCGAGGTCGGTGTGGGCGTCGCGGCGACGGTCGCCGTGCTCACCGCCGCGCACGCGGTCGGCTCCGCCGTGCGCCAGCGACGTCTGTCGCGGGCCGGGGCGGCCACAACCAGCGCGCCCCAGGCGGCGGAGAGTCAGCCGCAGAGCGGCGAAGGGGGTGAGGCATGACCCGCATCGCAATCGATCCTGTCACCCGCATCGAGGGGCACCTGCGCATCGAGGTCGAGGTGCAGGATGGCGTCGTCACCGACGCCTGGAGCTCCGGCACGATGTTCCGTGGCATCGAGCTTATATTGCGCGACCGCGACCCGCGTGACGCCTGGGTCTTCGCCCAGCGCATCTGCGGCGTCTGCACCACCGTCCACGCGCTTTCGTCGGTGCGCGCCGTCGAGGACGCGCTCAAGATCACCATCCCGGAGAACGCGCGGCTGTTGCGCCACCTGATCGCCGGCGCGCAACTAGTGCAGGACCATGTCGTGCACTTCTACCATCTGCACGCGCTGGACTGGGTGGATGTGACGCTGGCGCTCAAGGCTGACCCGGCGAAGACCGCTACGATCGCGCAGTCCATCTCCGATTACCCGAAGTCCAGCGCGACCTATTTCAAGGGCGTGCAGAGCCGGCTGCAGGCCTTCGTGAACACGGGACAACTTGGCCTGTTCGCCAACGGCTACTGGGGGCACGCAGCGTACAAGCTGCCGCCGGAAGTCAACCTCCTGGCTGTGGCCCACTACCTCGAAGCGCTCGACTGGCAGCGTGACTTCATCCGCATCCATGCCATTCTGGGCGGCAAGAACCCGCATCCGCAGTCCTACCTGGTCGGCGGCATGGCGACCGCCATCAACCTGAACGACGAGGCCACGCTCAACGCCGATCGCTTCGGCCTGCTGGCGCAGCTGATCCAGCGCGGGCAAGACTTCGTGCGCCAGGTCTATGTGCCGGATGTCCTGGCGGTCGCCGGCTTCTACAAGGACTGGGCGGCGCTCGGCAGCGGTCTGGGCTCGTACATGGCCTATGGCGACTACCCCTACAGCGTTCCCGGCTCGGCGGCGGACATCGTCAGCACCTTCTTCTTCCCGCGTGGTCTGGTGCTGAACCGCGACCTGAGCCACGTCTATGACGTGAGCCAGCTCAAGGTGGCGGAATATGTCGCGCACTCCTGGTATGACTACAGCAAGGGCGGCTCCGCCAGTCTGCATCCCTGGCAGGGTGAGACGGCGCCCAATTACAGCGGACCGCAGCCGCCGTTCGATCTCGTTAGCGACCATGAAAAGTATAGCTGGCTGAAAGCGCCGCGCTATGACGGGCATGCCGTCGAGGTCGGGCCGCTGGCGCGCATGCTGGTGGCCTACGCCAGTGGTCGCGAGAATGTCCAGCAGGCGGTCAATGGCGTGCTGACGGCGCTTGGCGTCGGCCCGGAGGCGCTATTCTCCACACTGGGCCGCGTCGCTGCCCGCGCCATCGAAGCGCAACTGATGGTCAACCAGCTTCCGACCTGGCTGAGCCAGCTGGAAGACAACATCGGCCGCGGTGACCTGGCGATTCACGACAACTCCAAGTGGGATCCCAGCACATGGCCGTCCGAGGCGTTCGGCTGGGGTTTCCACGAGGCGCCGCGCGGCGCGCTGGGCCACTGGGTGCATATCAAAGACGGCGCAATCGCCAACTATCAGGCGGTGGTGCCGAGCACCTGGAACGCTGGGCCGCGCGACGCGCAGGGACAGCGTGGCGCCTACGAGGCGGCGCTGATCGGCACGCCGGTCGCCAATCCTGAGCAGCCGGTCGAGATCCTGCGCACCGTCCACTCGTTCGATCCCTGTCTTGCCTGCGCCGTCCATGTCGTTGACCCCAAAGGGCGCGAATACGCCAACATTCGCGTGGTCTAGGAGGGACGTATGAGCGCGCAGGAGACATCCGCGCCGCACGCGTCGCCTATCGCGGAAGGCGCGGAAGCGCGGGAGACGCTGTACGTCTGGGATTTGCTGGTGCGAATCGCGCACTGGCTGAATGTGCTGAGCATCGTGGTCCTCAGCGTGACCGGCTACTACATCGCCAGCCCATTCATCACCACGCAGGGCGCGGCGACAGACAACTTCCTGATGGGCGCGATCAGGTTCACGCATTTCCTGTTCGCGTTCATCTTCACGGTGACGGTGCTCTTCCGCATCTACTGGGCACTCGCGGGGAACCGCTGGGCGGGCTGGCGCCAGTTCATCCCCACCTCCCGGAAGCGGTTGCGCGCGCTGGGCCGCATGGGGCGCTACTACGCCTTCCTGCGCCCGCGCCCTCCTGCCGTCGTCGGCCACAATCCACTCGCGGGCGCGGCCTACACCGCGATCTACGTGGTTTTCGCGATACAGATCGCCACGGGTTTCTCCCTGTATGTCCTGCCGGACCATACTGGCGTCCTGCTTTGGCTGTTCGGCTGGATTACGGCGATCTTCGGCGTCCAGCCTGTGCGGTTGGTCCACGACCTGGCGATGTGGGTGATCATCGCCTTCACAATTCACCACGTCTACAGCGCGGTCCTGATCGATATCGAAGAGCGCAGTGGACTGGTCTCCAGCATCGTGACCGGCTACAAGTCGCTCACGCCCGAGCATATCGCGGAGGCGCGCGAGAACGACGCCGGCGCAGGACGCGCGACCATACATGAACAGGAGCGAGGGTAATGGAGACAGAAACAGGCGGCGACCCGTTTGCGCCAGAGGTGGTCGTGATTGGCCTGGGCAACCGGCTGCGGCGCGATGAGGGCCTGGGCGTCTGCGCGCTGGAGCGGCTGCTGGCGCGCTACAATATTGCGCCCGGTGTGCAGCTGGTGGACGGTGGCACGCTTGGGCTGGACCTGCTCGCTTATGTCGAGGGCGCGCGCAAGCTGCTCGTGCTCGACGCGACCCTGACGGACGACGCGCCCGGCGCGCTCATGCGGCTGGTTGGTGAGGAGGTCCCGGCATACTTCGGCATGGGTGGCTCTTCACACGAGATCGGCCTGCCTGATCTGCTGGCGGTTACCCGCCTGCGCGGGACCGCGCCCGAAGAGGTTGTGGCGCTTGGTCTGCAGCCGCACACCATCGAGCTGGGATGGGAGCTCTCGCCCGTGGTGGCCAGCCGGATCGATGAGCTGGCGGACGCGGCGGCGAGGCAGCTGACCGCCTGGGGCTATCCCGCCACGCTGAAAGCCGAGGTGAGCGCGCATGCATGAGGCGGCGGCGATTCAGGGGGCGGTCAGTGTGGCGCTGGAGCGTGTCGCGGCGCTGGGCTCGCCCAGAGTGCGGGCGGTGGAGCTAGCGTTAGGCGTTTCCGGGCATATCACTGACGCCATCGCCCGGCAGCAATTCGCCATCTGCGCGCTCGGCACCCCGCTGGAGACGGCGGCGCTGCGCATCGTCTGGCTGCCGGCTACCTATCAGTGCTTTACGTGTCTGCGCCAGTTCTCCAGTGTTGAGCCGGCCGAGGGTGTCGCCTGCCCTGAGTGCGGTGGTGTGGCGCTGGAGATCGCGCACGATGACGCCTGCTATATCCAGGCGATCGACGTGGATGGCGCCGGAGGTGTGGACGGCGAGCCGCTTCTGGCGGACGCGCCGCGGGCCGGATCATAAAGCGAAAGGAGCGGCGCGCATGTGTCTCGCGACCCCTGGGCGGGTTATCGCGCTCAACGGCGCGCTGGCGCATATCGAGATCGACGGGCGCGCGGACTGGTACAACGCGCTGGCGACGCCGGAGCTTGCGCCTGGCGACTGGGTAGTGACCCACGCGCACATGGTCGTTGAGATCATTTCCGAAGCGGCGGCGCTTGATATGCTGGATGCCGCCGCCGAGCTGGACAGCCTGTTCGATGAGCTTGCCCCCGCTGGCGCCAAAGCGCCGCGAGCGGTGGGCGCGAGCGATGGGGACTGAGCGCGAGGCGCTGGCTATCGCGCTCAGCCTGATCACTCTTCATCCCATGTTCTCGCTCAGTGATGAGCTGGAAAGGAAGGTTGCGCATGAGCGCGACACCCGTTTTACCCGCCGCCCCGGCGGCGAAGCGCGCGATTGACCCGCGCGTTGGCTATTACTTCGCGGCGGCTAACGCCATCATCAGCGGATTCGCGATTTACATCAACAGCCTGGGCGTCAAGATGTTCCATAGCTCGACGCTCTATACGACCATGAAGAACAGCGTGGTCGGGCTGGCCTTGCTCCTCCCCTTCTTCTTCCTCGCCGCCAACCGCGCCGAGATCCGGCGCTTGACCGCGCGCCAGTGGGGTCTGCTGGCGCTCATCGCGCTCACCGGCGGCAGCGTCGCCTATGCGCTCAACTTCCGCGGCCTGCAACTTTCGAATGCAGTGATGGGCTCACTCACCGACCACACGCAGTTCCTGCTGGTGGCGGTCCTGGCGGCCATCTTCCTGCGCGAGCGGTTCGGGGTCTGGGTCTGGGTCGCGCTGCTGGTGCTGTTCGTTGGCCTCTCCCTCGGCATATCCGTCAGCCAGGTACGCTGGTCGGCTGGCGTGCCGCTGCTGATCGCCGCTGCGCTGCTCTTCGCGATTGACTTTGTGATCATCAAGTACACGCTCGGCGATGTCTCCACCTGGACCGTGATGCTCTTCAAGATGGGCGGAGGCGCGCTCATCCTGATCGGCCTCGTGCTTGGTGGGAGCCTCTACCCGCGGTTCGGCGCGTATGTCGCCGCCAAGGGCGCGGCCAGGGAGCTCGCCACGCTGAACGCGACGCAGTGGGGCTTCGTGATCGTCACCGGCCTGATCCTGCTGGCCTTTACCATCACCTCGATTCTGGGCCTGCGCCACGCCTCGGCGACGGGTGTCACGGCGATCTCTGCGGCCTCGCCGATCATCACGACCATCCTCGTCGTGCTGGCGCAGCATGCGCCGGTCGCGCCCGCGCGCCTGCTCGGCCTGGGCCTGATCCTGGCAGCGGCGGTGGTGATCTTTACCCTCGCGCAGCGCAAGGAGCTCCGGCTCTGGCGGCAGCGGTCGGCGGCCAGCGCCAGCGCGTAGGGACGGTGAGCGTATGAGCGGCGAACTCTCTGGCCTAAATGCGGATGGCGGGCTCGATCTGGCGACCGTGGATGGCGCGATCCTCTTCGGGCGCTATGCGTTCCCGCCGCAACGCCTGGGGTATTGCGGACCGGATGACCATCAGGCGGTCTTCGACTATACCGTGCGCCAGCGCAGCGATTCCGGCCTGGTCGAGCTGGAGCGGCGCTTCGAGGGCGCGTATCCTTATCTGCGCCTGATCGCCCTGGCCACCCGGATCGCCAGCCCATTCGACCATCGCGTCGTCGAGGCGTACTGGATTGGCAACGAGACGCTGGAGCGCGTCAGCGAGTCGCCGTTCTACGAGTCGCTCAGGGAGCGTTTTCAGGGCCGCATGGACAGCCGGACATTTGGCTGGCTGGCCAGCAAGCTCGAGCATGGCGCGCGGCCGCACCACAATTTCCATGTCTTCGATGTCTACACCAAGGCGGGCCTGATGCGTGACCGCGCGGCCGACATCAGGCTAGAGACGATGGACAATTGCCGGATTAGCTGGGGAACGGTAGTCGCGGTGGATGGCGCGGAACTGGTCGTCTCGCGTGAGCCGCTGACCCTGCGCGACGGCAAGATCGCGTTGGGTCCGGCGAGGACAACGCGCGTTCTGCGCCAGATCGAGGGGCAGGGCTTCGTGGAGGACCCACGCCCGGGCGATGCGGTCTCGATTCACTGGAACTGGGCGTGCGAGCGCCTCTCGCCTGCCAGGCTGGCATGGCTGCGGGCGAATACCTGCCGCGCGCTGGCGCTGGCGAACCAGACCGTGTGAGTGCGACCAGCCGCATGCCGTCCGCCTGCTTGCGCGCGTCGCGCCCCACGCGTTCCACTTTTCTCTAGAGGCGTGGGACGCGTGGGGCGTTGCGCGTCCGGTCAGTGAAGGAGGCAGGTCGCATGGGCAGGCTCAGTGGCAAGACGGTTGGAGTCTTCGTGGCGGAGGGCTTCGAGGACCTGGAGTTTTGGGTCCCGCTGATGCGGATACGTGAGGAGGGCGCCCGCGCGCTGGTGATCGGCCTCTCGTCGGAGACTGTGACGGCCAAGCACTGCCTGACGGCGACGCCTGATGTCACCGCGGACCAGGTGGACGCCGCGACGCTGGATGGGCTGGTGGTTCCGGGAGGATGGGCGCCAGATAAGCTGCGGCGCAGCGAGGATGTGCTGCGTATCACGCGCGCGGTCTATGAAGCGGGCAAGCCGGTCGGCGTGATCTGCCACGGTGGGTGGGTCGCCGCGTCGGCGGGCATCGTGCGCGGCATGCGTGTCACCGGTTCGCGCGGCATCCGTGACGACATGGTGAACGCCGGCTCCACCTGGGTTGACGAGCCCGCTTTCCGCTCCGGCAATGTTGTCTGGGGCCGCGTCGTTGAGGATATCCCCGACTTCCTGCGCGAACTGATCGCCGCGCTGGTAGACCATGCGCAGGCGGCGCAACGGTAGGGGCTAACGAAAGACGCCGGGCGACAAATGGTCTGTGAGTTTGCATCCCAGGTCCAAGCCCGGTGCGAATGAATCCTACAATCAGCCACCCGGCGTTCCGTGTGAGGTGAAAAGCGCCGCGAGACAAGAGGCGACGAAGCTGATTGGGCCGAAGCCCAGGCGCTCTGCCGATTGAGCTACGCGCGCCGAAGCGCGCGGCGGGACTCGAACCCGCGACTTATCTATCCACGAAGGAGCCCTATCTACAGCCTCACGGCACGCTAAACAAACCGGAATGCCGGACGCCCGGCCGGAAGCGCCAGGTGACAAGGAATTGGTGAGGGCTTGTCGATTAGAAGTCGAAGTATCCCCACCAGCAGCCACCCAGCGCGCTGGTATGCTGAGTATCGCCCATTGGAATGCCTGGCGACAAGCGACGACCCACAAGGACATCGAAAGGCGTGAGCGTCTCGCGACAAAACAGATGACGACGTTAGATCTGGCCCGCGCGGGCCAGACCGGCGGACGAGGCCGGATTGTTCGGTAAGGAAAAGCGAAGGAACGCCGCCCAGCAGCCGCAAGACGCGATGGTGGAGTGCGGGCAAGCGCTCCGCGACAAGAAGCGATGACGTCTCTCACTGACGCTTGCGCGCCAGGTCTGGAGTCGAACCAGAAGAACCACGAAGGAACGCCACCTACAGCCGCGAAGCGCTCGGCCTTCGCACACTAGGGCAACAGGGAGACCTGCCGGATCGCCTCGACCTGCGAGGCGCCGCCGCGCGCCATCAGGGCGATGAAGCCCAGCGCGCCGCTGTCCCAGCCATAGAGGTAGTAGCAGCCCGGCTCATCCGGCGGGACCACCGCGTGCCTGTACGGCATGAGTTGCAGGAAGAAGACCAGAAGCTCCGGGTTGACCCGCTTCTTGTACTCGCGGATCAGGTCCAGCGCGCCGCGGTTCTTCGTCAGGTGGTCTACCCACGACTCACTGTCGGTAATGAAGATCGCCACGTCGTAGCGCCGCGCGCTCTTCCCCTTGGAGCCGAAGGCGTACTCCAGCGGCGCCGAGAGGCTGGTGCCGCCGCCGTAGCCACTGACCGCCTGCGCGATCTTCGACAGCGACTGCCCGTTGTGGACATCGCGCGGGCGCGCCTCGGTGTCAAAGCTGACGATCTCGCCGCGCGCCGCCTTCAGGAACGCCGCCGCCGCGAAGACCGCCGCGATCTCCGCCATCGTCATATCTGACTTCGGCGAGGGCCGCGAAGACATCGAGCCGCTGATGTCGTTGGCGATCAGGACGCGGTTGCCCAGCTCTGGCATGTTGGCGACGCTCAACTCGAGCGCCGTCTCCAGCGCCTCCCTGATCTCCACCACCCCTGCGGTGTTCACGTCCTGCTTCTCCAGCGCCTTGAGCGCCGAGATGAAGCGGAACGGGAACTGCTTCGACTCCGCCACGCGCTTGGGGTCCGCCAGCGTGTTGGTGATGTGCCGCAATGCCGGCCTGTCCGCCGTGACACCGTACTTGATCATATTATTCAGGTTGCGAAGGCAGTTTCCGGTGACTATCCCGTTGGCCACCAAGAGGTTTGATGGTTCCACAGTGACGCAATACACGGGCTTCTCTCCGCTATCCTCAATTGCGACAACTTGGTCGAACGCCACTGAAGGATCGTGACCATACATGGCGCTCGTCGTTGGACGGACATGCGTGAGGCGACTGGCTACTGAAGCCAACTTATCGGCCTTGTAGCCGATGCGCAGAGGCAAGAGCTGAGCCAGGCGAACAACAGCAGTCGCGCGAGACACCTCCACGATATGAATGGGATGACGACTGATGATGGTTTCGCCTTGCTTGGCCTTAGCCATGTAGCTACGCACACGGTTCATGACACCAAATCTTAGAAGGGCATCGGAGACCTGCTGCGCTAATTTGGCCGAAACAGTCGCATATTCCACACTGGTGTGGAATATTCCCTTGGGATTCGTGCGCTCATGCACGTGTCCATCGGTATCGATCAGGCCTGAAAGGCAGCCGATCCAAAACGCTGCACTGAAAGGCTTGTTCGGAAGCGACGTCACTTCGCATCGCAAACCCCATACGTCGAACTCTCGCAATATCTCAGTAAGGGGGTTACGCTTCCATAGCTTGAAGGGGAATCGCAAGCGCACGATCTTATCAGTATTCGTGGCCGAGATTTCTGTGACGCGGCAGGCATGGGCCTCTGCGTACTGTCGCATGAACGCAACTGCGCCATCATTGGGATCGCCATGGAATTCTGGCGTCACAGAAGTCATCCCGCCGTCGCCTAGCATCGCGCCTACAAAGTAGCCATCATCCTGGCTGCCCAACGAGCCAAAGAAGGCAGCTGTCAAAGGAGATGGAATGTGATCTCCCGCAGCTAATTCTGCTGTAGTGCGCCACTCCCATGACTTTCTACCATTACCGCGTCGTTGTGCGATCCAGCGATGATCCAGCGTAGCGTCAAGTACGCGGCCAGAACGGAAACGAACTGTCTTTACCGGTTGCACGCCGTTGGCTATCCACTCAGATGGTGTTGTTGATACGAGATGGCCTACCTCGTGATCTCGCGGAGGTTGCGACTGAGGCCCATAGTGAACCGGGCGCGTATCCCATGCTTTGGTGTAGGAGAGCGCCTGCAACTTGTTCTCAACCACATCCTCGATAGGCGCCGTTGTACCGTCTGCGAGCCAAATAGGTGTGCCTTCAGCCAAACATGCCATGTACGGCATCTGGTACAGCATCGCCGTCCAGACCGCCGCCGATCCGCTGACCTGCGCGGTCACGACCTCCCACGGCAGGCGGCTCTCAGCGATCAGGCTAAGCAGCCGCTTCTCGCCATCAGGCGCCGGCTCGCCGCGGTAGGCCCTGGCCTCGGTCTTGAACGCCTCGTAGCCGGCGATCTGGGCCAGCCCGTCAGCAACCTCGCCCTTGACCAGGTAGCGCGCGATGTCGTTCGCGGCGCCCGCCAGCTTCGGGCGGGTGAGGCGGTAGATGTCGCGCAGGCTCATCTCCTGGGACTCGGCGCCATATTTGATCGCGTGGTACTCGCTCATCGCGCCCAGCCAGCGGCCAGCGGCGCGCTGCACGAGCTTGCCCATGCCGCGCAGCTTCTTCGCGCGGATGAGGCTGATGACGTCCTGCAGGTCGCCCGGGGTGCGCACGACGCGCGGGAAGATCAGGCGGAACATCTCCTTGGCGTCCTCGTTGGGCGCGGCGGAGAGCGCCACCAGCGCGGTCAGCGGCGCGAGGCGCATCAGGCCCTCGTTGCGGGCGTAGACGATCGCCTGCGCCAGGTAGCGCGGATCCTTCGCCGCGAAAGCGGCGAAGAGCGCCAGCGCCTCCTCAGCCAGTTCCTGCGCGGATGCGTAAACGGTTGGCTCCAGCATGCCGGTCCTGAGGACACGCGCCAGCGCCTCCTCGTCGCTGCGGGAGAAGGTGGGCGCGCCCTCGTAGTTCGTCTCGGTGGCCACGTCATAGGCCCCCGGCGCGAACAGGCGAGTGATCTTGGTTGCCTTGGTCTTTGGCTTCATGGCGCATCACCCCTCGCGGCGGCTGGACCGACGGCGCGTCTCCATCGCGCCGTTCTTCAGCCGCCGGGGAAGGAGTGTAGCATCCGCGCGTCCCGCCCGCTATCGCCCAGCGGGCGATCCTTTCCGCCCGCTGCGCCCGCCCGCTTCATCACCCCCACGGTGAGCTCGCGCCGTCGCTCGATCGCCAGGTCTTGACATAGCGCGCGAGACGCGGTACCTTCTGCGCATACCTTTTTACACAGTCTGCAAGTGTGGCCCTCGTGACCAATGCCAGCGGCGGGAGCGTTGTTTGCTCACCCCGCGCGGCGGCCAGAATAGGCATTGCAGCCTCCCTCGCCCCCGACGCCTCCTTGGCGCGGGCGAAGGAGGCTGCGCGCGTTTTCCGGCATCTTTCGGGCCACATGCGACGCAAGCGCGGCGGCCCGCGGACGAGGTCGCCAGCGTGGCCAGCCCACCTCTGACCTCATCACCTCAGGAAAGAGGCGCGCTCATGGCACAAGGACATCATGGGGGGCAGGCGTCAGGAGACGCTCATCAGCGACGCGAACAGTCCATTACATCTAGTGTGACGCCGCAGACGCGAAGAGATTACCCCCTGTATGACCCGGCGTTTGAGCGCGACGCTTGCGGAACAGGCTTTGTCGCCAACATCTCCGGCGCGCGCGACCACCGTATCCTCGAGCGGGCGCTGGAGGCCCTGCGCAACCTCGCGCACCGCGGCGCTATGGACGCCAGCGCGGAAGCCAGCGACGGCGTTGGCGTGCTCACGCAGATTCCGCTCGGCCTGCTCAATCGCTGGCTGGCGGGGCGCGGGCTGACACGAGGAGCGGAAGGCGCGCTCGCGGCGGGGATGGTCTTCCTGCCGCGGGATGATGACCCGGCGGCCCGCGCGCGGATGGCGCTGGATGACGCGCTGACGCGGCGCGGCGCGCGAGTCTTGGCCTGGCGCGTGGTTCCGACGTCTGACGAGGCGATCGGCGAGCGGGCGCGGCGGGTGCGCCCACGTATCGAGCAGCCGCTCGCGCTCCGTCCGGATGGCATGGGCGGCGACGCGTTCGAGCGGCTGCTCTATCTCGCGCGCAAGGAGGCTGAGGCGCGCTGGCGCGAGGACGGGCTCATGGACGCGTATGTCGCGTCGCTCTCCGCCCGCACGATGGTCTATAAAGGATTGCTGACCGCTGAGACCTTGCCACGCTTCTACCCCGACCTGCTAGACCCCGACTACACAAGCGCGCTGGCCCTCTTCCATCAGCGCTACAGCACCAATACCTTCCCAAGCTGGCGGCTGGCGCAGCCGATGCGCCTGCTAGCCCACAATGGTGAGATCAACACCATCCAGGGCAACCGCAACTGGATGACGGCGCGCGAGGGCGAGTTGGAGGACGGCTGGGGCGCGGAGGCGCGCTGGCTACGGCCAGTCATCGAGCCGGAGGGCAGCGATTCCACCAGCCTCGACAACGCGCTCGAACTGCTCACCCGCTCCGGGCGGACGCTGGGCCACGCGCTGACACTGCTCGCGCCTCCTGCCTGGGAGACGCGCGATGACCTGGAGCCGCGGACGCGCGCCTTCTTCGCCGCGCAGGCCCCGGTGATCGAGCCCTGGGATGGCCCGGCCGCGCTGGTCTTCAGCGATGGCGCGTATGTGGGCGCCGCGCTCGACCGCAACGGCCTGCGCCCGCTGCGCTACGCGCGCGACGCGGATGGCTTGCTCGTGGTCGCCTCGGAGACGGGCGTCATCCCGCTGGATGAGGCGCGCGTTCTCGCGCGCGGGCGTCTGGGGCCGGGGCAAATGCTGCGGCTGGATACGGCGACCGGCCAATTGGCGCTGGATAGCGACGTGAAGGAAGCGCTGGCGACGCGGCGGCCATATGCGGACTGGGAGCGGCGCCACATCGTTACCGCGCCCACGTCGCGCGCGACCCGCGCGACGGGCGCCGAACCGCGCGCCGCGACGCCCGAGGCGCTGCTGCCGCGCCAGGCGCTGCATGGCTACACCCATGAGGACATCGAGCTCATCCTGCGGCCGGCGATCACTGGCGGCCAGGAAGCCGTGTGGAGCATGGGAGATGACGCGCCGCCCGCTGTCTTCTCCAGCCAGCCACAGCGGCTCGCGGCCTACTTCCGCCAGCGGTTCGCGCAGGTCACCAACCCGCCCATAGACTCGCTGCGTGAGCGGCTGGTCATGTCGCTGACCACCTACCTCGGGTCACGGCCCGCGCTCCTGGCGGACACTGAGCCGGAAGATATCCTGCTGCGCCTGGAGTCGCCGCTGCTTGATGAGGCGGCGCTACGGCAGGTCATCAGCGCGGCGCGCACGCATGGCTTGCCCGTCTCGCGCCTCAGCATGGCCTATCAGCCCGCGGAAGACGGGGCGGACGGCGCGGGGGCTCTGGCGGCGGCGCTCGACGCGCTCGACACGCGAGCGCTCGACGCAGTCCGCGCTGGCGCGCGGATGGTCATCCTTTCCGATCATGACGTCGCGGAGGGTGAGGCGGTGATTACCGCGCCGCTGGCGGTCTCCGCCGTCCACCAGGCGCTGGGGCGGATGGGGCTGCGCGCACGGGTGGGACTGGTCGCGGAGACGGGCGGCGTTTGGGACACGCATGCGCTGGCGCTGCTGATTGGCTTCGGCGCGAACGCTGTTTGCCCCTATCTGGCGCTGGAGACGGCGCGGGCGCTGGCCGGGACGCGCGGTCTGGAGGAGCTGGCGCCCGGCGAAGCGGCATTAAACCTGCGCCGCGCGCTGGAGAAGGGGCTGCTGAAGATCCTGGCGCGCATGGGTCTCTCGACGCTGGAGAGCTACCTGGGCGCGGGACTCTTCGAGGCGACCGGGCTGGCGCCCGACCTCATCGCCCGCTACTTCCCCGGCGTTTCCGCCACCCTGGATGGCCTGGACCTGGCGGGGATTGACCAGCGGGCGCGCGCATGCCGCGACGACGCCGCGCGCCTCGACGCCATCCTCGCGCCCGACGACGCTGGGGATAGCGCGGTCGCCGCGCTGCGCCAGCGGCTGGCTGACCGCGGCTTCGTGCGCTTCCGCCGCAACGCGGAATACCACAGCGCCAATCCAGTGGTCGTCAAGGCGCTGCAGCAGGCGGCGCGCAGCGACGACCCGGACGCCTACCGCCGCTACGCCGAGCAGGTCCACGCCCGGCCGCCCGCCGCCATTCGCGACGCGCTGGCTTTCCGTCCGGCGCGAGCCATCCCGATAGACGAGGTAGAGCCAGCGGCCAGCATCGCGCGGCGCTTTGTCGGCTCGGCGATGTCGCTCGGCTCACTCAGCCCGGAGACGCACCAGGCCGTCACGCTGGCGTTCAATATGCTCGGCGCGCGCAGCAATACCGGCGAGGGCGGCGAGGACCCCGCCCGCTTCCGCGCTGTGGTCGATGGCGTGCCGGCCAACAGCCGGGTGAAACAGGTGGCCTCAGGGCGTTTCGGCGTGACGGCCGCCTATCTGGCCAACGCCGAGGAGCTGGAGATCAAGATGGCGCAGGGCTCCAAGCCTGGCGAGGGCGGCCAGATCCCGGCGCGCAAAGTCACGGGGCTGATCGCGCGTTTGCGCCACACCATGCCGGGCGTCGCCCTCATCTCGCCGCCACCCCACCACGACATCTACAGCATCGAAGACCTCGCCCAGCTGATCTATGACCTGAAGCAGGTCAACCCGCGCGCGGCCATTGGCGTGAAGCTGGTCGCAGGGCGCGGCGTAGGGGCGATCGCGGCTGGCGTCGCCAAGGCCCATGCCGACTATATCCTCATCAGCGGCCACGACGGCGGCACGGGCGCTTCGCCGCTCAGCTCTATCAAACACGCGGGCGCGCCGTGGGAGCTTGGCCTGGCGGAGACGCAGCAGACCCTGCGCATGAATGGCCTGCGCGGGCGAGTGCGCTTGCGGGTAGATGGCGGCTTCAAGACGGGGCGCGACGTGGTGATCGGCGCGCTACTGGGCGCGGAGGAGTATGGTTTCGGCACGGCGGCGCTGGTGGCGTTGGGCTGCGACATGGCCCGCCAGTGCCACCTCGACACCTGCCCGGCCGGCATCGCGACCCAGCGCGAGGACTTGCGGGCGCGCTTCGATGGCCAGCCTGCCCACCTCGTTCGCTTCCTGCTTGGCGTCGCCAGCGAGGCGCGGGAGATCCTCGCCTCGCTGGGCGCGCGCTCGCTGGATGAGATTCTCGGGCGGCCCGACCTGCTCGCCGGTCGCGACGACCTGGCGGATTCGCTGGCGCTTCCCGCCGCGCGTGCGACGCGCTCGCTCACTGCGCTGCTCGCGCCGGGTCCGGATGACCAGCCGCGGCGCTGGACGCCTGTTGCGCCACCTGTCAGCGCGCGCGCCGGTGGCGGCGACCGTGAGCGGCGGCTGCTGGAGGATGCGCTGCCGCTGCTGGAGCGCGGCGGAACGGTTCTGTTACAGGAACCTGCGCGCAACCGCGACCGGACAGTGGGCGCGGCGCTAGCGGGCGAGATCGCGCGGCGCTGGGGCGACGGCGGCCTGCCCAGCGGCAATATCACCTGTGTCTACACCGGCAGCGCTGGGCAGAGCTTCGGCGCATTCCTGGTTCCCGGCCTGCGTCTGATGCTGGAGGGCGACGCCAACGACTACGTAGGCAAGGGCATGACTGGCGGCGAGTTGATCCTTCTGCCGTCGCCGCGCGCCAGCTTCACTGCGCACGAGCAGACGATCCTCGGCAACACCGCGCTCTACGGCGCGACCGGCGGCACACTGCTGGCGCGTGGCCGCGCGGGCGAGCGCTTCGCCGTGCGCAACAGCGGCGCGGTCGCGGTGGTCGAGGGCGCCGGCGACCATGCTTGCGAGTACATGACTGGTGGCGTGGTGGCTGTGCTGGGCGAGGTGGGACGCAATTTCGCGGCGGGCATGTCTGGTGGTGTAGCGTATGTCTACGACGAGCGTGGCGAGTTCCTGCGGCGCGTGAACCATGAGCTGGTCGCGGTCGAGCGGCTGAGCGGCGGGGACAGCGCGGAGATCGAGCTGATCGCCGCGCTGATCGAGAGCCATGCCGCGCTGACACACAGTGACCGCGCGGCCTCGCTGCTGGCCCGCTGGCCCGCGACGTTGCTCCGGTTGTGGCGTGTCGCCCCGCGCGCCCAGGAGAGCGCTAACCACCCGCGCGAGGTCGCCCTGCGCTACGCCGGAGACAGCCTGACGCGCGCGCCCAGCCCGCTCGTCGCGCCGCTCTCTCGCGGCGGCAGCCACTGGCGCGAGAAGGTCGCCGCACGCGGCGCGCTCGGCCGCTGACACGCGCCCCCGCGGCGCGGCGCCCAGCCAGGCCGATTGGGCAGGCGGGTGGACGACCAGCCTACGTCGCGGGGTTAGTCATTCATCGGCATCGAAGGTGTGGTCTGCTCGCAGACCACCGGCGGACAGCTACGCGCCAGGTTTGGTTGCGCTCAACTCTGCCAGTGGCGTGGTCACCTGGGCGAAGACGCTCAATCCATCCGCGTGAGTGGCGTGATGTGCGGTGTGAGACCAGCGTCGTCTCCAGCCGCGCCACCGGCTGACGCTATGTGACGGTCACGGTCGCCTGAGGCGCCTCAGCTGTTCCACGCCCGCCTTTTCCTGCGAGAGGGCGGGTGCGCTTTGTCTCGTAAGACTCGCGCGGCGCATGCGTCTTTTCCGTGGATTTGGCGTCTCCAGAGAGGAGGTGTTACATCTCGCACGGGTTGTGAGTGTTAGTGGTGTACATGACACTACACCCGCCCGGCGCTGGACGGCGCGGCGGACGCGGGATGGAAAGCGGGGTCCGGCATATGGCGCAGGTTTGGATAGGGCAGCCCGCGCGAACAGGCCACCGGCTGCGCGACTGGGCGTCCGGCTGGCTGGCGGGGCTCTTCGCGCTGGCCGACGCCGGCGCGCATGCGGAGCGCGGCGCGCGACACGAACGGGGGCGCGCCGTCAGCGCCGCTCCGCCACCGTCATACGACGCGTTCGTGCATGAGCACGAACGCGCGATCCTCAACTACCTCTGGCGGATGACAGGCGACGAGCAGGGCGCCTATGACCTGACACAGGAAGTCTTCGTGCGCGCGTGGAAGCGCTTCGCCCAGGTGCGGGAATACGAAGACCCGCGCGGCTGGCTCTTCCGGGTGGCGACAAACCTCGCCCTCTCCGCGATTTCCCGTCGCCGGGTAAAGAGTGAGGTCGCGCTCGGCGAGCTCGACCCGGCCTCCAGCGATCCCGCCGGACGCCTGGCGGAGCGCGACCAGGTGCGCGCGACGCTGCTCCAACTCAATCCCCAGCGGCGGGCGGCCCTGTGCCTACGCGAGGTCTACGGCCTCAGCTGCGCCGAAGTGGCGAAGGCGCTTGGAATCTCCGGGCCCGCGGCGCGCATGACGCTGAGCCGCGCGCGTGAGCAGTTCCGCGACCTCTATCTGCGCGAGGAGGGTGATCGACATGACGCGTGAGACGCTCGTGTGCCAGGCGAACATCGCGCTCGACACCCTTTCCGCCCTGCGCGATGCGGCGCTCCCAGCGGCGGAGGCGCAGCGGCTGCGCGCCCACATTCCGACCTGCGCCGCCTGCCAGGCCCGCCTTGCGGACTTCGAGGCGGTAGCCAGCGCCCTGCGCTCCCAACGCGAGCTCAACCCCGGCGACCGCATCTTGAATGGCGCGCACGCAAGGATTGCCGGACGGAGCGCCCCGTCCTTTCACGGCATGAGGATGTTGGACATGACCAATAAAAGGCGGTTGTGGGCGGGGTTGGCGGCGCTGGCCCCAGCCGCGGCGATCATCCTGCTCTTCGTCTATGTCTTCACCGGCATCGGCCACCAGTCGCGCCTTGCGACCACGCCGACCCCGAACAAGACACTTGTCCCGACGACGACTCCCAGCGTCGTGCAGGTTCCTACCTTCACGCCGTCTGTCCCGGCGGAGCAAGCCTGGCGCTCGTTCAAGCCGGCGATTGACGTCACCTTCAAGCCAAGCGGGACGACGGAGTTCATCCCTGATGTCTTCTCGTCCGACCTCACGTCGATTGGCGGTGTGCTATTCGATGCCGCGAACAGTGGACCCCAACCGGCGCAACTGGCGTACTACACCATTGCTACCGGCCAGATCACCAAACTCAGCCCCACCTGGAATGGCTACACTGGCCCCTGGGGCGGCATGCTGGCGATGGATAGCCGCTACATCGTCTACACCTACAACAGCCAGCCCGGTGGGACCTGCGGCGTCTGCCACAATACCCTTTGGTCGCTGGACCGCGCGACCGGCAAGACCTGGAATTTCAACGCCAATGCGGGTGGCGATGAGACGGAACTTGTCAGCGCCGATCACGTGGTCTTCGCCAGCGTGACTGGACAGGTCTGGGTGGCGGATCTCGTGGCGCATACGGTGAAGGTCGCGCTCCCTATCGGTTCGCAGCCATATGGCCCATCATCGCAAGTCACAGCCGATGAGCGGCTGCTCGGCTTCCAGTGGCCGTACCTGATGTACGCCGAGACGTCTGCCACCACGCCGAACGCGCAGCAACCGCCCACGACGCTCA
Organism: Ktedonobacterales bacterium; assembly: GCA_036391685.1. Taxonomy (GTDB): domain Bacteria; phylum Chloroflexota; class Ktedonobacteria; order Ktedonobacterales; family JADMIN01; genus JAKAIY01. The sequence continues at coordinate 19,954 of DASVZK010000049.1, forward strand.
ACATCCTCGATCTGGCCACTGGAGTGAGCACGCCCATACAGACGACGATGCGTGACCAGAGCGGCAATCCCGTTGACCCCAACACAGTCGGGACGCTCGCTCTCGTTGGGACGACGTTATATGCCCAGGTAGGCGCGGGGCTCAACGGCGTGGATGCGCATGGCAAGCCAGTCAATCTCAACTATGGCTCACTGTATCGTCTGGATAGCGCCTTCACGCCTGGAAACAAGTTCATCGCCGTCGCCTTCTGGCCGTATAGTGACAAGAATCTCTCGGCGACCATGGTCGCCACACGCCACCTGATTTGGCTCGGCTCAGGCTACTTCTGGGACAACGCGGAGCTACGGCTTGTCTCGACCTCGCTGACCAGCGCCGATCTGGTTGGCGCCGACATCGTCACGTTTGAAGAGCAGCAGCCCGGCGCGCCGCTCCAGACCTACCATGTCCTCGCGTACGATACGTCGGCTTTCCCCACCCCGCCTGGCTGGTAGGTGGTGGAGCGGGCGCCAGGGCGCGACGAGGCCGGATGTGTGGCAAGGACGCCATACACCCGGCCTTTTCCTTACGCCACAATGCGCGCAGGGAAGAGATACCGCTAGCCAGCTGATGTGGGGCGCTCACCGAGAGTAACGGTAACAGTATTGGAGGCGGAGCCACGGACGTAGGTGATGGTGACTTTCGTGCCGGGGGACAAAGGCAGCAGGATCGAGGCGAGGTCGCTGTTGCCTGCGACGGTTTGGCCGTTGACGCCGGTGATGATGTCGCCTTGCTGCAGACCCGCTTGCTGCGCCGGGCTGGCGCCGCTGGCGGAGTTGGCGAAATCGGTGATCAGCACGCCAGATTGAGCGCCCAGGTTATAGGCCGAGGCGATCTGCGGTGTCACGTCCTCGCCGCGAATGCCGAGGAAGCCCTGGCCGGAGTTCTGCAAGTGGCCATACTTGATCAGCTGGTCCATGACGAACTGCACGCGGTTGGAGGGGATGGCGAAGCCAATCCCGCTCGCCGTGCCGCCACTGTTGGGGTCCACAGCGCCGAGCGTGGGCATGCCGATTAGCTTGCCCGTCAGGTCGACCAGCGCCCCGCCGCTATTGCCAGGGTTGATCGGCGCGCTAGTCTGGATCAGACCAGTCAGCTCTCCCGCCGGGCCGCTAGGCGCCTCGCTGGCGCTGCGGTTCAGCGCGCTCACGATGCCGAACGTCGCAGACTGCTGCAGGCCCAGCGGCGAGCCGAGCGCGACCGCGAATTGGCCCACGACTACCTTGCTTGAATCACCGAAGGAGATCGCGCGCAGGCCGGTTACATTGATCTTGATGACCGCCAGATCGTCCTGCGCTGACTCTCCGGTCACTTGCGCCGGATAGGTCTTGCCATTGGAGAGCAGGACCGAATACTGCGAGAACCCCGTCACCACGTGGTCGTTGGTGACGATGTACGTGCCGCTGCTATCGCTCTTCACGATCTCGCCGGAGCCGATGCCTGAGCCCTGCGCGCCTGTTGACTGCACCTGCGCCACCGACGGCTGTGTCACGCTAATGACATTGATCACCTGCTGCTGCAGGTCTTTCGCGGCGGCTGGCAAGGCCAGCGTAGGCGAATTGGAGCCGCTCGCGGTGGCCGTGGGGGATGCGCCGGAGGACCTGCCACGCGCCAGTCCGAAGCCCATGCCCAGTCCGCCGAGCAGCAGCACAACCGCCAGCAGCGCCGCCAGCCACGGCGACATGCGCAGCGTCACTGCTCGCCCAGCGGGTCGTTCCTGGGGTGGGTAAGGCGGATAGCCTGGCGAGGTCTGCGGTTGATAGGGCTGCGGCGCGTACGGTGCGTAGCCCTGCGAGACAGTGATGGGTTCGCTGTACTCCTGGCGCTCACCTGAGCTTCCAGGCGTGGTGTTGGGTGTTGTATCTGGTGTCGTCATTGGCGTCACTCTTCCCTCTAGAAGCGTCGCCCGCTCGCCGGCAGCGAACACGCCTCTCTTAACGCTATACGCCCGTGGCGGGGCGCCTGTTGCGCCCCCAGCGGGCGCGAAAACGCTCCGTTAATCAGACCCACTAACGCTTCTCAGCGCATTGCAAGCTTTCCGGGCTCGCCGCACCTCCTCTTGACAGAACGGCTCGAAATGGCTACTCTATCGATTGATGATATATCGATAACTGATATAGTTCGCCTGGTGAGACAGACCTGACGCGAGAGGAGTGACGCCAGTGGATGAGTTCTACCCGCAGGCGGGACATGCGCCGCTGACGCCTGCGGTCTTCCATATCCTGCTGGCGCTGGCGGGCGGTGAGCGTCACGGCTACGCCATCATGCAGGAAGTGCGGCGGCAAAGCGGCGGGCAGATGCGCCTGGGGCCTGGGACGCTCTACGGCTCGCTGCGCCGCCTGCTGGAGGAAGGACTGATCGAGGAGATGGATTCGCGTCCTGATCCGGCGCTGGATGACGAGCGCCGCCGCTACTACCGGCTGACACCGGAGGGCCGGCGCGCCGCGGAGACGGAGGCTGCGCGGCTGGACACGCTGGCGCGGGCGGCGCGCGCGCGCGGACTGTTGCCCCAGCCTCCAGGTGGCGAGCCCGCTGGAGTAGGAGGCGGTGCGTGAGCAGGGATGACTGGCCGCCAGGACGGCGCCAGAGTAGCCACTGGTCGCTCCCGATCTATGCGGCGCTGCTCCGGCTCTACCCGCCCACACTGCGGCGCGAGTACGGCGATGACATGCTCCAGGCTTTCCGAGACACGCTGCGCGAGGAGACACGCTGTCGCGGGCGGCGCGGAGCGCGGCGGGCATGGGCCATCGCGTTGGGTGACCTGGCGGCCAGCATGCCGGGCGAATGGTCACGCGAGCTGCGGCGTGGCTTGCCTGTCAGCCGCGCGCGGCGCTACGGCCTGTTACGGCGCACACGCCTGCCGGGAGGCGGCTGGCGGATCGAGGGCTGGCTGGGGAGCGCGCCCGCGCGAAGGCCGTTGCTGCTGATACCAGGGCGCCCCGCGCGGATGGTCGCGAATAGGGCGAGGAGGATGACGATGCAGGACCGGTTCGACAGGTTCACCGAGCAGGCGCGGCATGTCTTGCAGTTGGCGCAAGAAGAGGCGCAGAGCTTCAACCACAATTACATCGGAACCGAGCATCTGTTGCTCGGGCTGCTCCGTGAGGAGGAAGGGCTGGGCGCGCGGGCGCTGGTCAGCCTGGGCGTTGAGCTAGAGAAGGCGCGACATGCCGTCGAGCTCATCATCGGGCGTGGCGACCGCGTCATCCTGGGCGACATTGGCCTGACGCCGCGCGCGAAGAAGGTCGTCGAGCTGGCGGTGGATGAGGCCCGGCGCCTCGGCCAGCGCTATGTCGGGACCGAGCACCTGCTGCTTGGCCTCGTCCGCGAGGGTGAGGGTATCGCCGCGGGCGTGCTGGAGTCGCTGGGCGTCAGTCTGGAGACGGCTCGCGCCGAGGTGCAGAGGATGATGGCGATGTCCGGCTCGGCGCCCACCATGCCTGCCACGTCCGCCGCGAGGGATCCGCTGCGCCTGGCGGTTCTCTACCTGGCGCTCGCCTGTCGCGACATAAACGCGACCGCCATGTTCTACGTCGAGGCGCTGGGCGCGAGCGTGGCGACGCCGAATGACTCCGCATCGCAGGGGCTGGCAGGTGGCGAGCGGCTGCTGCGCCTGCCCTTCGGCGGGGCGCGTGGCGGCGGGACACTGCTGGCGCTGCGCGCGGCCACCCCAGATGAGGCGGCTGTTACAGGGCCTGCCACGGGAGCTATCGAGCTCCGAGTCATCGCCAGCGATATCGCTGGGTTGCATAGCGCGATCAAGGAGCGCGGGGCCGCCGGCCTGACCAATCTCGCCGAGATTCCCGGCGCGCCGAATATGCGCGCATTCACGCTGACCGACCCCGATGGGCGCGTCCTGCGCTTCCAGGGTATCTATCGCGCATAACGCGCGCCGGCGCGAGCCTCGTGATACCCATCGGCCGTTCCCGTCATATACTGCCCAACACATCCAACACGTCATAAGAATGATAAGCGCTCTGGCCGCGCGGCGAGGCGCGGGCGCTGTCATGCTGTGGGGTGGGAGGCGAGGAACGATGGACGGGCAGCCTGGCAGGTTCGACAAGTTCACCGAGCGCGCGCGCAAGGTCCTGAGTCTGGCGCAGGAAGAGGCGCTGCGCTTCAATCACAACTACATCGGAACGGAGCATCTGCTGCTCGGCCTGATCCGCGAACAGGATGGCACAGCGGCGAAGGCGCTGAAGAACCTGGGCGTCGAACTCAACAAAGTGCGCGCCGCGGTCGAGTTCATCATCGGCCGTGGCGACCAGATCGTGCTGGGCGATGTCGGGCTGACCCCGCGCTCACGCAAGGTCATCGAGCTGGCGGTCGATGAGGCGCGGCGCCTCGGCCACCGCTCCATTGGGACCGAGCACCTATTGCTTGGCATCGTCCGCGAGGGCGTCGCCTCAGGCGTGCTGGAGTCGCTGGGCGCCAACCTGGAGATGGTGCGCGCCGAGGTTGCGCGCCTGTTGGATATGTCCGTTTCGCCTTCCGATGAATTGCTGAGCTCATTATTTCACTCGCCAGACAGGGGAGCATGGTTGAAGGTGGCGGCACAGCCCGAACCGCAACCCTTCGGCGCCCTCACGTTCATCTGCCGCGATGTGGCCGCCACCGCCGCGTACTACATGGACTATCTGGGCGCGACCGAGCTGGATGATCCTGAGTCTACGCTACGCTACGAAATCGCCGCCGAACGGCTTTTGCGGCTGCCGTTCCATGCGCCGCTGCTGGCGCTGCGCTCCGCGCCGCAAGGCGCGGACGAAGCGGAGCGGAACGTCATCGGCGCGATCGGGCTGGACTTCTTCACCAGCGAGGTCGGAGCCATCTGGGTCACGCTTCAGGCGCGCGACGCGCCCGGCGTCTCGCCGCTCACCGCGGTTCCCGGCGCGACGGACCGGCGCATGTTCACGCTGACTGATCCCGATGGGCGCAAGCTGCGCATCCACAGCGCAATCAACACGTAGCGGCGGCGTTGGCGAGAGTGCGCGAAGGTTGGCGGAAACGCATTGCCCGAACTGACGACTACCTGTGCGCTTGACACGGCGGAGGAGCGCGCGAAATACCCGCTCCGCTATGCCCACGACATCATCTGTGAACCAGCGTGGCAGGCGATGGCGGAGCTAGTTGGCAGATCGGAACCGCACGCGTCTTCGTCTTCTGGCGCGACGATCACCACCGCGCGATCTACGCGGTGGTGAGGGACGACGGCGAGGCGCGCTTGTCATGCGCGAGTTTGGCGCGCCGTGACCGGGCGCAGCGGACTCAGGCGGGCAGCGTAGGGTGGCTGGTGTAGCCGTGCAGGGCGTCTTGGACGGCTGTCTCCTGCGCTTCCGCTTCGCCGTCATGCTCGTGCGCGGCGAAGCGGCAGGTAGCCAGCACCCCCAGGAAGATGGCGGCCCACACAATCATCACCGCCAAAGGGAACAAGATGTCGGTCGCCGAGATGTTCCATGCTGTCATGGACAACCTCCTTCAACCTTCTCCGGCCTCGCGAATCTCGTAGGTGTGCGTGACTCGCGCGGTCTTACTCAGGGTCGCGCTCGCTCCACAGTATTTCGTCTCCGATAGCTCAACCGCCCGCGCGACCGACTCAGGTCGCACATGGTGGCCGGTCACAATGTGGGTGACGGTGACGTTGACAAACACTTTTGGGTGGTCCTCGGCGCGCTCGCCACTCACGCGCACCTCGTAGCCCGTCACATCTTCGCGCTTCTTGCGCAGAATCGAGATGACATCCAGCGCGGTGCAACCGGAAAGACCTACCAGCAGCAGCTCCATCGGGCGGAATCCTGAGTCTTCCCCGCCATGGGCCGCCTCCGCATCCATGACCAGGCTGAACCCCGAGCCCGCTTTGCTCTCGAAACGCATGCCGCCGAGCAAATGCGCGTCGGCCGTCATGATTTCGCCCATATGACTAGTCCTTTCCGTCAGTTGCCATAAAGAGAACTGTTGAACACCAGTATACACAACCGTCATCACGCCATTGTCACATGGACACGCGCTCGGATGCCGCGCGCTCCGGGGCAGCGCATACCATGAGGCGCCGGTCCATCGTCCAGTGATGGCCGGCGCCTCATGGCCCCCGGAAAGCTTCCGTATGTCGCTAGACGCACGTCACTTGGCGCGGCCCAACTGGAAAAAGCGGAGCGCAATCAGGACCAGCCAGACGAGCGCCGGCAACAGCGACACGAGCGAGAAGACGATGCCTACCATGCCAGCGGTGGCTGGAACGAGCCCCAGCGCGCCCATCGCAATGGCGCTATACGCGGCCCACTTGCTGAACTCCGCGCGGCGCAGCATGATTGCGCCGAAGATCAAGGCCGTGAGCGCCGCCAGCAGATAGCTGACATCAAAGGAGCTGCCCTGCCAGTTGGTGATGACCGCCTGGCCCGCTCCCAGAAGCTGCGCGCGCTCGGCGACGTCGGTGGTCGCCGCGTACTGGCTGCTGAGCCCATACACGCTGAACGCCGGGTTGATAGCGATGTAGAGTACGACGCTCATCAGACCCAGCGCCGTGGCCAGGAGCGCCAGCGGCTCGCTACTCCGCCGGAGCGCGCCGAACAGGCCCAGATAGATGATCCCCATCATCACATAGCTGACGAGCATCATCAGGTCACCATCGAACAGCCCAATCAGCGGCGCGCTCTGGTAGAGCGCGAACCATCCGGTAATGGAGGTTGGGATGGGGTTCAGCAGAAAGATGGGTATTCCCAGCACGATGCAGGCGATCGAGATCAGCGCGGCTACCCCGGCTATGCGGTAGAACAGCCGCCAATCCGAGTCCACCCGGTCAGGACTGGCCGCCGTTATGGGCTGGGCGTCGCGGGTGAGCAGAGATGTTCCCATTCTTGAGACTCCTCTGGCGCGTCCGGTTCCTCCCCAGTGGCGGGCGCGCTCGCCAGGTCGCCTCACCGAGGCGGCTTGGCGTAGATTACCGCTCGACGTGAGCGGCTGGCGAGCTATAGTGGCTCGCAAGCACCATCTCAGCCAGCGTCGCGGCCCAGGCTCTCGCCCGGTCCAGCTCATCGGGGTCGAGCGCATACTGGCCATTGGGCGCATCCTTGACCTTGCTGACCAGGAAGCTCTCCGCTGGGACGATGATGCGCGCTCCGACTTTGCGCAACCGCCGGATGATGCTGGACGCAGCCGAGCCAGTGAGCCAGCGCGCGCCATGGAGGCGGGTATCGAACGCCGCCGTCGCAGTACCATAGAGCGCGCCCCTGCGCAGGCCCTCGAACATGTGGGCTATGGGTGGCGTCATGGTATGCCCCTCTGTGGGGCCGCCGATGACGACCAGATCCACCCGCTCTACGGGCAGGCGGGAGACCTCGTCGGCGGGCAGGAGTTGTACGTCGCCGCGCTTGTGCAGAGTCTCAGCGATGGCCTCGGCGAGGCGGTGCGTATTGCCGTAGCGCGACGCGTAGATCACTATGCTTTTCATATCATTCGCTCCTCGTATAGCTAGCCCGCGCCCGGCCCTCCCCCGAGCAGGCAAGTCGAATGCGTCCGCTGGTCAGCGGGCATGCGCCAGGGGCGCGGACTCCGGCGCGCGCTCCAGGACTGGTCCCGGCAGCGGTGGCGCCTCTCTGCGCAGTTCGTGTGGTCCGGCGACGATATACGCCAGCATTGCGCCAAACCCGACGATTGGGAATCCCAGGCTCAAGAGCCCGCTGACCAGCAGGGCGATGAACCAGGCCTTGTCTTCGAGCCGATAGGTGTTGACGACCGCGCCAACCCACGATGCCAGTTCGGCGACGAGGCCCGCGGCGGCGACGATAAAGCCGACCACCATGAACGCCACAGTCGTCCAGAAGTAGCTATTGAGCGTGGGCGTGAAGTCGTAGCCAGAACCGGACAGCGCGGGAGTGAAATGGCCACCGTAAGCGAACATCAGCCCCATGCTGACGCCCCCGATGATCAGCCCCCCCACCAGCGTCGCCAGGCCAGCGAGCCAGAGTCTGGTGATTGTCGTTTTTCTCATGGGAACCTTCCTCCTTCTTCGCGAATGGTGTCACTGGATAGTTCCCAACTACCCCTACGCTAGCGCGCCAGCATCACAGCACCATCTCCGTCAGCCCGGCAAATGGCACGCGCTCATCACAGGCTGGGCCGTGTTTGATGCCATGTGAGGATGGGTCGCTGGATGACCTGGTCGGCAACCGGCGGGCGCGGTTATCCTTCGCGCGCCCAGTCGGGGTGGAGCGTGGCGAACTCTTCGCCGGTCATGCCAAAGAGGATGAGGTCATGGTGGACGCCGGCGGTATAGACCATGCGCCGCAGCGCGCCCTCGCGGGTGAAGCCCAGGCGCTCGTGCAGGGCGATGCTGGCGGCGTTGTCGTCGTGGACCTCAGCGTTCATCTTCTGGTAGCGTAGCTCGTGAAAGTAATAGCGCGCGACGAGCAGGATCGCCTCCGACGCATAGCCTTTGCGCCGCCGCTCGGGGATCACGCCGATGCCGTAAGAGAACGCGCCGACGCGCGGGTCGCAGTGGTGGGTGGCGATGGAGCCGGCAAGCGCCCCGCTCTCGAGTTCCTCGATGGCGAAATGGAACCGGTCGCCTTCACCAGACTGGACAGCGGTCTGTTCAGCCCATGTGCGGGCGCGCGCCGCCGAATTGGGGAACCAGGCGTGGTCCAGCATGCGCCCGGTCTCGCTATCCTGGTCCCAGATGAAATGCGCTTCCCAGTCGTCGGGCTCCAGCCCACGCAGGCGCACGAGCCTTCCACGCCAGATGTCCGTCATGGCTGAGACGCCTCCTTCTCTGGAGCGGAAGGCGAAACGAGAGACCTTACTCCCCTTCTCCTGAGCAGGAGAGGGAGGACGCGAACCAGATAGCGAAGCTCGCCCCTCTAAGAGCGTGGGTCACTGGCTCGGCGCAGCGCTTATTTGTGGCCGTTGTGGCCGTTGCCATTGCGCTTCTCAGTCCCGCGGCCGATGCCCTGGTAGCGGAAGCCGAGCCGCGCCATCTCTTCGGGATCGTAGAGGTTGCGCCCGTCAATCAGCGGGGCATTGGCCGGGTCGCGCATCGCCAAGCGCAGGCGCTCCATGTCGAGGTCGCGGAAGCGCTTCCACTCCGTGACGACGGCGATAGCGTCCGCGCCGGTCGCCGCCTCGAACTCGCTGGCGCAGTACGCAATGCCACGCTCGGGCAGTACGGCGCGCGCTGTCTCGGTCGCCTCCGGGTCGAATGCCTGGACCTTCACGCCCATCGCCACCAGCCGGGTGATTATGTCGATCGAGGGGGCCTCGCGCATGTCGTCAGTATTGTCCTTGAAGGCCAGACCCAGCACGGCGACGGTCTTGCCCTGCAGGCTGTCCGCACCGCCCAGTTCCGCCTCCAGTTTCTGGATCACCACGCGCCGTTGGTCGTCGTTGATCTTCATCACCGCGTCGAGCAGCTGCGGGTGCAGCCCCGCTTCGCCCGCCATGTAGGCCAGCGCCTTTACGTCTTTGGGAAAGCAGGACCCCCCGTAACCGAGGCCGGCGTCGAGGAAGGCGCGGCCGATGCGCCTGTCGTAGCCCATGCCCGCGGCGACTTCCTTGACATCGGCGCCGAGCTGGTCGCAGATGCGCGAGATTTCATTGATGAACGAGATTTTGGTAGCGAGGAAAGCGTTGGACGCGTACTTGATCATCTCCGCCGTGTAGAGATCGGTGATGACGATCGGCGCGCGCAGGGGCATGTACAGCTCACCCACCTTGCGGGCGGCGCCTTGGTCATACGAGCCAAGGACGACCCGATCAGGCTGGAGGAAGTCCTGTACCGCCGAGCCTTCGCGCAGGAACTCGGGGTTGGAGACGACGGCCACGCGATGCCGCTCGTCGCTCACGTTCGACATTGCTACGTCATAGACCACGTCGCCGCTTCCCACTGGCATCGTGGACTTGTTGACGATGATCGTTGGGGCGGTGAGGTGACTGGCGATGCTCGCCGCCGCGCTCTTGACGTAGGTCATGTCCGCGGCGTCGCCGCCAGCGATGGGCGGGGTGTTGACGGCGATGAAGCAGAAGTCGGCGTCGCGTACGGCGGCGGCGTAATCGGTAGTGAAGCTTAGGCGCTCCTTGCGGACGTTGCGGCGCACCAGCGGCTCCAGGCCCGGCTCGTAGATCGGCATCTCTCCGGCGCGCAGACGATTGATCTTCGCCTCGACGACATCCAGACAGACGACGGTATTTCCCAGTTCCGCCAGGCACGCGCCAGTGACCAGCCCGACGTAGCCTGTGCCGACGACGCAAATCTTCTTCATGTCACTCCTCTGACGCCTGTGACCCTGGATAGTATGTGTGCGCGCTTCCCACGCTCGCAGCCAAGAGTTGAAAGCGGGCGCGCTTGTTTGTGTTATCTCGCGGCGCCGCGCATCATCGCCAGTGTACCGCCATTGTACAGCGTGGGGCTGTTCCTGGCGCGCAGGCTAGTACCTCAGTTGCGCGCGGCGCCGGCCGCCATTTGGCTGCTGGCAAGGTGCGGCCGCTGGTGGTTGCGCGCGCGGCGCGCGGCGGCGATAATGGCGAGAGCGGGCGGCGGCGATGTGTCCCAGTGTGTCTCGTCATGCTGTGGCGTCGCGCGGGCCGTGAAAGGACGTAGCTTCACCCATGCCAATCTTCGTAGCCGGGGCGCATGCTCCCGCCACGCTGGCCTATATCATCATCAACATTGACCCGGTGCTGATACGCATCGGCGCGCTTGCCGTCCGCTGGTACGGCCTGATGTATGTCGTGGCGATCAGCATCGCGCTCTGGGTCATCCTGCGCTGGGCGCGGCACATGGGCCTGCATGATGACCAGGTCTGGAACATATTCGTGTGGGCGGCGATCGCCGGCCTGGTCGGTGGACGGCTCTACTTTGTCATCCAGCAGCCAGACCTCGTTCGGAACTACCTACTCAACCCGCTGAATATCATCGCGGTCTGGAATGGCGGCATGGCGTTCTTTGGCGCGATCTTCCTGGCTTCGGCCACACTCTTCCTGGTCGCGCCACGCTACGGGCTGGACCGCTGGCTCATACTGGATGGCGGCGCGCTCTTTGGGGCGGTAGGCCAGATCTTCGGGCGTGTCGGCAATGTCATCAACGGCGACATCCTCGGCTACCAGGCCGGCCCGCCAGTCACGCCGCCGCAGAACCTCTGCCTCAACGCGCCCTGCGTTAGCTACGTGAGCGACCCGCATGTGCTGGGCTGGGCGTTTGTCTATCTGAACGCGCACAGCTTCGCTCACACGGGCATTCCCTATCAGCCCGCGCCGGTCTATGAGATGGCGCTCAATCTGGTGGCGCTGGCGGTCCTGTGGCCGCTGCGGCTCGTCACGCCGCGCGTCAAGACAGGCGTCTTCTTCTCGCTCTATCTCGCGCTCTACGCGGTTAGCCAGTTTGTGGTCTTCTTCTTCCGCGGCACAGAGCCGATTACCCCATTTCTGGGCATCCAGGGGCTGAAGCAGGCGCAGTGGACGGCGATCTTCACGCTGCTGCTGGCGGGCGTGATCTACTACCTCGCGCGGCGCTACGGTGTCGCGTGGCCATTTACGGCCTCCAGGCCAGAACCATATCCGCTGCCCGCTGGCGGCATCGCCGCCGCGCTCGCCGCCGCCCCCACCCCGGTGACCGCGCTGGACGCGGGTAAGGCTGTGCGCGCGGCGCGGATCAGCGCCGAGGCTCCTGTCCCGCCGGAGGATTTGCCGCCCTGGTCGCCGGGCGATTCGCGCTTCGGCGCGCTGCGCAACCTCTTCTCGTCTGGGCATGGCGCGCCGGCCGCGCCTCCGGAGCGCCCACCGAGCGAGCCCGCCAGTGGCGGGAAATGACGCCCTCCCCAGGCGGGAGGGGCGGCCGCGGCGCGGGAGGGTAGCGCGCATGTCAGAAAGGCCCGAAGAACTGGAGCCGCCCGGCCCTATCGCGGGCTGCCCATTCTGCGCGCTGGGTGACCTCGAAACGCCACTAACGGAGACGCGGTCGTTCTGCGTCGTGGGCGACCACGCCCCGCTGGTCAGCGGTCATATTCTCATCATTCCCAAGGCGCATTACGCCTGCTACGGCGCCGTGCCCACCAGGTTGGATGATGAGCTACTGACGCTCAAGGAGACCATACGCCGCTTCCTGAGCGAGGTCTATCACCAGCCTACGTTCTTCGAGCATGGCGTTTTCCGGCAGACAGTAGCCCACGCGCACCTGCACGCCATTCCCCTCGGCGAGGTGAGCCTGCGACTGGAGGACATGGCCACCGGCTCGGGCGGCAAGCCGCTGCGCGGGCAAAACGACCTGCGCTCCTGGTATGCCAGCCACGGGCACTATTTCACGCTCGAGACACCGGGCGACCCGGAGCATGGTGTGGCGCCGCAAGCCGCGGTCTTCCCGCCGGAGATGGGCGTCTATGGCCGCGCGCTGAACACGGTGCGCCAGCTGGCCAATACGCAGGAGACCTGGACACCACAATCCCTGCGCTACGAGACGCGCATTCCCAAGATGCGGGCGCTGGCGCAGGCGTGGCAGGCATGGAGCGCGCAGGGCGAGTAACCAGCCAGGCGGGCTATGCCAGGGAACCAACGAACTGGCGTTTCCGTCCGTTGTCATCAATGGAAGGAGGCGACAGGATGATGTCGCGGCACACACATAATCTCCACTGGCGAGGAACCCTGAACTGGCTGGCGCTCCGGCTGAGCGCCCCGGTGATGCTGGCGCTGGCGCTCGGCGCAATGGTGGCAGGCGCGCCGGCAGCCCACGCGGCGGGCGCGTCACACACCTCACACGCCTCATGTGGCGCGCCAGATTCGGGCTGCGGCCCGCCTCTCTGCGCGCCCATCACCCCGGCGGACTATATGCTCCCGGCGACGTCGCCACATGGCGGGGCGCGTGGGTCGCTCAGCCGCAGCGGGGGCGTGACTGGCTCTACGGTGACGTTCACTGGCTGGCGCTTTCCGGCCGGCGCGGTGGTACAGCTATTGGTCGATTTCAATAGCGCTGGTGGCGGCTTGCTTTGGGAGGACCCGCAGCCATTCGCGCAGGGCGTCGCGGACGCCAGCGGTCGCATCACGATGACCAATATCAAGACGCCGGAGATCGGTGAGTGCCTGCAGAAGGACGAGCAGACGCCCGGCGACAATCCGGCGCTGTTCATCGCGCAGACGCCGGATGCCCAGTCGCGCGTCACGCTACTTTTCACCTATCATCCCGCGCCCTCATTGCAGGCATTCGCGCAGCCCATCGTCGGTTCGGGCGACGTGGTCTTCGTGACGGGCGCTGGCTGGGAGCCCGGGCAAACGGTGACCATCACTCCGGCCATCGGGCTTTGGCCGCGCGATAATTACCTGACCGCTGATCCGACCGCCTACACATCGCTGCCGCTGGCCGCGCAATCGGTGAAGGCGATCTATAACGGGTCGTTCTCCGTGACGCTGATGATCCCGCCGGAACCGCCGGAGACGCAGATCGCCTTCTTCGCGACGGCCAGCGGCCCGCGCAACGGTGATGTCTGGGTTACGCTGCGTCCTGTCTTCACCGTGCGCCCGGTGGAGTCCTCGATCATGCTACTGAGTGTGACATCGGGCGCTCCTGGCGGGGCAGTGACGGTGAGGGGGGCAAACTGGCCAGAGGGGCAGGCGGTGCGCATCGAGTATTGCCGCGGCCAGGACGAGACGCTCTGCGCGCCCGGTTCGGCCCAAACGCTGGCGGACATCTATACGGATGGCGAGGGGCGCATCGCGGCGACGGTTCAACTTCCCGCCAACGCGCAGCCAGGCCCGATCACCATCGAGGCGCGCCTGATGTATTCGCCCTTTGATGACAGCGTCTACGCCCGCGCTCAGGCCTACGACCTGATCTTCCCCTTCTCCCAGGCGCACCCACGGATGTATATGGCGCTGAACTTTTCTCCATTGGTTGCCGCAGGACTGGTGATCGCGTTGCTGGCGCTAGGCGAGGCGCGACGCAGGCGGCGATCAGCGGCGGTGGCGTAAACTGGAGGGCGTGGCCGCATAGAGAGCGGCGCATGGCGAGCAGGGTGAAAGGGCGCGGCGGGCATGGCGGTTGGGAAGCCGGACACGGCGGATGCGCGTGATAGCGGGGAGACGTTGGTGGCGCTGGCGGTAGGGCCAGCTTTCGCCTGGCTAGCTGACCCGCGCAACGCGGGGGCGTGGTTCGCCGCGGTCCGGCTGGAGCGCCCGCCCGCGCCACCGCTGCGCGCCGGGTGCGCGTGGCGTTTCCTCCTTACCCGCCAGCGCGACCGCCCGATGCCCATGCGCCTCAGCGAATACACTCCCTCTACGCGCTTCGTCTGGGAGACGGACTACCCAGGCTGGCGTGGCAACCTGCGCTGGGTTCTCACCCTCGCGCCTGGGGCGGCGAGCGGCGATGTCGCGGCCGCCACGCGGCTGGGTCTACGCATCGAGCAACGGCCTGGCCTGGTGGGCTGGCCGCTGCTCGGTATCGCCTGGCTCGCGGAGCGCGTCAGCCGCGAGACAGCGTCAGGCGTGCGCGCCCGCGCCCAGCGGGCTGTCGAGCGCGCGCGTGACGCGCTGGAGTCCGCCCCACCAACGGCCTTCACCGTCTATGGCTATGGCCCCGCGCGCGGTGGGCGCGGCAAGCGGCGGTAAGATGTCTCGCGCCAGAGCGGGCTGGATGGGGTGGATCTGATAAGTCATACGGAATCCGGGTGGGATCTTATAGTCTTTGGACATGAGACACGTCCGAGTGGTTCCGTATCTGAGTGTTGCTGAGTTGGAGGACAGTGTCCACTGTTGTGTGGGGAATAGCAGCCGGTTGACGAGATCGGCCAGCAGGTGATTCTCATCGGATAGACAAAGAACCCGCCAAAAGAGGATCACCGGATGGCCGATGAAACCAGCATGGCACTCGACAACTTCTTATGGAAGGCGCGGCTGAACGACGACGTAGGCTTCCTACGTGAGGGCATGTGCGCGTTGGCGCAGACGCCCGGAGACGTGCAGTAATGCAATACCTGGGCGCCATCCGCTATGAGCGCGTCACTGAGCGGCCCGGTGAGCGTAACGGCGGCCCAGACCGCGCCACTTCGGGCGTCAGATGTGAGCATGCGCCAGGCGCGTCAAGAAAGGTCACGCTTCTGTCTCAGACACTTGAACAGTACGAAGCCATAGTTCGCGCTGGCATCTACCCAGAGCCATATGTCACCCCCACGAGCGCTATCGTGGGCATCGATGTCAACTCCATGGCCGGCAGCGGAGTGCGGGCCTTTGGGGACTTCGGGGAGGCGACGTGCTGGTTCTGGCGGGTGTGCGAAGATCACTATGATCCAAAGGCTCATGGCGCCGCCTGGACTGCCGATGAGCACGCGCCACCCGAGTTGCTCGAGACTCGCCGCCGATTCCGGACGCTGCTCACCCGCTTCGTACGTGACGGCTATGCGCCCGATATGGGTCAAGAACTGCACGACATTGTCTTCGATGCCCTCGGTGGCGGTTGGGCGGTAGCGGGCTATGAAGTCAGCGGCGTCTCGATCTTCCCTGACGCCCTCGACAAACAGCTGGATGGATGGTGGGGTGATCCAGAGGAGGATGAGTACTTTGCGACCCTCGCGGCTGAGGGAAAACCGGTTCCCCCGTTTGACTTCTCGAATCCCGAGCATATGGAGGCCCTCGAGCGGCGGATGGAGCAACGCATGAGAGATGGGTGAGGTGTGTGATTCGGCGGCATCATTTCTTCGCCCGCTTGTTAACTGCGGACGTGCGACGACGCAGGGTGAGCCGGTCAACGAAGGTGACCTTCTTGACCGGGTCGAAGGCTTCGGCAACGTCGTCCTAAAGCGGCGTCTGGTCGAGGAGTTCGGCACAGCGCTGCATTGGGGTCTTGCCCAGTGAACCCTGAACACGGCCGCTCGTTGTAATCCAGCACCCAGACGCTGCGAGTGGCGATCAGTAACCGGAAGCGGTTCTGGAATCGGTAGCTGCCGCTCTCCGCCTGGTAGGGCGCGATTTCGTTAAGGATCACTTGCCGAACACGATCTTCCCCACTGCTCTGGACCGCGCGGAGCCGCGCGCTGCCCGGTAGCATTACCCGGCACGCGGCCTCCGCGTCAGGATACTCGACCGCAATGGGAGTCTCGCCAGAATCCAGCAGGCGCGGGCCCGCCTCCCGCAGCGCCGCCTCCATCACATCAGGCGCGGAGAGCGCGAACGGGCCTGGCGCGCCGGGGCTACGCCAGCGCGCGGCGGACAGCGCCGAGATTGGGGTCGTAGAGGTGAGCGCCATCGAGTGTGGCGCGGTCGAGCGCGGTCTCGCCCAGATAGGCGCAGTACAGATTCGCGCCGGAAAGGTTCACCCCGCGCAGGTCCAAATCGCTCAGGTCCGCGCCGATCAGGAGCGCGCCCGTGAAGTCCGCGCCGTCGAGTTGCGCGCCCACGAACGAGGCGCGCCGCGCGTCCACCCCGGTGAGCCGCGCGCCATCAAGCCGCGCGGCGCAGAACCGCGCGCCCCAGAGATTCGCGCCCGTTAGGTCGGCGCCGCGCAGGTCAGCGCCAGCGAAGTTCGCGCTGGACAGGTTCTCGCCCACGAGGCGCGCGCCGCGCAGGTCAATATCAGCAAATTCGCGCTCGCCCGTCGCGTAGCGCTGGAGCAGGTCCTCCGCCGTCAGGGTGGCGCGGTCGCGGCGCGCGCGGGCGTAGTCCGCGATGTTAATGATGTTCGTCATCGCTCGTATTTCCTCATCTATCGCGCCCTGGCTCCCATCCCAATAACCCCTGGGCCGTAAAAGCTGGTAACGCGTGAAAAAACGCCCGCGCGACCACATCATGGTCAGGCGGGCGTCATTGGTATCCCGGATGGATGAGTCCCGGCGCGCGTCCTCGAACGCCTGGGCGCCATCCC
Organism: Ktedonobacterales bacterium; assembly: GCA_036391685.1. Classification (GTDB taxonomy): domain Bacteria; phylum Chloroflexota; class Ktedonobacteria; order Ktedonobacterales; family JADMIN01; genus JAKAIY01. Next base: position 36,818 of record DASVZK010000049.1, read on the forward strand.
AATAGAAAGTATACCGCAGGACGTCAGGAGGAGGCCAGCGCCTGACCACTCCTGACGCCCCGCGCGCGCATACGCGCGGGCGTTACACTTCGGCCGCGGGGAGTATTCCCGCGGCGCCATCTCCGCCGAGCGCGGCCGCCGGCGCGGCGTTTGAGCTACCCACAGGCAGCGCCGGAACGCGGTCGCCATCCGAGGTCAGGGCTACCGCTGAGGCCGGGACCTCACCCGCGCCTTCGCCGGCCAGCGCGGCCTCCGCGCCCTCCGCCATGCGTGGGCGGCCGCCGCGCAGTGGCACATCTTTCAGGAAGAATGCGATCAGCACGATCAGCACGCCGAAGCCGATTGAAACCAGATAGGCCTGGTGGATGCCAGTCGCCAGCGCGTGCCGGCCCGCCTCGATCACCGCGCTGAACGTGTCGTTCACCGAGGTCGTGATCGCCTTGTGGACCGCAGGAGGAACCTGTTGCGCGATGGCCTGGTTAATCTTGTCTACGATCGACTGATGGACCTGCTGCGTGATCTCCTGCGTGATCGCGGCGACCTGCTCCTTGCGATTTGGCGCATTGGCGGGGATGTGCGCCGTCGCCTGGGCGACCGCGGCCTGAATCGCCTGCTGAGTTTGCGGGGAGTTCTCCGCTGCCAGGACCGCCTGTTGCGTCTGCGGCGAGTTCTGCGCCTGCGTGATCGCCTGGTTGATCACTGGCTGCGCGTTCGCTGGGCTGTTAGCGGCCGTCACCGCCGCGAGCCGCACCTTATCGCGCAGGCTTTGGGTGGTCAGCAACGGCTGCAGCGCCTGCGCGTTGGTCAGCGTGTTCGTGGCCGTGCGCAGGCCGGTCATCAGTTGCGAGCTATGGTTGATATTCGCTAGTCGCCCGTTCAGGTCGGTATCAGACGCATTGGTGACAATCGCGCCAACGATCGCCGCGCCCAACGCCGAGCCGAGGGTGCGCAGATAGGTGACCGCGCCCGTGCCCGCGCCCAGGCGGTTGATCGGGATCGCGTTCTGCACGGCGAGCGTCATCACCGGCTGCAGCATGCCCAGGCCCACGCCGAGCACGATCATGTAATAGACAACCGTCTGTTGCGAGGTGTTGATTGTCATCGTCGAGAGCAGGTAGAACCCGGCGACGATCACTATCGCGCCGATGATCGAGAGGACCTGGTAGCGGCCCAGGCGCGAGACGAGCAGCCCGACCAGCGCGGCGGCGATGGCGAGCGTGACGACCAGCGGCGTCACCACGAGGCCGGAGTTGGTCGCTTTGACGCCGAGCACTCCCTGCAGGAAGACCGGCAGGTAGATGACGACGGCGAAGAGCGCCAGACCGACTGTCATCGCGAGCAGCGCGCCCGAGGCGAAGACCTGGTTCTTGAAGAGGTCCAGCGGCAGGATTGGCTCGCGCGCGGTGAGCTCCGCGACGATAAAGGCGATGAAGAGCACGCCCGACGCCACCAGCGAGCCAATCACCTGCCAGGAGTTCCACGGATACGTCGCGCCGCCCCAGGTGAGTCCGAGCAGCAGCAGCACCGTGGCCGCGGCGGAGGTGATCGCGCCCCACCAGTCAATGCGCGCCCAGACATTACGCCCGGTGGCGGCGGAGCGCACGGAGATATTGGACGGCAGGAAGAAGAACAGTAGGAGCACCGAGATGACACCCAGCGGCAAATTGACGTAGAAGATCCACCGCCAGGTTGTGTTGTCGGTGATCCAGCCGCCTAGCGCCGGGCCAATCACGCTGGCCAGGCCGAAGACGCCGGAGAACAGTCCCTGCCAGCGCGCACGCTCGGCCGGGGTGAAGATATCGCCGACCAGGGTGAAGACGAGTGTGGCGAGCGCGCCACCGCCGATGCCCTGCAGCGCGCGGAAGGCGATCAGCTGGTTCATCGTCTCAGCGGCGCCCGAGGCCGCCGAGCCGCCGAGGAAGATGATCACCGCGCCGATGAGAAGCCACTTGCGGCCGAACTGGTCCGAAAGCTTGGATACGATGGGGATGACGGTCGTCGAGGTGACGAGGTAGGCCGTCACCACCCAGGTGTAGTTATTGACGCCGTTAAGCTCGGCGATGATAGTCGGCAGCGCTGTGCCCACGATTGTCTGATCGAGCGCCGAGAGTAGCAGTGTGACGAGCAGTGCGGTGAGCACGCTGCCGAGCGCGAAGCCCACCAGCCGCATGCGCTGGTGATCGCCTTGCGCCGCGAGCGTTCCGGCGGTTGTTGGTGGAGTGTCAGCCACGAGAAACGGTCCTTTCCAGGGCCACATGAACGGAGCGGCGGCGCCGCGCGGCTGAGCCGCGCCAGACGCGTCTTCGCCGTCGGGCGATTGGGTAGTTCAGAGAGTGAGATTGAGGGCTTCGGCCCGATAGCGTTTCGATACAGTAGAGAGTCGAGGTTGCGGGGAGCGTTACATCTCTGATGACCCCGCGGTCACAGCTGGTGGCGGCGCATCGACCGCGCCAGAGCGTACGCGCAGCCCCTCCAGCAGAATGCCGGTCAACTCACGCGCCCATTCACGCGTGGCGCGCGTGCGCTCGGCGTCCTCAGCATGCGGACAAGCTCCGTTGACACCGAAGGTCGCGATGACGCCTCCCACCAGCAAGGTGACGACGGCGCGCGATTTGACCGGTCGCAACTTGCCGCGCGCGATCTGGGTTTCCAGATAGGCGGCGAGCGTGTCGTTGAACGAGCCGACCGCGCGCATCATACTGATCTTGCACTCGCGCAGCGGCCCGCCTTTTCGGTCGCCATTGGCCGCCATGCGCATCATGATGCGCGCCAGGCTGGAGACGCGCGGTGAGCTGATGGTCTCCAGCAGCCGCGCGACACTACGCTCGATGACAATCTCGGGCTCATCGCTGGTCGTATCGGCGCCGGGAGGGCGCAGTTCATCGAGCGCCCCGCGCAAGGTATGTTCGAAGGTCGCCTGAAAGAGGTCTTCCTTCGAAGCGAAGTAGAAGTAGATCAGGCCGTGCGTCACATCCGCGCGAGCCGCGATTTCCTTGGTAGTCGCGCCCTCGAAGCCCTGCTCCGCGAAGACATCGAGCGCCGCCTCCAGGATGAGCTGGCGGCGGTCTGCTCCCGGCGGGGCGGGTTTGCGCGCCATGGGGCTGGCCTCCTCTCTGGCGCCTCTCCTCGCGCCATAATTAACTGACCTGATAATTAATAGCGCCATCCATAGGCGAGGGTCAAGAGGAGCCGGGGCAATTCTCACGCAGCGAGGAGATTACGGGACGCCGCGCGTTCGATGGGCGAGTCATGCGCTGGCATCATCGCGCTCGCCACGCCAGATGAGGGTCACATACGGCTCGTCTGGCGCCGTCTGGCCAGCGTCTGCTTCGCCGTCCGGCGTATTCTCAACCGGCGAATCTTCAACCAGCGTGGGCGCTTCGCCGCGGCGGGTCTCCACGCCGGGGACTTGCGCCAGGAGCGCGAGCAGCCAGCGGCCACGCCCTGGGCTGGCCGCCAGCGCGCGGAGCGCCGCCTCATCTACCGGCGCCCCACGCCGCGTCAGCGCCCAGGCGGCGCGCACCAGCCCGCCGGGGATCGCCACCTCGCGCTGCTCCACGCCGTCGCGCGCGGGCGCATACCAGACGACCACCTCTCGCTCACTGGCATAGAGAATATCGAAGCCGCCCACACCGACCGGCGGTTCGCATGGGCCGGGCAGCGCCCGCAGCGCCCGTAGCAGCCGGGCGAACGCCATATCCAGCGCCGCGTCGGGCTTCGCCTCCGGTTCTCCCGGTTCGGCCCAGAGCTCCCCGCTCATGCGCGGCTACCGCAGATCGCGCGCATCGTTAGTTGGCGATGTAGTCCATGTTTGGGTCATCGTCTTCGTCAGCCTCCTGGTCACCTTCGTTCTCCCCGAACAGGCGCGAAACGGAGCGTCCCTCGTGGATGCGCTGTATCGCCCGCGCAAAGAGTCCGGAGACGGAAAGCGTCGTCACCCACGGCAGGGCTTCGGCCGCGGGCGCGGGCACGCTATCAGTCAGGATGAGCTCCTTGATGTGCGCGGAGGTCAGGCGCTCGATGGCTGGGCCGCTCAGCACGCCATGCGAGGCGCAGGCGTAGACATCGTGCGCGCCGTGCTCGCGCGCCACCTGCACGGCCTGGACGAGCGTGCCCGCCGTGTCGATCTCGTCATCCACCACGAGCGCGGATCGGCCCGCGACCGTGCCGATCAGGCTCATCGCTTCCGTCTGGCTGTTGTTGCCCAGGCGGCGCTTTTCGACAATAGCCAGCGGCGCGTCGAGCGATTCAGCGATATTGCGGGCTTTCTTGGCGAAGCCTGCGTCGGTGGCGACGACGGTCAGGTCAGGGATGTTCTTCTTGCGGAGATAGTCCGTCAGGATCAACTTGGCGGTCAACTCGTCCACAGGGATGTTGAAGAACCCCTGGATCTGCCCGGCGTGCAGGTCCATCGTCAGCAGCCGTTGCGCGCCGGCGATGGAGAGGCAGTCCGCGATCAGGCGTGCGGTAATCGGCACGCGGGGCTGGTCCTTTTTGTCGGTGCGCCCGTAGCCATAGTAGGGAACGACGGCGGTGATGCGCTGCGCGGAGGCGCGCTTGAAGGCGTCGAGCATGATGAGCAGCTCCATAATGGAGGTGTTCACTGGGTGCGTCATCGGCTGGACGACGAAAACATCGCGCCCGCGCACGTTTTCATGAATCTTGACAAAGATGTTCTCGTTGGGGAACTGGAAGACCTCCGCCTTCCCGAGGGGAACGCCGAGGTGGTGGCAAATGTCCGCGGCAAGCTGGGGGTGGGCGTTCCCCGTGAAGATGGCTGGCTTATCGTGGGAGCTCATTCAGGCCTCGTAGGTGACTAGACGGAACGGATGAGTGCGAGACGGAGCCGCGCGCGGCGGCGGAAGGGTCGCCCTGGGCAAGGCGGACGTCCCCCGTGAGTATACAGCATAGGGCGGAGATGGCCGCTCGCGGATTTCCGGCGAACTACCGCCCGAAGAGGCCCAGGATACCCTTGCGCTCAGGCATGATGAGGCCGCGCACCATTGGATACCACTGTTGATTGGCGCAGTAGAGGTCGATCTCGCGCGCCGCTTCGCGGTAGCCGCGCTCCTTCTGCGCCGCCTCGAAGAGCGAGGGCAGCCCCATGAAGAACATCTGGACAACATAGGGGAACTGGCCTAGCGCGCTCAGCGAAGACTCGAACCAGAAGCCGATGATCTGCGCGGCCTTCTTCGCCGTGCGTGTGTCAATCATCAACTCGAGCAGGGCGCCGCCGTAGCTTTGCCAGAAGGCGTCATTGTTCTGCAGGCTATAGGTGGCGGCGATCATCTCGCCGTGCGCCTCGCGTGTCACATCCTGCTCGAAGAAGCGCGTGATGAACGCGTGCGCTTCAATGAGATATTGGCTGGGCCCCAGTTCACTGAAGCGCTTGCGGAGCTCCAGCGCGCTCGTGCGGTCGAGCTGTCCATTGTCCATGGCGAGTACCCCTATCACCAGAACCCGCTCCATGGGGTTGAGCCGCGGGTCGTGCTTATACTGCTTGCAGAACGCCAGGTCATCCGCGTTGGGCCGGGCGAGCGGAATGCCCTTGAGCGCCATGCGCAGCAGCACGCCGGCGGAGCGCTTGTTGAGCTGTGAGACGGTGGCTGGATAAGTGAGCGAGCGCTTGGCGATCTGAGGTAAATGACTTTGCGACGTGATCGCCCAGAGATGGTTCATCGCAATGGAGACCCAGGCGATCGCTCCCGGGTGTACGCCCACCGACTCTTGCGCGTAGTCGGCCCAGCGCTCCAGAACCGCAAGCTGGATGTCTATGCTGTCACCGCCGAGATCATGCTGGATCTCGTAGCGCGCCGCCGCCTCCGGCTCACGCATATGCGCGCGGTAGGGCGCACGCTCACGCGGCGCCAGATGGTTGACCAGGGCGTAATAATACGCCAGGACGACAGGCGCGGGGAGCGCCGTTTCTGTGGCGAGGGCCTGAAGCCAGGCTTGCGCCTGTTCGCTCGTCGCGCCCGCCAGCGACTCGAGATAGTGGATACCTTCGGGCGTGACCTGGTTTTCCTCCACACCGGGCGTCCGTATGAGCATCGCCACGAGGGCAGGCAGCGCGTCCGGACTGGCCTCCACGCTCTTGCCTGTGAAGTTCCAGATACGCGTCGCCGCCTCTAACGGCGCTTGCTGGCTGAGATGGGTGAGCTCGCGCAGGAACGCTGGCGAGTTGAGACCCGCGACCACCATCTCATCGCCATAGATTCGCAGGAGGGCGTCGCCGACCGCCTCACCCTCTGGTGTCTGGTTGGTCGCGATCAACTGGGCCGCTAGCCAGAGCTCTCGCGGCAGGCGCGCGGGCGCGCCCTGCGGATCCACATCGCGCAGCAAGCTGGCGACCTGTTCATAGCTCTCAATGAGGCTCGCGTCGGGCGATTCTGGCAGCGCGGTGAGCAGGAGTGTGTAGGCGTCGTACAGGTCCTCAAGTCGTTCGCCAACAGTGGAGTCGCTGTCGGTGAGCGCATCCATGGCGCTGGCGAGCGCGCGCCGGGCGGCGGGGCCAATCGCGCCCGAATTCACCATCAGGCGCGCGTGATACGCCGCCGCGTCATCGAGCCGGCCGTTGATCACGTTCTCTGGAGGGAAGAGACGATCGCACATGCCCAGCAGACCCAGCATGCGCTCGGCATAGAGGTCAGGGCGCGCGCAACTGGCAGCGAACTGCGCGTAGAGCGAGTCGTTTGTCTCACTGACGCGCCCTGTCTCGGTATCGAGCACGAAGGAGGTCAGAAAGTCCGCTGTCGCCAGATGGTACGCGCCATCCGACCGCGCGCCGGTGACCAGGTAGCCGGCGCCGCGGGGATCATGGTGGTAGGTGGCGAAGCTCAGCAGCGGCCGGTAGCGCGAAGGCAGCAGCAAGCTCATTCCGGCGACCCAGAACGCCACATTCTCCGCTGTGTCGACAATCACAATGCGCCGCCGCGTCTCCGCACTGGAGATGAGCGCGCTCAGGAGACGCGGGAGCCACTCGCGCCGCCGCTCTACACTGAGGAAGCGCCAGATGGTGTCCTGATCGAGGGCCGGATCAGGGTCGAAATTGTCCAGCGCGGGAATCGGGGCGCTGGGCAGCGGGTCGGGCGCGCGCCAGAAGGAACTCCCCCAGTAAAACGCTGGTGGGGTATGGGTAAACGCCTCCGGCTCCAGCACGACCGCGCGCGCGCAGTAGGAACGTGCGCTCCCCTTCTCATCGAGCCCGGTGGACTGGCAGCAGAGGAGCGCCGCCTTCCCGGGCGAGAGTGTCGTGTAACGTAACGCGATGGGCGCCACTCCGGGGTGGCGTAGGTTGAGACGCGATGGAAGCTCGTAGGCGCTCAGGTTGGTGAGAGTCTGAATCTCATCAGGGATCAGGCCCGGCGACGCGTAGATCGTATGGGAACCCGCTTCGGCGCCGGACTTGGGGTCCGTCCGGGAGGTGTAGTAGAACTGCTCCACAGACATGCGGGCGCGCTCTTTCGTGTCCGGGACAGCGCCTGGCGGCAACGCCAGGCGGACGCAACTGGGCGGAACCGATGAATCTGCCGGGAGCGGGCCTACGATGGGCCGCAGCGCGGTGGCGCAGAGTTCAGGATAGCATGACCGTCGCTCGCAAGGCAAGTCGCCAGGCGCGGGGCGCGGCCTGCTCAGGGCCGCTCCGGCGCGTCCCGCCGCAGACCGGTGAGCCAGGCGTTGGTGCGGTCGGCGGCGCGGTTGCGGACGCGCTCGCTATGCAGCGCGTAACGGGTAGCGTCCATCGCGTCGTCACGCTGCTTAAGCGGCTGCTCGGCGGGGTCGCGCTCTCCAGTGGCGGCCGCCCATTGATACTGGCGGTATTCGGCGCGGGTATGAACGCAGCGCGGAGCGACTACCAACCCAGGCTGGCCATCGGGGCGGCGCGCGAGCAGCGACGCGACCGTCTGGATGCCCGCGCGCACGCTGTTCTCGGCGCGGGTGACGCGGGCTGACAGCCCGGCGCGGGCCAGCGCGGCGGAGAGCGCCGCGATGTGCTCCGGTTCGTCGGGGCCGCAGAACCATTCCGCCACGCTCCAGCGGCGCGTCATCTCTACCAGCGCCGGCAAGACTGTCTCATCCAGGCTGGCGCGGCGCTGGTAAAACTCGTCGAGCTGCCAGTGGAGCCCGTCGCCGTCCACGCCGAACACCAGCCCGGCGGTGGGATGCGTGTAACCCCAGTCTACACCGCCGACGACGCGCGCCCAGCCCGTCGCGCTCCGCTCTTCCGGGTCACGGACATGGGCGCCGGGCGTTGGATCGAAGGCGTAGACCAGTCCCTCGAAGGCGACGAACTGCCCTTCGATCTCCTGCTGGGCAAAGGCGCCGGTATAGCCGAGGCTGGCGATATAGTCCAGCGGCAGATTATGCGCGTTGGTCCAGGTGGCGGCGCGGACGAGCGTGTGCCCGCGCGCTGGGCGCGCTTCGAAGTCGCGGGCAAAGCCGTCGTGCCCGCGTGGGGTGCCCGTGGCCCAGGCCGCGGTATGACGGCCCGCCTGGCGCAGTCGCCCTTTGAGCACCTGCCAGGAGTAGTAGCCGCAGAGCGGCGCCTCATCCAGCCAGAACCAGGCGAGATTGAGGCCGCGCGCGCGGTCGGGGGTATCGAGCGAGCGGAAGAGGATTTCCGAGCCGTTGACGAGCAGCAGACGCTCCTCCGCGCGCGCATAGACTTTGATCAACTCTCGTGGCAGCAGGCCAAGGAAGGTCCGCTGCGTGGCGTCGCGTAGCATCGGAAAGGTGGGCGCGCCAATCAGCCCCAGCGAGCCTGGGTCCTCCATGGCGCGTACAATGGAGCGCGCCGCCCCGGCGAAGGTCTTGCCAGCGCCGATGCCGCCAACATAGAAGCTGAAACGCGCATCTGAGTGGACAAACGCCCACTGCGCTGGATTGAGTTTCCATTGAAGCCGCAGCGTGTCGCCGCGCTCGTCGCCGGACGCGCTCATGTGGCCGTCTCTGGGGCGGGCGGTGGGGCATTCTCAGGCCCGCCCTCACGCCTGATGATGGACAAGCTGACATGGGACGCGCTGTTCTCCAGGCGGGCGTAGAGCCCCTGAAGGCGGGCGACCTCGCGCTGGGCGTCCAGCGCCACTCGCAGGTAATGCGCGCCTTGGGTGGAGCGCTTAGGCCGCTCGTATTCTTCCTCAGCTACCGGTGGGCAGTCGCTCTCGTCGCTGGTTCCTGCGCCCGCTTCCAGCGCCAGAGAGGGAGCGCGGCTGGCCCGTCCCGCCCGCGAGCCGCGGAGCGCGCGGCGGCGCACGCGATCCAGGTCGCCGCGCAGCAGCGCTTCATCCAGCGTGCGCTCACGCTCATACGCCTCCCAGGCGGCTCCGGCGATGGCGCGCTGACTCTCGATAGCGCGAGCCACCAGCGCGGCGCGCTCCGCGCGGTCCTCATCGGCGAGCGCCCGCAGCGCCTCGTTGGTCCAGCGGCGGACGGTGGAGGCGCTGACCCCTAGCTCTCCGGCGATCTCGGTGACGCGGCGGCCGCGGAGGTCGAGAGTAAGCGCGCGCTCGATTCCATCCCGCGCTCCGTCACGCTCCAGCATCTCGCCCACCCCACTTCCTCAGCTATCCCGGCCACATCCTCGCGCTACTATAGAACATCTGTTTGCGGAGTGACAACGGAAGAAGCCCGGCGCAGCGACAAGCGCGCCGGGCTTCGTGGGGATGTGGGGCCATCTGGGGTAGTGTACGGCGCCCCCAGGCAGCCCCCGTCTATTGATGACGCCCGTTGGAGCCATTAGAGCCGTTTCCATTCTCCGGCGTGGGCGGGTCACCGTACCAGCCAGGGTCACTCAGGTAGGTCGGCCCGAGTGGCGCGCTGGGCTGGCCAGGCTTCGGGTAGCGGCTGCTGGACTCAGGAAAGCGCGGCGACGGCGGCAGTGCGAGCGGATCTCCGCCGGGAGCGGCGGATCCTGGGTCGCTCGGCCAGAGTGTCGCCCAGACGCCTGAGGGCTGCGACGGCGGCGCCTGGTCCGGCCAGAGTCTCTGTTGGGCCTGCAACGGCTGCGAGGGAATCGAGACACCCGGCTGGCTCGCGCGATAGAGGTGCGGCGCCACGATTTGCCCGGTTGGCGTGGATTCTTCCGGCAGCCATGCTTGGTCGCCCGGGGATGGCGTGCGCATCAAGGCGATAAGGTCATCCAGAATCACGCCACTGGCCTCGGGCAACTCCCACGTAAGACCCAGCCGTGCGCGCCGCATGTTGGCGATCAGCCGGCGGACAGCGGCTTCAAGGCGCTTGCGCTCTTCGCGGTCATGGGTGAGCTCGGCGAGGCGGTCGCCCGTGATATTGACCTGATCGGCGAGCGGGCTGAGGGCTCCGCGCGTCCACACCGGACCCGATGGGCGTCCCTGCAGCGCGGCGGCGAGCGCGCGCCGCAGGGCGTCCGCGTCATCCTCCGTCTGGGCGCGCAGCGCGTCGAGCTCGCTTGTGGTCAAATAGGATGCCCGCTCGATCGCGCGGACGCGCGCCCGCTCGCGCTCACCAGCGCTGAAGAGGCGCATCAACGCCAACAAGCCGAGGCCCACGCCCGCCACGATCAGCGCTCCGTTCAGCGCGGTCGCCGCCAGCCCGGTAATCACAAGCTGTGGGAAAGGCCAGCGCCCGCTCGCGCCTAGACCCAGCGCAACGAGATAGAGCGCCGATTCAGCGACCGCGGCGAATATCGCCTCTATCCGCCCCAGCCCGCGCAGGGTGAGTGCGATCGTGACAGGGACGAGCGCCATAAACGCGGGCAGCGGGCCAAGCAAGGCGAGCGCCCAGACTAGCATGAGGAGGTGTGAGAGGGTAATCGCCAGTGTGGCGATGCGCGTCTTTTGGTTGCGCCAGGCGAGATGTCCAGCGGCCGCGCTAACGCCAGCGATCAGCGAGAAGCTAATCGCCCAGGCGAAGACGCCTAGCGCCCGCGGACCGCCACTCAGCAGCGCGATAGCCGCGACGAACGCGCCCGCGCCCGCCAGAACCGCCTGCGCGCCGCCCGCCCAGACGAGCAGCGCATCTGACTCTTCGTCCTGTGCCCGCGTCTGCCAACCGGAGACGCGCCCACGCTGCGGCCACCGCGCGCGTGGTGACCAGAGCGGCGTTGTGGCGTTCAGAGCGCGTCGCGTCGCAGGTGAGGGAATAACAGGCGTGGCGACGCGCGCGCTCTGGCCGCTCACTCCGTGGGGATCGACGGCATAATTGCCCTGATGCGGCGCGACCTCGCTCCAGATGCGCCGCTGGCCGCCAGCGAGCGGTCCGGAGCGCGCGTCGCCATCAGGCGCGGGGAATGGCTGGCTGGCCGGACGCCGCAGCAACTGGCCCAGACGTCCCGGGTTTGGCCGGCGCTCATCCACGGACGGATTCTCATCCATCATCGCGCGCAGGTCGCTCAGCAGCGCCGCCGCCTGCGCTGGTTGCGTATCCACCCCCGCGGTTTCGCCCTGTTCGGCTTCCATCGAGGTCAGCGGCTGGCTAGGAGGCGTATAGATTTCCGCCGCACCCTGGATGGGAGACTGGACGGCGGGAAGCTGTCCGGTATCCTCATCGCTAAGGTCTGAGAGCGACTCGGGAACCTCGTCGGCGACGTCGTCCGCTCGCGCATCAGCGCGGTTGGCGAGCGCCGCCATGACCGCCAGCGTCGGCAATTTGCGCGCCGTAACCGCCAGATCGGGCTCCGGCTCCACGTCGTGTTCTGTGACGTCCGCGGCATCGAGCGATTCCGTCGCTTCCGCCGCAGGGTCCTCCGCCAATGTCTCTGCGAGCTCCATGCTGGGGCGCGCGTCTACCGCATCCGGCCTAGCGATGGGCTTCGCCGACGCTGCCGTGTCCTCATCTTGCGAGGCTGGCGACAAACGCGCGCGCGAGGCCTCCAGCGACGAGAGCTTCGTGGTCGCTGGCAGATCTGCGCCTGCCACGGTCACGTCACTGGGCGCGCCGTCTGGCGCGATGCGCGCGGTATCCGCGCTCATGATGATATTGAGGGTCAGAGTGGACTGATCAGTCTTCGGCGCCGCTGGCGGCGGGCTGGCAAGGATCTCGGTGTCAGCCAGCTCAGGCGCGGCCGCGGGCGCGCCAGGGGCTTCCGCGCGCTTGCGCCGCACACGCACTTTTACGCGCCGTGGCGAGCCGGGATCGGAGGGCGCGCTCACAAACGAGCCGCGCGCTGTCGGGGGTGTCGTGACCACAGGGGAGGTCTCCACTGTCGGAGGCGCGCTCAACCGCGTGGTGTCGATCTGGTCCACGGGAGCGCTGGGAGGCGCGCTTTCTGGCGCGCTCAGCTGCGTGGTATTGAGCGTATCCATCGCTGGGTCAGCGGGCGCGCCCAGTTGGGTGGTATCGACCGTATCGAGAGGTGGCATGAGCTGGGTGGTGTCTACCGCATCTACCGCGGGCTGGATCGACGCCATCGTGAGGCGGAGCGCCAGGGGCGACGTTTCGACCTGGTCTGAGGATTGTCCTGACTGTGGGCGCCTGGGGCCAGAGCGGGGAGCCTTCAGGCGCGATGTCGCGGGCAGCTCCGCGGGCGCGGCTGGCTCGAATTGGAATGAGGCAAGCTGCCCCGTGTCCATCGCCTCTACCGCTGGCGGCAGGTGAGTGGTGTTTACCATATCTACCGGTGGAACAAGCTGGGTGGTATCCACCATGTCAATCGGGGCGCTCGCGGGCGCGGCTAGCGGCGCGGTCACGGTGAGGCTAGGGTCATCCTGGCTAGTGAACGGCGCCCGGCTTTTCTGCGCGCCGCGCGGCAGCTTCAGCCGGGTGGTTTCCGGGAGCTCCGGCTCGGGCTGTGGCCGCAGGCTGGCAGGCGCGATGAGTGGGGCGGTATCCACCAGGTCAAGCGGGCTAACCGGCGTGACCGATGGCGGTGGGCGGCGAAGCGTGCGCCGGGGCGCTGGCGCCTGCGCGGTCGGGGCGGCGTTGGAGGCGGCAGGCGTGGGTTGGGCTGGCGCTGGCTTGCGCGCCGGGTTCTGCGCGGGCGCTTTGGGCGCGGCAGGCCGCAGTGCGGTGCGCGTGGCGTGCGAGGGCGCGGGGGTTACCGCTGGCGCCTTCGCGGCTGGCTTCCTGGTCGGCGCGGATGTGGCGCTTTCGGGCTGCGCGCGGCGCCTCGTCCCAGAAGCGTGCGGGCTTGTGGTTTCCGCCGGCTGCGGCGCGGGCTCCGCTGGCTTGGCGCGCTTGCGCTGGCGCTGTGTGAGCGGAATGGCGCGCATGCCTTTGCGCGACCCATCTTTTCGGTCGCCTGTCATGCGATCATCCGTCCTCTCCTTGCGGCCGCCCGGTTCATCCAGCGAGTGGCCGTTGCGTGTGGATAGCGCTTGCGTATTGCTTGACATAGGCGGGCGCCTATGGCATACTTGCGCCGTGTGGGCCGCGTTGCCCTAAACACCGCCACGCCCACCCATCGGATCCAGAAAATTCAGCATTCATACGCGCTGAAGGAGCGAGTACGCGCCGCCTGTGCGCGCAGAGAATCCGGTCACGGGTGCGAGCCGGATCGCGCGGGCGCGCCGAAAATCCCTCCTGAGCCGCTATCCGACCCGCCCGGTGGCCGCTTTATCGCGGCGCCCGGCGCTGGCAGGCGTAGCCGGGACCCGTCCGTTACCTCGCGGGGAGGCGTTTTTCGCGCCTCATGAGTGGACCGATCCGCCAGAGCCTGGCTTTCTCCAGCGCGCCGGCGCACGCCCTGACTCGCATCGTATATGCCAAGACGAGCGGATTCTGGCGTCGGTCAAATAGGGTGGTACCACGGGTGTGACTCTCGTCCCTGAACAGCGGGACGGGAGTCTTTTTTTGGCTACGCCAGCGATGGGCGCCTGTCGCGCTCACCTATTGTATAACAGGCGCTACGGGTGCGCTACAGTGCTGGAATCGGCCAAATCACCGAATTCCGGCGCGGCGCGGCGAGCGTCAGCGCGCGGCGACGCAGTGAAAGTGAGGAAGGCGCTATGGCGGACACACTGGCGACCACGCTGCTCTACCATGAGGATAGCTACCTGCGCCACTTCGACGCGACCGTTGTCGCGGTCGAGGGCTCGGCGCTGGCGCTGGATCGCACAGCGTTCTTCCCCGGCGGGGGTGGGCAGATGGCCGACCAGGGCGCGCTGACCTACGATGGGCGCACGCTGCCGTTGGCGGGCCTGCGCAAAGAGGGCGCCGTCGTCTGGCATGATGTCGCCCCTGAAGCGGGCGCGCTTCCCTCCGTAAGCGCTACGGTGAGCGGCGACCTGGATTGGGACTTCCGCTACCGCATGATGCGCACACATACCGCGCTACACCTGCTCTGTGGCCTGATCTTCACGAATTATGGCGCGCAGGTCACTGGCGGCCACATGTACCCCGACCGCGCGCGGATGGATTTCGCGATGGAGGGGTTCACCCCGGCGCTGACGCGCGACATCGAGATGAGCGTCAACCAGGCTATCGCGGAAGACCACGAGGTGAAGGTCTATCGCCTGCCACGCGCGCAGGCGATGGAGATTCCCGACCTGATCCGCACCAAGATCAACCTGCTCCCGCCGGACATCGCGGAGATACGCATCGTCGAGATCGTTGGCGTGGACCTGCAGGCGGATGGCGGCACGCACGTCCACCACACCAGCGAAGTCGGCTCGATACGGGTCATCAAGACCGAGAACAAGGGCAAGCAGAACAAGCGCATGGAGATCGCCATCGGCGACTAGTTAGCCCGTCGGAGTGAATTCGCGCCCGGATGTCCTGGCGGCCGCAAGACCCGCCTGCGTGGATTCAGGCCTGGTGCGAGTGTCCGCGAAGGCGGACGTCAGGGCCGCATGGCCTTCGAGGCGCGGATTCATAAGCCGGCCCCTGCTCGCCCGCGCATTCAGCGCAGACATAGAGGAGATATACCTGTGGCGACAACAAAGACTACGAGGGCCAAGCCCGCCACAAAATCAAAGGCGAGAGCTACCAGCGGCGCAAATGGAAATGGCGGCCTGGGACCGCTCTTCAGGCCGGTCGTCGCGCCGACGCGCGTGGACTACCCGCTGCTGGAAGACGAGATCCAGCGCTGGTGGGACGCCAACGGTATGCTGGGCAAATATCTGCGCCGCAACGAGAACTCGCCTCGACGCTACTCCTTCATCGACGGCCCGATCACGGCCAACAACGCAATGGGCGT
This sequence comes from Ktedonobacterales bacterium, assembly GCA_036391685.1. GTDB lineage: Bacteria > Chloroflexota > Ktedonobacteria > Ktedonobacterales > JADMIN01 > JAKAIY01. Next base: position 51,930 of record DASVZK010000049.1, read on the forward strand.
CCATCACGCCTGGGCGCGCACCTATAAAGATGTCTGGCAGCGCTTCCACACCATGCAGGGCTATCGCCAGCGCTACCAGAACGGCTTCGACTGCCAGGGACTGTGGGTCGAGGTCGAGGTCGAAAAGGAGCTCGGCTTCAAGACCAAGCGCGACATCGAGACCTACGGCGTCGCCGCGTTCGTCGAGCGCTGCAAGCAGCGTGTGCTGCGCTACGCGGGCGAGATCACGGCGCAGTCGCTGCGGCTGGGCGAGTGGATGGACTGGGACAACTCGTACTACACCATGTCGGACGAGAACAACTACACCATCTGGGGCTTTCTCAAGAAGTGCTGGGAGTCGGGCTGGGTCTATCGCGGCCACGACGTGATGCCGTGGTGTCCGCGCTGCGCCACTGGCATCTCCGACATGGAGATCAACGAGGGGCGTCACGAGGTCACCCACACCAGTGTCTACGTGCGCTTCCCACTACTCGACCGCCCGCGCGAATACCTGCTGGTTTGGACGACGACGCCGTGGACGCTGCCGGCCAACGTCGCCGCCGCTGTCAATCCTGAACTGACCTACGCCAAGGTGGAGCAGGATGGCGACTTCTACTACCTTTCGCAGGATGTCGTCGCCAAGCTGGCCAAGCTGCGCGGACACGAGCACGGCCCGACGCAGGTCGTCGAGACGCTGCGCGGCTCCGATCTGCTCGGTTGGGAGTATACCGGCCCCTTCGATGAGCTGCCCGCCTGGCAGACGGCGCAGGACGGCGGAGCGCCGCGCCACCGCGTTATCGCGTGGACGGACGTCACCGCCAGTGAAGGCACAGGCGTCGTGCATATCGCGCCTGGCTGCGGTAAAGAAGACTTCGCGCTGAGCAAAGATGAGAAGCTGGCCGTCCTCGCGCCCGTGGATGACAGCGGCGTCTACCTTGACGGCTACGCCTGGCTGACGGGCATGGCCGTCAAGGACGTCGCGCGTCCGATCTTCGACAATCTGAAAGAGAAAGGCTACTTCTACCAGACCGAATCCTACAAGCACGTCTACCCGCATTGCTGGCGCTGCTCCACGGAGCTAATCTTCCGCCTGGTGGACGAGTGGTTCATCTCGATGCGCGACCTGCGCGGCCGCATGATGCGCTTCGTTCCCGACATCCGCTGGATCCCCGGCTTCGGCCTCGACCGCGAGATGGACTGGCTGCGCAACATGGAAGACTGGATGATCTCCAAGAAGCGCTACTGGGGCCTCGCGCTGCCCATCTACTACTGCCAGGAGTGCGACTCCTTCGAGGTCATCGGCAGCGAGACGGAGTTGAAGGAGCGCGCCGTCGAGGGCTGGGACGAGTTCGAGGGGCATACACCGCACCGCCCGTACGTGGACGCGGTGAAGATCGCGTGCGCCCAGTGCGGCGCGCTGGTCAGCCGCATTCCCGATGTGGGCAACCCGTGGCTGGACGCTGGCATCGTGCCCTACTCGACCCTCAACTACCGCAACGACAAAGCCTACTGGCGCGAATGGTTCCCGGCCGACTTCATCACCGAAAGCTTCCCGGGCCAGTTCCGCAACTGGTTCTTCTCGATGCTGGTGATGTCCGCCGCGCTGGAGGACACCGAACCGTACAAGACTGTGCTGGGCTTCGCCACGGCGGTGGACCAGGACGGCAAGGGCATGCACAAGAGCCTTGGCAACAGCATCCCGTTCGATAAGGCTGCCGCGGTCGCCGGAGCCGACACCATGCGCTGGCTCTACAGCGCCCAGGCGCCAGAGAACGACGTGCGCTTCCCGCGTCTGCCCAGCGATGAGGCGGTGAAGGAGGCGCGGGGCCAGGGGCTGCCGCCGCGTCTCTCTGACCTCTGGATGCAGGTGCGCGCGCCGCTCGACAAGCTCTGGAACGTCTACTCGTTCTTTGTCACCTACGCCAACATCGACGGCTTCAACCCGATGACGCGCAAGCTGACGGCGTCCAAGCGCAGCGATCTCGACCGCTGGCTGCTCTCCGAGTTGCAGGCGCTGATCCAGCGCGTCACTGAGCGAATGGAAGACTTTGATTCCGAGCACGCCACCGAGGCCATCGCGGAATTCGTCGAGAACCTCTCGAATTGGTACGTGCGCCGCTCCCGCCGCCGCTTCTGGAAGTCGGAGGAGGACAGCGACAAGGTCGCCGCGTATCTGACGCTCTACGAGGCGCTGGTGACGGTAACGAAGCTGCTCGCGCCCTTCACGCCGTTCCTGGCGGAGTCGCTCTACCAGAACCTCGTGCGCGCGGTGGACGCTGGCGCGGCGGAGAGTGTGCATCTGGTGGACTGGCCGGTCGCCAACAAGCGGCTGGTCAATACCCAGTTGCGCGACGAGACGGCGCTTGTCATGCGGCTGGTCAACCTGGGCCGCGCCGCGCGCGAGCAGGCGCAGATCCGCGTGCGCCAGCCGTTGGCGGCGCTCTACGTCACCACGCAGACCGACGCCGAGGCGCAGACCCTGGAGCGGCTGGGCGCGCAGGCCCTGGAGGAGTTGAACGTCAAGCGGCTGGAGGTGCTGCCACGCGACAGCGACATGCTGGCCTGGGCGCTCAAGCCGCGCCGCTCGGTCCTCGGGCCGAAGTACGGCAAGCGCTTCCCGGCGCTGCTGGCCGCCGTCCAGGCGGCGGACGCGCATGCCGGCGCGCAGTCGCTGCGTGAGACAGGCGCGCTGACCTTCGACGTGGAGGGCGAGACGGTGACGCTGACACCGGACGAGGTGGACGTGGAGGCGCGGGCGCGCGAGGGCTTCGTCGCCGCCGAGGAGCGCGGCTACGTCGTCGCGCTCGACACCGCGCTGACGCCGGCTCTGCTGGACGAGGGTCTGGTCCGTGACCTGACGCACCTGGTCCAGGAGGCGCGCAAGAAGGCGGGGCTGGCCATCGAGGACAGCATCACTCTCTGGCTGGCGACCGACGGCGCGTTCGCCGAGACGCTGCAGCGCCACGCCGCCAGTATCGCCAGCGAGACGCTCGCCACTACGCTGACCGTCTTCGAGGGCGATAGCGTATCCGCCGCTCCCGCCTCAGCCTACCGCGAGACCATCCCCGCCGCCAAGCTCGACGGCCACGCGGTGACGCTGGCGCTGGCGAAACGCTAGCTACTGTGCAATACGCCGCCATCGCTCTATTGGTGGAGCGATGGCGGCGTCATAGACAGCGTGCAATGTCTGCCCATTTTCCCTCAGACGCCGGACGCGCCCCTAGACCTGCGACTGCCCCATATGGCCCAGAATCGTCGCGCGCATCTTTTGCGCCACGCCAAAGTTCATCATGGCAAGCGCATGGCTGTTGGCGTCGAGGGCCTCGGGATAGCGCCCCATAGTATCAAAAAGGATTGAGAGGTTGTGCCAGGTCCAGGGGTTGGGAAAATACGAAAGCGCCTGCTGGAATGCGGCGACCGCCTCATCGTTGCGCTTGAGCGCCTGCAATATGCTGGCCTTGCTGTCAAGGATTGTCGCGGACTGAGTGGGTGAAAGGAAGCCATTGAGCGCCAGATCGGCGCATTCGAGCGCTCGATCAAACTCCCCAATCCGCCGGCGATAAACCATCTCTGTGGCAGGGAGACCTGGATGGCTGGCGGCATAACGGTTGAGAATATCCATGGTCTTCGCGGCTTTCTCACGCCAGAGAGGCGTGTTATAGCCGGAATATATCCGCAGTTGCACGAGTAACGCGTCTGGTTGGAGCGGCGCGACAAATTGCGCATGGAAGGCGTAGACCAGGCCTTGGCGCAATCCCGCCGGAACATAGAGATTGCCGCGCAGGAACGAGAGCCGATACATCACTTCAGCGGCGCCCACGTCACGCCAGGGCTTGGGAAGTGACGCGAAGGTCATCGCGGGACCACTCAACAGACGGTCATAATGACCGGTAATGCCCGCCACCTCTTGCATTGCCTGACGAAAGAGCGCCGGAGCGTCATACTCGCTGACGGTAGACTTGTTCTTCTCGAAGATGTCGCGCACACGCTGCATGTAGCGTTCAACGCTGGCGATATCATCCGGCGTGACCGCTTTCGGCGCGGCGGTAGACGCCGCGGGTAGCGTCACGAGCTTGCCCTCAGCGATGAGTTGCTTGACGTTGGCGCGAGATCGTTCTTTCAGACCATTTATTGCGCGCTGATAACGTATGATCGTGAACCAACTGACAGCGGCCAAGAGGGCGAAGAAGAATGCGCCAATGCCAAGGGCAAGCTGTTGTGACTGATCGTTGTTCACCGTGAAGGCGGCGAGGGCGCAGACGGCGGCGAACAGGGTGAAGAGAATAGCGAGCGTCCAGCGAATCCAGCCAATTTTCATGCCGCGACGCAACAAGACATTGAAAACAGCGTGTCCAACGATGCGAAACAGCAGCGCCATAGCTCATCCTCTTGCGGTACCGCTTCCGACGAAGCGTCTATCCATCTGGCCCGCAGTATAGTGGACTCGACGAGCGGCGGTCAACGATGCTTGGGCGCTGGAAATTTGGGCTTGTCCGCACGCGTTGACGAGGCCAATGGGGAAACCGCGCGGCGTGGGCGAGAAGACGCCAGAGGACTCTCTGCCGCAGAACAACACTGATGGCATCGTGGCCCACCGCGAGACCGTTCCCGCCGCCAAGCTCGACGGCCACCCGGTGACGGAGGCGCGCCACAGCGCCATGTCTGAGGCGTCATTCTGAAGGCTGCTCGCCCGGTCTTGACGCCGCTTGCTAGACTGCAATCAGCCCCCAGCCTGCGCGCGGGCATGTGACGTCTTCTAGATAGGAGTGTCGCGGGTGAAGCTGAGAGTTTGGCAGCTGGCCTTGGCGAGCAACGCGACGTTTTCACTGGCTCTGCTCGGTCTCACGTTTGCGCGGGTCACGCCGCTGGCGCCCGCATGGCTCGCGCGGGTGGCGCCGCAGTCGGGCGCCTCAACACTACAGATCACCGGACCGGGCAGCGGCTCGGCGACGATAGCGGCCTATATCCTGGGCGATGTCGCGTCGCCCGGAGTCTATTCGCTGCCGGAAGGCGCGCGTATTCAGGATTTGGTCGACGCGGCGGGTGGCGCGCAGCCTGACGCCGACATGACGCAGGTGGACCTCGCCGCGCGGGTCGCTGACGGCCAGGAGGTCTACGTCCCGCGTGTGGGCGAGATTGTGCCGTTCATGCTGGGCGGCAAGGTCGACATCAACGTCGCCAGCGCGGATGACCTGCATCACGCGCTGGGCATCACTCTCGCTATCGCCCGGCGCATCATCGCCTACCGCGCCACGCACGGCCAGTTCACCGCAGTCAGCCAGCTGTTGCTGGTGCCGATCTCGCGATCGGAGTACGACAAAATCGCGCCACTGGTGACGGTCTAGATTTCCGCCGCCGCCAGCCTGGCCGTCTCGCGCCGGTTCAACTCGATCGCCGCCTGGTAGAAGCGCACGAGGAATTCCAACTCACTGGTGGTATAGGTGGCGAAGAGCGCGCTGAACGCAGCGCCGATCGAGAGATAGACGTTCTCGCCCGCTGCCAGCCTTTCCTGATTGGCGACCACGATCACCTTGCGGCGGTCGTTGGGGTCTGACGCGCGCCGCACGATATCCCGCCGCTGCAAGCGGTCAATCACGTTGGTGACGGCGCCGGTGGTCAGGCTGAGCCGCTGGGCAAGCCGTCCTGCGGTCATCGGCCCCTCCTGCATGAGCACCGAGAGCGTCTTCATATCGGTGATGCCTAGACCGTACCTCGCCGCCGCCGCTTGATGAAAGAGCGCAGTCTCTGTGCTGAATGTCTCGCCCAGCGTATACAGCCGCTGCGCAAGCGCAGCGCGCCGGTCGCGCTCCGCGCGCTCACTCGCATCTTTTGTGGACATCCGGTCTCCCCTTGACAAGTAATATCTTTATGATTAAGATACTTGAACATAAAGACAGTATAGCGCGGTTTTCATAACCGGGCAAGAAGGGAGCGCTTCCATGACCACAGAGACCTACGGTACCAGCCGGAGGGCCGGCGAGACGCCATACACGGTGGGAGCAGTCACCTCGCGCGACGGGACCACGATCAGCTACCGCCAGATCGGGCGCGGTCCCGGCGTGGTCATCCTGCACGGCGCGATGGAGACCTCAGCCAGCCACATGCAGCTTGCGGCGGCGCTGGCGGACTCATACACGTTCTACGCGCCTGACCGGCGTGGACGCGGGCTGAGCGGCCCGGCGGGCGGGGACTATGGCATGCGCCGGGAGGTGGAGGACCTGGACGCGCTGCTGGCCCAGACGGGCGCGCGCTACGTCATGGGCGTTAGCGCGGGCGGGCTGGTCCTGCTCCGGGCCGCCCGCGAATTGCCGGCCATCCAGAAGGCGGCGCTCTTCGAGCCGGCGCTGCTGGCCGACCGCGCCCGGGCGGCCGCGATACGCGCCGCGCTGGATCGCGAACTGGACTGCGGTGATCTGACCGCCGCGCTCGTCACCGGGATGAAGAGCGCCGAGATGGGGCCGCCCATCTTCCAGAAGCTGCCCAACTGGTTGCTGGAGCGGTTGACTGGAATGGCGATGATAGCGGAGGAGAAGAAGGCCCAGCCGGGCGACGTGACGATGCGCATGCTCGCGCCGACGCTGCGCCAGGATTTCCAGCTCGTCGCGGAGATGGCCGGGCCAGTGGAGCGCTTCCGCGGTATCCACGCCGAGGCGCTGCTGCTCGGCGGCTCGAAGAGCCCCACCTACCTGCGCGCCGGACTGGACGCGATCCAGACCATCCTGCCAGAGGCGCCGCGCGTCGAGTTCCAGGGCCTCGATCACGGCGCGACCGGCCCCACCGACCATGGCGGCAAGCCGGAAGTGGTGGCTCCTGCGCTGGCGCGCTTCTTCGCCTAGCGTGTGGCGCTAGACGGCGACCTGCGTCGAGCGGCCGTAGACTACGGTGGGGTCCGTCAGAACGTTGACGACGGCGGGCTTGCCAGAGGCGAAGGCGCGCTCGATGGCAGGCCGGATGTCCTCGGGCCGTTCCACCAGCTCACCGTGACAGCCAAACGCTTCGGCCATCAGGTCGTAGCGGACGCCGGGGCGCAGGTCAGCGGCGGTCGAGTGGCCAAGCATCGCCTGCTGTGGGTGCTTGATCTGCGCCCATTGGCCGTCGTTGCCAATCACCGCGACGATGGGCAGGTTGTGGCGCGCCATCGTCTCGAACTCCATCCCATGCAGGCCAAACGCGCCATCGCCGAAGAGGACCACCACCTGCTTGTCGGGCCGGGCCAGCTTGGCGGCGATGGCGAAGCCCGTTCCGGCGCCAAGCGTGCCGAGCGGGCCAGCGTCCAGCCAGTGGCCAGGCTCCCACGGCGTCAGGACACGCGCGCCAAAGCTGACGATGTCGCCACCGTCACCAATCACGTAGGCGTCGCGTTCGAGCGCGTCGCGCAGGTCGCGGCAGAGGCGCAGGGGGTGGATAGGCGCCGCCTCGGAGGCCATGAGCGCCTCCTCTTTGGCCTGCGCTTTCTCCTCCACCGCGCGGATTCGCGCCACCCATGCACTGTGCCTGCGCGCCTTGCCTAGCTCCGCGGTGAGCGCCGCCAGGTTCAGCCCAACATCACCTGGCAGCCCCACCTCGGCTCCGCGATTGGCGGAGATGTCCTCGGCCTGCGTATCGAGCCAGATGATCTTGGCGGTCGTGGGGATCAGCGGCGGCTGGCCGTATCCCAGGCGGAAGTCCAGCTTGGCGCCCGCCAGGACGATGACGTCGGCTTCGCCCAGCGCCGTCCGCCGCGCCTGCGCGCAGAGCAGTGGATGGTCGGGCGCCAAGCTGCCGCGCGCCGAGCCGTTCAGCAGGACCGGCGCGTCGAGCCGCTCGGCCAGGGCGCGCAGCGCCTGCGCCGCGTCATCCCACCAGACCGCCGACCCGGCGAAGATCACCGGGCGCTCCGCCTGCGCCAGGAGCGCCGCCGCGCGGGCGATCTCCGCTGGCTCCGCCTGTGTGCGCCGGGACCCGCGGGGCGCCTCATCGGGGATGATGGCCTCCTCGCTGGGGATGATGTTGTTCATCACGTCCATCGGGCATTCAAGGAAGACCGGGCCGAAGCGCCCCGTCGTCGCCTTGCGGAAGCCCATCTCTGTGTACTCGGCCACGCGCCGCGTGCTGGGGATCGTGCGCGCCCACTTGGTGATCGAGGAGACGAGGTCTACGTGCCGCAGTTCTTGCAGCGCGCCGCGATCGATCTGATCGAGCGGAGCGGCGCCGCCGAAGATGACGACCGGGCTGGCGCTCTGGTAGGCGTTGGCGATTCCGGTGACGCCGTCAGTGACGCCGGGGCCGGCGGTCAGCAGCGCTACTCCGGGCTGGCGGGTGACGCGCGCCCAGCCCTCGGCGGCGTGCACGGCGACCTGCTCGTGGCGCGTGTCCATCACGCGAATGCCCGCGCGCACGCAGCCATCGTAGATCGTGGCGATGTGGCCGCCACTCAGGGTAAAGACCACCTCAACGCCTTCGCGCTTGAGGATATGGGCGACCAGCATGCCACCGTGCGTCATGGGCTCCTGCATGGCGAACCGCTCCTTTGCGCCGCCGCCGCGACGCCGCGCTGCGCGACACGCCTCATCTGGCGGGCCGTTCGCAGGCCAGCATACCACGGCGGTTTACGGACTTCCCCGCAGCCAGCTACAATGATGGCGCCAGATGGGCGCCGCGATGGAGCGGGAGCCTGATCGGGCGGTGACAGAAAGGCGGCGGCGTCATGTTGAATATTGCGGTGATTGGCTCAGGCGCCTGGGGCACAACGCTCGCGCGGCTCATGACGACCGCGCCGCAGAATGTGGCCGCGGGCGTGCGCGTCACCCTCTGGGAACATAGTCCCGAGCGCGCCGCCGAGACAGAGCGCGTGCGCGAGAACCGCGCCTTCCTGCCCGGCGTCGCCCTGCCAGACGGCCTGCGCGTGACCGCTGACCTGGGCGCCGCGCTGGCGGGAGCGGAATTCGTCGTGATGGTCACACCCGCGCAGCGGATGCGTGAGCAGGCGCGTTTGGTCGCGCCGCTGCTCGCGCCCGGCGCGCTGGTTGTCAGCGCCAGCAAAGGGCTAGAAGTCGGCTCGCATCTGCGCATGACGCAGACGCTGGCGGAGGAGCTACCCGCTGGAGTGATCCTGGCGGCGCTAAGTGGGCCCAACCTGGCGGGCGAGGTGGCGCGTGGCCTGCCAACCGGCTCGGTCGTGGCCTGCGCCGATCGTGAGGCCGCGGTCCGCGCCCGCGCGATCCTCTCCGCGCCGACGTTCCGGGTCTACAGCAGTGACGATCTGGTGGGGGTCGAGCTGGGCGGCGCGTTCAAGAACGTCATCGCGCTGGGAGTGGGCGTCAACGATGGGCTGGGCTATGGCGACAACGCCAAGGCGACCTTCATGACGCGCGGTCTGGCGGAGATGTCGCGGCTGGCGCTGGCCGCCGGGGCCAATCCGCTGACGCTGGCGGGCCTGGCGGGGCTGGGCGACCTGATCGCCACCTGTAGCTCGCCGCTCTCGCGCAATCGCACGCTGGGATTGGAGCTGGCGGCGGGCAAGACGCTGGAGGAGGCGCTGGCGGGCCGCAAAGCCGTGACCGAGGGCGTGGCGACGTCGCGCGCCGCGCTGGAACTGGCGGAGAACCTGGGCGTGGAACTTCCGATCACACAGCAAGTCGCGGAGGTGCTCTTCTCGGGCAAGCCCGTGCGCGAGGCGGTCGCCAGCCTGATGGAGCGCGACCTCAAGCGCGAGTTGCATGGGTTGGAAGACTAGCCGCGCGCCGGCGCCACTGCGCGCGCTTGCCGTCCATTTGGCGCAGGTGATTCCCGCGCGGGCTATGGTACAGTGACGCGCGAGCGCGCCGCCCGCCGCCATCCGCTGCGTGGAACGCCGCTTGTGTGGCGCCTGAGTAGCGCCGGAAGGGGAGTACGACGATGTATGGCACGGTCGCGCGCATGCGTGTCAAGGCGGGGGCCGAAGAGCATTTCATGGGCCTGATGCGCCAGTACGCGCAGCTCAAGATCAACGGCTATCTGGGAACGTTCGTCTATCGCATGGACTCCGACCCGCGCGAGGTCTGGCTGGCGGTCGTCTTCGCCTCAAGGGAGGCGTACGACGCGAACGCCGAGAGTCCGGATCAGGACGCCCGCTTCCGTGACATGATGGCCGACCTGGAGGGCGAGCCGGAGTGGCATGACGGCGAGGTGATGGGGGACGCGAGACTGGCGCCGATGTAGTCGCGTCGTTTGGGGCAAGGCAACGGGCCGTCTCCGCAGGGGGACAGCCCGTTTTGTCGCCAGAGGCTGAGTATCCTACGCCCGGTCGCTGGTTTGCGCTGGCAGGCACATAGCCGAATCGCACGGCCCGCGCACCAGCCAGACCCGGCACGGCGAGTGCTTCAGCACGTACTCCGCGGTCTCGCTGAGCGCGAACTGCCCGTTCACGCCAACCCGGTACGCGACGCCCATAACGATCAGCGCGCACTCGTGGTCGACGGCTTCCTGAACCAATGTTTGGCCCAGGTGGCGGGTGTGGACGATTTCCGTCTCGAGGGGCGCCTGCAGCTGGTCGGCGACTTCTTTGGCGGCGTCCAGCGCGCGGTTGGCCTTTTCCGTCTCCTCGGGCATATCGTCATCGAGCGCCCGCTTGCGTGGGACCTGGATACCGAAGACCGCGAAGGCCTCAACCTTGCGCTTGCGCGCGAGGGAACAGGCGACCGAAACCGCCTCGTCATCAATCGTCGTGTCAGTCAGGGCGACCAGGATGTTGCGCTGAGTGAGGGCAGCGCGCCCCTGGACGTCGGTAGGAAGGGGCAGAATGTTCGCCTGCGCCGCAGGGCGCTGGGCGATCGCGTTCTCAGCCTTGACGGCGTCCGCCTGAACCTGGGGATGCCGCTCAAGCATGTTCACAGAAACTAGTCCTCCCCGGGGTGTCACCGTCGGTGCGCGCCACGCGCCCGTCCGCGGTTTGAGCATGTCCGCGTGGGGCGCGGCCCGGTACGTGGACATCGTACGCACGGCATTGCGCGGGTGTGACAGCCGGTTGTTGCCTCAATATGGCCCGATCAGGGCCGGGAAAACTCATTCACAACACGCCGTATTTCCTGCGCGCGAATCGCGCGCGGGCGCGCCTTATTACAGGCGCTTGCGACATTATACATGTACGTGGCAAGCCCGAGTAAGGTAGCATACGCAAGGGCTATGCCGCATTGCGTGGCGCGCCGCTCAACCGTCGTAGACAAGGGCGACGGACGGGACTTCGGGTATGGGCGCGCGCGCGCCCATACGCCCGATGGGATACGATAGTGCGCGGGCCCGCGTCGCAGGCGTCTGTGCCGCGCCGGGAAACGCGTCGCGTTGGGCGACGCGCGCCGCGCCACATTGGTTCGCGCCATGCGTGGGAGTTGACTGAGCCATGGATGACGAGCGCCCGGGGACTGGACGGCGGGAGCCACTCTGGCCCGCGGACAGCGAACCGGCACGTCCAGCGCGCCGCCCCACGCCAATTCCCCCGCCATCCGTGAGCGACGCGCCGACCGAACACATGCCCGCGCCGCGCCTCACGAAGCCTCCAGTCAGCGACGCGCAGGCCATCAGCGACGCGCCGACGGAGCATATCGCGGCCCCGGCCCTTCCTGACCACCAAGGACGCGCCGTCAGCGACGCGCCGACCGCGCGCATCCCGGTCACTTCTATGCCCGTCTCCCCAGCCAGCGCGGCAAGCTCAGTAAGTGACGCGCCGACCGCGCGCATCACCGCGGCGCCCAGACCGCTGCGCTCGTCGCCGCCGGTTCCCGCGCCTCGCCAGGAACTACCGCCGCTGCCCGCGCCGTTGCGCCCGCCCGCGCCGCCCACCCCGCCAACCGCGCCTGAGGCCGCGCTGGCCTGGGCGCGCGCGCATATCCGGTTGGTGGCGTCTGGAGCGGTGGTGATCGCACTGGTCGCCAGCGTCCTGGTCTACCTGTACGCCGCCGGTTTGGCCGCCCAGCCGCGGCAGATCGCCGAGCGCTACTGCGCTGACCTGGCCCGCGCCGATTACCAGTCCGCATATGGACTGCTCGATCCCGCGCTGCGCTCGCGCGAGTCGCTGGCCCAATTCGAGTCGGACGGCGCGGCGCTGGATACGATCAGCGGGCGCGTCACCGCGTGCGCGGCTGGGTCTGAGCAAGGTTTGTCGGCGCTCACCTATCTCACTAACCCGGGCGCGGTCCTCATCCCGCTCTCCTTGACGCGCAGGGCGGGGGCGCAAGGGCAGATGTCGCTCGTGCGTGATACCTCGGGCTGGCGCGTGGCCGGTCTGGCTGGCGGCGTGGCGGGCGTAGACCTGGGGCCACTGCACGCTGAGCAAGCGCTCTGCGCGGCGTTCACGAGCCGCCAGTATGATGTCGCGTTCGGGCTGCTCTCCGCGGCGTATCAGCGGCAAGAGGGCAGCGCGCAGTCATTCGCGCGGTCGTTCGGCGCGCATCTGGCGATTACCAGATGCGAGCCAGCGCTGGGCGGCTACACGCTGGACCGCGCAGGCCAGCGCGCCTCGTTCCCGGTGACACTCAATCTCAGCGTCACCGGGGGCGGCGCGGTGACCCAACTGACGTTGCCGGCGAAGATCACGCTGGTGCGCGAGCGCGCTGGCTGGCGGGTGGACGCGCTCACGCCGGCGCTGAGCCAGTGAGCATGGCGCTGCCCGTGGCGCCGCTGGCGGTGGACGCGCTCACGCTGGAGGGCGCGGTCGAGCGGGCGCTGGCGTTGATCGTGTCCGGTCGCGGCGGACAGGTCGTGACGCTCAATCCCGAGATCGTGATGCGCGCGCGGCGCGACCCTGGACTGCGCGCGGTGATCGCGTCCGCCGCGCTTGTCACGGCGGACGGCGCGGGGGTCGTATGGGCGTTGCGGCTGGCGGGCTGTCGCATCCCGGCGCGTGTGACCGGGATTGATCTGGCGGAGCGGCTTCTGGCGCGGCTGGCGGATCTGGGCTACGATGCGTTTTTGCTTGGCGCGGGGTATCGTGTGGCAGAGGCCGCCGCCCGAGCGTTAACCGGGCAATCGCCGCCCGTGCGGGTTGCGGGCGCCTGGAGCGGCGGCCCGCGGCCGGAGGGCGACGCGGAAACCCTGGCGCGCATCCGGGCGAGTGGCGCGCGGGCGCTGCTCGTGGCGTACGGCGCGCCCGCGCAAGAGCTGTGGATCGCGCGGAATCTAGATGCGCTGCCTGGCGTACTGGCGATTGGTGTCGGGGGCGCGCTGGACATGATCGCGGGGCGCAGACCGCGTGCGCCCCGCTGGATGCGGTACGCTGGGCTGGAGTGGACGCATCGCCTGGCGCTGGAGCCCGCGCGCTGGCGGCGGATGCTGGCGTTGCCCGCCTTCGCCGCGCTGGCGCTGACCTCCGCGCTGCGCGCGCGTCTGCGGGGAGCGCCCGCGCTATTGGTGGCCCGACAGGAGGGGTTGGAGGCATGACCGACCGGACTGACCGGACTGACCGGACTGAGCGGGAGCGTCTGCTGGCGTTGGTAGGCCAGTTTGTGGGCAAGCGTATCCTCGTTCTGGGTGACATGGTCGCCGATGAATACATCTATGGCTCGCCGATGAAGCTCTCGCGCGAGGCGCCCGTGCTGGTGCTCAAGCGGCGGGAATCGCGCATCGCCCCTGGCGGCGCGCTCAACCCGGCTGTCAACGCCGCTGCGCTGGGCGCTGACGTCTATCTGGCGGGCGTCATCGGGACGGATGAGCCGGGCCGGCGGCTGCGCGCGCATCTGGCGGCCCTTGGCGTCTCCATGGGTGGTCTCTTCGATGAGCCGGGCCGCCCGACCTCGACCAAGACGCGCGTGCTGGCTGGCAATACCCAGCTCGTCCAGCAGCAGATCGTGCGCATAGACCAGGTCGATGACTCCGACCTGGAGACCGCCACCCAGCAGCGCCTCATCGCCTACCTGACCGCCACTATCCCCCAGATGGACGCGCTGATCATCTCCGACTACGAGAACGGCGTCATCAGCCCGCGTGTCCTGGAGGCTGCCTTGCCCCTGGCGCGCGAGCTGGGCAAGGTAGTGGTGGCGGACTCGCACGGGAATCTGGCGCGCTTCTCCGGCGTCACAGCGCTGACACCGAACCAGCCAGAAGCGGAGCAGATGCTCAGCTGGGAGATTATCAGCCCCGCCACGCTCGACCGCGCGGGCGCGGAGCTGCTGGAGAAGACTGGCGTCGCGGCGGTGTTGTTGACACGCGGCAGCGATGGCATGAGCCTCTTTGTCCGTGACGCCGCGCCATGCCACATCCCGGCTTCCAACCTCACCGAGGTCGCCGATCCGACTGGGGCGGGCGATACGGTCGCGGCGACCTTCGCGCTGGCGCTGACGGCCTGCCCGGAGGACGATCCTCACCGCTTCTGCGACGCCGCGCTGCTGGCGAACCTGGCGGCGGGGCTGGTGGTGCGTCACGTCGGCTGCGCCACGAATACACCCGCCGAGCTCATGGCGGCCGTGCGCGCCGCGGGCGCGAGTCTTGCGGAAAGCGACGGACATGACGGCTGACCCCGGCGGGCCACGCGCCCTCGCGCCTGCGGCGCTGTCGGAGCTCGTCGCCGCGCGACGGGCCGCGGGCGCGCACGTCGTCTTCACCAATGGCGTCTTCGACCTGTTGCATCTTGGACACGCGCAATATCTGCGCCGCGCGCGGGCGCTGGGCGACCTGCTGGTCGTCGGCCTGAACAGCGACGGCTCGACCCGCCGCCTGAAAGGCCCCCAGCGCCCGCTCGTTCCACAGGAGGAGCGGGCGGCGCTGCTTGCGGCGCTGGCGGTGGTAGACGCCGTGACCATCTTTGAGAGCGATACCGCGAGCCCGCTGCTCGACCAGCTGCGCCCGGAGTGGTATGTCAAGGGCGCGGACTATGCGGCGGATGGCGCGTCAGCGTCGCGTGAGTATCTGGTTGAGCCGGAGGATGTGCGGCGGCTGGCGGCGGGCGCGGCGCCACGCGACCCCGCGCTGGCGCCTCTCGCCGGGCTGGCGGCGCGATTGCCGGAGACGCCCACGGTGGCGGCGTATGGCGGCGCGCTCGCGCTGCTCGCCTATCTGCCCGGCCATAGCACGTCCGATCTGATCCAGCGCATCGTCAGCCGCTACACGCCCGCGGCTCCAGACGCCCGATGAAGGAGGACTCGCCCTTGTCTTTCGAGACGCCGCCCGCCGACGATGCGACCCTTAAGCGCCCATCGCTCCAACCAGAGCGCGAGTCGTCCGGGCAGGAGGTCACGCTCAAGCGGCGCGCCGTACACCCTCCCGAGGTCTCGCTGCCCAGCGGCGAGCTGGCGGCGATACCGACGGGCGCGCTGGCCGAAGGCGCTCAGAGTGAACGTGGGCCGACGGGCGAGCCGGGTGAGGGCCAGGGGCGGCGCATCGTGCGCTCAGCCAGCGTTATCATGGTCGGCCAGCTTTTGAGCAGTCTGATGGGCATGGTCCGCATCGAAGTCATCAATATCTTGTTCTACGGCGCGGCCAGTGGCGCGTTCATCATCGCCCTGCGGCCGATCCAGCAGGTAAGCGACCTGTTGGTGGGCGGCTCCGTCAGCGGCGCGCTCATTCCCACCTTCGTGGACTACAGCGAGCCGGAGAAGCGCGCCGAGCTACGGCGCGTCTATGGCGCGGTGGCCACGCTGGCGCTGGTGGGGATGGCGGCCGCGGTCGCCGTGATGTTCTTCCTCGCCCCGTGGCTGGCGCCGCTCTACCTCGCGCATGGCACGGCGGCGGAACGCGCGCTGACGGCCAGTTTCATCCGCGTCACGGCCTTCGGACTCTTCGGCCTCGCGCTCTACGCCGTCGGCTCGGCGCTGCTTTATGCCCTCAAGGATGTTGTCTATCCGGCCTTCGCCACCTTCATCCAGCACGTTGGCGTCATCGCGATTGGCGTCATCGCGCTGTTCGTCGCGGCGGCAAAGGTGGGTGTGCCGGTCGCCGCGATCTTCACCCATGGCGCGAGCGCGACCCCGGCGCAGGTGGACGCGTTACAGACGACAGGCGCTATCGGGCTGGCGGCGGGCTTCGTGGTGGGCGCGCTGGGCGAGGCGGCGCTCCTGCTGCCAGGTCTGCGCCGCGCGCGAACGACCTTCCGCCCGGCGCTGCGCTTCAACCACCCCGCCGTGCGCCAGATCCTGCGGCTCTACATTCCCATCGCCGCGGGCCTGCTGATCAGCGTCGGGCAGCAGAACGTCGAGCTCTTCCTGAATGGCCTGGCGCCTGGCGACCCGACGCGCAATATCACCGCCCTGCAGAGCGCGACGACGCTGATCCAGTTCCCGACCGGGCTGGTGGTGGCGGCGCTCTCCTTCGCCGTGCTGCCGCCGCTGGCCTCGGCGGCCAACAACGGTGACATGGCGGGCTTCAAGCGTACGCTGACGCTGGGCTTCCGCCTGGGGCTGCTGTTGATGACGCCGGCGATGGTTGGGCTGATCGCGCTGGGAACGCCCATCGCGGCGCTGCTCTTCCAGCATGGCGCCTGCCACACAGGCTGCACGTACCTGAATTCGCTCGCGCTGACCAACTACGCCTACCAGCTACCCTTCCTGGCGCTCGACCAGATGCTGATCGCCGCCTTCTACGCGCGCAAGAACACAGTGGCGCCGGTGGTGGTAGGCATTGTCTCGATTGGCGTCTGGGCGCTGGTGGCCGTGCCATTCACGCCGCGCATCGGTATGCCCGCCCTGGCCTTCGCCAATGCCGCGCTGAACTCCAGCCATGCCATCATCCTCTTTGTCCTCTTGACGATGGCCATTGGCAGCCTCGGCGTGCGCGAGTTATGGGGCGGCGTCTGGCGTATCGCCCTGGCTTCAGCCGTCATGGGCGCGGTGATTGTTGGCCTATCGCGGCTGCTCACGACCGTTGCGCCCGCCGTCTTCAGCCTGGACGGCTTGCGCGGCCAGCTGGCGACCGTACTGGCGGTCGGCGTTCCCGCCGCCGCGCTCTACTTCCTCGTCATCTCACTGCTCGGCATGAACGAGGTCCGCATGCTTGGCGGCATCGCCCGGGCGCGGCTGGGCGCGCGGCGCGGCTAGCGCGTGATCTCTCCTGAAACCCGTCTCTCTCGCCTATCCTGTCATATGCTATGGGGCGTCAGCGCTGGAAACGAAGTATGTTTGGGGCAGCAGGACGGCGCGCGGCGAGGTGATCCTCCAGCCGCGCGTCGCCGCCGGACTGGCCCGGGAATTGCACGGCGCGCCAGGTGGGGTGGGCGTGATCCACGCCGGGCGCGAGGGCATCATGGGCAGATGGCGCGGTGACGGGAAGGAGAGAGCGCATGACAGCGAGCGATGCGCGCCAGACGAGCGATGAGCTGGCGCGCGTGGCGGCGGAGACGCGCGTCTGCCAGGCGTGCGACCTGCATATCGGCGCGCGGCTGGCGGTCCCTGGCGAGGGTGATCCGCACGCCGAGATCATGCTGATCGGTGAGGCGGCCAGCGCCTACGACGACCGCAGCGGCCGGCCGTTCTCTGGACCGACCGGCGTCTTCCTGGATGAATTACTGGCGCTTGCTGGCCTTACCCGCGACCAGGTCTTTCTCACCAATGTCGTCAAGCACCGGCTGCCGGCTGGACGCGACCTCGCCCCGCGAGAGATCGCCGCCTGCGCCCCTTATCTCACGCGCCAGATCGCCGCCGTGGACCCGATTCTGATTGTCACGCTTGGGCGCTACGCGCTAGCGCGCTTCTTGCCGCGCGGGCGCATCAGCGCCATCCACGGCCGGGCGTGGCCAGGTGGCGGACGGCTGCTGCTGGCGATGTACAATCCGGCGGCTGCACTGCACCGCGAGGAGCTACGCGGGGCGGTCGTCCAGGACTTCACCGTCGCGCTGCCCGCAGCGCTGTCCGAGGCGCGCCGCCTGGCCGCCGAGCGTGGACCGCGACGCGGCGAAGACGAGCCCGGCCTGCAGCAGATGTCGCTTTTCTAAGCGGCAGGCGTGAAAGCCTTAGAAGAGCGCTCCTTAGGCCCAGAAAGTCTGGGCCAGCCGTCCGGCGCGCTGGCGCCTGGCGCATGGTACGATGGCTGGAAGAGCGACACGCGCGGGCCACTGATAGACGCTACATGACTGTGACCGAATGAGCGCTGAGCGGACACAGGGAGGACGGAGCCAGACATGCCGAATATTCAGCGCCAACCGCTACTAACGATGGTGGTGGGCAGCTATCCCACGGAGGGGCTGCCGCCGCGCCGGGCCATCCAGCAGGCCGTCGAGGACCAGCTAATCGCCGGGGTGGATGTGATCAGCGACGGCGAGCCGCGCGGCGACATGATCACGACGTTCGCCACGCGCATCCCCGGTATCCGGCGCGCCGACGACGGCGCCTGGGAGGTGATCGATACGCTCGACCAACCTGAGACGCCTATCGTCGCTCCGGACTTTACCCTGGCGCGCGCGCTGGCGGCGCGGCGCGCCGAGGTGAAGGCCGCCGTGACGGGGCCGGTGACGATGGCGCTCGCGCTGCGTGTCGCGCCGGACGCGCCCTATATCGGCCCGGAGGACCCGGCGTTGATCCTGCGTTTGGCGGAGATCCTTGCGCGCGAGGTGGCGGCGCTAGTGGCCTGCGGCGCGCGCGTCGTGCAGGTGGATGAGCCATCGTTGGGGCTCGCG
The DNA here is from genome assembly GCA_036391685.1 of Ktedonobacterales bacterium. GTDB lineage: Bacteria > Chloroflexota > Ktedonobacteria > Ktedonobacterales > JADMIN01 > JAKAIY01. The sequence continues at coordinate 70,462 of DASVZK010000049.1, forward strand.
CTGCGCTCGGAGCGTGTACCGTCCGAGCTTGCTTCAGACGCGCTGCGTGAGTTCGCTGCGACGCCACTCCTGCCAGCGCTGCACGTCTGCGGCGACATCCGCGACGTGGCGATGGACCTGCTCCTGCTCGACTTCTCGATCTACAGCGTCGAGAATACCAGCATTCCCAATCTGGCGACGTTCGATGGCGAGCAACTGGAGTTCGCGGGCGCGCGGGTCGCCGCGGGCTGTGTCTCCAGCGCGGACGCGGAGATCGAGGCGGTCAGTGTCATCCGGGAGCGTGTGCGCGCCGCGATGCGCCTCATTCCATCCGAGCGGTTGTGGGTCGCGCCGGACTGCGGCCTGCGCGAGTTGCCGCGGGCCGTCGCGCGGGAGAAACTGACGCGCATGGTCGCCGCCGTGCAGGATATGCGCGCTGAGCTTTGAGCGCCGCCCGCCATCAGAAGCGGAGCGATTTCACCCGCGCGCGGAGAATGGGCGCCACCGTGGCGCCCAGGTTGCGCGACTGCTCAGCGGCCGCGCGCAGGAGCGGGGCGGCGAGGTAGAGCCAGACCACCGGCGCGATGATGAGCAGGAGCGCCGCCCGCGACTGAAAGTATTCGACGCGCGCGAAGGTCGGGCTGAACCCGTACCGCGCGAGGTTCTCGAAGGGAACCCACAGGGCGCTGTAGTCCGGCGTGTATGCGCAGAGCGCGCCGTATTGGTTGTGGTTAGCCTGGCAGATTTGCAGCCCCGCCGTCCCGAAGACCGCGCCATCCACGCCAACCCAGATCGAGAGCGCCAGCAGCGCTAGCAGTCCCGCGTTCACCCAGAGCCGCGGCGACGGGCGGCTCGCCCAGACGGCCAGGGCGCAGGATGCCGGGACGCCGGCGATCAGGAAGAATCGCGGCCCCCAGTACCAGTCACCGGTCCAGCCCCACCAGGAGGCGTAGAGCGCTATCAGGCCCGCGACAAAGAGTAAACAGGATAACTGCCACACCCACACTCCGGCGCCTGGCGCGCTCCGCGTGAGCATCCGGCGCTTCACCGGCAGGAAAAGGCCCGGCGTGTAAAAGACCAGCCCTTTGCCAAAGGAGAACAGGATCGACGCGGCGCCTAACAGGAAAGGGTAACTGAAGCCAGGCAGTCCGCTATAGGGCATCACTGTTTTGTAGCCCGCGTCGCCCATGTAGCCTGTCGCGAAGAACGACCCGCGCCGGAGCAGCGATTCGCCCATGATGAGCGCGAGCGCTACAGCGCCGGGGAGCGCGTAGCGCAGCCGCCGGGTCGCCCAGACCCGCGCCAGCAGGGCCAGCCCCAGCCCCAGCAGGGTCGCGGGCGTGTTCGCTACGCCCAGCGCGACGAACAGCCAGCCGGTCAGTCGCGCCCAGCGGCGCTCCGCCAGCAGCGCCGCCGCCAGCCCCACACTCACGGCGATCGCGGTGAAGGTCTCGCCATAGTACGACGCGACCGCGGCGGGAAACATCGAGCCGGCGGTGAGCAGCAGCAGGAAGCGACGCAGTGTCGCGGGCGCGAGATGACGCCGCAGCAGCGCGCGGAGGGCGATGAGCCCGATGATGAAGACCGCCAGGTTGAAGAAGACCACGCCACCCTCGGGATAGCCGAACGCTGCGCCGAGCAGATAGAGCGGCGCCGAGAAGAGCGGACCGATGAGGGAAAAACGATCAGGTGTAAGCGCGCCGCGCCGCAGCAGCGCGTCCAGATCGCCGAACCGTGTCCGTCCGTCGCCGGTGATGTTGTACCAGAGCGCCAGCGCCATGGCGAAGACGGTGATGGGGAGCAGCGCGCCAGCGCCCACCCGGCGCAATAGGCCGCCGCGCGCTGGCCGCGTCGCGATCTCGCCCGTGACCACACGTCACCTCCCCAGCCGCGCGCCGCACGGCGCGGCGACTGGCATCATAGCAGGTTCGCCCGCGTCTGGCCACCGTGCGCTGCGCGCCCCGGCAAAGTCCCTCGCGCGTGTTCCGCTTTTTCACAAGCGCCAGCCGCGTAGGCGCGCCGTCAACCGCGGGACCTGGCTGTTGGCGAGGTCCCGCGCTTGTCGCGCGATGGTCCGCATGAGCGGCAGAGCAAGGTAAACGGCGACCGCGAGGATGAAGAACCCAAATGTGACCGGGCCAGGCTGCAACTCTTCCGCGGCGATGAAGCGTGGGCCGAGGCCGAACAGGTAGAAGTTGACCAGTGGCCGCCAGAGCGCGCTGTAGTCGGGTGAGTAGTGGCAGTAGGACTCGAGCAGGTAGAAATGGGCGGTGCAGACTTGCAGGCCTGACTGGCCAAAGACGGCCCCGTTGATCCCCACCCAGGTCGAGAGCGCCAGAACGCCCAGCGCGCCAATATTTACCCACAGGCGCGCCGAGGGCCGCTGGGTCCAGAGCGCGAGCGCGAACGACGCGGGCGCGCAGGCGAAGAGGAAGAAGCGCGGCCCCCAGAACCAGCCGCCGTACCATGCCCACCACTTCGAATAGACCACGATGAGCCCGACGGTGAAGCCAATCCAGAGGGTATAAACCGTCCAGACGCCGGATGACAGCAGCCCTGTTTCGATGAGCCGCCGCATACGCTTGCGCACGGGCAGGAAAAGCCCAGGCGCGTAGAAGACCAGTCCCTTGCCAAATGAGAGCAGCACAGAGAGCAGGCCGAGCAGCAGCGGATAACTGAAACCGGGGATTCCCGCGAAGGGCATCAGCGAGTGGGCGCCATAGTCGGTCTGATAGCCGGTGTTGGTCAGACTGCCGCGCTGGAGCAGGTTGGTGGCGGCGATGAGCGCCAGCGCCGCGACGACAGCCAGCCCATGGCGCGCCGCGCGCCGCGCCCACATGCGCTGGATAGCGACGACCGCCAGCCCAACGATGGTTGCGGGCGTGTTGGCTACGCCGAGCGCGGCAAGCCCCCAGCCCGCCAGCCGACCGCCAGCCCGTGCGCTCAGGACGGCGGCGCTTAGTCCGACGGCCATCAGGCTCGCTGTGAAGACCTCGCCGTAGAACTGCGTCAGGTGATAGGGGACCATCGAAGCGAGGGTAAACAGTAGCAGGAAGGCCCGCAGCAGCCGCCCTTCAACGTGTCGCCGCAGAACCAGGTACAACCCGAGCAGCCCCAGCCCGAAGACCAGCGTGTTGAACCAGCCTACACCGGCCTGAGGCGTCGCCACCCACGCCCCAAGCCACCAGAGCGGCGCGGCGAAGATCGGCCCCAGCAGCGAGTACTTCGTGGCGCCTGCGCCTTTGCCAGTGAGCAGCGCGGTGAGCGCCGCGTATCGGCGCGCGGCGTCGCCCCCGATAACATGTGGCAGCAGGAACAGCGCCCCGGCGAGGGCCAGGACGATCAGCGCTGTCTCGAAGACCGCCTGCGGCGTGATGGGGCGCGGCGTCACTGCGTGTACTGCGGTTTCCTCTTCGTTTCCGGGCTGATCCGTGAGCATGCGCCGCGCTTTCTCTGGCTCGTCCTCAGGTGAAAGGGGAGCCCGCGCGCTCATCTGATGACGCTCTCGCTCCACAAGATACTGTACGCGATTCCGCTCGGGCGGCTTCCAGCAATGGCCCGATTCGGCGCGTCAGGAGAGCGGTCAGGCGAACAGAGGATGGACATGCGCCAGCGCGACCCCGAAATGCACCGCCCAACCACTCAGCCAAAGACCGCCGACGACCGCGGCCGCCACAGCCAGCCAGTGGAACTCGCGCGGCGCGGGCGTCTCGCTCCACTGGGCGATGCTCCAGGTAGCGAGAGCGAGGGCGATAGGGGCAAAGATGAGCATGACGCCATGGAATGGGGCGATCAGGCTCAGCGCGACGCCGATAACGGAGAGCACAGCGCTCAGGCTGACCTCCACCTCTTTCCGGCTGGGCGGCGGTAACTGGTTGAGAGGGCTGAGCCATGCTGGCAGCGCGGCGACGTCGGCGAGCGGCGCGGGCGCGACAAAAGCTGCTGGGGCAATGGGTTCGGGCTGCGGGGGCGCGGCCGCGCGCCGTCCCCTATGGGCGCCGGAGACGACCGGACGGGTGGTGGCGGCGGGCGCCTCCGTGGGGGGGAGCAGCGTGGCGCCACAACTCATGCAGAAGCGGGCGGAGGCGGGTGATGTCTCGCCACAGCGCGCGCAGACACGACCCGATTTGGCGCGGGCTTTCAACTCTTCCCGTACCCCCAGCAGCGTCGCGCGCTGCAGCGCCAACTCATGACCCAACTCGCGCGCGGTCTGGTAGCGGGCGTTCGGATCAAGCGCCATCGCCTTCATGACGATGTCATTGATCGCCTCGCTCAGGCGCGCGTTGCGCTCACGCGGGGTAGGGAGCGCCTGCGCGGTGAGCCGGGCGGGCGCCTCGACGGGCTGGTACCCGGTGAGCAGGTAATAGAGGGTCGCGCCCAGCCCATAAACATCGGTGCGCTGGTCGGTGGCGCCAGTCGCCTGATATTGTTCCGGCGGCGCGTAGCCCGGAGTGAACGCCAGCGCGGCGGTGATAGTCTGCTGGCCGCGGGCGTAGAGCTTTGCCAGGCCCAGATCGATGAGCACCGGCGCGCCCTGGCTGGCGCTCAGTTTAATATTGGCGGGCTTCACATCGCGGTGGATGATCGGTGTTGGCTGGCAGTGTAGCTCCTGGATGGCGTCACAGATGGGCAGAATCCAGTCAAGCGTCTGCGCCTCCGAGGGCGGCAGGTGCGTGCGCTTGATCGTCGCGATGGCGATGTCCTCCAGGGTGTGGCCGTCGACGTAATCCATGACCAGGTACAGCCGCCCCTGCGACTCGAAAACGGAATAGCCGCGGACGAGGTTCGGGTGGCGGGCGTTGAGGAGGAACTCTGCTTCCAGCTGGAACTGCCGCCGGCTATTCAGATCCTGGTAGAAGGCTTCCTTGATGGCGCGCAGATGCCCAAGAGCCGTATCGCGCGCGCGGTAGATATGTCCGAAGCCGCCGCCGCCGATGTAGCCCTCGATCTGGTAGCGGTTTCGGAGCATGATTCCAGGCGCGAGCGCCGGTGGCTGTGACATGGCGGGTAACGCCTGCATAGCTTCCGGTCTCCTCCAGGGCTGCGGAATCCCTCCAACACCCCATCTTTTCAGCCGGGTCAGCGCGTGAAACGCCATTGCGATGTCCTACCAGTATAGTGTCGCGCGTCAAGGCGCGGCAAGGAAGCAAGGGCAAAAAAGGCTACCGGCCTTCGTGAGGTCGTTCGCCTTCGCTATTCGGCGCGAGTTGGGCTGGGCAGTGTCCGGGCAAGGCGCCGCGGAGCGTCATCTACCATATGGCAGCCGCTCGCAGCGCACGTATTCCGCATTTCAGACGCGGGACGCCTCCTATTCGTCGCGCGGGCGGTACAATCTCTGGAGGCGTTTCTTCTGGACGGCGCGAGGATGGCGCCCCGATCACGTCAATTGGGCTAGGATAAGGTGGCTGATATGCTGGCGAAGGCGTTGAGCGAGCGCGCCGCGGAGTGGCGTTTGGCCGCCTGGATGGCGCCGCTGGCGGGCTTCGTGGTGGCGCTGGCGGCAAGCTGGCTCTTCTGCAACCTGGTGGCGCGCGTCGCCCGCTACTACGGTCTCCTTGACCAGCCACGCGCGCGCCACGCGCACGCCGCCGCCGCGCCGCGGCTGGGCGGCGTGGGGATCTTTCTGGCCTTCGCCGTGACCACCGCGCTCTTCTATCATCCCGCCAGCCTGTATGAGGCGCACGTCGTGACGGGTCTCTTCGCCGCCGCGCTCTTTACTGTGGCCGTTATGGCGGTAGATGACGTGCGCGGGCTTTCACCGCTGGCGCGTGTGGTCGCGCAGACGATCGCGGCGCTGATAGTCATGTTCCCGCTCGCGCATGGCATGATCATCGAGGTGATCCACAATCCGCTTGGCGCAGGCGCGACAGCGATCATCCCGCTGCCGCTGTGGGTCGCGGTCCTCTTTACCTGGTTCTGGATCGTGGGCATGATGAACACGGTCAACTGGATGGATGGCGTGGACGGGCTGGCGGGCGGCGTGGTAGCGATCGCGGCGGTCGTCATGGCGGCGGTAAGCTGGGTGTTGGGACAAATGGAGGTGGCGGTCCTCTGCGCGATTCTCGCTGGCGCCTGCGCGGGCTTCTTGCCGCTGAACTGGCGGACGGGCGTCCTCTTCATGGGTGATAGCGGCGCCATGTTTTTGGGGCTTGCGCTGGCGACGCTGGCGGGCGTGGGCGGCGCGAAGCTGGCGATGATGCTCCTGCTCCTGGGTGTGCCAATCCTGGACGCCGCGCGTGTAGTCGTTCGCCGTATCGGCCAGGGGCGCTCGCCCGCTCAGGCCGACCGCTCGCACCTGCACCACCGCCTGCTCGCCTCAGGCTTCAGCGAACGGCAGGTGGCCCTGCTCTTCTACGGCGTCACCGCCGCCTTCGGACTGGTGACGATTCTGGCGGCGTACCTCCAGGCGCACGCCTGGCGCTGGGACGAAGCGCTCCAGATTACTCCCTGGCTACGTCTGGCGCTGACAGAAGCGCCCACCGCGCTCGGCCTGGCGCTCATCCCCACACTGACGCTCGGCGTCTGGGCGCTGCTGGCGCGCAGGCGCCGCGCCCGTACCGCCAGCCACGCCCAAGGCGGCGCGCCCGGCGACTCTGGCCCTCGGGAGCTTGCCGCCAGTGGGTCAGGGACGCGCCCCCGTCCGGTTAGCTAGAGGCCGTGAGTGGCGGGGTCAGGCAGGCAGAATGGGCGCATCATCCGCGACTACTTCACAACTACCAGCGGCCGTCCGGCGCCGCGCTATGTGGACGAAGGCATGGATAGTCGAGCGGCCACCACAGCCGGTTATGATCTCACATGAAGACCAGTTAGCTGGACCGAGGCGTTCCAACAAGTATCTCGCGGAGCCACTCACGACCGCGCGCTAGGTACGATTGGGCCAGTTTGGTTCTGGCGGCTATCACCTCAAACCCGTGCGGCGCGCCAGGAACCACCTCAAGAGAACAGGCCACGCCCGCCGCGTTCAGCCGGGCAGCGTAGGTTCTATCCTCCTCGAAGAAGATATCAATGTCTCCAACTCCCATCCACGTGGGCGGGAGACCGTGGAGATCGTTCCGGCGAGCGGGCGCGGCATACTCTGGGAGGGTCTCTACCCCCGGCTCCGCGCCGAGATAGGCGCGCCAGCCTATCCGGTTGCGGCGGTTATCCCAAATCCTGTGCCTGATCGCATCGAGATGGGTACGGGCGGCCGTGCGGTCGTCGAGCATGGGGCAGAAGAGCCACTGCGCGGCAGGCTGTGCGCCTCCGGCGTCATGGATGCGCTGGACCAGGCCTGCGGCAAGGCCACCTCCAGCGCTTTGTCCGCCTACTGCGACCCGCAACGGGTCTATCTGGAGTTGCGCCGCTGACCCTTGTAGCCAGGTCCAGGCCGCGTGGCAATCATCGACGGGCGCGGGAAACGGATGCTCGGACGCGAGGCGGTAGTCCAGGGAAACCACGACAATTCCCAATGCGCGGGCCGTCTCCGCGCAGAAGGGATCATCCTGCGCCGCGCTTCCGATCACCAGTCCGCCGCCATGAATCCAAAGCAAGGCTGCGCCTGTCCGCGCGCCAGTTGGTGTGTAGACGCGGAGGGCGACCCCTTCAGTAGTCCTTCGCTTTTCCAGGAGTATCGCCTCATAGCGCCGATCCCGATCCAGCGCGGCAATTGATCGCCGGACGAGCCACCGACCGAACGCGGAGCCGATTGGCAACGGTGGCGTCATGCGTATATGTGGGCGGAGTTGCGGAGCCACTTGAGACATCTTCATCGGCGTCGTTTTCCTCATCTCGTTTCTGGCTTACTGGCTTGGGCGCGAGAAGACGCATGCCTCGTGTCGCGTGGGTTCACGTCATTGGCGTTGTGGGTATCCTGTTCTCCGGCCGGGATGACCAGGCAGAGCGGCTTACTTCTCGCCGCGCGTCCAGCGCGCGACGCGGTCGGGGAGGGCGCTGAGCGAGCCCTGATAGGGGGCGCAGTCGGGCAAAGCGCCCAGGATGGTAGGGCCGTAGCCGCGTGTCTGCAGGCGGCGGTCGAAGAGGACGATGGCGTTACGCCGCTCATGGCTCCAGGCTAGCCCGCCGAGCGCTTGCCGCAGCTTGAGCGCCGCCTGGGGCGTCATGAACTGGTTTTGTGGGTCCGGCCACGCTTCGGCGCGGGTGGCGATCAAGGGGTCGCTGGGAGCGGGGAACGGCGTGCGAGCGACGACGACGCAGGCGGGCGCGCGCCCGTTCCGCTCGCCACCATCCCAGAACGAGCCCGCCGCCAGGAGAACGACGCGCTCCTGGCTGTCAAAGTTCTGCCAGAGCTGGCGCGCGGAGCCGTCCACACCCTGCGCAAGCGCCAGGATGTTGTGCCGTTCCAGCGCGCGGCGCACGCCATGCGCGGACGATCGGAGCATCGCATGCGACGGGAAGATGGCGACCACATCGCCCTCCAGCGCCAGCGCTAGCTCCACGATCAGGCTGTCCAGCTGGCTCTGCGCTCCCGGCGCGTTGGGCTCCGCGACGTCATCGGGAAGGCAGAGCAGCGTCTGGCCAGAATAGTCGGGCGTCACAGGCGCCAGGCGCGCGGACTCAGGCAGCGACAGCGCGCTGCGCGTCATCTCGAAATCGCCGCCGACCGAGAGCGCCCAGCCGGCCAGGATCAGTCCGCGCCCCGGACGCCAGAGTGATTGCAGCGATTTGCCGACATGGATGGGAATGCGACTAAGCGAGGGCGCGTCAGCTAGCTCCTCAATACGCTGCGCTTCATCCTCCACCTCATCGTCGCCGCTCTCGTCCGGGCGCCCGGGACGTTGCTCGATGAATGGCACGTACGGCGTGCGGATCCAGGTCACCGCGGCGTCATCGTTACGGGTAATGAGACACGCGCCCTGCGCGCGCGCCCCTTCCAGCCGCCGCGCCGCGCCAAGCAGATCGGTGCGCGCCCCCAGGACGGCGTATGCGGGCTGGTCTGTCGCCGCCGCCAGCGCATCGGCCGCGGCGCGCGCGGTCGCCGCCGCCTCTGCCAGCGCCTGTGCGAATCGCGTCCAGGCGCGCTCCACACGCGCCCAGGCGTCTGACCCGCGCAGATCGGCATCCACGCGCAGGGCGGCGTTGTCGCGCGGCTCTCCGCGCCCATCCCGTCCGCCGCGACCAGAGCTCTCCTGCCGTTCGCGCAGGGCGGCGCGCAACGTGGCGAAGAAGGCCCGCTCCTCGCTCCGCGCCGCCTCGATGGCTGCCCGCCAGGCGCGCTCATCCACGGGGATCGCGGGTGGCGCGCTGGCCTTGCGTCCAGGCTTCTCCGGCCAGAGCAGCGCCCCGGCCATGCGCAGCAGGTCATGCTGCTGGCCATCGCGCTCGGGCTCGGCGGCCAGCGCATTGAGGACCGCCAGCAGCGACTGCGGGTCGAGCGTGATTGTCTGCGCCTGGCGTAGCGCATCATCCATGAGGCGCCCAGCGATCACAAGCGTGCGCTCGGCGTCGGGGAGGCCAGTCTGGGCGCCTGAGAGGCTGGCGGCCAGCGTGGCGTGCGTGGTGACGGTGATCGCGGCGCGCGCCGCGCGGGCCCAGGCGCGCGCGGCGAAGCAAAGCCTCGCCTGGTTGTACGGGCATTCGTCGACGGTATCGTCGAATTCCGCGCCAGCCCGTACGCGCTCCCACGCCGCCTCCTCGCCGCCATGCAGCGCGACATCCGCGCGAAGGCCTGTGGTTGTCTCGCGCGCCCAGACAGTCAGCCGCGAGAGCCCACGGGTGACATCCAGCGGGAAGGCGCCAGCGCGCGGATCACGGCCGGCTCCGAACCAGCGACGCAGCGAGAGATAGGCCGAGGGCAGGTCGAGTTCGGCTATGGTCGGCGTGGGCAGCCCGGCGGCGGTAGCGGCGCGCGGCAGCATCTCGCGGGCCACACGTATCATGTCGTCGCTATGGAGGGTTGCGATGATCGCGCGCTGGCCGCCGCTCGCGACCCACCGCACGACCTCAGCCAGTGTCGCGATCTGCGCGCCGTCTTTGCGCTCCAGTTCATAGAGGACAACGCCGCCTTCGGCGAGCCCCTCGCGCAGCGCGGTGATCTGGCGCGATGGCGGAGGCGCGGCTACCGATGGGACAGGGGACGTGGGCGCGGGCTTGACCGCGGACTGTGGCTCCTCCTGATAGATCGCCATATGAGCCAGCGCAGGGTGAAGGCCGCGGGCGGCGAGCGTATCCCCGCCGGTGGTGGCGTCGATCAGCGCAGCGAATGGACTGGCGCTGACCCGCTCTTTGCGCTCGCTGGCTTGCGCGCGAATAAGGGGGCCTGGCGTCCAGCCCACGGGCGCGGGCAGCGCGGCCAGGTCATCCAGCGCGCGCGTGTCAAGGCCATCCAGGCGGTCGAGCAGAGCGATGAAGACCGCTCGCGCCAGGTCGGCGTCAGCCAGCGCGCGGTGATGGATCGAGGTGGGCACTCCGAGCGCGAGGGCCACCGCGCCGAGCGTATAACTGGGCAGAGCGGGCAGGAGCATCGAGGCCAGCTCGTAGGTGTCGATCAATGGGTTGCGCTGGGCGACGCCCGCGCGCCGCAGGAACGCGGCGTCGAAGGCGACGCTATGGCCGACGAGCGGCGCATCGCCAAGAAACACGCGCAGCCCCGGCAGCATCGAGGCCAGCTGGGGCGCGCGGCGCAGGTCAGCGGGAACAATGCCGGTGAGCCGCTGGATGCGATACGGGAGCGGGCCGCTGAGGCTGACGAAACTTTGGTAGATGTCGAGGACACGCATCCCAGCGAACTTGACGGCGCCGATCTCGATGATGGCGTCCTGGTCGGGACGCAGGCCTGTCGTCTCCAGGTCAACCGCGACGCGGACAGGGTCCGAGCGCACAGGATGCTCCGTTCCAGATGTGGCTCAACCAGGACACACGCGGGCCGCTATTCGCCGTCCCCTGCGTGCGCCAAACGTTCCAGCAGCGGGCGCGCGGCCCACGCGGCCCGCGCACGGTGGCTGATGCGGCTCTTTTCATCCGCGCTCATCTGTCCAACCGTTCGTCCATCTTCCGGGACAAGGAAGATGGGGTCATATCCAAAGCCGCCCTCGCCTGCGGGCGCGTCCGCGATGCGCCCCTCGAGCCTTCCCTCAACCACGCCGAAAAGTCCGCGTGGCGGCGGCTCAGCGATGGCGATGGCGCAGAGATAGCGCGCGCCCCGCCGCTCATCGGGCAGCCCCGCCAGCCGCTCCACAATCAGGCGGTTACGGACGGCATAGGTGACCTCTGGCCCGGCCCAGCGCGCCGAATAGAGGCCGGGCGCGCCGTCCAGCGCGTCAACTTCCAGGCCGGAATCATCGGCCAGTGCAGGCAGGCCGCTCATCTCAGCGTAGGCGACGGCCTTGATAACCGCATTCTCCGCGAAGGTCGTCCCTGTTTCTTCCACATCCGCCGCGATGCCCAGATCAGTCAGACTGACCAGCTCATAGGGCAGGCCAGCCAGAAGTCCCCGGAATTCTTCGACCTTATGCGGATTCGTCGTTGCGATCAACAGCCGCCGCGCCATAGCGCCTCACATCGCCCCAGCGCGCTATCCCACACGCGCTCCCGGCCCAGTTTGTCAGTCTCCAAGCCGCGCGCCCATTCTACCACCACCGGCGGGCGCCGTCGAGAAGGAGAAGCAAACGGGCGTACGTGGATGGCGCTGGCGGCTGGAGTGGCGGATGTGCTATGATTTGCGCGACATCTGCATAGCGCGACGGATGGCGCTCAATCATCCGGCTCATCCAGACGGGTGGAGGGAACGGCCCTACGACACCCAGCAACCAGCGCGCCGCGCCCCAATGCGACATCGCGGGACACCAGCGTAGCAGGTGCTAACTCCGGCAGTGCGGTAGTTCGCGGACTCTGCGAAGTACCCGCGCTGAGAGATGAGCGCATCATAGGGCGGGCAGGCGCGCCAGCACGAGCGCACGCCGCCGCCATGGCTGATGTGGCTTCTCGAACCGGAAATGGATGAACCGGGTCGAGGAGCCTTTTTCATGGCCGCGCTTTACCTGCGAGAGACACCAAACTGTGACCAAGATAACGCCGCGCGATGCTGGAGCCGCCGCCAGCCATGCGCCCATGCCCGCCCTCTGGTGGGATGAGGCTGCGAACTTTCTGGCGCTGGTGGACCAGACGCGACTGCCCGGCGAATTGGTCATCCTCTATCCCACCACCTCGGGCGAGATCGCCGAGGCCATCCAGACGATGCGCGTGCGCGGCGCGCCGGCGATTGGTGTCGCCGCCGCGTATGGACTGGCCTTCGGCGCCCGCGAGGCGCTGGCAGGCGTCACGGATCCCGCTGAAGCGATGGCGCGGCTGCGCGCGGTGGCGGATGAACTGCGCGCCACGCGGCCCACAGCGGTCAACCTGGGCTGGGCGATCGACCGTGGGCTGGCGGCAGCGGGGCGCGCGCAGGCGGCGGGTGAGTCCGCTACGACGCTGCCCGCGCGGCTGCTGGCCGTAGCCCGCGCGGTGGAGGCAGAGGACGCAGCCTCCTGCGCCGCGATGGGCCAGTTGGGCGCGCGGCTCATCGAGGATGATGACGTCATCCTAACACACTGCAATGCCGGCGCACTGGCGACAGCCGGCATAGGGACCGCGCTGGCGCCGCTCTACGTCGCCCACGCCGCCGGCAAACACTTCGTGGTCTATGTGGATGAGACCCGACCACGGTTACAGGGCGCGCGGCTGACAGCGTGGGAGCTCGCCCGCGCCGGGATAGCAGCGACGCTGATCGCGGATGGTATGGCGGCCACCGTACTGGCTCACGAGCGGGCGGCATGGAACCGGACCAAGGTTTTTGTCGGCGCGGACCGAATCGCAGCCAACGGCGATGTCGCAAACAAGGTTGGCACGCATGGGCTGGCGCTGATCGCCCACGGGCTCGACACGCAATTCTATGTCGTCGCGCCGCTCTCCACGATTGATATGAGCGCCGCTTCTGGGGGCGATATCCCGATAGAGCAGCGCGACGAGCGCGAGATCACGGAAATTAGCGGCATCCGCATCGCGCCGGAGGGCGTGCGCGTGCTCAACCCTGCTTTCGATGTGACACCAAGTCATCTGATTACGGCGATCATCACCGAGGCGGGCGCTGTGTATCCTCCCTACCGGCATACCCTGCCTGCGCTTCTCAAGCGCGTGCGCGCTGAACAGTCCAGTAAAGTCTGAGTGTCATTAAAGGAGCGATTGTGGCGATAACCGTCGTGGGCTCGGTGGGGCTCGATACCGTTGAGACACCGTTTGGCGCGGTGACGGACGCGCTGGGCGGCGCGACCTCCTACTTCGCGCTGGCGGCCTCGCGCTATGCGCCGGTGAACATCGTCGCCGTCGTCGGCGATGACTTCCCGGAGGAATACCGTCAGCAACTGAGCGCGCGGCGCATCAGCCTGGACGGCTTGCAGGTCGAACCGGGCAAGACCTTCCGCTGGGGCGGGCGCTACGGCCTCGACATGAATAGTCGCGACACGCTCTTCACTGACCTGGGCGTCTTCGCCGACTTCAAGCCCAGCGTTCCCGCCAGCTACGCTGGGGCCGACGTCGTCTTCCTCGCGAACATTCAGCCTGAGCTCCAGCTCGGCGTGCTGCGCCAGGCGGGCCCGGGCGCGAGGCTGCGCGCGCTGGACACCATGAACCTCTGGATCTCGATCGCCAAAGACGCGCTGACGGAGGTCATGCGCCAGGTGGATGTGGTCATCATCGCTGAAGAAGAAGTCCGGCAGTACGCCGAGGTCCCGGGTCTGCGTGAGGGCGTGCGCAAGATTTTGGCGCTGGGGCCCGAGCGGCTGGTGGTCAAGCAGGGCTCCTATGGCGCGCTGCTCTTCGACCGCGACGGCGGCTTCTTCGCCATGCCCGCCTATCCGCTGGAAGAAGTGCGTGACCCAACTGGAGCAGGCGACTCCTTCGCGGGCGGTTTCCTGGGCTATCTCGCGGCGCGGCTGGCCGCGGGCGCGACGCTGCGGCCGAGCGATTACCGGCGGGCGCTGGCGCACGGCAACATCATGGGCTCCTACGCCTGTGAGGATTTCAGCGTGCGCCGCCTGCTGACGCTCGACGCTGCCGCTGTGGACCGCCGCTACGACGAGTTCGTGTCCTTTACGCATTTCGATGGTGACTGGCGTGAGAACGAAGCCATTGGCACGGTGGGGTGAGCCCACAGAGGGGATGAAACACGAGCGCCCTGATCCTGCTCTGAAGGGGCGGACACAAACCGAATTGCCAACCAAATAGCGATCAGACGGTACCATTTCTGGCCGGACGCGCGCCCGCCGCTCGCGGGCTAACGCCGTGACCTCCGCTGTGTTGTCGCGCCTGGAGGAGCGCATTGTGGAGCACCCGGCGATCTCCTGACGTCCCGTTCGCGGGACAGCGGGCGATGTCTGGACGCGCGAACAGCATTTCCATACCAGCGATGAACCGCGTCACGCCCCGCGCTGGCGGCCCAGCCAACCGGCGGCGGCCACCCATGCCAGGCGCGCGCGGCGCGATCCAATCAATAGTGTTAGAGAAACGAGCAATACTGATGACGAGCCCAACTTCGGGCGTCGCGGGGGACGTCAAGGACCTCGCGCTGGCCCCGCGCGGCAAGGCGCGCATCGCCTGGGCCGAGAAAGACATGCCCGTGCTGCGCCAGATCCGCGCGCGGTTCGAGCAGGACAAGCCCTTAAAGGGCCTGCGCATCTCGGCCTGTCTGCATGTCACGACCGAGACCGCCAACCTGGCGATCACGCTCAAGGCGGGCGG